>CAVVGQ010000004.1:0-449472 GCA_963747825.1 uncultured Acidimicrobiales bacterium
CGCTCGGGAGCTTGTCCCCGAAGTTCTGGTGCGTCCACGCCCGGTGGTTCTTGTAGACAGAGTCGACCCGTTCGAGGAAGTAGGGGATCCATCCGATTCCGCCTTCGCTCAGTGCAAATGTGAGATCGGGAACTTTCGGAGCAGCGGGGACCGACGAGGTCGGCGGCGGCCTGCACGATGTTGATCGGCTGCAAGGTGATCATGGTGTCCACTGGTGCCTCCATCGAAGTGACCACCACTTACAACGAAGAGCCGATATGCAGGCACCGGACCACGTTCCCATCGCTGCAGGCCCTCCAAATGGATCCCAGTGTCATTGTGAATTGATGGATAGCCAAGTTTTTCGGGATCTCCGAAAATGTCACGGCATGGCACCCTTTTGCAGGACATCCTTCGCACCTCGGCCGCCATCTCTCGACGTCCCAGTTCGCGGGCAGGGCGAGTGGGATCATCCGACCCGGAGACGGCCCGCACTCGTCAACATGCCAGTCGTTGTAGGCGCGCAGCACGGCCAGGGCCAGGTCCTTGTCAGAGGCACGGGCGAAGTACTGGCCGCAGAACTGCGGGTACGAGGGGAAGTTCATCGATGCGAGCACCCCGTTCACGTTCATGTCTCGAACCCGCTCGTGGATGTCGAAGCATCCAGGTCGCATCTCGCTGAAGCTCGTCGGTTCTACGCCGTATTCGTCAGGAGGAGGCCCGCTACGGGTTCAGGCCCACATTGGTCGCCTCCTGGCCTTCGAATACCCATGCGTCGGTACCATCCGGTTTTGTGATCACCTTCGGTGCCAGGTCCTTGTACCTATCCGGAATGTGCCCTGCAAACATGTTCGGCGGTTCCACTACGTGGTCGTCGACGGACACGAGAATCAGATCGTCGATATTCAAGATGTACTCCTTGCGTGTGCTCGGGCCGGACGAGCTGGCGCCCGTCCTCTTCATGCGTCCGGCCGGGGCTTCCGAAGAGCAATCCCCGGGTCGCCGGCCAGAGGGCTTCTGCATCAACGAACTTGTCGTGCGACCGACGCAGCAGCTCAATCCCTGAAAGCTGTTGGTCAAAGCGCTACGGGCTGCAGCGTCCTCTTGTGCGGGAGGGTGCACGACGGGGCGGCCTGGCTGAGCAGTCTCCCAGCCGTCCCAGATGCCCGCCGAGTACGGGCCGGGTTGACCTGCCTCTTCGTAGAGGCCCTGAGGGCGTAGACCTTCGCCTCGGGACCTGGGAATGGACACGCCACCGATGTGGCCACCCCGCTCGCTCGTATGACAGCGGAGCCACCGCCGTAGAGAAAGATAGGCGGCGTTGACGATGAAGAACGTCACGTCGAAGGTGGCAAGAGCAGGACGACCCCGGAACGCACGAAGCCGGATCCTGAGGGCCAGCTTCTCGGCGACGGTGCGCCCAGTGTCGTCCCGATAGAGCAGCACGCGACGGGATCGTTCCGCCGTGACGAGTGACAGCTCCAAATAAATGGGAATTGGTATGCATGGCCCGTGAAGACCGAGCCGAACGGAATGACCTGTGAGTAGACGTACATGCCCGTGCGGACAAGGAGAATCTCCTGGGCGGCGTCGTAGATGAAGCCGATGAGATAGATGAACAACCCCATGCAGATAAGCGGGTGCTTCCATACGAAGGAGTCGACCTCACGTCGACGTTGGAGGCGTCGAGGACCTATATGGCCGGAAAGTACGGTGCCAGGAAGAACATTACGTAGCCGACGACACGAACGGCTCGACCGTCGGCGACAGAGATACCAGGGGCCAGGTCTCCGGCCAGTGCCAGAGCTGTGGGTTGTAACCGCATACGGCGCCCAGTTCATGATGGGGTCCTGCCACACAATGGAGGTGCAGCAGATGGCCATGAGCAGGATCGGGTGCTTTGGATACCTCCGCCACAGGAGCGCGAACACCACCACGATCAGCACCATGGCGACGATCGTTCCGATCTGCTCTGCCACAAGCCAGTGCGACCATCCGAAGAGCGGTGTCACCGGACTCGGTGCTCCCCGCCGGCCGGATTCGCGATCCGGGCGGCCACCGCCCAGTCCGTGCGTTGTCCGCGATGAAAATGAGGGCGAGGACGAGGCGCACCCAAGTAGAGCCCAGCCGGCGCCGGCCCGCTCACCCTTCGACCAACGAGGAGGGCGCGTCGGTGTGGGTGCCGTCACTGTCTCAGAGTCGGTCAGCTGCACGGTCACCGCTCAGAGCTCCCCGAAGCGCCCGACAAGACGTGCCTTACCGAACTCGGGCTCGAGTTGGCGCGCCACCAGGTAACCGGCACCCACCCAACCTCGGCGCATCCAATTGCCGAAGGACAGGCGAGTACCACTGACCCCTGATGCGGCCGGCAACATCTTCACCCGCTCGAGAGCCTCCTTGACTCCACGGGGTGACAGCGGGTGCGCGTCGGCGAACGCGTGGAGGAGCACGGTAGCTAGGTCGCGGTTGACCACCGGCACGCAGTACTCGGGCCGGCGCCCGTAAGCCTCCTGGTACTCGTCGAGGAACTGCTGGCCGACGGGATTTGACTCGTCGTACTGGTCAAGCCCCGTCCACCCCAGGATGGCGTCCCACATGATCTGATGGATCCATGCATTCTGGAAGGCCGTGCCGCATAAACGCGGCGGGTCCCAGGCGAGCTCCTTCAGTACCCGGTTCACGTTGAGCAGTCCGAATCCGAATCCACAGTGCACGAATGCGGTCACCTTGCTCTGATGCAATGCACGAACCTGCTCGGTGATGTCCTGGGCCGTCTGTGGAATCCGCTCCTCGATGACCACACGTATACCCCTCGCGGCAGCAGCCGATCGGAAGTTCCGGATATAGGATTCGCCAACCAGGGACGCTTCGATAAGGGCGCCGACCTCGGTATGGCCGCCCTGGGCTAGCAGTTCGGCCCAGAAGATGGGCTCATCTGTCATCGATCCCATCGAGAGTGAAAAAGTCCATTCACCGAGCCATTCCTCCGATCCGGTGACACTGATGGCCGGCACGTGGAATCGCTGCTCAATGGCTTCGCGTGTCGGCACGCAGTTATCTGTGATGGCTGGACCGAACACGGCCAGGCAGCCCTCGTCCACCAGCTCGCCGTAGGCGTCGATGACGGCCTTCGCCGACCCCTTGGGTAGCCCTTCCACCTCGCGGAAGATGATCTGCACGGGACGGTCGATCATCCCCCGATCGAGTCCCTGTTTGAACACGAGCTCGAATGGCAGGACCAGGTCCTGACGGGACTCCTCCGGATAGCCGTCGGGGAGCTTGAAATCGAATAGGTACCCGAGTTTGATCGGCTCGGCAGTGCTCTCGTACGACACGCGCTCCCCCTTGGGCGGCCATGTGAGGGCACCTGTCCCGCCCATAACCTGATATTTGTTCCACAAGCTACTGACAAGCCGACAAGCCGTCAATCAGTTCGGTCCGGCGGGTTCGTCTCCCAGATATGCATCGATCATCTCGAAGAGCCCAGCGGTGACGACCGGATCGTCGGTGAGCGGTCCGGCGACCGCAGCACGGCAGGCGTCGCGCATGCTCAGACCCTCCACCGCAAGTCGACCGGCAGCTATCAGTACGCGGGTCGATGCCACCTCGCGCAGGCCGACCGTGTCGAGCCGGCGGATAGCCTGCCCGAGCTGCACGAGTTGCGAGGCCGTGTGCGGATTCACCCCCGCTTCTTCGGACAGGATCTTCTCCTCGACATCCGGTGGGGGGAAGTCGAACTCGATAGCTACCATTCGCTGGCGGGTCGAGTCTTTTAGGTCCTTGAGCACGCTCTGATAACCGGGGTTGTAGGAGACGACCAGGCAGAATCCCTCTGCCGCCTGCAAGGTGATTCCCAGGCGGTCGATGGGTAGCTGTCGACGGTGATCAGCCAGCGGGTGGAGCACGACCGTCGTGTCCTGGCGCGCCTCCACGATCTCATCGAGGTAGCAGATGGCGCCTTCGCGTACAGCCTTCGTGAGGGGACCGTCCACCCAGATCGTGGCGTCACGCTCGAGGAGGAATCGACCCACCAGATCGGCCGTGGTCAGGTCGTCGTGACACGCGACGGTGATCAGCGGGCGATCGAGGTCGAAGGCCATGGCCTCGACGAAGCGAGTCTTGCCGCACCCCGTCGGCCCCTTGAGGAGGACGGACAGATCCTGTCGAAAGGCAGCCTTGAACACCTGCTCCTCGTTCCCGATCGGTACGTAGTACGGCCGTTTGCCCCCCGTCATGCCGTTCCCCTCTCGAACCCGAGGTGCGCTCTTGCCCGCGCTCGTCGGTGGAAATCCCTCCGCTGCAATTCGGCCGATCGGAGGGCCGATCGGAACACTGGTCCCACCACCGCCGGAAGCAACTCCGTCCGTGGAATGGCGGCGTAGGCTGCCGTGCCGAACACGCGGCGTAGCGCCCCACTGTCGGTGTCGGATCCGATGCTGAGACAGACGCAGCCGATCCCCTGCCGGCGCGCCTCCGCCAACGCCCGTCGAGCGTCCGCCTCACCGTAAGCCCGCTCGTAGCCATGGTCGTAAGCCAGCCCATCGGAGATCACAACGAGGAGACTTCGTCCAGTGCCCGCTTCCTTCCTGAGGGCGGCCGTGCCATGCCGTATCGCCGCACCCAATCGCGTGTACGCACCCGGCACGAGTCCTCCTAAGCGCTGCAGCACCGACATGTCGAACTTGTCGTCGAATCGCTTGACCGGCGCGACGTGCACAGCCGAACGCCCCTGCGATCGGAACCCATACAGCGCTACGCGGTCGCCGAGCTCATACAGGGCCACAGCCAGGCTGCCGGCCGCGTCGCGCTGATGGACGTGTACGGACACACCGTCGGCGCCGGGCTCCCCGGCGGATCCTGAGATGTCCAGGAGCACGAGCACGGAGAGGTCACGACGTCCGCGCACGGAGTCGATGTAGACGGCTCCATCAGAGCCCGACCCTGCCTTGAGCTCGATGAGCGCCTCCACGGCGGCGTCGATGTCGATGTCGTCTCCTTGCAATTGACGGTGACGCCGCTCGAACTCCACGCCCAGCCGTCCTAGCGGACGCCGCAGCGACCGGGTGTCCGGCGGCCGGAATGCGGCAAGCTCGCCCGGCGTCGGCTCGACCTCCTCGACCGTGCACCAATCGGGCTTGTAGCACCGCTTGTTCTGGTCCCACTCCGGGTACATCGCCACTTGGTGGTGCCCCATCGTCGCCAAATCGGAGACTCGTGCCGCAGAAGTGGAAAACGCCACCGTGCCGGCCCTCCGCGTGGAGCGCCGACTTCCGTGGGTTGGAGCATCCGCTCCTGGTGGACCGCTGGTCTCGGAACGGGCGTCGCCGAACAGCATCTTGAGCAGCCGTCCCAGGCCACCGCCACCGCCGACCGGACTCCCGAGCATTTCAATCGCGGAGCCAACCTCGTCGTCCGCGTCGTCAAGGTGCCGCAGCTCCGATTCGGCCTCACGCCGTGGAACATGACGTCCGGCGGGATCCGACGGCGGGAGACCTTGGGTGGACGGTCTCATGTGGCTGGGTCGGATCGTCCCGAAGACGGTCGGAGCCTCCTCGACGGGATCACGGCCGCCGGCAAGTGCCAGTGATGTCGCCGGGGAGTCGGTGCGCATCGCGACGCATCGACTAACCACAAGTCTCACCTGTGGTGGCAAAAGAGCCTGGTGCACCTGGAGGGCGCGGTGGCCTTCGATGGCGAGGTAGCGGCGTGCCAACGTCGGACGACGGACGAGGGCGGTGGTCACCTGCTGGTCCAGACTGCCGGCGCCGAGCAGTGCGGCCTGCACGGCAACGCTGGTCAACCGCTGGTCGGCCGGGATGTCGGGGTCGACGAAGATAGACGAACCGTCGGTCCACACCGCTTCGTGCGGTGATCCTGCAGCCACCTCGACCGTGCGCCCGGCGATTGCGGATGCGAGCAGTCGATATCGCCACAGCCCGGTGCCACTCTCGGCAGCGAGGCTCGCACCGCGATCCTGCTCGGCCGCCGCAAGGAGAACCAATGCCGGTCGGCCCTGGTCGGCGTTCGACGACCTCCGCATGTTCATCCGTTACACCCTGGCTTGTTGACGGGGCACGGCGCCACGCAGCACGGTGTCCCTGGCCAGGGTTTGCGCCGCTCGGGGCCCGGCAGCACCCACGATGCTCGGTGGGAAGACGATCGCCTCCTGCACACAACGTGCCCGGATCTCGGCACTGCGGCCCTCGACACGGAGACTTTCCGTCCTCTCTCCCTCCGAAAGGAGTGCCTTGATTTGGCGAAGATGCCAGGCGAACGAAAGACCGAGGTTGGGGGTGTTCGGTGGCGACTGGCGGAGCCACGCAAGCTGGATCCGAAACTCTTCGCTGAAGCGATCCATGACGTGCACATTGGCCCACATCAGCCCGTCGAGTTTCTCGAGAGGTGTGGAACGAGTACTGAGCACCGACTCCCATGCGGTCTTCACCCGCTCGGTGTACGAGCGCATGATGGACAGCAGGAGCTGGTCCTTCGACTTGAAGGACCGGTAGACAGTGCCGGTACTGAGACCTGCGGCCGCAGCGATGTCGCGCATGGTCGTAGCCTCGTATCCTCTCCGACCGAACTCTTTGCGAGCTACTCCTCGCAGGTGTTGCACCCGGCCGTCACCATCGTCCGGTTCCTCTTCCCAGCCCACGATGACCTTTTCAACGGCCTGGATGGCATGCGAGCGGTCGAGTTCCGCGTTCGACGGTGCCCGCGTCGCAATCCCGTCAAGCAGGATTCGCAGACGCAGCTCAGGAACCTGCTCTTCACCGGGGGTCATGTGAGACACGCCCACTCCGACGTGGAGCATGCTCTGGCAGAGGCGGTCACTGAGCAACGTGAGGTCGATTCCCGGACGGATGGCGCCCGACGCCCGCCCCTCGCGCGAGCATTTCGAGCATGGTGGCCTCGATGGCTGTGGAAGCTTGGCTGGCCAGATGGGCCAACTCGTCGCCCAGGACCGCCGGCGGCTCGTAGAGACTGAGGAGCAGAGCGGCACGATGTCGCACCCCGCAGGCTGCAATGGCCTGACCGAACTCGATGATGCGCGCTTCGACTGGTGTCGATGCCGATTGTTGGACATTCTCGGCAGCGTCGTCTGCCAAGCGGTCGAGGTCGTTCCGATACCTCCGGACAAGCTCGATGATGATGGCTTCCTTCGATTCGAAGTGGTGGTACAGACTTCCGGGCAGGATTCCGCAGGCATCGGCGATTTCCTTCAGTGACACCCGCATGCCCGCGGTCGCGAAGAGCCTCGCTGCCGTCTCGAGGATTTCGGTCTTTCGGGTACCGTCGGTGGACATCGACACGATCGTAATCACGGGGGCCATCCTCCAGGCATTCCTACCTGCTCGCTCGAAGCGTCCACACCATGGACCCTATCGAACCTAACTCTTGGTCCACAACGTGATTCGAGTTATGGTGACGAACGGTTCGGCAGCCGATTCACTGAGCGGCATGCCGCGAGCAAGGACGCCCTGACTACCAAGCCAGAATCACCGATATCCCCGGCCAATTCGGCCCAGGAAGGAGCACATCGTGGCTGCACCTGCTGACATCAGCTTCGAACGGAGGATGCTCATCGACGGCAAGCTCGTCGAAGCAGCGTCGGGTAAGACCTTCGCCAACGTCAATCCGGCGACGGAGGAGGTGATCGGTGAGGTCACCGATGCCACGGTGGCAGATATGCACTGCGCTATCGACGCGGCCCGTCGGGCGTTCGACGAGAGCGACTGGTCGACGAATCACGCCTTCAGAAAGCGTTGTCTGGGGCAGCTTCAGGAGGCGCTCGAGGCTGAGCAGGAAGAACTGCGCGAGGAGCTGATCCTCGAGGTCGGGTGTCCGCGCATGGTGACGCACGGACCTCAACTGGACGCACCGTTGGCCGGGGGGCTCACCCATCCCACCAAGCTCATCGACGAGTATCCCTGGGAAGTCGACCTCGGTGAGGAAGTGTCGGCCCTCACCGACCAGCTAACCGCAAAGCGCGTCTGGCGCGAACCGGTCGGCGTCGTCGGTGCGATCGTGCCCTGGAACTATCCGTTCGAGGTTTCGATCCACAAGATCGGCCAGGCTCTCGCCACCGGCAACACTATCGTGCTCAAGCCCGCACCCGACACACCCTTCAATGCCACTCGCATCGGGCGCCTAGTGGCGGAACGAACCGATATCCCCGCGGGCGTCCTCAACGTCGTCCCCTCCTCCGACCACCTGATCGGCGAGCAGCTAACCGTGTCGCCCAAGGTCGACCTGATCTCGTTCACCGGATCCACTGCGGTCGGCAAGCGCATCATGGAAAAGGGCTCGGCGACGATGAAGCGACTGTTCCTCGAGCTCGGCGGCAAATCCGCCACCATCGTGCTCGATGACGCTGACCTGGCCCTTTCGTGCATGATCGGCATTGCGCCCTGCTTTCACGCCGGCCAGGGCTGTGCGACCCCCACCCGCATGCTCCTTCCTCGCACCCTCTACGACGAGGGTGTGGAGATGCTCAAGGGCATCTACGAGTCTGTGGTGCCGGGCGATCCCCAAGAACCCGAGGTGCTGTGTGGTCCGGTCATCTCGGCCAAGCAGCGTGACAGAGTCATGGGCTATATCCAGAAGGGCATCGACGAGGGCGCCAAGCTCTTGGTCGGAGGCACCGGCGCACCGGATGGGCGCGAGAGGGGTTACTACGTGCGGCCCACTCTCTTCATCGACGTCGACAATTCCATGACGATCGCCCGCGAGGAGATCTTCGGCCCTGTACTTACGGTCATCTCATTCGAAGACGACGAGGACGCCCTGCGCATCGCCAACGACAGCCCCTACGGGCTAGCGGGCAACGTGATGTCGGGATCGCTCGAGCGCTCTATCGCCGTCGCTCGGAGACTTCGGGCGGGATTCATCGGGCTGAACGGTGGCGCTGGCTATTTCGCCGACGTGCCCTTCGGTGGCTACAAGGAGAGCGGCGTCGGACGCCAGAACGGCATCGCCGGATTCGAGCAGTACCTCGAGGTCAAGTCGGTCGCGTGGCCAATCGCTTAACTTCTGCGGCAAGGTCCGAGCGAGAGAACCACCTTGATTGACTTCACCGGCCAGTCGGTCATCGTAACTGGAGCCGGTCGCGGTCTCGGCCGCCTGTATGCATTGGATCTGGCACGACGAGGCGCTTCGGTCGTCGTCAATGACGTCGGCGGCACAATGCAGGGAGAAGGTTCTGACTCGAGTGTCGCCGATCAGGTCGTACGTGAGATCAGCATCCAAGAAGGAACCGCCGTTGCCTCGCACGACTCCGTTGCGACAGCAGAGGGTGGGGAAGCCATCGTGGATAAGGCGATGGAGCACTTCGGAAAGATCGACGCGGTCGTAAGCAATGCCGGCATCTTCGACACCCTGCCCTTCGACGAGCTCACGGCCGACAATTGGCGGAGGATGCTCAATGTCTGCCTGGACGGCAGCTTCTACCTGAGTCAGCCTGCCTATCGGGTCATGAAAGCCCAGGGTGGAGGTCGGTTCGTCTTCATCGCCTCTTCAGCCGGACTCTTCGGACAACCAAATTCGGCGCACTACGCCGCCGCCAAGTCAGGCATCGTCGGGTTGGCGAACGTGATCGCCATCGACGGCGCTCCGCACGGCATCCTTGCGAACACCGTCCTGCCCTTCGGCTACTCCCGAATGGTCACCGAGACCGTGGGCGACCGAGACCTGCTCGGGAACGATGTGCCATTCCTTCGGGCAATCAAGCCGGAGCTCGTGGTGCCCATGGTCGTGTTCCTGGCAAGCCAGGCGTGCACTTTCACGCACCAGAATTTCTCTGCCTGCGCAGGTCGCTTCGCCCGCGTCTTCGTCGGGCTAGGCAATGGCTGGGTCGCATCTCCCAGCGCTCCACCAACGGCCGAGGCGATAGAGGCGAATCTGGCCGAGGTGACGGCCACCGAGCCGTTCACAATCCCCACCTCAATCTTCGATGAGGTGGAGCAGATCTGCTCACGGCTCGGGATTCCCTTCTAAACGATCCGGTCTTGCCCCGTTGGCGGTCACGCCAAATCCCAGCACCGTGTCTGGAGGTCTTCATCGCATTCCGCAAAGGCGAACACACTTTCCGGTTCTCTTTCAAACCCGCGGTTGACCAGGGAGAATGTTGTCATTTCGACAACACCCGTGGACCTTATCGGACAGATTTCAACCTTTTGTCGGCTCTGAACAGGGAGGGTGGAGGGATATGTGGCTGGGGAGTTGGTTGACGATCGACCTGGCTAGGCGGTTCCTGGTCCATCCGGGTGACGGTCATGGCTCACGTCAAGCGATATGGAGTGGAGATGGGACGGAAGCCTCGCAGTACCTAATTTAGATCTATGAAGATTGGGCGAAATCGCGAATCGAGCGGCGGCTACTTCAGCAGCGTCCTAGAGGGTTTCAGCGATCGCCTTACGTAATGAAGTGGCAGAGATGTATCCCACGTAGGTTGCAGCGTGATAGACGAATTCCTCGAGCTCAGGCACCGTGATTCCGTTGTGCATGGCCATCGGCACGTGCTCACCTAGAGCATCGAGGTTGCCGAGACCCATGATGAGACCGAGCGTTACAACGCTACGAGTCTTGGGATCCAGCGGCTCGGTGCGAGTCCAGAGGTCGTAGTAGATGTTCTCGAGAATCATGGAGTCGAGCTCGGCTGCGAACACTCCGGGCACATCTCCGTCTGCGACGCGGAGCAACGGCGAATCGGGCTGCATACGCGAGAGCATTTCCAGCGCTTTCGCACGCTTTTCGCTTCCTGTGAGCTCGCGGCGTTCTGGGTCAACCGGAGGCGACGGCTCCTTGAGCAGTTCATGGCTGAGGAGCGCATCGACGATCGCATTCATCGCACGGCCCGCAGCGGGGTAGCCAACGTAAGCTGCGGCGTGAACGATGATGGCCTCTAGCTCTGCCACGCTCGCGCCGTTGTAGATGGCGCCTGGCGCGTGGTAGTCGAGTTCGAACTCGTTACCGACATTTCCGACGCCGATCATCAGGCTGACGGTGAACAGGCTACGAATCCGGCTATCGATGATGTGTGTGCGCCCCCACATATCGCAATAGGCGTCTTCCATCATCATGGGCATCATGTCCGGGGCAAAGCCCATAAAGGCCGTGTCGCGCGGTGATGGCTCCCCCTCGGTCATGGTCTTTATAACGAGGGGCAACATCCGTTGGATGTTCTCGATGCCGATTGCCTGCTTCTCGCTTCCGCGCCGCTCGCGGCGCTCCAATTCTGCGAGCTGTTGTTCTTTCGTCATGGTGAGACCTCTCGTCTAGCTAGCTGCGGTGCCGTCGTCTCGAAGTTCGCTACGTGGTCGGGTTGGCCTCGTCTTGCGGAGTAACGGTAAGACGGCTGGTGGGCGTGAGTCGGAGGGATCCCGGGCGGGGCAGCCCGAGCGCTCGGATGGCGACCCAGGCCATGAATCGCCCCGGTATGACTTTGCCGCCGTAGAGCATGGCCTTGGCGTCGAGCCCTACTGCGTGGCGTTCGAATGGCTTGTGTTCGTTGAGGGCTCGTTCGACAGATGGGGCAAAGGAGTCAGGCGACGGTGCTAGGCGCAGGACCAGGTCCTGTTTCGATTCCAGCTGCTCGTGGAGGAGGGCGTAGGGACCTTCGGGGTCTTTCCAGTTGAGGGTCTGTTCGAGGATATCGGTCTTGAAAGTGCCGGTCACGAGCACGGTGACGCCGAGGCCGAAGGGCGCGATCTCGCCGGCGAGGGATTCGGACCACCGCTCGAGTGCACCCTTGGAAGCGCCGTAGGAGCTGATGCCTGGCATGCCTCGCAGGCCGCTCTCGCTGGACACGACCACAATCCGACCTTGTCCTGCGGCGCGCATCGCGGGTAACAGCTCTCGGGTGAGGCGGATGGGACCCATGAAGTTCGTCGCCAGCATCGCCTCCATGACCTTCAGCGGCATCTCCTCTACGCAACCGACTCCAGCAATGCCGGCGTTGTGCACGACGCCGTGGGGCGCGCCGATGGCGTCGAGGATCAGGGAGCCGGCCTTCTCGATCGATGACGGGTCGAGGAGATCGAGCGACACGCCGATAAGCCGTACGGGGTCGTAGTCGTTGCCGAGGACCTCGCGCACCTTCGCCAGGCCTGCGTCGACGGTTCTCATGGCGGCCACCACGGTCCATCCACGGCGGTGCAGGTGGGCGGCCGTCGCGAGCCCGAGGCCTCGCGATGCGCCAGTGACAACGACGCTGCGTGATTCAGTCATGGTCTTCCTTGCATCGGCCGCCGTTGGGCGGCGGTGTCAAGTAGGGACGGCCGTCGGGTTGCAGGCTCGGCCATCCCGACCAGATCCCCGCGAAGTAGGGACCTGGCTGGCCGGCCTGCTCGTAGAAGCCGTTGGGGTCGTAGACCTTCGCTTCGGGATAGGGATAGGGGCAGGCCACCGACGTCGCTAACTTCGTTCCTCGAACGATCGCGAACCCGCCGATGTAGATGAGGTTGGCGACGTTGATGATAACGAACATAACCGCGAACGTGGCAAGAGCGGGGTGCCGGTCGAACCCGCGGATCTTCTGGGCGAGCTTCTCCGCTTGGGACCGGCCAGTGTCGTCCCGGTAGAGCAGTACGCCCGCGGAAATCATGACGAGACAGATCGTGCTCGACTCCCAGATCAGCGGGAACTGGTTGGGTGTCCCCGCGAACACCGAACCCCAGGGGATCACCTGGGAGTAAATGTACATCTGGGTGCGCACGAGGAACATCTCGAGCATCGCGTCGATCAAGAAGCCGACAATGAGGATGATCCCGGCCAGGCTCAGCAACGGGTGCCGCCACGCAAACGAGGTGACCGACTTGCGGGCCTGGATGCGCCGGAGGATGTTGTTCGCGATGAAGTAGGGGCCGACGAAGAAGAACGCGTAGCCGACCGACAGGAACGGCTCGATAGTGGGCGACAGCGAGAACAGCGGCCAGGTCTCGGGCCAGTGCCAGAGCTGCGGGTTGTACACCGCGTAGGGCGCCCAGTTCCCGATGGGGTCCTGAAATGACAGGAGCGTCACGACGATCACCATCATCAGCGTGGGGTTGCGAGGTGATCGACGCCAGGCCACCACGACCGCGACAAACAACCCTGCTGCGAACACAAGCGTGCCGATCTGAAGCACCGCGAGCCAGTGCTCGAACCCGAACAGCGGCTTGACGGGTCGGGGGGCGCCCCGGACGTTCGGGTTGGCGATGCGTTTGGCGACCGTACCGCGGCGAGCGTTGACGACGACGAAGACCACGAAGGCAACGAAGAGCGACCACAGCGCAATGGTCGCCTTGCGGTTGGTGGTCGCTGCCGCTTCCTCCGGGGTGAGGTTGCTGAGCGGACCAGGGCGCGAAACGGTTGCGCTTAACGTCGCGTGGCCTCCACGTCTCCGTCTGCATTGTCGCCGACAGCACCGACGAGGTGCACTCAGTTGTCCCAGAGCAGGTTCAAGCGGGACACTCCGGCGATGATCCCGCCGTGGTAGACGGGCGGCTGATCAGAATCGAGCCGGAACGTGGGCAAGCGGCGCAACATGACGTCGTAGATCGTTTCCAGCTCGAGCCGGGCAAGGTGCGCACCGAGGCAGAAGTGCGGACCGATGGCGAAGGCCAGGTGCTGTGGTCCTTCGCGGTGGCGATCGAAGACCTCGGGCTCGGTGAACACGGAGCGGTCGTACCCCGCGGCGGGCGTGAACAACTGGACGATGTCTCTCTGCTTGAACGAGACGCCGTAGAACTCGAAGTCGTGCTTGAGGACCCGCATCGGCCCAACGAACGCGTAGGCGCGCAGCAGCTCCTTCGACGCGGCGGCGATCGCCTCGGGAGCGCCGCGAAGCTCATCCTGCAGGTCCGGGCTCGCCGCGAGGTGGCGGACGCCGAAGCCCATCGAGTTCACGACGGTGTCCAGCCCGGCGATGAACATGATTGCGCAGTAGCTCTCCATGATCTCAAAGGTCATGGGCTCCCCATCGATGTCAGCAGCCCAAAGCAGGCTGATCATGTCGTCCTTGGGGTTGTCTCGTCGGTCCAGAACCGTGTCCTGCATGACATCCGCGATCCCTCGCAGCATGCTCATCGCGACCATCGGGTCGGGACTCGCCGCAGAGAGTTGCTTCTTGGCGAGTTCCCGGTATTCCCGCTCGCGCTCAAGAGGCAGACCGAACATCTTCAAGAAGATCTCGACTGGGTAGAGGTCGGCGACCTCGCGCATGAACTCGCAACGTCCGTTGTCGGCGATGTCCCCGATGAGTCGTTCCGCGAGGTCACGAATCTGCGTTTCGAGTCGCTTGACGGCCTTCGGCGTGAAGGTCGACACCAGCGGGGCGCGGAGCTTGGACTGAAGTGGAGGGTCGACGCAGATCGGGATCGGGGCGGGTACGCGCTGCTCCGGGGGGAGCGCAGCCATCATCTCCTCGTACTCCTCCGGCGTGAAGTGCTCGCTCGAGAACACCTCCCAGTTCCGGAACGCGTCGAGCTGCGCCTGATACGGCAACACGACCCAGTGGCCTCCGTTGCGTGGCGTCCAGAAGATGCTCGGCGCGTTCTCGATCAGGTCCAGAACACGAGCGTGCGGGTTCCGGACATAGGCAGGATCGGCATTGAAGTCGAAGTCGTACACCAGCGACTCAGGGACGTGTGCAGGCGTATCGATGCTCGGGCTCAGTCCGACAGCGTTCAAGGTGTCCTCGTTCCGGTTAAGTGGGCAATACGGGTTCCGGTCGCGTACGGGGAGGTAGACCGGGTGGAGCAGACATCGGCATCCTCACTGCTCCTCGAGATGCCTCGATTGCGGAACGAGCCCGGTGTAGTCCTCCCCGCCGAGCATCTTGCCGATCAGGCCGGTATCGAAGTAGTCGGTCCAGCGGTAGATCTTGCCGCCGTCGACGACGAAGGTTCCCATGACCGGCACACCGTGGAGTCTGCCATCGAAGTCGGCGATCATGTCGACCCGTTCGGTGAGCACAACCTCGCCCGCTGCGGCGATGTTTCCCATTCGGTACTCGTAGGAGTCCGGGAACATGGCGAACTGGCCCGCCAGATCAGCCAATACGTCATCGGCTCCGACCTTCGCGGGCATTCCGGTGTTCTGGTACACGACATCATCGGCGAGGAAGCCGCGCACGGCCTCCGGATCCCGTTTGACCATCGCGTCGCAGAAGTCACGCACCACCTCAATCGGATCAGCCACGAAGCCCTCCCTAAGCCCAAACAGGTTGTACTCTCGACATACAGGTCGTAGGTCGATGATACTTAGGGAATGGCAACCGGTCAAGAGTCTGATCGGCAGCCGCGACCACTCGCATCGGCCGCGGTAGCCGAACGCGCTGAGAGCACCCGCAACGCGCTCGTCGTCGCCGCAAGACGACTCTTCGTCGAAAGCGGCTACCACGGGACCAGCACCGAAGAGATCGTGGCCTTGGCCGGCGTGGGCACCCGAGGCGCGCTCTACCACCACTTCGCCGACAAGCGAGCCCTCTTCGTCGCCGTCTTCGAAGCGGTCGAAGAAGACCTCGTCGCCGCGGCAGGTGCCACCATCGCAGACAACGCACCCCTTGAGATGCTCCGCGACGGACTCCTGGGATTCCTCGACGCCTCGCTCACTCCCGAGGTACAACGCATCCTGCTCATCGACGGCCCAGCAGTGCTGGGCTGGCAGGAATGGCGAGCAATCGAGGCGCGCTACGGGCTCGCTGGAATCGAGGCGATGCTCGAGCTCGCCGTCGCCGAAGGCTCACTGCCACCCCAGCCACTCAAGGTCCTAGCCCACCTCCTGCTCGCGACCGCCGACGAAGCCGCGATGTACATCTCCAACGCCGAGGACCCTGAAGCTGCCCGCGACGAGGCCGTCGACGCCCTGGACCGGCTGCTTGGTGGGCTCAGCGACTCGCGCTAGCGGTAGGGACCCGACGCGGCGACAACCTTCGTGCTCTTTTTCAAACCCACCCTTGACCAGGGGAAACGTTGCGTTTTTGACAACACCTGTGGAGGTAACGGGACTCGAACCCCGATCGAAGAGTTCTTGCCCCTGATACCGACTTCACGTCAAAGTTCCGAGGCTCTGGGTAACCGGTGGACAGCTTCCAGGGTGGCCCTCTGCCGATCGCGAACTCCCACGTGTATCGCTTGCCGGTTCCGCGAATCGACCACGTCACTCGGACGGTGCGGAGCGTGCGCCGGTCCTGTTGGCGGCTTAGATCATCTCATTTTGGTCACAAACAGGTGAGTTCTCCAAACGGTCCGGTACCAATCAAGTCCATTGGCGACCTGTGACCGAGGCCCCCCTAGCGGGGGACATCCACCAAACGAAGGATCAGGTGGAGCGGATCCGTGGGTGACGGTTCGAAGTCGAAGTGAAGATAGAAGTTCCGGGCGTCGTCGTCTTTCGCGTGGACGATGAGGCAGGCGATGCCGATCGTCTCGGCGGCGGCAAGGGTTGTTTCTATAGCCGATTGAAGCAAGGCCGATCCGAGCCCTCGGCCCCGGTGCTTATCGTCAACCGCCATACGGGCCAGGATCACGACTGGGATCGGGTCCGGCATGTTGCGTCGGGCCTTCCTCCGAACATCACTGTGCGCAACCGCCCCGGTGGCCAGCGAGTAGAAGGCGATCACTCGTCCGTCCTCGATGACGACGTGGGTTTTCGTAGCCCCGGAAAGCTGATTCGGGACGGCCCGGTTTGCCAGCCATTGGTCGAGCTCCGGCTTGCCACAGGAGAAGCCTGAAACGCCGTGAGCCGGCGTCAGCGGCTCCGGCCGCCGCCACGCCCCCTCAGGCACTCAGTCGGTCCAGGGCGCAGGCTGGGTACGCAGCTTTTCGAGCCTTGGCTTGTGGATCGGCGGGCGTTCCAACAGGGCGTTGAATTCCACCCAGGCGGCGTCACCGATAGCGAAGTACCGGCGGTCGGCCAGGTCCTCCTTGGCGGCGCTCACGGCATGACGGACCACGTAGTCGGTGATCGTCTCGTGCTGGGATTCGGCTGCCGATTCGATCACCTCCCGTTGCTGAGGGGTGACCCTGAGCTGTAGTCGGTCGGAACGGGTCTCGGTCATTCGACAAATGTACTTCCAATGGCAGTACAAGCACAATAGGGAGCGTTCCCATGCACGTCTTCCCAGTTCAGGGCACACTCGTTCTTTGGGTCTTCGGAGGAAGAGGTCGGGCAAAAAGGGAGACTCCCAGTTCCGCAGGGGGGCAGTGGCACATGGTGTGCCGACTGGCGAAGATGTGTTCGTGCTTGATCGCACCATCGGCCGTGGGTGGGACATCGCTCACGCAGCCCGGTCACGGGATCAGTCCCGAGTTGGGCACACCGGTCCTGATCGAAGCAAAGATAATAGCGGAAGTGTTGATGATGGGAGTTCCCGAATACCCGTAAGTGAAATGGCAGGAACCGGCCCCTTTAATGTAAATAAAAAATCGATCTCCCTGTGAGAACCTGCGTGAGAACCAAACGGCCGCAAAAGGTGGAAAGTGGTGGATTATGGTGGTCAGTAATGGTCACTCCGCAATCCACGAATCTCCAGTTAGATGGCACTATCGGGGTATGGTGGTCACTGCAGATATATGGTGGATATAGGGCACTTTAGATCTACGGATCAGAAGGTTGGGGGTTCGAATCCCTCCGAGCGCGCCCAATAAGTCCAGGTCAGAGGATTGAAGTTGACAATAGGTGTCGACAAATTGGCCAACTTGACCACCAACTTGACCACCAAAAGTTGAGATAACGGAAAATCCCTGGTGTATGGCTGTTTCTCGGTCACATAGGCCCGGGAGAGGGACCGCAGCTCATCAAGCTGAGGACAAGTTCGTTTCGCGAAAACCACCCAACGCTGTGATCACTCAACTGCATCATTCCTTTTCATTCCTCTCCGACCTGAAGTCGAATCGGCGCTGGCAGCATGCCCCCACGCGCCCGTTGCGATATCTCAAGGCGGCGAACGAGCCGGTCGTATTCCTTCTCGAGAAGGTTGACTCGACGCTCGTGCTGGGAAAACTCGGAGTCACTCAGGATCAGGGCGGATACACGCTTCTCTTCGGTCTTTACTGTCTCTTCTCTGCGCCTTAGCTGTTGATGGATTGTCGCGCGACCAGCCTCCAACTCGATGGAGCCCAAGAGGCGAAACGGTTCCATACCATGACTCCTGGCATCTTCCTGAACCACGTCAAGCAGCTGTTTCGCAGTGATTTTGAATGCCGGAAGCTCATGACCTTCTGCGCCATCGAGCCAAAAAGCAGGTAGTGCATGGCCCGCGCACCTTTCAAATGCGTGCGCAAAATCCATCACCTTATAAGGATCCAAATCAGTTTCGAGGTCGCCTTCAGTCAGACTCTGAGCCACTTGAAAGGCGGCCGCAGGATCGCTATGCCACCATGCCTTCTCATCATCAGGGACGTCCATCATCTTCGGATCGATGGCCTCCCGGGGAAAGTCGTCTGCAGAGTCGACCTGTAGCCCGATTTTTTTGGCATACCAGAGTTCTTCTCTCTTCCGTTTCCACCGATTCAGTGCAATATTTTCACAAATGACCTCGTCACCGTACGATTGAGGCATGAAGGATTCCCTAATCCCATTCCGGTGCTCGTCCCAGTCCTCCACCGTTTCGCCCCCGATCACTGGATTCACCGAGTAAACCCCGTGCTTCGTGGCCGACATCGAGGACTTTCTTTTGCCTAGCGTGCTCTTGGGACCGCCACCCTGTCCCTGTCGACTTTTGCGAGCTGGGTGGCCCGCATGGCTGGGTTTGCCGCCGGCAGCAACCTGCGGGACATTGGGTTCTTCTGGCAGTGGATCCTCTGCAATGGCCATTTTGTAGTCCTCCAAGCGTTTCGGATTCATTTCCGAAATCGGCGTAAATCAGTACGGAGGCGAATGTCTCATGTCAAAGGCGGAGATTGGTGGACTACCTTCGCCCTCTAGGTTGAAAATTGTCCCTGAGCAGGGTAATCACGTTAGAAGAAAAAGAACTGCTACTCGATGGACCGGTGGTGCGCTACCCCGTCGCTCACCGCCGGGGGTCGCCTGATCTCCCTTCAAGCTGAGAGGGCAAAACTCTGTGCCGGTGTCCAAAACTCCGCAGAAGATGGCCTCAGCCGCCTGAACTGAGGGCCCGTGAGCTCGGTATGCAGGCCATCCATCCTCATCCCGCCGATTCGAGGAGGTCCAACAACCGGCTGAGTGGCCCGCCGAAAACGGCGTCGGCTGGTGGGACTGCGATACTAACTCTATCCTAAGAATGGTAGTATAGAAGTATGAAGGTGAGCGTCAGCCTGCCGGAAGAAGACGTCCAGTTTCTCGATGCGTATGCCAGCTCGGAGGGTTTCGTTTCGCGGTCGGCAGTGGTCCACAAGGCGGTTCGACTCCTGCGCGCCTCCGGACTGGGAAGTGCTTATGAGGACGCTTGGCAAGATTGGGCGACCGAGAGCGATGGCGACATGTGGGACATCTCCATCAACGACGGTCTTGCTTGATGCGCCGTGGCGAGGTGCGACTGGTAGACCTCGACCCCGCGAGAGGCTCGGAGGCCGATAAACGGCGTCCTGCGGTGATCGTCAGTAACGATGGAGCAAATAGCACCGCCGAGAGGCTCGGACGAGGAGTGCTCACAGTGGTTCCTGTGACCTCGAGGACGGAACGGGTCTATCCCTTCCAGGCGATGTTGCCAGCTCACGAAACCGGACTTCGGCTCGACTCAAAGGCCCAAGCTGAGCAGGTCCGAGCAGTAGCTGTTGAGCGAATCGGTGAACGGATCGGATCGTTGCCGCCGGAGCTCTTGGCTGCACTCGACGAGGCTTTGCGCCTTCACCTGGCTCTCTAGGCTCAAGCGGTGCGTGTGCCGTCGGAAGGCAGCCCTGAGCCTAGAACGAACCGACTATGCCTCAGCTGACTGGGTTGAGGATGGAGCCCTCTGCCTCAGCTGCCCGAGCTGAGAACGAACCTTCAATTGGGTTGCTCACACCGACCTAGCACTCAAGGCTCCTCTGAAGACTCGACGACATAGCTGGGAGTCGCGGGCGTTCTTCCCCTATTTTCCGAGCTGAACTGCTTGACGTCGATCCTGTCTTGCTCCTTGATGCCGAACACCCGCATCAACGTCTCCACGGCTTGTTTTGCTACCCCAGTCACGTCCGGTGAGGTGGTGGACTCCACCCTCGACCAATTGAGTCTGTGGGGCGGAACCGGTGCGGTCCACCCAAGCTCCTCCAGCTGGCCTTCCTGCTCTCGAGTCCATCGGTACTCCTCCACGATCCAGTGATTGGAGATCACCTCCACAACGAGTGATCCGTCCTCAAAGGCCAGGGCCTGCCAGTATCGATAGGGCCCACACTCGGCGACCAGAATCCAACGCCCAGGGCGCTCAGTGAGAGCCCTCAAGACCTCCTCCACTCCTTCGACGAACTCGCCCATCGTGATATCCCGATCTATCTCTCCGGAGTCCCAGACGGATGCCAAAGAGGGTGAGAGCGACCGGTCCTTTTGGTCCTCCAGGACTTTCCTGGCTTGTTCCAGCCAGCCTTCGACGCCCGCGACCGCTCTAGATTTCATGATTAATCATCTCCATCGATCCTGGCGGAACCACCGTGCCCGAAGACCGGTTGGTGGAGCGTCGAAGGCCCAGGTGCCTCGACTCCTCTGGATGGGTACTTGCCCATTCTACAAGGGCATGTGACACCGCATTCCGGCGAGAATTGCTTTCCGCCTGCTCGGCCCCGAGCCGGGCAGGAGATTGGTACTCAGCCCATTGAGCTGAGTACAACGGATCTCAACTCAGCTGAGGACCGACGGTCCATCTGGTCGGGCCTGCCGAAGTTGCAGGCCGGGGTCATAGTGCCCGCCCTCCACCTCGTTGCAAGGACGCCGATCGAATGGCTGAGGAGTGGAGACGGGCATGAATCAAAGCGAAAACCCACTTGGCGAGGACGATGGAAATGCGATGGCCACCGGATGCCCCGATGAAAACCTCATCCGATTCGGACGCGGGACCTCGCGTTACTGGCAAGTTTGGCCACACTCATATTGGGTAGACCCGATATACGACGAATGCAGGAGGGAGCAGCACATGATTGTGGTTGGCTTGGTCCTCATGTTGATTGGATTCTTGACAGGTATCCCAGTGCTTTGGAGCGTGGGGATCCTTGTGGCCGCCATCGGCTTGGTTCTGCTCCTTCTTGGCGCCGCGGGCCGAGAAGTTGGCGGACGACGGCACTACTACTAGGAGATCCGGTTACTAAGAGATCCGGCCGGAGCCCGATTCCGCTATCGTCTCGCCTCATTCGGTTGCTGGGCTGTTGATTGGTAGGTTGGTTCGGAGACGAACGGAAGACTGAACATGGCCGATGAACCGGGAGAAGCAAAAGTCAATGTTGGCGACTGGCACGGAAAAACGCTCATCGACAGGGACGGTGCGAAAATCGGCAAGTTGCAGGATATCTATGTTGACGTCGAGACCGATGTTCCGCAGTTCGCAACTGTCAAGGAAGGCTTCATCGACCGGCACCTAACCTTCGTACCTCTGGGGGGAATTTGAAGTAGGTCCCGACGACCTCCGGGTTTCGGTGACCAAGGAAAGTGTCCGCACGGCGCCGGACATCGAAATGCATGGCGAGGAGCTTTCCCAGGCTGACGAGTCAAGGCTTTATCACCATTTCGAACTGAACTACACACCCATCAACACGAAGAGTGGACGCCGACTCGCTCGTCGGTAAATCCCCCGACGCCGGGGACGCATGGCTTAGCGACGTGGCAAGGGCGAGAAAATTGGCTGTAGCGATTTGTTCAAGACCCTCCCCTCATCGACCTCGGGGAAGGCTCGCCCACAGCCTGAATAGACCCAGGCAGTTTGGACCTTTCCCACAGGTCGCTAAAGGGACCGAGTCCTCAGCCCACTGACTGAGGAGAACCGACCGGAGTTCAGCGCTTCACCACGACCCCACCAGCCGGCACCTCCAGGATCTGTGTGCTTAAGGCATCCTGGACTTCATGGGGGATCGACCAGAACGATGGACAACTTCGGACTGGTTCCGAGAGAACCGGTGGGCTGCGAATTTTGTCGGCCCGTCGGTTGGAACCATCTGACCGGCAGTTGTGAGGAACTCTTGGAGGCCGACTGTGAACAGGAAATGACCTTCGACCCTATCTGGGCGCGATTGCCCGCTGCATACTTGGTGCATGGTTACTCGCACCGTGGATGAGGTGGATCTCGCGTTCGTGCAACACAAGTTAGACGGACTGGCAGCCGCTCGACTGATGCTCGGCTGGAGCGTCCTGGACGAGAACCGCTATCAAGAATTCGCTGAACTTGAGGAATCGCTCTTATTGGCGCAGATCCTTCAAGAGTATAAGTGAGCACCGTTCCGAAGCCAAAAAGGTGCATGGTGTCCTATTCCGCACGGGCGCCGAAATAGGTGATGCGCACCCTACTGTCAGCGGACACCGCCCGTTGTGAGTTGGTTCGGATGGCTCGGCAAGCATCCGCCCACGCGTCAATGCAGTTTAGTTATGGCTCGACGTGAGCTGACGCTTTCGCAAGTCTGACGCAGTGAGGGCAGTGGTTTCGATTCGTCCCCATACCGCGCTCGCGGTAGCCGTTTCGGACGATCTGCTTTCCCCGGCCACATTCGCTTTGATCGTGGAATACTCGCCGTTCACCGGGAACTGTGTGTGACGAGAAAAATGGTTCAACTTTGGCCATGAGGCTCCTCAGTTCCACCACCACGCTACTCCTGACAAAGGCGCGCGGTGGGATTCCAATCTGACCTGCCCCCGATGCAACCGCCGACGTGCCCTGTTGGCAACTCGAACCGTCATCCCGGGTCGAGGCCCGGTATTCCCCCTAGCCAGAACGGTACGGTCCTCGGGTCCGATTGGGTGCCCTTTTAAACCGGACTAGGACTGCGCTGAGCGACTGGACAGCCTAAGTGCCTCGGACGTGAGATGGAGTCAAATTGCAAATCTCCGGAGTCTGTCACCGATGGCCTGCGTCTTGGGTGAGGATGACGACCAGCGACGGGAGCAATCTCGCCAGGACGCCGTCGTAATGCCAGTCAATCGCCAATCGGTTCGGATCGAAGTTTCGGCCCCGACGTTCGGCGATCCGAAACACACGAATGGACTTGATGAGGCCATGCGCAATGAGTGTCTTGTCCTCTGGAACGGCAGATGCCCACTCGGTCGCTGATTGACCTGCCAGCGATTCGAGCGATGACCAACCTCTCTGCTCAGCCTGCTGGCTGTACTGCTCCGCGATCCTCGTTTCGATGCGCCGTCTTTGACTCAGCCAGACTGCCCGAGGAAGGCGTCGTTCGCTGAATCCATCGTCTAAGTGCCGGAGCTTCCGCTCATCCTTGGACTCATTCGCCCCCAGGTCTGTCTTCGCGTCTGGATTACTCGTCCTCTCCGATAACACAGCTGTCCGCACATCGTCCGTATTTGCCAGTGCGTGCAGGAGGCCGAACACGTGCCCCTCAAGAGCGAGTCCGGTCACATGGACCCGGCCACACCCGCCCGAGCAGGTTCGGCATCGGTAACCGTGTCGTTTTCTCTTGCCCTCGGCGTTCTTCACGTTTCCCGACATCAAAGTGCCACACACTCCACAGCGAAGGAGACCACGCAACGGGTAAGAAAACTCCGCCCCTGGTCTGTGGGGGGCTCGGCTCTCCAAGATGATTTTGACCTGACCCCACGTCTGAGGGTCCAAGACGGCATCCCAGACCGCGTCACCCACGATCCTGCCTCGGTGCTCCCGCAATCCAGCTGTCCTCGGGCTCAAGAGCACTCCCTTGAGGGAATCAATCAGGCATGGGCCTCCGGTGCTGGAGCGGAGGCCTCGGTCTCTCCAGTCTCGGACGATCTCTGGAAGGGTTGCTCCGCCGATCACTCGGTCGGCAGCCTCACGAATCAGGGTTGCTTCGTCGAGATTGTGGGTAACCCGGTCGCTCCCAAAACCAAATGGACGATTACCGCCTCCGGACGGCAAACCCCTCTCGGCCAGTTCCAGTTTTTTCCGTTTTCCTCGCTCCGACGCCTTGCGGGATTCCTCGGCGGCGAATGCGCCTTTGATGCGAGCAACCAATAATCCATCGCCTGTTCCCATGTCGACCCCGCCTCCGACAAAAGTCAGTTGCGTAACCCCGGCCAACGCGCAGGTATTGACGAAGCCCTCTAGCTCGATTGGACGACGCGTTAGGCGGTCGAGGTCATAGACGACCACCGCGTCGATCTCACCCGAGGCGATGTCCTCCAGAAGCCGCTGATACTCGGGTCGCACTACCCGTCTTGCGGTGGCTGACAGATTGTTGTCTATATATTCGCGGGCGACACTCCAACCGCGGTCGACACACAGTTGCCGACAGTCCTTCTGCTGACGGGCTACCCCGAGAGAGTCTCCATCCCGGTCCTGGCTAATGCGGGCGTAGATTGCCGCTCGGGTCATGGGCACGAACGGCCTCGAGGGCCTTTAGACCTGCCATCCGACCGATCCAGTATCCCTGTGCCGGCCATGACCCACCTCTTCCATCCGGGTTGTTCCAACCGTAGCCCTTGTTCGTTTTTGGAGAAGACCGGCGCAAAGGTCAAGTCAGCAGCGAATAGATGGATGGTCCTCGGCTCCGGGCAGTTCGAGTCTCAAGCCCGGCGTTTTGGGTCCGGGTAGCAACGAAGTTGCCTCAATCAACCGTCGATGTGAGTCCTTGGCTCAGCTCCAGATGCCTGTCACGGACGCCTACCCTGGCATTCCCCCCTCAGTGGTGTTGCTGCCCGATTTGCGAGCCAACTTCGGAATACAACAACTCGACGCCTTCCGCCGGGAGTGGGGACCCGTTCGCCTGGACGTGAGAGCAATCGGTTCGATCCCAATCGGTTCGTCATCGACCGCAGCTATGGCCAGATGTTGGAACGTCCCTGCCAGTCATCGCCAAGGCCGATTCCGACGCCGGGTAGGGAAGCCTCCACGGGAACGGGGGGCTACCCCCATGCAAAGACGCTTAGCCGCCACTACCGTGCCTCTAGGGCCGGAGCGACCGTTGGGTGAGGTGGGCAACCTCACCCAACGGCCTGGCCCACCCGGGTGGTATTCGTAGACGGAATCCCTGTTGAAGTAGCTATTTTGCGACGAGTTACATCATTTCCTCACGGGTGAGATCGATTCAGCTTGACGCTCTCGGATCGCGCCTCGTGTTGAGATGTTGATGACGATTGTGATCGCGAGATACCGAAGGAGCGACCACGCTCGTGGACGGGGGCGCCTTTCAGCATCCAAGCCTCGGACACAAATCAGCGGATTTCGCATGTTTAATAGCTCAATTGCCGTCGGGATCGGCTGTTCCCTACTTTGGGATTAGGAACGGCCCTACTTCATTCCTCTGCGGCAGAAACCGATACCATCCCGTGGACATCGTTCCGACAGTAGGCGGTGAACGACGTGGTTGGTATCGGCCTCACCGAGCCATTGCTCTTCTGGGGGCGCTCTTGATCCTGATTGGCGTCGCAGGGGGAGCGCTGGGAGTGGTCAGCTCGACGCGGGCGGAGCACCTGACCACCACGTTGACCGACGACTACCTCGTGCTTCAAGCCCCAGTACGGGAGATACAGGACTCAGCTGCCGATTTCCAAATTCAGGCGAATCGAGCGTTCAGCGGTTCCGTCGCGTTACCTGCCCTAGTGGATGCTGCGGAAGCAGACTCAACGGCAACGGATCATGGCTACTTAGCCGTCCAGCGACTGCTCGCCTTGCCGAGAGATGCCAAACTCGCCCCCCATTTGACTAAGGAAATGGCGACGTACATTGCAGCGCGTTCGAACCTGGGAGCCTTCCTGGCTGGCGAGCCGGCATCGCCGCGGCTCACTCATCTTGCCTCGGTCGAACAGATCGCGTATACAGACCTGGATACCGCATTGGATTCCCTGCAGGTAGCTGTTGCCAATCGCCTTCAGCAAACAGCCGCCCAAGCCGGGAAGGCGGCGAACGCTGCCCGAGTAGGACTGCTCTGGAGCATGGTTGTCGGGGCTGTCTTCGGCATCGTGGTCACCGTCATCCTGACCCGTAAAGCCGTCAGGGTCGAAGACGAATCAGATCAACGAGATTCAGCGCAGGCGAGCATGACAAGTAGGAACGAGTTCGAGGCTCAACTCCAACGGGCTCTAGAGATGTCGAAGACTGAACCGCCGATCTTCAACTTGGTGGCGGAGGCTTTGGGCGATGCAGCTCCGCGTATGCACTCCGAGTTGTTACTTGCCGATTCCAGCAAAGCCCATTTTCGCCAAGTTCTGGTGGGTCCAGCTGAACCAGAGACGACTGGATGCGGCGTGATATCTCCCGATGACTGCCCTGCCGCGTCTCGTGCGCAAACGATGGTGTTTCCTTCCAGCCTCGCGCTTGACGCCTGCCCGAACCTCCGTGGGCGAGAGTGTTCGGCACTCTGCGTTCCCGTCAGCATCAGCGGCAGTTCCGTTGGCGTGTTCCACGTCACCGCAGACGACGGGTCTCCGCCTTCGGACTCAGTACGCTCCTATGTGGAAGTCGTGGCCAGACGGGCATCGGAACGGTTGGCGATGGTGCGTGCCTTTGAGCAGTCACAGACTCAGGCCAACAGCGACTCACTTACCGGACTCATGACCCGACGAGGTCTGGAGAATGGCGTGCGGGCACTTCAGGACGATGGGGCGCAATACGCATTGGCGTACGGCGATTTGGATCATTTCAAACAACTCAATGACGTCTTCGGCCACGATGCCGGTGACCGAGCCCTTCGGACCTTTTCCCAGGTTCTACGCGACTCACTCCGGCCTGCTGATATCCCATGCCGCTACGGCGGAGAGGAGTTCGTCATCGTCCTCCCGGCGTGCCCCACATCCGAAGCTGTCCAAGTGCTCGAACGGGTCAGGGAAAGCGTCGCCAGCCGTTTGGCCGCGGCCGAATTGCCTGCCTTCACAGTGAGCTTTGGGCTCGCTTCCTCGGAGCAAGCAGAGGGGTTTCAAGAACTAGTCATGCTGGCGGACGAGGCGCTCCTTCGTGCTAAATCTGGCGGCCGAGATCAAATTGTTATTGCTGACAAAGCTGATCACCTCGCGGCTTCTGCTTATGCCGACGGAGAGCCCTCGCATTCCTTGACGAAATCGACGGGAGCAGTGGATGACTCCGTTGCTGTTGGTGCGTGACGGTTCAGTCCAGGGGCCAGGGTGGCCGTTGGTTGACCAACCCGCCGGGCGGTCAGCTCAAGGGCTTTGAAAGCAAGCGTGTCGATCCGGACACTGTATTGCTCGGCCATCTCGTCGAGATGGAGCCGAACGGCTGGAGATTGCTCAGTCCCCAGCATCTGCATGACCCCCAAGCGCAGGATGGTCATGGTCCCAATCTGGACAACCAGATCCTCTATGTCATCAGAATCAAGAGCGAACATTCGCCATCTTTATCCGGAAAGACACGGGGTGGATAGGGTGCAGCCCCTACCATTTCGGCGATTGCGACGGTTCGTGCCTGGGATTGCGAGATTGCAACCGATGGTCAAGGCTTACCGATCAGCCGAGCCAGAGCGTACCGAGTAGCGATCTGATCAGTGCGGGGCGAATAGATCAGTCCGGGGGTGCTTCCTCGTACTTACCAGGAGATCCAGTACCTCGCCGATTGCTAGCCCTTGTTCGACCAATTCGGGAATGACCAGATCATCCTGGATTTGGTAGAGGATACGGCGACCGGTCTTCTCTTTGACCACGTATCCCGCCTCGGTGACCGCCTTCACGATGGTGTACGCCCGACGCTCGGTGATGGCGAGTTCTCTCGCGATATCCAGAAGGCGTATCTCCGGGTTACTTGCGATACACATCAAGGCCAGAAAGTGTTTGGTCAAAAGGGGTGCACCCGAGGTTTGATCGGGAGGAGCCGGAGGCGTGCACCGTGCATCGATCGCAACACTGGCAGCGTCTCTCACGGAATCCATGTTGCCCTGGGCAGCTCGTCAGGAAATCGGCGTGTCGCCTTGATCGGGTCGCTTCCATGCCAATAGCGAGAGCCACAGCGGACTGAACAGTCCATAGCCGCATCCTCTCAGGCAGTTGACGTCCCCGTCGGATGTGCGCTCGATCCTTGGGGCTCTGATCCAGGAGACCACGGTATCGAGTCAGACGATACGGGGCGTACCAGAAACATCCGTAGGGTATGCCCTCAGCCGTCCTTCCCCGTCGAGTTCCAGTGGGCCTGACCTCGCTGTGCGAGTACGGACGATAACTGAGCAGCCAGCGGTTTGGGCGCTCCCAATCGTAAGGGCCAGGCCCGGAGAGCGGCGGCGGATCCGCTCTCGACGGGTCTGACTCTTGGGACCGACCCTAAGGACGCAACCCCTGGTTGCTGCAATGGTGCAAGCCCGGCAAACGGGACGTCAGACGGTCCACATTTGTGGAGAAGTTGCGGATGCAACTATGCAACTCGGGGTTGCAGGAGGGCGCGTTCCGGGCGCCGGGCTGCGAGCCGCCGACGCCCCGGAGTGAACACCCCGTCCCTCGACAACGGATCGTAATGCGGGTGCCTGGGGATCGACAAAAGACCACGAACCCGGGGTGTGCCATTTTATACGGCAGGAACAGGGATTTTGTGAAGTCTATTAAGGGCATAATCGCTTTCGGGCTTGCCAGAAGTGAAACGTCCGTGGACCTCAATTTCACAAGCCTCCATCAGTCCTGCCGCCCCCCCGTTCGGGTAGCGCCGGCGTCTCGTGTCCCGGTTCGCCGGGTTCTGGCCCCCCTTGGTGCGTCTCGGTGCCGTGGCGTGATACCAGCCCATTCCTGCTGCGACACGGGAGCGAGACCCTCGGCCCGGATACGAGACAGTCACCGAACTCTGGACCCTCGTGGAGTGGATTTGACGCCTAGCAGAACCAGCGTTGTCCATCGAACTAGCTGAAGGTTTCAGAGCTCGAGGGCCTGCGCGACATCAGCCCCGCAAGCTGAGAACGCGGCTCCGATACGCGGCCGGTGCTATGGACGTCCGAACTCAACCGATTGAACTGAGGACTACGGCCTCACCTCAGCTGACTGAGCTGAGCCGTGCCTACTCCGAGGTCGAAGTCGGTCCGACCGTCCGGCGTCTATCGAGCTTCGATCGTGCGTGGGCCGAGATGAGCTCGGCGTCAATTCGGCAAAGACGTGAACGCGAGTCTTCTCGATGTCCCCATTACAGCTATGGCGAAAGCTTGTCGATGAAAGTGCATGAGATCCCCTATAACTGCCCTTGGTTCAGCGCGCCCAGCGACCCTTTTTCTGACTTCGGCCCTTGTCATCGGCGGTTTGGCGGTTGTGGGAGCGGCGTCACCAGTCGGAGCCACTACTGGGTGTGGGGCGCCGATTGTCGTCGGTACGACAGCCACCTCGACCTGTTCGTATACCGGCGCGGTGGCTACGTGGACAGTGCCGACGGGAGTGACGAACATCACCGTCACGGCGTCGGGCGCGCAGGGTGGTAATGCCTACGGTGGGGGCGGGCTCGGCGCGCAACTCACGGCAAGCTTCACCGTGACCCCTCTCGAGACCATCAACGTTCTAGTTGGTGGCCAAGGTGGAAGTGGCGTCGAGTTCGGGCGCCGGCGCGGGCGGGGGCGGTGGGACCTTTGTCTATACGACACCGGACGAGGCCGGACTCTGATCACGGCCGGTGGCGGAGGCGGCACCGGGTCCAACAACGGCGGCAACCCTGCCTCGGTCGGTCTGTCCGGTGAAGCAGGATGGTCTGGAGGTGGGGCCGGAGGCACGGACGGATCCGGTGGAGGGGCGACCAACGGCGGCGGGGGTGGAGGCGGTCTGCTCGGCGACGGCTCGAGCAACGGCGGTAGCAGCGGCGGCAGTTCGCTGGTTGATGGAGCTGGCGGGGGTGGCGGATCTAGCGGCGGAGGCTTCGGCGGGGGTGGCGGCACCAGCGGGTTTCCCGGAGGCGCTGGAGGCGGCTTTAGCGGTGGGGGTGGCGGTGGGTTCAGCGCATATGCGGACGGAGCAGGCGGCGGAGGCGGTGGCGGTTCTTACAGCGCTGTCGAACCGAGCTCCACTGGGGTCAACGGCTTCAATGGCTCCGTCGTCATTTCCTATAGCACGGCTATCCCGCCACCCACCACGACTACCACGACCATTACGTCCTCTGCGCCCGCCCCGTCCCCTTTGCCCGGTTCGTCCCCTGCGCCCGCGCCGTCCCCTTCGGGCGCCGGATCAGCTGGGTACTGGGAGGTCACATCAGACGGCGGCGTCTTCTGGCTTAGCGGCGCACACTTCGAGGGTTCGATGGCTGGCAAGCGGCTTCACGCCCCGATCGTCGGGATGGTGGCCACGCCGGATGGTGACGGCTACTGGCTTGCGGCCACCGATGGTGGTGTCTTCGCATTCGGGGATGCCCACTTCGATGGCTCGATGGTCGGTAAACCGCTCAACGCCCCGATTGTCGGGATAGCCGCGACCGACGATGGCGGTGGTTATTGGCTCGTCGCCAAGGACGGTGGGGTTTTCTCATTTGGTGATGCTGCCTATTACGGGTCGCTCGCCGGTCATTCGGCGAGCGACCCCGTCGCCGTCATTACTGCCTTACCCACTGGCGGTGGTTATTGGTTGCTGGAACAGAACGGCCAGCTGATTCCGTTCGGTGCGGCGCAGTCGTTCGGCTCCCGCCAGGGGAGCTCCTTTGCTGCACCGATGCTCGGCGCCGCATCAACCAACACAGGCCTCGGTTACTGGGAGGTGGCGAGCGATGGCGGCATCTATTCCTACGGCTCCGCCACCTTCCTGGGATCGACCAGACCTCAGCGACTCAACGCATCGGTGGTGGGCATTGCTCGGGACGCGCTCGGAACCGGCTACTACGAGGTGGCGAGCGATGGCGGCATCTTCACCTACGGATCGGCCGCCTTCGGCGGTTCGATGGCGGGCCACCACCTCGACGGGCCGGTAGTCGGCATGGCCGTGTCGAAGGCATCTGGAGCTTAGGCAAGCATTTACGCTTGACTGAATCGATCGGGCAACCTGAGAAGAAAGCGCCTCAACCGGTATGGCTGAGCTGTTTCGTCTAAGAAAATTGAAGCTCTGAGGCGCAGGTGCGTCCGGGATATGCACGGATGGGACGGCCCAAAGACGGAAATATCCCGGCGTGGGCTGAAAATCTCGGTTGAAGCCTAAAGCGGCAGGCCGGTTCTGCGGACGACTCAAACCTTCTCGCCCCTCACGAGCGCCGCCGCCCGCAATGTGAGGCCGGCCGAAAGAGCGGGCTCGCTCGGATCGCCGGCTGGTGTCACGACCGCCGCTGGTGGGTGCTCATCATTTGGCTGGTGGCGTTGGTGGGCACGAATGTGTTGGCCCAGGCCGCAGGAAGCAATTTCTCCAACAACCTCACCGGTGGAGCCCAACCGGTCCAGCAGATCCTGAATCGCGCCTTCCCGGCTGAGAAGGGCAGTCCCGCCCAGGTGGTGATCACCTCCGCAGGGCCGATCAGCGCGGTGTCGGTGCGGGACAGGACGGCCAGGATGGTGGCGGCCATGGATCCGCTGGCCCATGTCTCCGAAGTGGTCAGCCCGTTTACCACCGCCGGGGCCCACCAGATCTCCGCCGACGGGCACATCGCCTACGTGCAAGTGCAGTTTGACGAGATCGCCGGGAATCTGCCCCAGGCTGCCATCAACAAGGTGATCACCACTGCCCAGTCCTTCGCTGCTCCCGGTTACGGCGTAGCGGGTCCGTGCCGCCGAACTGAATCGGCGTGGGCAATCACGGGCGGGCCCGACACCCACAGTTCGAAACCTAGAACATGGGGTGCAGTGGGCTGGAGATGGGCCCTGACCTCCTGCGTCTGTTTGGCGAGACGTTTGGTGGATACTCCGGCTGAACCGTCCTAAGATTTGGGTAGAAGTAAAGTGCATCAACGGGCGCGCCTTCCCGGGGGGGCGGGGCCGGATCCGAGGGCCGCTGCCTGCGGTCAAGGAGCCGAGCGATGACCAAGGAACAAGCTCCGATCCGAGTGTTGCTGGCGTCGGACAGCTTCCTCATCGGAGACGGACTGCATGCGCTCATGGTCGACGTCCCCGACGTCGACGTGGTTGGTCGTGCCCGTGATCACCACCAGTTGATCGACCTGACCACTGAGCTCGAACCCGATGCCGTGATCATCAGCATCCGGGCCCCGGTCATCTCGACCATGGAGACCATCGACATTGCCCGACGCCTGCGGTCCGAGCACCGCGACATGGGGATCGTCGTTATCTCCGAGCGCGCCAACGGATTCGCCCTGGAACTCCTGCGCGGTGGTGCGTCAAAGATCGCATTCCTTCTCGACGAACAGCTTCCTAACACCACTACCGTGATCGGTGCCCTTCGGGCGCTTCGGAAGGGACAGTCTGTGATCGACCCGAGCGTCGTGGACTCGCTGGTCCAGCGGGGCAGCAGCAATGCACTCAACGACCTGACCCGCCGCGAAGTCGATGTCCTCGAGCAGATCGCCCACGGCCTGTCCAACCGGGCAGTGGCCGACGAGCTCAGTGTCTCATTGAAGGCGGTCGAGAAGTACATCAGCGTCATCTTCCGAAAGCTCAGTCTCTCCGACCACAGCATGGTCGACCGTCGCGTCATCGCCGCCCTCATCTTCCTGCGTTCCCAGGCCAACCCGTTCAGTCCCATGCTCGATCCCCGCAATCGTGATCCCCACGTTGCTGTTGGCCCAGGACGTCGCTCTAACGAGAATTTGAGGATCTGCACCCATGCGCCGACAGGGGTGCCAGGGTTACCCTACATCTAGGGCCGGAATGACCGTTGGGTGCAGGTCCCCCCGCCGCACCCGATGGCCTGGCCCTCACGCACTCTGGTCGCCCAACTCCAGGGCTCTGAGAGCCGCCACGTCGATGCGGACACTGTATTGCTCAGCCATGTCATCGAGATGAATCCGCATCGCCGGTGATTGCTCAGCGCCCAACATCCGCATGACTCCCATGCGAAGGATGGTCGTGGTTCCAATCTCTACAACCAGGTCCTCTATGTCATCTGACTGAGGATCGACCATGGCCCACCCTGGCACTCACAGAGGCTGATGTATAGCGGGCAGACCCCAATCCTTGGTGAGGATCATCTGCCGTTGCGGTTCCGACTGCCAGATCTCGGAGAGCCAAGTACCGATGGCGTTCCAGACAGACGCGGTACGGTCCTCGTCCCTCATCAGGCGCCCGGCCAGGTCAGTGTAGCGGTTCACCAGACACGCGCGCATCTCGTCGATCTGGTCAATCAGCAGCTATCTCAGTCCGGCGACGGGCCGGCGGAGTGGTTCAAGGATTTGGGTCTCAAGGCTCTGAGAATCGAGTGGGCGGGCAAGAAGGAATCCTTGAACCTCGTCGATGTCCTGACTCCGCAGCAGGTCTAGCTGCGCCGTGGTTTCGACCCCCTCAGCGAGAGTTTTCATGCCCAAGTTCTTTCCGAGTTGAACGAATGTCGAAATGAGTGCCTCTGTTTCCCGCGATGTCGTGGCGGCCTCAACGAAGGATCGGTCGATTTTGAGGCAGCCAACGGGAAGTTGTTGGAGGTAGGACAAAGACGAGTAACCAGTTCCAAAGTCGTCTATTGCGATCGTGGCTCCGAGATCATTAATCGCCTGCAGTCGACCAGCCGCGAGATTGACATTCCGCACCAACGCGGTTTCGGTCACTTCGACGACGAGAGCATCGGCTGGTAGCCCACTTACCGCTAATGCGTCAGTAATATCTTGAACAACGGTGTCGTCATCCAATTGTTTGCCTGACACGTTGATGGAGATGGTCAGGTGATCACCCGCAGCATGCCAGTCCGCCATTTGCTGACAAGCCTGATTTAATACCCAGCGGCCAACGTCCCTGATCTGACCTGTCTGTTCAAGCACAGGAACGAATTCGTCGGGGCCAACGATCCCACGTTGGGGATGTTCCCATCGCAAGAGCGCCTCTACGCCGACGAGGGTGAGATCATCGAGCTTGTAAATCGGCTGGTAGAGCAGCCGAAACTGTTCGGCGTTCAGTGCTGTACGTAAATCGAACTCCAACTCGACTCGGCGATGTAAGTCAATTTGTGTGTCGAGGTCGAAGACGGCATAGCGGTTTTTCCCCGCCGCCTTGGCTTGATAGAGGGCTACGTCCGCGTCTCGCAATAGTTCCTCAGGACTCGGTCGGTCCCCGGCGGCGATCCCGATGCTGGTGTGCACGATTAATGGTCTCGTTGCTGCTTCGATTTTAAAGGGTCGACCCATGGCCGCTACCAGCTGGCCGGCGACAATTTCGGGCGCCGATCCACCGTCGACGAGAACAACGAACTCGTCCCCACCCATTCGGCCAATGGTGTCAGCACTACGAAGCGTAGTTTGCAGCCGTGCCGCTACTGCCACTAGAAGTTGGTCGCCTGCCGGATGGCCCAAGGTGTCATTGACGTTCTTAAACTCGTCAAGGTCGATGTAGAGGGCGGCACCAGTTGTTCCATCACGACGGCTGCGGACCAGCATCTGTTCGATACGGTCCATGATCAATGCCCGATTAGGTAGCCCCGTCAGTTCATCGTGTAAAGCCTGATGACGTAGTTCGCCGGTCTGTTTTCTGATCTCTCGGCGCGCCCGGGCGCGACCGGTCCCCACCACAATCAGCAGGGAGCCGAGCAGGAGACTCAACAGAACGTCAGCGGTCAAGAGTGCCAGGGAGCCCCTACTCGCCAGTACTGAACTAGACGGTACGACTCCGGAGACCACCACAGTCCATCCGTTATCCAACTTGATCGTCGCCGATTGTGCGGTGGGCGGTGCCGTCCCGGCACGGAACACGACACTTGATGAACCGGCGCGATAGCGAAGAGTTACCGCCGTGGCAGGATGGCCTTTCAGTGCCTGGCTGATAATCAGCTGTGGCACGGCCGCCATGCCTACCCAGCCGGCAAAGGCAGAACGACGCTCTGCCTCGGTTGCAGGAACGACTCCTCCCACGTACACCGGGGTAAGGATGGACAAGAGCGTGGACCCCGCCACCTTTATTGGCGCGTACGCACCTTTGCCGGTGTCTCGAGATTCAAGAGAGGCCGATCCGGTTCCTCCGGGTGCGCAGAAGTCAGTCCCGGCCGGAAGTGCCAACTTTGGGTTTCTTTCCACCTGGGCAATTGAGAGGCAGTAGAACGGTCGGTCGCCGGTCGGCACTACATGGAACGTGCCATTCGATGCCAAGGGGCCGACTGGATCGATCGTGGCCTGAGCGGCAAATGCGCGCAGGTCTGTTAAGGGGACGATCACGGCGTGACCGATACCCACTACTTCGGGATACCGACCAAGTGCATCGACCGAACGTGCCCAATTGCCGAATTCCATGTCGGAAGCTGCGGGGTTTCCAGCGACAAAGCCGCTTGCGCTCACGATCAGATCTTGTTCGTGCTGGAGTTCCAGCTGAAGCCTCGCCGCGATGTCTGACGACGAAGAAGTGAACACCTCGTGCGATTGTGCCCCGCCGGTACGCGCTATCCAATCTGCCGACACGACTGAACCGGCGATGCCTCCGATAACAAGTAGCACGGCCAGAAAGATCCACACGCGATGTCGCTTTGGCTCAGTTTCGACCGAGCGACTTGTGGCACTCTCCGACGACATCCCAAGGGGCTTGTCCATCGGCTCTCCGACCATCGACTTTCCACAACCGCCCAATATGGGCTCTACGGCGTGTATCGGCGCGCGGAGCCGAAACCTGTACTGATTCGAGCACTCAAGGGACTAAAAATCCAATCGGGGATGGTCGGTGCCCGTCCAGATAACTCATCCAGCCGCCTTGGAATTACTAACGCCTCTGATCCAGAGGCAGACAGATGACCAATCCTCACATGCGCCCCCGCAGGCGGCCTGTCGAGTCGCGCCCAAAACCCCCAGAAATTGCCCTTCATCATCTCCATCGATCCTGGCAGAACCACCGTGCCCGAAGACCGGTTGGCGGAGCGTCGAAGACCCAGGTGCCTCGACTCCTCTGGATGGGTACTTGGCAATTCTACAAGGCATGTGACACCGCATTCTGGCGAGAGTTGGCTTGCTCGGCCCGAGCCGCGGATTGGTCCTCATCTCATTGAGCTGAGGAGAACGCCGTCGACCTGGCATTTGGGCAGAGTGAGGACCGCGACCACTATCTGTCCCGGTTCGTGGCGCCCGTGATCGGGCGGACCGAGGACAGGACGTAGCGACAGATCGACTCAACCTCAGGAAGCGACGTGATAGACCGCCGGGATCACCGACGACAGGGAACTGTAAACCACGATGTTCGACAGGTAGCTACCTGTCTGATGGTCGAAGACACCGCCACAGGTGACCAACTGCAGCTCGCTGGACCCATGAGATCCATAGACGCGCTGGGCCGGGAATTGCTGTTTCGAGTACATCGCCACCGAGTCCACAGTGAACTGGGCGGTATCCCCGTCAGACAGACCGACGCCGATCTGGTCGCCAGCTGCCAACGTGCGCAGCTGAAAGAACACCCCAGGTCCCAGATAGTTGTCGACATGTCCGAGAATGACGGCTGACCCGACCTGACCCGGTGTCGGACCAAGTCGGAACCAGTCTGGCTGCACTGTGTTGGCCGGTACTTGCACTGTGCCGTCAGGGTTGAGGCCGAGGGTGCCCAGTGAGACTGATAGACCGATGGCTGGAATCTGCAGTGTTAGGGGCACCGAGCGACTGGTGCCCAGGGGCGTCGGTGTCGGCGGAGGGGCTACTACGTCTCTCAGCGCCGCGGGGGAGGGGACCGGTCCGGGCAAGGCTCGGTTACTGCCGAGGAGCCCCAGCGTGAGGGCAACGACACCAACCAGGACCAGTGCCAGTGCTGTAGCCCACAAGAGCGCCAGCCGGCGCATGACCGGTGATGGCACCATCCACCTCACAAGGAGTCGTCGAGAACCGTTCGACCCGCGACGGCACGGCTTCGTCTGACGGCCAGGGTCAACATGCCCAGTGATGCAATGAGGGCCAAGGTTCCGAAGACGACGAGACCGTTGTCACGGGAATGGGCCGCCCCTCCGAAGCCGGTATGGGGAAAGCCCGACGGGACTGTCACAGCTCCTCCGCTACCGGCGGCAGACCCGGTTCCGCTGGAGCCTTCACCGCTCGATGTGCTGCTTCCGGTCGTGATCGAGCCGGTGCCGGTGGCAGCACCGCTTGCGCCAGTACTGCCCCCAGCAGTCGAGCCGCCCGTGGCTGCGGGCGTGGGCGTGGTGGAAGTGGGCGTGGTCCCCGTCGGAGTCGTAACTGCACAGGTGGAAGGTGTGGTGATCGTATTGGCATCGAGCGTGACAGCCCCATTGCGGGCCAACACCCGTCCCTGGACGGTCGCTCCGGTGTCAAGCGTGGCCGAGGTGAGGGCCATGATGGTTCCGACGAAGGTGCTGGCCGAGTTCAACGTCGCTGAACTTCCGACTTGCCAGAACACGTTACACGCTTGGGCGCCGTTCTCTAGCTGCACAACGCTGTTCGGGGCGGTCACCAAGGTGGACGATGCCTGGAAGACGAACACGGCGTTGTTATCTCCCTCGCCATTGAGGGTCAGAGGGCTGGCCGCCGAGATGTTGGCAGTGGTTGCGCCTCCAAAGGCATATACCCCCGGGACCAAAGTCTGGCCCCCGAGTTGATTGTCTCCAGCTGTAAATGTGGTTGTCGGGGGCTGTCCGGCGGCCGCCACGTAGGCTGTCGTTAGGTCGTTCTGTGCGTCAGTGAGAAGGGCGGGGTCGTTGACATTTCCCCCGGGACCAGTTCCGTCGGTGGAGTAGATGGTGCCGGTGACTTGGGACTGCGTGATGCCCGTGTAGGCGGTGCCGGAAGCTGGGCTCAAGCCGACGTCGCCAGTGATGGAGGAGGTGGGAACATCGGTGACCGCCGTGCCGGCTAGCACCGCAAAGGGGGTTGCTGTCCCCAACTGCACAGTTTGGGCTGCACCGGCGGGAGGAGCGAAGGCAGATCCGATGAGAACCATCGCCAACAGCGGCGTGCTCACAAGTGCCACCCTCGACCATCGACTAAGCGGCACTCTCATGTGCGAGGACAGCGCCAAGGAACTGACAGCAAGACGAGAAACGGGAAATCAGCATGGTGAGCCCTTCATGCACATCCGAAGTAGATAACCGTCGGCGACGGACGTTCGGGGTGCACCGCAACTCTACTCTAGTAAACAGACACTGGCAATATGGTTCTTATGAGGGCTAGCGTTCGCTTGTGACCTCGTGGGCATTCCTCAGCAACCACGGCCGCGCTCTCTTGTGTATTGCTCGTGATCCAGAGGTGCGGTTACGCGATATAGCAATCGATCTGGGAATCACCGAGCGGAGTGCCTACTCAATCGTCAATGACCTAGCTGAGGGCGGCTACATCGTGAAGGAGCGGGACGGCCGCCGCAATCGTTACCAGATTCAACGCCACCTCCCGCTTCCGGAGGCACCTGATCGAGAACAGGTTATTGGTGAGGTCTTGCGCGTTCTGGCTCCTAGTAAATAAGCGTGCTTGAAACCGCTGCTATCTGACCCAGACTTGTTTCTTTGGCGACCCCGCTGGGTCCTGGAGGGGATCATTGGGAACATGAAAGCTGAGTGCCCACCGGTCCCTCCTCAAAGCGAGGCAGGCGTACACTTGGACAATGGAAGCGATCGAGGTACGTAAGGGCTACGACGGACAGTTCCGCCCAGTGTGTGACCTCTGTCATCAGACGGTCGGCGACTCTGGTGCCGTGGACCCGAAGACAGCCAAGGTGCTCGGGACGTCTCTGCTTGCGGCGCATCGACTCGAGTCCCACGCCTGACTTGGGGCTCACTCGATGACGCGGCGGCGCAATAAGGAACCACCTGTCGAGTTATGCGTTCAGCGATTTCTGTCCGGACCACGCAACCCCGGACCCCCCTAGCGGAGACACTCATCGCCCCACCGATTGCGACGCGTCGGCTCCTCGCTGAGTCGCCGGCATTACTGCACCGGGAGCGGAACGACTCTGTGCGGTCAGCCCCTCAGAAGCTCGGCGACCTTGGCCAGAAGAGTCGCCTTGTCGACAGGCTTGGACACATAGGCGTCCATACCAGCGACAACACAGCGGTCCCTATCCTCCTGACGCACGCCGGCGGTTATCGCGACGATTGGGGTGTGGCGAAAAGGGCCTTCGTTAACTCGGATGGCCGCAGTCGCTTCGTAACCGTCGAGTTTCGGCATCTGGCAGTCCATCAGGATGGCGTTATAGTCGCCGCTCGCGGAAGCAGTCACTGCGGCGGCTCCGTCGACCACGGTGTCTACCTGGTATCCGGCGCTCGATAGCATCGCAACGGCGACTTTCTGATTCACCAGATTGTCTTCTGCAAGCAACAGCCGACCGGAACGAAGTGGGAAGGTGCGGGCGTGACCGTGAGGTATTTTGGTGGTTCGGGGGGTAAGCCCGAGGGCGACTTTTAGGGCTTCGAGGAGATGGCGTTGCCGAACTGGTTCGGCGAGGACTGTCGTGACACACAATTCCGCCAGGCTGCCAAGTTCGGGGTCCTCCCCGACACGGGTCAGGACGATTACACGCGGGTCAACGGCGACATCCAACAGAATGCTGTTGACCAACTCCTGTCCATCAATGCCGGGCAAATGTCGTTCTACTAGGGCTATGGCAAACGGTTGACCCTGGCGAGTTGCGGTTCGAAGCGCTGTGAGGGTCGACTCGGCATCATCGGTCTCGGTAACGGTCATGCCCCAATCGGCCATGTAGTCGATCAAAAGGGCGCGTTGGGTGGCATTACTGTCCGCGATTAGGACGGTCACGCCTGCGAGATCAGGGTCTGCCTCGCTGGGTCCGTCTCCTCGCACCAAAAGCGTGCGGACGAGCACCGTGAACCAGAAGGTGCTCCCCTTTCCCAACTGGCTGCGGGCGCCAATTGTGCCTCCCATCAACTCCACGAGGCCTGTGCTTATGGACAGCCCGAGGCCGGTGCCGCCGTATCTTCGTGAAGTAGACGTGTCGGCTTGAAGGAAAGGCTGGAAGATAGTCTTGACGTTCTCGGAAGCGATTCCATCTCCAGTGTCCGACACTTCGAAGCGCACGATTGTGTTTTCAGTTCCGCTCCTTGGGATCGCGTCAGTGCTGGCTCCTGTGACCCGAATTACGATTTCTCCAAACTGCGTGAATTTGATGGCGTTTCCGACGAGGTTGGCAAGCACTTGGGCTAACCTGCCCGGGTCTCCGCTAACCAGGGCTGGGACCGAGCGCTCGACGATGGCGACCAAGTCGAGGCCCTTCGTTTGAGCGGTGCCGGCCATCAAGTCGAGGAGATCGTCGACGACGTCACGGACGTCGTACTGTGTGTCCTCGACCTCAATTTTGCCGGCCTCGATCTTCGAGAAGTCCAGAACCTCTCCAATGATGGTGAGTAGTGCTTTCCCCGAGCTGCAGGCGGTCTCGGCGAACTCCCGCTGGCTGACGTCGAGGTCTGTCTCGAGAAGAAGTTCGGTCATGCCGATGATGCCGTTCATCGGCGTGCGTATCTCGTGGCTCATGTTGGCCAGAAAATCTGACTTTAGCTGTGACGCCTGGATCGCGTCATCTCGTGCCCTCGCATTGACCAGGTAGGCCGCCGTAATGTCGGCAAGAGTCTGCGCCGCCACCAGATCATCTTCACTCAATGGTCCGGGCGTGTCTCGATATAAATCGAGAGCCCCGAGTCGCTTGTCGCCTTGTCGCAACGGAAAGGTGAAAACTGCCACTAGCCCGGCTTCGACGGCCCGTGGGCCGAACTTCTTGAATCGGTTATCGGAGCGGAGATCCGCTATCGCTACGGCTTCGCCTGTACGGTAGGCGTCCAGACACGGACCTTCGCCCAGTTCAGTCTGGAGCTGCTCGAAGCGGAGCGCTGAGGCGTCGGAAGCTGCTAAATACTCGGGCTTCGTGGTCTCGGTGATGAGCGTCACCCCGGACGCACCTATCGGCAAAATATCGACGATCCGAAGGACTAGACGGTCCAAGATTCCCTCGATTGGGAAGTCAGTCGCCATCGTGCGCGCAAACTCTCCGAGCACGGAATAAAGCTGCCGTTCAGTGGTCATGTTTCTCCATGCGGTACGGGCCACAAGGACCTCGCGAGGTTTGCTTGTTCAAACACACGGGTGAGCGACCACGATCCATCTTGCCGCTAGAACACGCTGTCCGGTAGGGGGTAGTCCCTATTCATCCGAGCAAATCAGTCTCCTCCGTCTACACCTTCGGGATGACCTAGAGGAGCCAATGCTTCGGGCCAGTTCACCGTTCCCGTCGTCGGATCACGCTGGCACCATCCCCGATCGGGTGATCTGGCGATTTCGGAATCGCTCGAGCAAAAGCTGACACTCGATGAAGCAGTGGACCTATTGGTCGGCACCAACGAGCACCACGGGACATGTCGGTATCTCATCGCAAGTCGATCGACGACCTGTCCGATGGCGTCGCGCCACAAGACCTGGCAGCTCCGCGTGCATTCTCAGCTCTGGCTCAGATGCTTCGGCACCCTGACTCTGCCCGGCCGCGTCCGCCTTGAGTCCTGCCTGCGGGCGTGGACACCCGGCGGACAACATAGAAGTCTGGTAGGCCATCGTTGAGATGAAGCGAGGATCGTGATCGTCTAGTCACGATTAATATTTGGCTCTCCGAGATGCGGCGGTGGGATTGCCCGCCGAAGCTGAGGGTCTGCCCCCTATCCATCAGCGTTGGTTGTCGCAAAGGTGAATCATGGTCGCTTTCCAGTCGGACGATATCGGGGACTTGGTGACCGAGATCGGAACCATGACCATCCTGCGGATGGGGGTGATGCGAATGCTGGGGGCTGAAAATTCGCCGTCGGTTCGGCTTTATCTTGATGAGATGGTGGAGCAATTCAGTGTCAGAATCGACTTGGTGGCTATCGAGGCCCTTGACCTAGGTGCCCAGAGGGACCGATGTGGGTGAGGGCCAGGCCATCGGGTGCGGTTGCGGTCCTGCACCCAACGGTCATTCCGGCCCTAGATGCAAGGTAGCGGCGTGCAATGGCCCACGGGGGCTAACCTTCATTTTTCGTAGGAGTTGGACGACACCTCCTCGAGAGGTCAAAGATGCGACAGTCATCGGGGAAATGTTGGCATGCTTTCAGATCTGACCTCAGCCAACTGAGCTGAGTACAACGGATCTCAACTCAGTTGAGGACTGACGGTCCATCTGGTCAGACCTGCCGAAGTTGCAGGCCGGGGTCAAAGTGCCCTCCACCTCGTTGCAAGGACGCCTATCGGGTGGCTGAGGAGTGGAGACGGTCATAAATCGAAGCGGTAGACCCACTTAGCGAGGGCGATGGAAACGCGACGGCCATCAGATACCCCGATGAAAAAACCTCATCCGCTCTGAACTACACACCCATCAACACGGAGAGCGGACGCCGACTTGCTCGTCGGTAAATTCCCCCACGCCGGGGACGCATAGCTTAGAGCGCAAGGGGGAGAAAATTGGCTGTAGCGGCCCGCAGCTGATTCCGCTGGCTCACGCAGTTTTGACCTTTCCCACCGCCAAAGGCACCTAGTCCTAGGCGCGCCCGTCGGTGGAAGGGGCGATGAGCCCCTACCACCGACGTATTAAGCCCGAGCCAGGCTTGGAGCGACGGCGCCGACGCTTACCGAGTGAATCCGGCGTGAAGCTCGTAGTACGTGAGGTCAGGTACAAGTCCGGGCGGAAGATTCGCCTTCAGGTTCTCGTCAAAAAACTTCCTCTGGTCCGCCTCGGACTCCCAGATCTCGATGATGCGCATCCCGCCGGCGGGACTCGGACCTCCGGCGTGAGAAATGAAGCCGTTCGCCGAACGCAGCAACGGCATCAGCGGCTCCAACATCGAGGCATAGGTCCCCTCGTCCATGTTCGGTTGTTCAGCAATCATGAGTACAGGCATCGGTGTTGCCTCCTTGGTCTGTTCTTCGGGAGAGGCGTCATTCACGGCTCCCTACCGAGTACAACTGCGGCCCGGGACAGAAAAGTCGTCGCGCCTCTAGAAATCTCTGGCCGCACCGCGGCGGCCTCAGATTGACGTCCACCGGTGGAGCTCCGGACTGGCCGCTTCCCTGAAGGGAGAGGCGGCTGAGTCTCTGGACGGGATCCTGGTGGCAAGTCTTTCCCGGCGACGAGGGTTGGGGACTCGGCAGGATCGTGCAGCTGTCGTTTGTCACCGCAGGTGCGAGGCGAGCTCGGTCGAGTCCCGCTGCGTGTGGAATCGCCTATTCGCTGATCGGTTCGGGAGTCGGAGGGAGTCCGAAGACCGGGAAGAGAGCCGGGTCGAGGAAGGCGTGGATCGCAGCAATGCGACCGCCGGCGATCTCGAGCACGTGGATTTCGAACGGTTCGAGCGCCCCCGAGGGGCCGGCGGGCCGGTACACGGCCAGCGCCGGGCACCCATTGGCCGCGACCTCGATTACCCGGTCGCGGCCGCCTTCGACCTCCAGGGCGGCCAGGAAGCGGCGGATGTCGGGGATGCCCTGCAGCCACAGCTCGTAGGGCGGCATGCTGAGAGTGGCGTCTTCGTGCAGCAGCGCCACCAGCGAGTCGACGTCGTAGCGCTCGAACGCCTCGATATAGCGGTACAGGAGCTCACGGTCGGCCTCCGTCGGCTCCGTCGGCACGGCATCGAGGTTGACCGCCGCCAGGGCACTCCGGGCCCGGCGCAGGGTGCTGTTGACCGCGTCCTCGCTGGTCTCGAGCAGCTCCGCTACCTCGTTAGCCCGCCAGCTCAGGACGTCGCGGAGGATCAGAACTGCCCGCTGGCGGGGCACGAGGTGTTGGAGGGCGGCGATGAACGCCAGCCGGATCGACTCTCGGGACACCGCGACGTCAGCCGGGTCCCCGCCCGGGGATGAGACCAGGTGGTCGGGGATCGGCTGCACCCAGGTCGCCTCCGGCCGAGGGGTGCCGAGAGCGAGCTCATGGGAGGGCTCCCATCCCCGGCCGGTGCCAGCCGGCGCGATGTCCATGGGCAGAGCACGCCGGCCCCGACCCTTCAGCATGTCCAGGCAGACGTTGGTGGCGATCCGATACAGCCACGGGCGCAACCCGGCCCGGTCCTCGAACCGGCCAAGGCCCCGCCATGCCCGCACGAGGGTGTCCTGCACCGCGTCCTCGGCGTCCTGGGGGGACCCGAGCATCCGATAGCAATAGGCGGTCAGCTGGCGGCGGTAGGGCTCGAGGTCGCTCAGCTCCTGGTCAACGACGGTGGTCACGGCAGTGCTCAGACTACGTGCAACCGATACGGACCCCGGCCGTCCGCTGGCTGGCAGCCGCAGAGAGCAGATCAGAACCACGCTGTCCCGTGTCGTAGTCCGAATCTCGATCGTGGTGCAATTGGAAGGGGAGAGGGTGTCCCCGACCGGAGCGACTGGGGGCCCTGCGGAGTCTTGGCGGCAGAGTATGTTCTGTCCAGCCAACACGGATGCACTCAGGCGAGCTCCTCGATGACAAGCGATGCATTGACGTTGGCTTGAGTTCCTCCAATGTCGGAGGCCAGCCCGATGGCTGCTGCAGACGAGTGGTTTATTAACGTCAGCACATCTCCGGCGACAAGCCTCACAATCGCCTGACCGCCGTCCTGCTGGGTGCCGGCGCCGGAACCGTACGTCGTCCCAGCGACTGGGCTCGCATTGTCAAACAGCGAGAACTGATTGGGCTCTGTTCCAGAGATTGAGAAACCGACGAGATAGGTGCCCGTCGACCCAACCGTGATCGACGCCGACCCCGCGGTGTGTGTGAAGCCGGAGAGCGGGCCGTTGCTGTCAAAGAGCACTGCTCCTTCGATCGCCACTGTCTGCGCTGCGAGGTTGTATATGTACCCGTAGTCTGGCTGACCCGCCGGGCCCTGGGGTCCCGTTGCTCCAGCCGGTCCGGTCGCACCCGTTGCCCCAGTAAGCCCAGTGCCACCTATTGCTCCAGCTGGTCCGGACGCACCCGTTGCCCCAGTGAGCCCAGTGCCACCTATTGCTCCAGCTGGTCCGGTCGCACCCGTTGCCCCAGTGCCACCTATTGCTCCAGCCGGTCCGGTCGCACCCATTGCCCCAGTGAGCCCAGTGCCACCTATTGCTCCAGCCGGTCCGGTTGCGCCCGTTGCCCCGATAATACCCATTGCTCCGGGCAGTCCGGCTGGGCCGGTGGCGCCCGTTGCCCCGGTGAGACCTGTTGCTCCTGTTGACGCGCTCCCTCCCGTTCCTCCCAAACTTGCCCCGGCGACTACCGGGGAGGATGTGCCCGTGGCACCCTGCGACCCGTAGAAAGCGGCGTCACCGAACGAGAAAACGCCACCGTCCGCACCGAACAACCAGTATCCCTTGCCGTTCGGGGTGGCGGCGATGCCGACAATCGCCTTATTGAGACGCTGTCCGGTCATGCCGCCGTAGTTGGTTGCACCACCGTAGGCGTAGACCTGCCCCGTCGAGGTAACGATCCAATATCCAGGTCCCGAGCTTACCGACGTCTTCACCGCCACGTTTTGTGCGGCGGGTGGTACCTCTCTATACGTTGCCGATCCAGGACTGGCGAGAACTAGCGCCGCAACGACCAAGAGAGCAACGGCGATCAGGCTTACCGCGAATCGGCCGACCCGGTATCGGCCTTCAATGCGGAGAGTCTGCTGAGCGTGGCGAGCCTTCGGAGTTGGTGAACCAGGCTGAGAAACGCTCACGGCCGTAGCTCTCCTTGGTCCCGGACGGCGGCGACCCTTTACTATCTGTCCGGCCCTCACCGCGGCTGACCCATCAGGCCTGCTCGATTGGCAGAACCAAACCCAAGTCTATGTTCATGCCGTCACCGCTTTCTTAGTGTCCAATGAGATAGATCGGCGCGATGAAAAGGCTGCGACAGGGGTGCCAGCCCTATTGTTGGGTAGGGACCGGGTGATCTGACGGGGATTACATGCGAGCGGCCGGAGGTACGGGGATGTCCCAGATCACCGGGCGCTCAGCTGCGCAGGACTGACACCCACGACCGAACCTCGGCCAGTTGAGCTGAAAACCGGTTGAATGATCTCAGCCCAACACGCTGTGACTTCAGGGGTGTCCGCAGCCAACCGAGCTGAGACCATGGCTCAACAACCGACTGAACAGACCCTGTTACCTCCGAGATTGGGCTTCCAGGCCAGCGAGTGCGTTGGCGAGAGCACGATCACGTTGATCAGTCGCGTGTTGATACCTAATCGCAGCAGACTGGGAAACGTGCCCCGCACGACGCATCAACTCCGCCAAACTCGCTCCCGTTTCAGCGGCCCAGGTAAGGCCCGAATGTCTCAGATCGTGGAACCGCAGATCCGATTTGTTCGCCGCAGAGCGAGCTCGCCTCCATGCGATCCCCAAAGATCGGTTTGTTGCACCAACGATCAGCGCGTCTGGATCATCTCCCACAAATCGGTCCAAGTGATCGACCAATGCCTCGATGACGTTCGGCGGGATTGCAACATCTCGCCTCCCAGCCCTTGTTTTCGGAGGTTTAACAACTGTCCGGCCGGACATTGTGTTGGTGCGCGTTTCGTTGACACTCAGTACGCAGTTAGCCAAGTCGATGTCTCGCCGGCGCAGGCCGCGGACCTCTCCTCTCCGGAGCTGGCACCATGCGGCAAGCAAAACCGCTATTCGCAGATCTTCTGGCATCTGTAATGCCAGTTGCTCAACTTCCTGCATCGTTGCGATTGGTCGTTCGGGAGCCCGCTCTGCTGCGGCACCTCTCACCTGACACGGATTGCGAGAAAGGATTTCATCATCGACCGCAGTCCGGAAGATGGATGAAAGCAACCTGTAGGCTTTCGCCGCTGTAGTCGGGTGTGCCCTCGCCTGGCTGCTATTCCAAGAGCGAACCGAAGCTGGCGTCACTGCATTAAGCGCCACCGATCCGAATGCGGGCTCGATGTAGCGCTCCAAGAGCCACGAATACAGCTCGATGGTTCTGACCGCCAGCTCGGGCCTGCCGTCAAGCCACTGATGCGCATACTCAGCCACAGTGGTTAGAGCTGGCACTACCTCTTCATGGGCGTGCCGCCGCGTGCCGAATCCCAAACTAGTCCCTCCAACTGATCGAGTTAAGTGGTGCCGGAGTCGGTCTACCCGGCAAATGTCTATGACTAAAGACTAGTCTCATCGAGAAAGCCTGTCAACAGGCATAGACTTCGCGGGGTGGGCCGTAGGATCGACGTTGATGACCTGCTCGATGCCCAGGGGGTGGCCGATCTGCTAGGCCTATCTCAACGGGAGAGCGTGAGTCTCTACCAGCGAAGGTATCCAGAGATGCCTCGCCCAGTGATCAACCTCGGGCCCAAACGCATGCTTCTGTGGCTTCGACCAGAGATCGAAGATTGGGGACGGGCGACAGGACGGATCTCAAATTGACCATTGCGATTGGCCGCAGCTGCGGCCGACACTTCGCCGAGGACATTGGACACTGGCCTATGAGCCTCGGCCCAGATTGAGGTCCGGTCCGCTTGAAGGGGCCAGAGGGTCCGCGCCTACATCAGCTCACGCAGCTGAAAATGTTGACGCTGACTCGGCGCCGAGACCTCTGGCAGCTAGAGGCCACCTGTAGGGCGCATCCGGGCGCGTCGCTGCTCGACCGAAGCCATAGTTTAAGGTGACGCGGATGTCGACTTATGTACTCGTCCCTGGCGGGGGCCACGGCGGCTGGTGCTATGCGAAAGTGAAGCAGAAGCTCGAGGACGCTGGACACGAAGTGTTTGCCCCATCTTTGACGGGGCTCGCCGAACACTCACACCTTCTCTCGCCTTCGGTCGACCTAGACATGCACATCGACGATGTCGCGGAGCTGCTCTACTACTGGGACCTCAAGAACGTAGTACTTGTCGGTCATAGCTACGGGGGGATGGTCATCACCGGCACGGCGGATAGAGCAACCAATCGCATAGGCAAGATTGTCTACCTTGATGCGGCGAACCCACTCAACGACCAATCGCTGGTCGATGTCGCCGGGCCAATCATTGAGGCGGTTCGACCGATGGGAAGCGTTGTCGAGGGCGTTGAGCTCGTACTTCTGCCTGCGCCCGGCGCCGGAGCGTTCTATGGGGTGAGCGATCCCGACGACCTAGCATGGATGGACGCCCGACTCACTGGCCACCCCTGGCGCTGCTTTGAGCAGAAGCTTGCTCTACGCAACGAAGATGCTCTGTGGGCCCTGCCGCAGTACCACATCGTGTGTGAATCAACTGTCGCTACGCGGGACACCGCGCTCATCGAGCGAGCAAGGAGCGAGGGCAGGTTCTGGAGCATCGATACCGGGCACGACCTCATGATTACCGAACCGGACTTCGTTGCTCACGCCCTACTTCAGGTCGCTGCCGATTAGTCCCTAGCAGCTGGGGGCATGCAGCTTCAGTCTGGGTGACGTTTTCAGATCTTCAGGCTGAGTACCGCTGCTGATGGTCGCCAGCACTAGAAGCTCAGGGTTACCTCCCGCGACCTTGCTACGACTCATTGATCGACGTCGCAACCGACACTTCGGGGTTTCGAGTTCGCTGAGGTGGAGGTGACGGGACACGATCCCGGATCGGTGCGCGTTGGCCTCAGCTTGAGAGGCTCAGGATCCCGTCGCTCGGGCCCGGGCCGGACTGGTCCATGGAACCTGTCACGAGCTTCGCCACACCTGCTTCACCCGGCTGAAGGAGGCGGGCATGGCCATCGAGGCCATCCAGGCCCTGGCCGGTCACCGCTCCATCGCCTCGACCCGGATCTACCTCCACCTCGGAGGTGACTGGCTGGCCAACGATGAGCCACTGCCAAGTTCCTCGACGATCGCACCATGGCCAAGTTCATGGCCGCGGTGGCCAAGGACACCAACCCACGCCGGCGGCTCATGATGGAGCTCCTGGCCCGCACCGGCATGCGGGTGGGTGAGCTGGCCTCCCTCGAGGACGATGCCATGGTCCAGATCAGCGAGACCTTCTGGCTCCGGATCCCAGTCGGCAAGCTCCACAACGACCGCTATGTGCCCCTCCACCCGATCCTGGTCGACCTCATCACCGACTACCGGAAGTCGAGTAGACCGAACCGCTCAGGTCGGCTGGTGGTCCGGAACGACGGCCAGCCCTTCGACCGGCGGACGGTGTATCGCTATGTCGAGTCGACGGCCAAGCGGGCGGGGGTCGGCCACGTCCACCCTCACCAGCTCCGCCACACCTTGGCCACCCAGACGATCAATCGGGGCATGAGTCTCGAGGCCATCGCCGCATTGCTCGGTCATCGGTCGATGCGGATGACCATGACCTATGCCCGGATCTCCGACCGCACCGTCGCTGACGAGTACTTCCGGTTGGCCGAGGCCGTCGAGGCCAACTACGGCCGCGCCGAGGCGCTACCGGACACCGCAGCGGGAGCCAACATGCGAAGACTGGCGGCGGACCACCGGCGCATGCTCGGCAACGGGATGTGCACCCGACCGGTCGCCCTCGACTGCTCGTTCGAGTCAGCCTGTGAGCGCTGCTGTCGCGGCGCTCACGGAACCTCGCGTTATACGCTCACTGAAATTCGCGGTCTGAACTGAGGCCGTGCTCCTCCTGGCCGGCATCCACCGGTCGGGGTCAAGGCCCCTCCAGCCTGTCGGTGCTGCCAAGCACCCGACGAGCTGGAGGAAGCCGCATCGATGATGACCCAGGAGGAGTACATGAACGTGAAGGTCCTGCATGCCGGGGGCTGGACGATCAAGCAGATCGCCGAGCACCTCGGCTTCCACCCCGCCACGGTGTCGTGGTGGCTCAAGAACGGGGGCCCGCCGCCCAAGCGGAGCCGTGCCGGCAGAGGACCTGGTGATCGATCCGCGCTTGCAGGCCCGCATCGGCGAGCTGCTCGCCCACAACGCCCAGCTCCAGGGCTCCTCGATCATGCGGGTGCTCGAGGCCGAGGGCTATCAGGGCTCGTATCAGACGCTCACCCGCTACCTGCATTCGGTCCGCGGTCCGACGAGGGGTGCGGTCAGTGTCACCATGGCCATCGAGACCACACCGGGCGAGGAGTTCCAGTTCGACTGGTCCGATGCCAACACCTTCGCCCGGCGCTGGGGCTGGGAGCACGAGCTGCACTGCTTCGGCTGCGTGCTGTGCTGGAGCCGGATCAAGTTCTGGTTCTTCGCTCCCTCCATCGACCAGCACCACACCCTCGAGGGCCTGGTCCGCTTCTTCGAGTCACATCGGTGGCGTCCCGGGCGTCGGCCGAACCGACCGGATGGGCCAGCTCGGCCAGTCCAAATCGAAAGGCTTCGTCTTCCATCCGCTCGCGCTCGCCTTCGCCCGCCACTACGACCTGGCGTTCAAGGCCTGCGACGCCGGGGACGCCAAGCGCAAGGGCAAGGTCGAGCGGCCCTTTCGGGACCTCAAACGCGGCTTCCTCTCCGAGGTCGACCTCGACCCGCCACAAGACATCGGCGAGCTCAACCGCCGAGCGGCCCGCTGGCTCGATCGTTACTTCCACGCCGTGGCGCACGGGACGACGGGCGTGCCTCCGTCTGCACGCTTCGAGACCGAACGCCATGTGCTCGGTCGCCTGCCAGCCGTGCGCTTCGACACGGCCGTGCGCGACACCCGCCGGGTCGGGCGCATCCCCCTCGTCGAATGGGACACCGTGTTCTATTCGGCCCCGCCCGCACCTCGCCGGCAAGGTCGATAGAAGTGCGCCAGCCCATCGGCTACAAGGTCATCGAACTGCGCTTTTTGGGCCAGATGGTCGCCCTGCACCACCTGGCGGAAAGGGTGCTAGCCCCAGTGGCTGCCCGGGCACAAGCGTGAGGCTGAGGCCATCGTGCTCGGGCGGCGCCAGCTCGGCATCGTCGAGCCCGTTGTGGTCGGTACTGCAAGTGGCGCTCGACCTCGAGGCCGGCGACTACGACGTGGCCGTGCCCGATCTGGCGAAGATGGGCGTCATCGGCCCGCACCCCGACATTACGTTGCCTGTGGATATCGCCGCAGAAGGCAACGTGGCGGGCGCGATCGGGCCTGATGGGGGTCTCTCATGAGCAAGGCCACCCTCATCGAGCAGATCAAAGGGGACCTCGACTACCTCAAACTCGTCCGCAGCGCCGAGGTATTCGCCGAATTGGCTGAGGAGGCGAAGAAGCACGATGCCGACCATCTCGAGTTCTTGGCCAACTTGCTGAGCGCCGAGGTCGACGCCACCCGTCAGCGGCGACTGTCGGCCCGGCTTCGCTTTGCCCACTTCCCGTTTCGCAAGACCCTCGAGGAGTTCGACTTCGACTTCCAGCCCTCCATCGACCCCAAGGTCATCTACGACCTTGCCGAGCTGGACTTCGTGCGAGACGGTCATCCCGTGCTTCTGCTCGGACGCCCGGGTTGTGGCAAGAGCCATCTCGGGGTGGCCCTCGGGATCAAAGCGGTCGAGGCCGGCTATCGGGGGTACTTCACCGGGGCGACCGACATGACCAAGGCGCTGGTCGGCGCGTGGGCCGAGGGGTCGTTCAACCACAGGATCCGCACGTACACGTCGCCCAGCGTCCTGGTCATCGACGATGTGGGCATCACGCCCTTCGACCGAACGGAGGCCAACGCCTTCTTCCAGGTGGTCAACCGGCGCTACGAGCTCCGCTCGGCCACCATCGTCACCACCAACCGGGGCCTGCCAGCCTGGGCCGAGCTGTTCGGTGGTGACTCGGTCGTCGCGGCCGCCATCCTCGACCGCCTGCTGGACCGGGCGACCGTCATCAACATCAAGGGACCGTCGTGGCGCCTGCGCGAACACGAGGCCCTCACCAAGCCGATCACGGACCTGGCCGGTCCACCCGAGAAGGCACCGAGGAGGCGGAGCTAACCTGCAATCCGGAGCACGGCCTCAACGCGAATTTCGGCGAGCGAAAAACGCGAATTTCGATGAGCGGCGACACTCCGATTGGCCGGGTCTCCAAGGCTCACTAAGCCGAACTGGCCGCATACCACCATCCCTCGCTCGAACTGCAGTCGTAGCTCGTCCCATTCCTTGTATAGGTCCCAGTCAGTAGGTAAGAGCCAGCGGCCCTCGACGCGCCGCTCGAGTCCACGCCGTGAAAGTGGCCGTGGAACGCGAACTGGTAGGTCACGTTCGTACCGTTGAGGTCCTGATCAAAGGAAGACGAGGTCGAGAACGACCCATCCGGGGACACTGGCAACGACGTGAGTTGGACCGAAGTGCCGACACCCCCGTCGCCCGGATTGCAATTGACGCCGATGAGGTTGAAATCAACGCTGTCGATGTCGCTACCTGATACATCGAACGTCAGCGGGTTGCCGTTTTGTGATTCGTTACCCTTGTAGGATCCGGCGACGCCCACTCCCGCTGGCTGCGCTGGCTGCGAGTCTCTGTCCGCCTCCCACGTCTGTGAATTCGACGAGCAGCTGCCAGAGGTTCCGTTCTCACTGTCGTAGTAGGTCGCTGTTTCCAGGTAAGTTCCCGATGCCTCGGGTGTCCCAGCGACCGTTGTGCCGAAAGTACCGGCGAGCGTGATGACGAATGTCGTTATGTAATTGTTGGCCCCGGTATAACCACTCTGGGTCGTGGTCGTCGAAAGTGAGCCGTTGGAGAGGATATTCACTGAATCGAGGACAATGGGACCACTCGACCCCCAGCCGCCCGCGCACGAAAGCGCAGCCAACTCAATGACCAAGTCCTGGACCTGAGTCCCACTGGCCGAGACATACAGCCACACCGGGTTGCCATTCTGCGATTCACCACCTGAATACTTGCCGGGAGATTGACTGCCGCTCTTGCTCGGGCAGGCAGCCGTCGACGCCTTCTCGGCTGTCTGCAGAGCGCCCGCGGCGGCGGCCTCCTGGTCTGTCAAAGTCTGGTCGTCTGCCTTCGCGTTGGTCAGACTTGCTTGGAGCTTCGACAGGTCAGATGTGGCCTTGTCGTACGACGGTTCCAGGGTCTTCATTTGCTGAGCAAAGGAGAGGATCCCGGAATACTCGCCTACTTCGACACCGTAATCGTAAACCCAGGTGCCGTATGCCTTGGCCAATTTCGCATAGTCGTAGAAGTCGTTGTTCTTAAGGAGCTTGATGGCTGCCTTGTTCATGATGACGTTTGACTTGTAGGCCAGGGTCAATGCTTTTGGCTGGTTCTTCCACAACCCACTCGTCATATTGGTCTGAGCTCGCGAGATTTGGCCGACCGCCTTATTGACTTGACTCTCCAACTTGGCCGCCTGAGCTTCGACGATCAGATCCTTCAGGGGGTCTGGTGCAAACGCGTCTACCACTTCCATGAGGACGTCCTCGTAGTCCTTTTGTACTGTTTGAGCCTGAAGATTCAGCACGGAGAGGGCCGCGGACGCAGTTCCGGACAACTCATTCCCTTGAGCGATGACTGCATTGGCCTGATCGAGTGCGGATTGTGCCGTCGCCACCACTTGATCTTCGGCTTGCTTCTGCTCGACAAGAGCCTGATATTTCGACTGCGCCTTGCTCAACGCTGCCAACGCCTTCGCACAGGCGGTCGTCGATGACGAGGAAGTTGTTTGTGCTGCACCGGCCGTCCCGTCCGTGCCGGCCGGCACTGCGACCACGACAACAAGAGCCGCCAAGATCATGCCCCACCGCCGTAACAGACCTGCCATCGAGAGCCACCCCGTTGTTCGTCTTCGAGTCGGGGGAGAATAGCCGGTCAGCCTGCGTCATTCCACCGAAGCTTGCTGACCAGCACCGCGGCTTCCGAGCCAGCCGAACCTCCCACGGCGGCTATCCGCGAAGACCAGATGCCGGGCACTTAAGGCACCTTGGTTTCATCCCTTCGGCAGTCGACCCGGCTCGCCACTCTCTTCCGAAACCGGCACATAGGTCGCAACCTTCTCGAGGCTCCCGCCCCTGGATCTCCACTCCAGGTACTCACCGGTCGGATGCGACCCCCTAGCGACTTCCAGTGGGCAGGGGGTCATGAAAGGCGGACAGGCAATTCCCCCACAGCGATCAGTATGGGGTTCAGGATGCCCAGCGAGGTGTATGAAGGGTCTCCTGTGAGCTCGATCTGGCGAGTCCGCTCGAGCAGCACCTCGATGAGCGTCGTCAGCTCCCGTCGGGCCAGACTGGCCCCGAGGCAGAAGTGGACGCCACCACCACCGAAGGCGAGCTGCGGGTTTGGGCTGCGTGCGATGTCGAAGCGGAAGGGGTCCACGAAGACGTCAGAATCGCGGTTGGCCGAGGGATACCACATCGTCACACGTTCTCCCTCGGCGATCGTGACCCCCCGGATCTGGGTATCCCGGGTCGCCCGCCGGGCGAAGCACGATACCGGCGACGACCACCGGAGGATCTCCTCCACCGCAAGGGGAATTGCATCGGACACCTGGCGAAGATGCTCGAGCTGGGCGGGATGATCGAGTAGCGCCAGAAGCCCCAGGGAAACTGCATTCCGGGTGGTCTCGCTTCCAGCAATGATAAGCAAAAGAAAGAACATGTCCAGCTCGATCTCGCTGAGCGCAGTGTGCTCGCCGTCGTCAGTCTCAACCTCTACCGTCGACAAGATCGTCCAGACGTCGTCCTGCGGGTTCGCCCGTTTCTCCCGCCCCAGCTTCTGGGCGTATTCGAACATCTCGACTTGGATTCCTAAGTACTCCTCCTGCGACATACGGCGCTCCGGGGCGTCTCCCTGCAGCATGTCGTTGGCCAACGAGAACAGTGCATCCCGGTCCTGCACCGGTATGCCGACAATGTCGGCAATCACGTTCATCGGCAGCTTGTAGGCGATCTCGGACACGAAGTCGCACTCTCCGCGCTGGAGGGCCCGGTCAACGATCGACACAGCCCAGCGCCTGATCTGGGACTCGAGCTGGGCGATCATGCGAGGGGTGAAGCCGGCGCTGATGAGTCGGCGCTGCCGGCGGTGGTCAGGGCCGTCCATACTTACGAGCATTGTCCCTGCAATACCTGGCTGGTGGCTGAGCTGTGGTCCGTCGAACGCACTGAAGAGCTCCGGGTTGTGGCTAGCCGCCTGGACGTCTGCATGCTTCGAGAGGACCCAGAACCCCTCGTCATGTTCGCCCTTGAAGCCGTCCGGAAAGGACTGCCATTTCACGGGTGCATAGCGGCGCAGGGCGGTAAATACCTCGTGCGGGAACCCTTTGGCGTACAGACTGGAGTCGGTGAGATCCACGTCGAGCTGCTTGCGGTCGAACGCAGTTTCGGTCACGAGTACGTCCTCCGGATAGGGAACTGCCGGCAGTACCGCTGGTAGCGCCGATCTTGCCAGTGATAGGTGCGCGGTGCGATCCTCCGGCGAAAGCCCAGATCAGAGGTCTGGAAGCTCATCCTCAGGACCCATCAATCCTGTCTCAGCTACAGAGGTTGAGGACGAACGATCTCAGCTCCTCAGTCTGACGGAAGACTGGATGACCTCGACGCGCGAAGCTCGGCCTCCACGTTGACGCCGTGCCAAAATCCCCGAACACTATGGGTCACGTGAGTGTCCCTGTCGGCACGTGTGGGCTACCCAGCCCGATGACGTCGGCACACTGTGGGATACCCCGGTCATAGCGACAGGGCCGGACACGTTCGTCACGATGCGGTAACTCTTGGCTTGACACCGGCACTCCGGACCAAGGGTTCGTCAGTGCTGACTGCTCGCGGTTGTTGCCCCTCAGGTATCGCATCCACGGGAAAGGGAACTCATGGCGGCGGGCCGCCCGGTATCCGGCAATATGCGCTACCTGGATTTCCCGGGCAAAGGATGAGCAATTGCGTCAAACTGTCGGCAGCTATGGACGCTCCCGAGACCCGATACGTCGCTGTCGGGGACGCCGATGTTGCCTATCAGGTCGTCGGGGACGGTCCCCTTGACCTCCTCTTGTGCTACGGGCTAGGAGGTCACGTCGACTTCTTTTGGTCCGACGTATGGAGCGCGCGCCCTCTGACGCAGCTGGCCTCGTTCAGCAGGCTCATCCTTTTTGATCGTCGAGGCACCGGCGCGTCGGATCCGGTCGCTCTCAACGCGATGCCGACATGGGAGGAGTTGACCGCAGACATGGAGGCGGTCCTCGGAGCGGTCGGTTCGAAATCAGCAGCGATAGTGGCCACGCTCGACACGGGACCGATCGCGATCCTCTTTGCCGCCATGCACCCTGAGCGTGTGCGCGCTCTTGTTCTCCGCAACACCACGGCTCGATTCCTGGAAGCCGATGACTACCTAATCGGGATGCCATCACCGGTCGCAGATGCGGTGGTTGAGACCTTGGCGACCATGTGGGGGACTGACGAGTTCAGTCGTCTTACGAATCCGAGTCATGCTGACAACCCTGAGTACACGCGGTGGCAGGCGATGATGAACCGAGCCTCAGCAACACCTCGCACAGTCGCCGCCCAGTACGACTATTTGTTTCATAACCTTGACGTTCGCCAGGCTCTACCGCTGATCCAGGCTCCGACGTTGATCCTTCATGTCGAAGACAGCCCGTTGTTCTCGATCGAATACGGCCGATATCTGGCCGAACACATCACGGGGGCGACATTGATTGAGGTCCCGGGCGGCGACCTGGGTGAGCCCGACGACGAGACGAACGCACTGGTTATCGAGTTTTTGACAGGCGATCGTCCCGAGGCTGAGGTCGATCGCATCCTCACGACCGTGCTCTTCACCGACATCGTAGGATCGACGGAGCACGCGGCAACGATCGGTGACAAGAAGTGGAGGGATCTTCTCGACGCTCATGATCAGCGCGGTGCGCGGCCAACTCCGTCGATTCCGCGGCAGGGAGATCAATACCACCGGGGACGGGTTCGTGGCCTCCTTCGACGGTCCGGCTCGCGCCATCCGGTGTGCGCAGGCGATTGGTGAGGCCACCGCCAAGCTGGGAGTCCAGCTTCGACAGGGGTTGCACACAGGCGAGTGTGAAGTTCGAGGCGATGATCTCGGAGGACTGGCGGTCCACGTTGCTGCCCGAGTGGCGGCGCTGGCATCTGCAGGCGAGATCATGGCCTCGAGTATGGTGAAGGAGTTGGTAGCGGGGTCGGGCATCGAGTTCGACGACCGCGGCGAGCACGAGCTCAAAGGCGTGCCGGGTAGGTGGCGACTGTTCACCGTCGGCGGCTGATAGCCCGTAAGTCTTCAGGAGAGTATCCAGGTAGACCGGCGACATGTGCCCATACCAGCAGATGCCAAGGGTGCCCCTGCCGCTTTGGAGTCGATTCCTCATAGTCCAGGCTGTCCAGACGGACGGTTCAAACGCTCCCGAGGTGCTCCATGACGTGAAGGCAAATCGTTGATCAGGTCTGCCCCCGTCCACCGGTTATGAGCGCTGCCAGTAGGGCCTCCGGGACCGTGCTCAGCAGTTACTGAGGATTGTCCTCAGCTGGCACAGCTGTGGTTGAGCGGCAGCTTGCGATCTGGCATGGTGCCCGTATTCGGAGTCATCTCGCTTCAAAATCTGAGGTCTTAGTCGGCTCTTAGTTGCTTTCAATCTCGGGCTTACGCAGTCCTGATCAATTTGATCGGCAGAACGATTGATCAGCGCCTTGCTGCGGCCGACCTAGTACCAGAGGCCGAACTCAGGACGCTCGTGCGGGATGGCGGCCTTTTCTTCGAGATGCCGAGGTCCTGGCGGTGAAGGCGCTTTCTGCCCGTGTCAATCAGCGTGTCTGCCGGCGAGTTCCACTCGTTCGCCCGAATGCATCCATTTGAAAGGACTTACGTTGACTTCCGACAGATTCGAGATAGTGGTGCGCGGAGAAATGGCGCCGGATCTCGTACCGATGATCGCCGGATTCGATATCCACTTCTGCACCGACGGTCACACACACCTTGTGGGGGCGGTACCTGATCAGACCACGTTCAATCGGTTGCTGCAGTCCCTGCTCCAGGACGACATTGAACTCGTGTCAGTCAACCCAGTAACAGATTGAACCGGCCCTCCAGTGTTCCTCAGCAGGCCCGGCTGAGGCCAGGACGTCAGGGCACGACGACGATAATCACTGAGTCGCTCGCCAGGCGATCGCCGCCGTCGAGGGAGACCTTGATTCTTCGGTCCTCCAGTTTCAAAATGACAATTAGGTCGACTGATCGAGGAGAATCAACATGGGATATCAGAACATAATTTGGCTGCTCGGCGGCATCGTCGTCGTTCTTGGGCTGATCGCCATCGGCACTCGCCTCTGGGGAGACGACACCTGACGGTTCGGCGGAAGCGTGTCGTTGGCGTTGATGCTCGCCCGTGCGATTAGTCGATTCTGATCCGGATCTGGAAGCTACAGGCTCTTAATCGTCTACCGCCAGCCGAACAGACGGCATGAATCGGCCCACCGCGGCCCCGGCGCGTCTATCAGCCCGTAGCAGATGCCGAGCTTTCAGCCCGATGTTTGTCTGCGAAGTCCGGCGTCGACCAGTCCGGCTCTTCAACTGTGGGCAAGTCGGAAACCAATTTGGCCGTGTGGGAGCGGAAAGCGGCCGATGTTGCGACGCTTCACATCTTCGTAACCCCGGATCTCCTCGGCCGATGCGGCGATGGCCGTGACGACGGCGGCCGACGCCGGAGTCAGGTGCTCGAGGGATCGCGGACATCAAGGTGCGGTATTCGTCGACCAACGCCCGCTCGGTCCGGCGCATCTCGGTCCGACCGAATGGGTCGAATGGGTGCCCCGCAGGTGCCGGGTGGCCCGCAGCGTCCGGAAAACCGGACCCGCCGCTATACCCAGATGGATCTTGTGCTTGAGTCCCAAGGCTTTGAGCACCGGCGGGTGTAGCAGCACCTTGGTGTCAGCTCCCGGGCCGAACTCGTTGGCGACCGCCGCCTGTTGGGCTGAGTCGAGGTGGAGACGTGCCACCTCGTACTCGTCCTTGTAGGCCATCAGCTTGTGCAGGCCGCGAGCGAAGGCGGTCGTCACCGGGAAGGCAGGGTCGCCCGTCCGTTTGCTTCGATCCGGACGGTCTCGAGCACTTCTTCGAGGTAGCGCCGGGCGTAGGCGGTGCTCTGGTATCCGGCCAGATCAGCGGCGCGAAGCTCCAGGATGTCGATCAAGGCGGCAGGAGCCGAGGTGAGCAACTGACGGAGCGAAGCCGGCGGAGCCGGCGCCGGTGGAGCCGGCGGGGCAAGGATGGCCGAGATGGCGCCAGAGTCGATCACCGCCGCCCGCCCCCAACGAAATGCCGCACGGTTCTCCTGTGCCCCTGCCCCGTTTAGGCGGATCGCCTCTTCGATGGCGCCAGCCGTGATGGGCAGACAGCCATGCTGGTATGCAGCGCCGAGCATGACCAGATTGGTTGGCAGGTGGTCACCGAAGAGTCGCTCGGAGATCCACTGGGCGTCGAGGTAGACGATTCTCGGCTGCCCTGGTGGCCCGTTCGATGCGGGCCGTGTCCTTGGGGAAGGGGATCGAGGGGTCTCGCACCATGGCCGCGGTGGCCACGCCGGCGGTGTTCACCACCGCCACCGTGCGACCCGGATCGGCGACAGCAAGGTTCTCGTCGCTGGCCACACCGAGCAGGTCGAGCCCGAGCAACAGGTCCACTGCACCGGCGCTGGCTTTGACGCCGGCGTCGATCGGTCGGATGGCGATGCGGACATCGGAGATCACCGGGCCACCCTTTTGGGCCAATCCGGTCTGGTCGAGGCCAGCGGCGTAGAGACCGTCGAGGTGGGCAGCCATCTGCAAGATGCGCGAGACGGTGACCACCCCTGTCCCGCCGATGCCGGGGATGCGAATGAGCAAGTCATCTGGCGTACGGCGGTGCGTCGGGGGGACCAGGTCGACCGGCGGTTCGACCAACTGGCGCGGCGAGCCGGTCTTTTGCCTGGGACCCGGGGTCGGGGGTCACCATAACGAACGACGGGCATTCTCCTCGCAGACACGAAAGGTCGTCGTTGCACGATCCCTGGTGGATCTCCGTCTTTCGCCCGAAATCGGTCTCGACCGGGACGACCGACAGACAACTCGACTTCTCCCCGCAGTCCCCGCAGCCCTCACACACCCTTGGGTTGATCCAGACCCGGCTCTTTGGCTGCGGCAGTTGGCCCCGCCGACGTAGCCGTCGTTCCTCGGCTGCGCAGCGGTCGTCGTGGATGAGTACCGTGACCCCTTCGACCCGGCGCAGCTCGCGGAGCGCCTCGGGCAATTCGTCCCGGTGGCGGACCTGGGCGATGGGGTCGAGGGAGACACCGCGATAGCGCTTCGGCTCCGGCGTGGTGATGATCACACGGCGGACCCCTTCGATGGCCAACAGCCGGGTCAGCTCGGGCACCGCCATCCGACCTTGTGGCTCCTGGCCGCCCGTCATGGCGACGGCATCGTTGTAGAGGAGCTTGTAGGTGATGTCCACGCCGGCGGCCACGGCGGCCCGCACTGCCAGCGAGCCGGAATGAAAGAAGGTTCCGTCCCCGATGTTCTGTTCGTAGTGCTGACTGGGAGCAAATGGTGCCAGTCCGGTCCACTGGGCACCCTCACCGCCCATCTGGGTCATGCCCCACCTGGTGTCCCCGACCGTGGGTGTCGAAGCCGGCCATGATGTGGCAGCCGATGCCCAGGCCTACCAGCTGGTCGTCGTCGGACCGGGTCGAGATGTTGTGGGGACAGCCCGAGCAGAACGTCGCGGTACGGGTCGGCGGCGGGGCCAGATGCAGGACCAACCGCTGGCGGCGGGCGAGAGACTCCATGCGGGCGCGGCCCGCGGCCGGAATCCGGTCGGCAGGTATGCGTGCGGCCAGAACCCGAGCGACCGTGTCGCTGTCGACCGAGCCCTTCGCCGGGACAAGAGGACGCCCCTCCGGGTCGACCTTACCCACGACCAGAGGCTGCCCGGGACAGCCGTAGAGGGACTCTTTGATCTGGGACTCGATGAACGCCGTCTTGTCCTCGATCACCAGCACCTCTTCGAGCCCTGCGGTGAGACGGCGGAGATCGGCACGCGTCGAGGGGCCACGGCGCGGAGATCTTGATGAGCCGCAGTCCGAGCTGCCGGCAGGCTTCTGCGTCCAGACCCATGTCTTCAAATGCCCGCAGGGTGGTGGCATAGGTGTACCCGGCGGAAACGATACCGAGGCGAGCCCGGGGCGGGTCGATCGTGACGGAGTTGAGCGACGCCCGCCTTATGTACTCGAGAGCCCGCGGCAGTCGGATACCGAACAGTTCCTCTTCGGTCTCGAGGGCGCGAGGGCCCACCAGCAACGGAGTACGAGCCACCCGCGTCGTGTCGGGAGCGGGGGATCTCCGGCAACGCCGGCCCCCAGGTCGACCACGGCTGACCCGTCGGCCACGTCGGCCACGATCTGCAGACCGGTCCACAACCCCGAATAGCGCGACAGGGCTACAGCGTGGAGTCCCAGGTGCACCACCTCGGCAACCGAGCTGGGCGACAGGAGCGGAAGACTCAGGCTGCGGGCCATCGACACCGAGGAGCTGGGAAGGGTGGACGACTTACAGGAGGGGTCATCGCCGATCAGGGCCACTGCCCCACCGAGCGGCGCAGTGCCGGAATAGTTGCCGTGACGGATGGCATCGGCAGCCCGGTCGAGACCGGGGTTCTTGCCGTACCAGAAGCCCACCACCCCGTCGTGGTCATGGCCAGGCACATCGGCAAGAAGTTGGGTGCCGGCCACTGCAGTGGCGGCTAACTCTTCGTTGAGGGCTGGGGCGAACACCACGCCTTCCTCGTCCAGGCGGCGCCGGGCGCGGCTGGAGCTCGAGATCCAGCCCGCCAAGAGGCGACCCTTCGTAGCCGCTCACGAAGGCGGCCGTGTCGAGGCCCCGACTGCGATCGAGTCGACGCTGGTCCAGAACCAGCCGTACGACCGCCTGAATACCCGACATGAGAGCTCGGCCGCTGGTGCTGTAGACGTCGTCGAGGCTCACCTGCGTGCGGTCCGATGACAGCACCGCGTCGGCGCGGGGCTTCCTGGCTGCGACCCTCCGGTGGCGTGGAACGACCGTCATCGCCACGACGGGGCGCTCTGCTGCAGGCATGCCGCAACGGACAGTTCCGGACCGGATGTGCTCACGCGACCATTCAAGTCCGTTCCGAGATTCACGTGGAAGATTCCTTCGATATATCGAGAAAAACGCAATAGAATGAGCAAATAGCGAATATTTACGCAAAGATAAATCGCGACTGAGGCCAAGTCGAGCAGTGGCGTCATGAAGCGGACGGGCTATGGAAGGGACCGGCATGGATGTCAACACGGACCGCACTGACCAGGAGATTCTGGGACTGCTAGAGGAGAATGCCCGTCGCACGATGGGCGATATCGCCGAGCGGGTCGCTCTGTCCACTTCGGCGGTCAAGCGACGAATCGATCGGATGGAACAGGCTGGAGTGATCACGGGCTACACCGTGGTCGTCGATCACGCCAAAATTGGCCGACCTGTGCAAGCTTTCACCGAGGTGCGCTTCGCCGGGACGGCGGACCTGGGCGAGATCCGAAGCACCGCCCTCGGTCTGCCCGAAGTGCAGGCCGTATTCGCTACTGCTGGCGACCCCGACGCCCTGGTCTGGATCCGCGTGCCTGACCTCGAGCGACTTGGTCAAGTCATCGAACTGCTGCGCCGTAGTGGCCGGGTGACTGGCACGAAGACGCTCATGGTGCTGGGAACCTGGACTCGCAACCGCGTCTTCTCGCCCGTCGGTTCAGATCGCTTCTAGGGGAGCTCAGTCGGTCTCGGCTGCTCCCGGATGACCTCAGCCTGGTGCGAACGATCTCAGCTTCTCAGGCTGAGGGCCGACCGAGACCTCAGCTACTGAGACTTGGGGACTCGAGACGAGTGGTCGTCGTCAGCTCCGCTACCTGAGAGCACTCCACCGGCGCCCGGCATGTGCGGAGCTACTAAAGGCGAGCGGGACTGCACGCCTTTACGGACCTCAGCCACGGAGGGTGCGGTCGCCACTGGTTGTGTTCTCAGCGTGCGGAGGCTGAGGTTGATTCGTGAACGGTGCCAGCCGATTCGAGCTCAGCGCCGACGGCGATGGGGTTCCGTAACGGAACGGTTGGCACCGACACGGTCGACACGCGCTTCGGCGAAGCGGGCCAGCGCCTCGTGTCGCTCGGCGGCGTGGTCGACCAGCACCTCGGCGCGGGAATCCACGCCGGCCACAGCACTTCCTAGGACGAACTGATCGGGTGCATCCGACTCACTTAGGTAGCGACTTACATACGCTCCGGTCGGGTCGAAGCGCTCCTGCTGGCGCGTTGGGTTGAGTACTCGGTGGAACGGGGCGGCGTCGGTGCCCGTGCCGGCCACCCATTGCCAGCCGTGTTGGTTCGAGGCGAGATCGCCGTCGACCAGGTGCCACATGAACCAGCGGGCCCCGAGCCGCCAGTCGATGTGGAGGTCCTTCACCAAAAAGCTGGCTGTGACCATCCGTACCCGGTTGTGCATCCAGCCCTCGGCGATCAGCTGGCGCATGCCTGCATCGACCAGGGGATAGCCGGTCTGACCGATCGCCCACGCCCTGAACCGCTCCCGGGCTCGCTCGTCCGCGTCCCAGCGCAGCCGGGTGGCAAATGCCAAGAGTGGAGCCCGCGCCGACTCGGGCCGGTGCCAAAGCACGTCTGCGTAGAATTCGCGCCATGCCAGCTCTGTCTGCATGCGCTCGGCTCCGGCCCCGGACCCGAGGATCGCCAATGCGCTGCGCGGGTGAATGCAGCCGAAGCGCAGGTAGGGCGAAAGCCCAGAGGTCGCCTCGATGGCGGGGTAGTCGCGGTCACGGTCGTAGTCGGCCAGCGGCCCGGCCACGAAGTGCTCGAGCCGTTCCCACGCCGCCGCCGGCCCGGCTTCAGGGAGGTTTGCGGCGGGACCGAGCGGGAGCCCGTCCCACCAGTCGGGAAGGTGCTGGGACCCCACCGTGGCCGGACCCGGCTCTGGGAAGAGATCGAGCTTGTCGCTTCTGAGGTGGCGGTACCGCACCTCGGGGTTGGGGTACGGGCCCGGCCAACCGGCGGTCTCCCAGGCCCTTTTGTAGGCGGTGAACACCTTGAACGGCGTGCCCGAAGCGCTCCGCACCCAACCCGGGGCAACGGCATAGTTGGAGTCGACCGTGACCAGCCGACGCCCGTCGTCCGACAGCGCCCGCCCCACCGCCGCGTCGCGTGCGGCACCGTAGGGACCGAAGTCGGAGGTGGCGGTCACCATGGTCGCTCCGACCTCGGCCGCCACCGCCCGAACGACACGGACAGGGTCGCCCTGGCGGACCACCAGGTTGCCTCCGAGCTCGGTGTCGAGAGCGGCCAGGGAGGCGCTCAGGAAGCGCCGCCGGTTCTGGCCGGCTGGACCGAGGAGGGCAGGGTCGGCCACGAAGAGGGCGACGACGCCGTCAGGCCCCGCATCGGCCGCCGCCTGCAGAGCGGGCAGATCATCGAGGCGCAGGTCGCGCCGGAACCACAGGACGGAGCGCACCTTCGGTCAAACGTCCGGGGTCGATCCTACAGAGATGGGGTTCTGGACCGGGGCTGTCACCGGGGGGGTTCCGAGCCGGCGGGCCCGGCGGACCCGGCCCCGGACCATGACCCGGAAGACCACTTGGTGCACGGGCCACAGGCCCCACCAGTAGGCGAGGCCGACAAGGCCCCTGGGCCGGAAGGCGGCGGCCTGTTCCACGCGCGGAGGTGCATCAGCGACGCGCAATCGCGAGCCAGCCGTCTCCGAAGAACCAGCCGACCGAGGCCAGCACCAGATGGTTGGGGTCGGCGCGCACCACCTCCCACCAGTCAACGGCCGCTCCTGGCCCGAGCCGGTCGGGCCGCCGGATTCTGAGGTTCTCGCCGAACAGCCGACCGAGTGCCACGCGCAGCGCCCAGGCCCAGGCCACGCCGTACCAGGACAGGTCCCCGCCCACCTGGGCCAGGTCGTCTTGCGCCGCCTCGACGCAGATCGGGTTCCAGGCGCGCCGCACATCGCATGGCGTAGACGCCGGTGCCGAGCGACAGGGAGGGGTCGAGAAGCCCGGCCGAGACCCGGTCACTCTCGTCACTGATGGCGCGGCGGACGGCTTCTCTGACCGGCAGGGGGTTGATGCCGAAGGCGGCGAATGTGCGCTCCTGGTCGTGGACTGTCACTTCGTTCACCAGGCTCTGGATCAAGGCGTGGCTGATGCGCCGGTCGACCGGGCTAACCAGGTCGACCCAGCGGGCCGACAGCGACGGGGTGAGGAAGGGACGGTGAAGATACGCCGGGGCCGCAATCCCCTCTCCTCGGCGTAGCCGCGCATCATGGTCCCGTAATCGGTCACGTCGGGCGTGCCGATCTCGTAGATGCCGGCCGGGGCGACGAGGGAGCCAGCGAGGTAGTCGAGCAGGTCGCTCTCGGCCAGTGGTTGGAGCCGGGTGGTGATCCAGCGCGGGCAGACCATGACCGGCAGGCGCTCGGTCAGCGAGCGCAGCATCTCGTAGGAGATGCTGCCGGCCCCGAGGATGACGGCGGCCCGCAGCTCCACGACCGGTACACCGGAGGCGGCCAGCACCGCGCCCACCTCCTGGCGGCTGACCAGGTGGGCCGACAGGTCGCCCCTGGCCCAGGCCGCCCAGATAGATGATGCGCCCGACGCCGGCGGCCTTGGCGGCCCGGCCGAAAGTGGCCGCGAGCTCGCGGTCGCGGTCTTCGAACCCGGTCCCGCCGGCCAGGGCATGGACGAGGTAGTAGGCGGCATCGACACCCGCCAGCGCGTCGGCGATGGCCCCGGAGTCGGCCACGTCGACGGCCACCGCCGAGATCCGCTCACCGGTGGGCAGGGTGCCCGGGTGCCGGCCCAGGGCCAACACCTGGTGGCCGGCCCCGGCCAATTGGTTGGCCAGCAGGCTGCCCACGTAGCCGCTGGCCCCGGCGATGGCGATCCGGGACGCTGAGAAGCCGCCTCCCTCGTCCTGTCGCTCCCGCAGCGAGTTCCCACCGGATCGGTCATGGCCCGGCTCCCGGCACGGGCGTTTCGGTTCCGGTACGCGCCGCACACCAGGCGAGGAGGCGCTCTGGATCACCGGGTCGGCTCGGGTGGGTGACCGGGAAGCGGTGGTCGGACCGGAGCCGCCGGTCATGGAAGAAGCCGGAGGTCATCGGCGTGGCCCCCGCCGCCCGCGCCGCCACCGTGGGGCCGCCGGCGGCCAGCCACACCGCGGTGTCGGCCCCTTCGGCGGGTGTGCGCAGGAGCGGGACGGACGAGGGCGCGGAACCTGGGCAGGCCCTCGGCCAGACCGGGCGTGTCCACCCAGCCCGGGTGCATGGCGTAGCTGGCCACCCCGGCCGGGGCGAAGCGGGCCGCCCAGGCTTCGGCCAGCACCAGCTGGGCCCGCTTCGCCCTGGCGTAGGCGACGACGCCGTCGTACCCGTCGGGACCGGCCTCGAGGGTGTCGAGGTCGAAGCGCTGGGAGTACATGCCCCCCGAGCTCATCGGTGACGATGGTGGCCGGGGCGCCGGTGGCGTCGCCGGGACCGGGGGCCGAGGAGAAGAGCAGCGGGGCCAGGGCGGCGGTCAGCAGGTAGGGGCCGAGCACGTGGGTGGCGAGCGTGCGCTCCACCCCGTCGGCGGTGGTCTGGTAGGTGCGGGTCAGCGCCCCGGCATTGTGCACCAGGGCGTCGAGGCGCTGCGTCGCTGTCACGGAGCTGCCGGCCGAATGCGGTCACGGCCGAGGGATCCGAGAGGTCGACCAGGTGGAGGTGGACCCGGCCGGGGCCGATCGCCTCGACCGTGCCGAGGGCGGCTGGCACCCCGGTCGGGGTCGCGGCCCACCAGGTGTAGCATCGGCGCCGAGGCCGGCCAGCGCGGTGGCGGTGGCCAGGCCGATGCCCGAGGTGGCGCCGGTGACGAGGGCCACGCGGCCTTCCATCGGGGGCGGGTCGCCCCACTCCTCCAACCGGCGGCGGAGTCCGATGCCGATGCGGCTGAAGCTCGGGACCACCGTGGCCTCGGCCACGGCGTCGGTGGCCCGGGCCAGGGCGTGCCGGGCGGTGTGCGCGTCCAGCGGTCATGCCGCCAGTGCGGCGCGCAGGCCGACGATGGCCCGGTCCCCGATGCGCCGGAACGACGAGGCCGAGCAGGGGGGTGAACAGCGACGGCCGCACCCTTGAGTTCCAAGGTGGCGTCGTAGGTGAGGATCGAGCCGCCTCCGGGGTCGGCTGAGACCTCGATCACGTCGGTGGAGCGCACCATCGAGTTCTCGGCGCTGAGCACGACCCGGTGGGGCCGGTCGAACTCGGCGATGCGGTACTCGAGGGGGACGGCCCGACCGAAGGCCCGGACCACGAGCCGATAGGTGCTGCCGAGGGCGGGCGCCCCGGGGTCGGCCTCGGTGGCCTCGGTCACCCCGGGGTCCCACTCGGCCGCGTTGGAGAAGCGGGCCATGTAGTCGAAGACCTCGGCCGGGGGCCGTGGAGAGGTGACGCGTGCATGGTAGCGTAGCCATTAGGCTAGTTTAGTACTAAATACGATCCGAGGATCGTGCGGCCCCGAACAACGGGTGTCCGACGGCACGGGAGAGGGATGTCATGCGGATCGCCATCATCGGGAGCGGGGTATCGGGCCTGGTCACGGCCCACCTGCTGCGCAGGCACCACGACGTCGTCCTCTACGAGTCGGACGACCGCCCCGGCGGCCACTCCCACACCCACCGGGTCGAGCTGCCCGAGCTGACCTGTGACGTCGACACCGGGTTCCTCGTCTACAACGAACGCACCTACCCCCTGTTCTGCCGCCTCCTCGACGAGCTCGGGGTCGCCACCAAGCCCAGTGACATGAGCTTCAGCGTGGCCGACCAGCGCACCGGCCTCGAGTGGCGGGGGACGTCCGTCTCCACCGTCTTCGCCCAGCGGCGCAACCTGGTCCGGCCCGAATTCCTGCGCATGCTGGCCGACGTGGTCCGCTTCAACCGCCTGGCCCGGGGCCTTCTGGCCGACCCGCCGCCCGACAGCGTGACGCTGGAGGAGGTGCTGGCCCCGCAACGCTGGTCGGCCGGATTCCGGGACTGGTACCTCGTCCCGCTGGGCTCGTCGATCTGGTCGGCCGACCCGTCCACCTTCACCCAGATCCCCGCCGCCACCTTCGCCCGCTTCTTCGAGCGGCACGGGCTGCTCCGCTTGCGCGACCAGCCGAAGTGGCGGACGGTCGAGGGCGGCTCGAAGCGCTACGTCGACGCCATCGTGCGCCCGTTGCGCAACGAGGGCCGACTGCGGCTCGGGACCCCGGTGGGCAAGATCCGCCGCGAGCCCGGTGGGGTCGAGGTGGTGAGCGAGGCCGGGGTCGAAACCTACGACCACGTCGTGCTCGCCACCCACAGCGACCAGGCCCTGCGCCTCCTGTCCGACCCCGACCGGATGGAGCGTCGAGACGCTCGGTGCGCTGCGCTACCAGCCCAACCGGGCCACCCTGCACACCGACGCCAGCCTGCTGCCCACCGAACGCCGGGCCTGGGCCAGCTGGAACTACCACCGCCTCGAGGCCGAGCGCGACGAGGCCACGCTCACCTACTACCTCAATCGCCTCCAGGGCATCGACTCGGCCACCCCGGTCCTGGTCACCCTCAACCGTGACGACGCCATCGATCCCGACAAGGTGCTGGCCCGCATGGAGTACGCCCACCCGGTCATCGACCCGGCTGCGGTGCGGGCCCAGGGTCGCCGCGACGAGATCAACGGCACCCGGCGCACCTGGTTCGCCGGCGCCTACTGGGGAGACGGCTTCCACGAGGACGGCGTGCGCAGCGCGGTTGAGACGTGCCGGGCCCTGGGGGTGACGTGGTGACCGTGGTTGCCGACGGCACCGTCACGGGCACGTCCAAGTGCCGACGCCGCCGGCGGGGTGGAGCTGGACGAAGCGATCGTGCCACCGGCCCGCCTGGCCCGACCGGCACTCGAACGGCCTGCGCAGCTCGATGTACGAGGGCGTACTCGCCCACACCCGCTTCGGCCCGGGGCCGACGCACTCGTTCAGCTACAAGGTGGCCATGCCGCTGCTCGACCTGGCCGAGGTCGACGAAGTCATGCGCCTCCACCCGGCCTGGTCGGCCCGCCGGGCGGCCCCGGTTCATTTCCGGCGCGAGGACTTCCTGGGCGACCCGGCCACGCCTCTCGACCGGGCGGTGCGGGACCTGGTGACGCGAGCGCACCGGCCGGCGTCCCGACGGCCCGGTCGCCCTGCTGGCCAACGTGCGCACCTGGGGCTGGTTGTTCAACCCCATCAGCCTCTACTTCTGCGCCGGCATTGCGAGGTCCCGCGGGCGGCCACCGGCAGGTCGACGCTCTGGTGGCCGAGGTGGAGAACACGCCATGGCACGACCGCCACGCCTACGTGGTCGGCGCCCCGGGGAGGCACCGCTTCGCCAAGGATCTCCATGTGTCACCGTTCCTCCCCGCCGACCTCGACTACCTGCTCCGCTACACCGCCCCGGGGGCGCGGCTCACCGTCGGCCTCGACGTGCTCGAGGGCGACCAGCGTCTCTTCGCCGCCACCCTGCTTCCTGCGTCGCCGTGCGCTCGATCGCGCCGCCCTCGGCCGTCTCCTGTGGAGCTACCCGGCCATGACCCACCGCGTCACCGCCGGCATCTACGCCCAAGCCGCACGCCTGCGGCTGAAGGGCGCTCCGTTCTTCGGCCATCCGGCGCGCCGCGCCCGAAAGGCGGGCGTCGCCGCCGGTGGCCTGCCCGCACCGGGCAGACGGAACGTGGACCGGGCGGTGACCGACCGTGATCGATGGGAGTGAGCGCGTCTGGACGGTACGGTGGCGGACGCCGTCTCGGTGACCAGCGCGACGGGCATGATTGCCGGCGCACCATCGACGACCCGCGACATGACAACGCCACAGTCGGCACCGCTCGGGACTCCGACAGGTGGGCGACCGGCGCATTCTGCGCCACGCCACGCACGCCTGGCCGGGGAGCACCGTTCTGTCGCGCCGGATCGTGCTGGCGGCTGGGCACGTCGCTCCAGCGGTGCGGCCGATCGACGTCACCGAGGGGGGCGAGACGTTCCGCCTGGGCCGGGGCGAGCCCATGGCCCGGGTGACGGTGCACGACCGTCGCGCCTACGGCGCCCTGCTGCGGTCGGCCTCGGTCGGCCTCGGGGCCTCGTACGTCGCCGGCTGGTGGGACACCGACGACCTCACCGCGCTCGTGCGGGCCCTGGCGCGCGACACCCGCCCGCTACGCGAGCGCCTCGACCGACTGGGGCGGGCCTGGGGCGCACGTGCTCGACGTCCCGGCCCGCCTGGCCACTCCGGGCAGGGACGAGGACAAGCGGAACATCACCGAGCACTACGACCTCTCCAACGACTTCTTCGCTCTCATGCTGGACGAGACCATGACCTACTCGTGCGCCGTGTTCGAGCATCCCGGGGCGACGCTGGCCGAAGCGCAGGAAACGAAGATCGACCGAGCTCTGCACCAAGCTCGAGCTCACGCTCGCCGACCACCTGGTCGAGATCGGCTCGGGCTGGGGCGGCCTGGCCGTCCACGCCGCCACCCGTTACGGGTGCCGGGTGACCACCACGACGATCTCGGACGCCCAGCGCACCTACGTGGAGAAGCCGGGTGGCCGACGCCGGACTGGCCGACCGCATCACCGTGCTGGGGCTCGACTGGCGAGACCTCACCGGCACGTTCGACAAGCTGGTGTCGGTCGAGATGGTCGAGGCGGTGGACTGGCGGTGGCATGACCAGTTCCTGGCCAAGTGTGCCGATCTGCTGACCGATGACGGGCTGGCCGCCATCCAGGCCATCGTGATCGACGACCGCAGCTTCGAGCGGGCAAAGCGCCACCAGGATTTCGTGCGCCGCATGGTCTTCCCCGGCGGGTGCCTCCCGTCCGTGGCTTCGCTCACCGCCAGCGTGGCTCGGGCCACCGACCTGCGTATTGTGGACCTGGAGGACATCGGACGCCACTACGCCGAGACTCTGCGGCGCTGGGCGGACAACCTGGCCGCCCACACCGATGCGGTGGCGGCCCTCGGGGTGGGCCGGGAGTTCCGCCGTCTCTGGGACCTCTATCTCGCTTACTGCGAGGCTGTCGTTCCTCGAACGCCACATCAGCGACGTCCAGCTCGTCCTGGCCAAGCCGGGCCGAGCCGGCCGATTGGCCGCGCGGCCCGGATGATGACTCCGGCTTCGGCCGGCGAACGATTCGATGGCGGGCTCGAGTTACGTCGGTTGCGCTGTCACCGACGCTCCGAGCCTGACTTGGCGCCAGCTCAGCGGGCGGCGGCGAGTTCCTCGATGGCCCGGACCAAGTCGTCGCCCCTCCGGCCGGTGAAGCCGTCGGCTCCGAGGCGGAGCGCCTGGTCGGCGTTGATGATGGCGGCGCCTCCGAGCAGCACCGTGGTGCCGGGGAGTGTCGGTGCGCAGATGGGCGATGACCCGGCGGGCCGAGGTGGGCGAGTCCTGGGTGGTGCACGCCATGGCGACGGCCAGCAGGTCGGGCACGCCGGCCAGAGTCTGGGCCAGCGCGTCGGCCGGCGTGCTGGCACCGAGCTCGATCACGTTGAAGCCGGCCCACCGCAGCAGGTCCGCGGCGATGGCCACAGGGGCTGCGTGCTGCTCGCCCGGCGGGGTGGTGATGACGACGCTGCCGCGTTTGGGCCCCCGGCGGCCGAATCGGGCGCCGATACGGGAGATGAGCCGCACCGCCACCGCGCTGGCCCGGTGCTCGTCGGCCACGGTGAGCTCGCCGACGTGCCAGCGGTCCCCGATGGATTCGAGGGCCGGGGCCACCAATTGGAGGAGCACCTGGGCAGGGGAGCGGTCAGAGGCCAGGGCGGCCTCGAGCACACCCCACGCGCCGGGTTCGTCGCCGGCCAGCAGCCGGGCCTCGAGCTGGGCTTTGGTGGCGGCGAGCTCGAGCGGCCGGGTTACGGGAGGTGCGGGGAGACAGCCGGCTTCATCTGGGCCAAGTCGTCGCGGGTCGACACGCCAAGCGCCCCCCACGCGGGTGGCCGGGAGCTTGCCGGTGCGGACGTAGCGGTAGACGGTCATGTAGTGCACGCCCAACTCGTCCGCGGCCTGCAGCAGCGTCAACGATTCGTTCGGCATCTCTGCTCTTTCGTTTCCCGATCTTAATTTAGCAGTAAATACCCACCGAGATGATGGGAAAGCGGGTGAGGGCATCCGCTCTCCGGCCCGAAAACCGTTGCCCGCCCTTAGAGTTACGGACCATTGCCGGCCGGTGCCGTCGTTCCACTTGCAGGCTGCGGGTCCGAGGTCGGGGGCAATTCGAACTCGCAATGCCGGTGGTGGGTTCCATGGGAGTACCGCTAGCGTCAACTTGGAGGTGCTCTCGGCAACTACGAATCGACTGAGCTGTAGCCTCGGGCTGTTCTAGATGCGCCAGTCGGTCGTGAATGCGATCCCGATCGCGATGGGCTCAGCTTCCGAAACTGGGGTTGGTCCTCAGCTCCGCTAGGAAGCCCTCTTCGTTAAGGGCCTCGTTGTACGGGAGAGAGTTTGACCGCACTGTTACTGGGTAGACCCCAGGCACGACGAATCCTCGGAGGGAACACCGAATGATTGTTGTTGGATTAGCTCTAATGTTGATTGGATTCTTGGCAGGTATCCCAGTGCTCTGGAGCGTGGGGATCCTTGTGGCCGCCATCGGCCTCGTTCTGCTCCTTTTGGGTGCAGCGGGTCGAGAAGTTGGCGGACGCCGGCACTATTACTAACAGCTTCTTGCTGGGCCAAAGAAGCTGTGAAATCGGTGCGCTCACCTTCGGAGCGCCCTTACGTCCCGTTGCCAGCTGCTCGATAACACCGGGACAGGTACGTTATCGGGTAATCGGCGGTCCGGCGTGGGTTGCGAGTCCATCTGGTTCCTCCATTTGCGGCGTTATGCAAGAGAGGATCTAGGCTGAGTTGGATACGAACAGGAGACCCGAAGTGGCTGATGAACCGGGAGAAGCAAAAGTCATCGTTGGCGACTGGCACGGGAAAATGCTCATAGACAGAGACGGCGAGAAGATTGGCAAGTTGCAGGATGTCTATGTCGACGTTGAGACCGATGTTCCGCAGTTCGCAACGGTCAAGGAGGGCTTTATCGGCCGACACCTAACCTTCGTGCCGCTTGGGGGAATTGAAGTAGGTCCCGACGACCTCAGAGTGTCGGTGACCAAAGAGAGTGTCCGCACCGCGCCGGATATCGAAATGCACGGAGAGGAACTCTCTCAGGCTGACGAGTCGAGGCTCTATCACCATTTCGAACTGAACTACACGCCCATCAGCACGGAGAGCGGACGCCGACTCGCTCGTCGCTGAAGCTGCTCGGGACATCGCATACAGCGGCTTACCAGCCGACCTCGAGACAAGGGCTTGCGCTACAACCTGATCGGGCACTCGCGGGCGGGAGCCCATGCCTCCCAAGGGCGCGAACCCGGCAGGGCCGCCGGTGTTTCCGATCGCCGGGTATGGGCACTGATCGGTACACCCATCGAGCCCGAATTTCCCCGACCCGAAAGTCAAAGGCGACCTCATCTGTCCTAGGGCGTTCAAAAAAACGAGCCGCCCCACTTCGCGTTGCGTCAAACCGGAGGATGCTCACGGGAATGGCGTCGGGCTAGAAGGCGTCCCAACAGTTCACACAACTGATCATCGCAGACCTGTTTCACCCGGAACTGATTAGATCCATGACCATTGGGTTCCGACACATGTAGATATCCGTTCAGCGTCAGAGAGCGCGGGATACGGAGGTCCCATGACTACGATCAACGAAGTCCGATGCCACAGAAGGCAATGAGCAAATGAACTACGTGAAGTCGGAGCCGCCGTCGACGTTGATGTTCGCCCCTGTCATGTAGGTGTTCCTCGCCGACGCGACAAAGGCGATGACGGGCCCTATTTCGGACGGATCAGCGGCGCGATCGAGAAAGACCTGATGGCCGAATCCCTCCTTGATGAACCGGATAATGTCTTGGAGATCGTTTTCATCAACCCCCGGCATTGCAGCGAGAGCTGCTTTGAACGACTCCGACGCGAACGTGCCGGGGCTGACGGTGTTGACGAGAATGCCGTCTGGTGCCAGTGATTGGGACAGGTTCTTCGTCAGGCTGGTCAAGGCCGACTTTGCTGCCGTGTAAGCAACCAGCGGCGGCGATTGAAGCTTGGTTGACATCGCTGATACGTTCACAACGCGGGACCAGTCAGCGTTGCGGAGAAGCGGCAGCGCAGCTCGAACCGTTCGCACCGCGGCAAGCGTCAGCCCATCGAAGACGTCGAGCCACTCCTCGTCGTCATAGGTTTCGAACGTCTTCAGGCCGCCGTGCATTGGTCCCCCGGCGTTGACGAGTGCATTAACGTGACCCCAACGTTTTCCCACCTGCTCCACGGCGGCCACTACGGAGGCATTGTCGAAGAGGTCAGTGGCGATTCCTAATGCGTCGGGCGAGCCCAGGTCAATGAGGGCGTCAGTGGTCTCTTGAAGGCTCGATTGGGATCTCGCCAAAACGGCAACACGAGCGCCATCCTCTGCGAAGCATTCAGCCGCTGCTCGCCCCATTCCCGTTGTGCCCCCGGCTACAATCACGGTGGCGTTGCGAAGCCCAAGATCCATGATTGCGGTGCTCCTGTTGTCTATTGGCCTCAGTGCACGCCTGCAAAGTCGGACGTGAACCTGGCAGCATGGCTTGTTGGTCTGATGACTGCGAACCTGTATAGCTTGGTTGTCGCGAGACGCACCAGCAACCTCGGATTGCCGCCCTCACGACGAACAAGGGCTTTTCTGGTGGAGAGATGGCTGACCGTCGAGGCCGAGTCTTGGAATCGCAGCCCACCGGGCCGAGGAGATCTGATCTCAGCCGACCGAGCTGACACCCACGACCGGAACCTCAGCGAGTTGAGCTGAGGAAAAGGTCGTGGACCTCAGTCCACCAAGCTGACGAGGGAACTTCCCGCAGGATGACTGCCGCCGAGTTGGGGTCTGTGGGCACCGCCCGTACCGCTCCACGCGGTGCCGTCAAGACGGCCAGCGCTGCGAAGTCCGGGGTCAGGGGCACAATGACCTCCGCACGCCAGGGCAACAGCAACACTAAGAGAACCAAGCGCGCCATTACGACGACCGCTCGCACTGCGTCCGAGGCCGCGCAGAGCACTAAGACCCAAGCGAAGCGCGCCGCGGCCACGACTGGGCGCACGTGTCCAAGGCCGCGACTGGCACGCGCACCAAGTCCAACGTGACGGCGGCGGCACGCGGTACCGGCCGCGAGACGTCGCCCGGCCGCAACAGCTGCAAGGTCGCCTGACCACACCCCCCACAAACGAGCACTTGGCACCCCCTTTGAAAGCAGCTCAGCCGATATGGCTGAGCTGCTTCGCCTGAAGTTTCAAGCTCTCGGCGGCAGGTGGTGTCCTGGACTTGGTAGAGCTCGCGTTGGTGCCCCACCCGGAAAACCATATGAACGGATGGGACGGCCTAAAGACGGAAATATCCCGGCGGGGGCTGAAAATCTCGGTTGAAGCCTGAAGCAGCAGGCCGGTTCTGCGGACGACTCAAACCTTCTCGCCCCTCACGAGCGCCGCGGCTCGAGGCTCCTTGAACCTGTTCGACAGTCCGGTAAGGATCAGGCGGAAAGCTATCCTTCGGGCGAGGTCTGATTTCCGATTTTCCCCCGAAAGGCCTTAAATGACGACCACCTCCACCAGACTTGACGAGCGCACCGCCCGGGAGCGACCGCAATTGAGGCCGGCCGAAGAGAGCGGGCTCGCTCGGATCGCCGGCTGGTGTCACGACCGCCGCTGGTGGGTGCTCATCATTTGGCTGGTGGCGTTGGTGGGCACGAATGTGTTGGCCCAGGCCGCAGGAAGCAATTTCTCCAACAACCTCACCGGTGGAGCCCAACCGGTCCAGCAGATCCTGAATCGCGCCTTCCCGGCCGAGAAGGGCAGTCCCGCCCAGGTGGTGATCACCTCCGCAGGGCCGATCAGCGCGGTGTCGGTGCGGGACAGGACGGCCAGGATGGTGGCGGCCATGGATCCGCTGGCCCATGTCTCCGAAGTGGTCAGCCCGTTTACCACCGCCGGGGCCCACCAGATCTCCGCCGACGGGCACATCGCCTACGTGCAGCTGCAGTTTGACGAGATCGCCGGGAATCTGCCCCAGGCTGCCATCAACAAGGTGATCACCACTGCCCAGTCCTTTGCTGCTCCCGGTTACGGCGTGGCGCTGGGGGGTCAGGCCATCAGCCTGGTGGCAGGAGGGAAGCCTGGGTCAAGTGAAGGTATCGGCATCCTTGCCGCCATCATCATCATGCTGGTGGCTTTCGGCTCCGTCGTGGCCATGGGCCTGCCTATCATCACCGCTCTGTTCGGGATTGCCATCGCCTTCGGGGTATTGGACTTACTCTCCCACGTGATCACCACCCCGACCTTCGCCCCCGAGATGATGGCCATGATCGGGCTCGGGGTGGGCATCGACTACGCCCTATTCATCGTCACTCGTTACCGCCAAGGTCTGGCCGAAGGCCGGGCCCCTCGTCAGGCCACCGCGGTCTCGCTGGCCACTTCGGGCCGGTCGGTGGTGTTCGCCGGCACCACGGTGATCCTCTCGCTGCTCGGCCTGTTCATCCTCCAGCTGCCCTTCATGCGAGGTCTGGCCGTCGGGGCGATCGCTGCCGTGGTCCTGGTCATGGCGGCCGCTATTACGCTGCTGCCGGCCATGCTGGGCTTCTCGGGCCTGGCCATCGACAAGCTCCACGTGCCGGGCCTCCTCCAGAGCGCTGCCGAGCCCTCGGCACAGAGCTTCTGGTACCGATGGAGCCGGACCGTCCAACGACATCCGATCATTGCTGGTGGTACCGCGTTGTTCTGCCTGCTAGTGCTGATCATCCCTTTCTTCTCCATGCGCCTGGCCTTCACGGACGCCGGGAACGATCCCACGTCGTCCACCACCCGACAGGCATTCGACGCCCTGGCCAGCGGCTTCGGCCCCGGGTTCAACGGCCCGCTGATCGTGGCCGCCTCGGTGCCCGACGGCCAGGAGGCGGCCGTCGCGACCCTGCGGACCAAGGTGGCTGACACTCCGGGCGTTGTCTTCGCCACCCCGGCCCAGTTCTCGGCATCAGGCCACGACGCGGTCATCATTGCCTACCCGGCGACGTCCCCCCAGGCAGCCCAGACCGAGGCCCTCGTTCACTCCCTGCGGTACGACGTTATCCCCGCGGCGACGGCCGGGACTGGGGTCGCTGCCTACGTAGGCGGGGAAACCGCCGGCTCGGTTGACGCCTCCGCCTACCTCTCGTCGCGCCTGGTGTGGGTCATCGTCGTCGTGCTCCTATTGGCCTTCTTGTTGTTGATGGCCGTTTTCCGCTCTTTGGCCATTCCGCTAAAGGCGGTCATTGTCAACATGCTGTCGGTGGGGGCCGCTTACGGCGTCATCGTGGCCGTATTCCAGTGGGGCTGGCTAGGCAGCGTGATCGGGATCGGGGCCACCGGCCCCATCGACCCGTGGATTCCGCTCATGATGTTCACAATCCTCTTCGGTCTCTCGATGGACTACGAGGTGTTTCTGCTGTCCCGGATCCGTGAGGAGTGGCGACGAACCAAGGACAACTCGAGTGCAGTAGCAGACGGGCTGGCCAAGACGGCCCGCGTCATCACCGCCGCTGCCGCCATCATGGTCTGTGTGTTCGGCTCGTTCGTGATCGGCGACCCACTCCATGTTCTCAAGGTGTTCGGTCTGGGTCTGGCCGCCGCGATCTTCATCGACGCCACCCTGGTTCGCATGGTGCTGGTGCCGTCCATCATGGAACTCCTGGGGAAGGCCAACTGGTGGATGCCCTCGTGGCTAGACCGAGCCGTCCCAAAGCTTGGAGTCGAGGTCGAAGCGACCCCGCAAAGGAGCCACGACCATTGACGAATCATCGAACCTTGTAGTCGGATAGTCCGACTCAGTTGGACCGAGAGCCGATCAGATCAGAGTTCTAGCACCATCCGGCTCAGCATTCAGATTCGAAACAACTGGCCCGGTTGGCCGATGCGTCACCTCAACGCACGGGTTACGACCTAAGCGTGCAAAGCTGAGCTCTACGTCTGACACGTCTTAACTGAGACCGCCAGGAAGTGCCTTCAGCGTGCGAAGGTGAGCCCGAAACGCAGGTGCGTCACGAACACCGGGAGGAAGAGTCACACAGGAGGTGCCCTTCTTAAGCGGCGCGGTGCGGGAGCAGGGGGCTGTTGGACCGGTGCACTTGTCCAGGCCCCCGAAGTGACCGTTCGCAATGGCTGGACCGACGGCGGCCCCGCGTTTCGATGTCCAGTCGTGACCTAGCGCTTGGTCTTGGGGCCAGTCACCGTGAACGTCGACGAGGACGTCACATCTCCCGACCAGCCGATGAGGGTGACCGGCCCGGTGCTGGCGCCCGGAGGAACCGTCACCACCAGCTTCTTGTCGGTCTCGGAGACGATGGACGCCTCGAGGCCGCCGATGAGCGTTCCACCGACGGGATCGCCGTCGATGACCACCGCACTCACCTGGAAGAGGTTGGTCCCCGTGATGGTCAGGTTGGACCCCGGTGCTGCACCCTTTCCGGGCGAGAGCTTCTTGATCGTCTCTTTCTGAGGCCCGACCGTGAGGGTGATTGTTTCGTTCACCGGCAGGATCACCGTCGTTCCCACCGTGTTGCCATTGACGACCACCGATTTCACGCAGGGGGCCACTGCCTTTTTGGTGCACTTCTTGACCAGGATGTCCTGGCCCACCACCGGCGCCCGGGACGCGTCCCGTTGGGTTGCCAGCGTGCGGGAGGATCCGATCGAAACTCCGTCGACATCCAGGCATACCGTCTCCGACGGATCAACCAAACCGAACCCTCCCTGGAACGCGTTTATGAGGCCTACGGAGAGCGCGGAGCCGCCACTGGCGGCGCTCTCGTTCTCGTTGATCGTTTGCTGTGCCTGCGAGTAGCTCATGGCGTCAGGACAACTGTCCACTGCGCTGCTGGTAGCGGGCACACCCTCGGCCACCGACGCCGTGTACGTGCAGTCGGTGCAGTCAGAGCTCACCGTCGACGACATGGTCGTCGACCCGTACTGGATAGGGGGAATCTGACAGCTGGACGAGGTGCAGGACACCTCGACCGCGGGTATCGATGTCGAGTAGGTGAACTGGTCTGCCGACGTGGCGGCACTGGAACCGAAGTAGTACTGCTTGCCCTGGTTCAGCGCGGTGTTCACGATGATGTGGTAGGTCCCGGCCGTCTGGGCCGGCAGGGTGGCGGTGAGCGAGGTACTATCACCCGTGTTGACCGTGACGTTCGTGGCCGCGACCGCACCGACGTACACCTCGGTCTCCCCCGCCTGGAAACCCGTCCCGGTGATGGTCACCGTGGTCGGCCCGGAGGTGGGTCCGATGTCCGGGGTCACGGCGGTCACGGTCGGATACTCGACCGCCGCATCAGACGGATTGAGATAGATCGTGGCCATGTCGGTGGCCTGTGAGTTGCCATTCACACTCGCCGTCTGGCCCGTGTACACCTGCCCGGTCGCCGTCGTTCCCGCCGAGTCCGTCTCGGTGACCGACGCCACCTGTCCGAGCGAGGTGTCCGTGTAGGCATGGGTGACCGACGGGCTCGTAGTGGTCTCGGTGGTGCCGTCGCCGAAGTTCCACGCGTAGGAAGCGATGGTCCCGTAGGCCACCGTCGATGCCGATGCGTCAAAGCTCATGGTCGAGTTGCCCAGGGCGGCGACGTGCATGTGGGCGATGGGTGCCTGGTCAGGGGTGATGGCGATGGCCACCGGATTGGCCCCCTGGCTGCCGAGCGAGATCGGGGTGGCGGCGATGCCCGAGGCCAGGTGGACCGGGACGAGGGTGCCACCCGTCGGGTCGGTCACGAAGGCGGTGGAGCCGTCAGGGGTGATGGCCACGCCTTCGGCCGAACTGGTGCCCAGTGGGATGGGCGGGCCGGGCGTACCGGTGGCGGTGGCGATCGGAAGCAGAGCCCCCTTGTTGGTGGTGAACGGTGTGTAGGCGACGTAGGCGGTGGACCCGTCGGGGGTGATGGCGACTCCCTCGGGGTCGTCGAGGGCCGAGATGCTCCCTCGGGCGTCGGTGGCCGTGTCCAGCGTGGCCACTCCGTTGTAGGAGTCGTTCGGGGTGTAGAGGGTCGAGCCGTCGGGAGTGATGGCCGACGAGAAGCCGTCGTTGGTATTGAGGATACCGGCACCGGCCGTATTGGTGGCGGTACTGATGGGGATCACGTCGGCGCCGTAGCCCTGGGTGACGTCGGCGGTGGAGCCGTCCGGGGTGATGGTGATGGACGTGGGCGCGGAGCCGACAGGGATGGGCGTGCCCGCCGTGTTGGTCCACAGGTTGATGGGGGTAACGGTTTGGTCGTTGTAGTTGCCCACATAGGCGGTGGTGCCGTTGGGAGTGATGGCGATGGTATCGGGACCGGACCCGACAGGAATCGGCGTGCCCGCCGTATTCGTCGAGAGGTCGATCGGGGTGACGAAGCCGGGGCCGGAGGTGGTGCCCTCGTCCGTCACATAGGCGGTGGTGGCATTAGGCGTGATGGCGATGGCCGAGGGAGCGGATCCGACGGCGATCGGGGCGCCCGCCGCATCGGTCGCCGTGTCGACCGGGATGACGGCGTCGGTGGAGCTGCTCACGACATACGCGGTCCAGGCCGGAGGCGTGGCCGCAGCAGCCGGTAGGGAGGACAGCGATCCCCCGGCCACCGAGGCGGCTACCGCTCCGCCGAACACCAGTGATCCGGCCAGGAGCGTCCGGCAGAGAATCCTGAGTCGAGTCGCCATGGGGCAGCACCTTCCATTTCTTCGGAGACCGTTCGGCAGTTGTCGCCTTCGATTCATCCTGGCCATTCGTTGTTACGCCGGAGTTACATCTGCGCGTCACCGCCTGTGGCCAGGGCTTTTTGGGCACCTTCGAGGTTGTTGGCCTGCCGAACTCTCGCTCGCCAGGCCCTAAGCTTGTGTCTGCACGGTTCACGACCGAGAGCGATAGTTGGTGGGTCAGGCCAAATGTGCCTCTGAGGCCCGCCGTCAGAGGCTTGACCTGGGGTTACGCAAAACTCTTGAACTCGACAGAAGGAGGGAGGGGTGGAGTTCAAGGTGCTGGGGTCGCTTCAAGTCGTCGGCCAGGACGGAGTTCCGATCGATTTGTCGAGCGCCTCCCAACGCCGTCTGGTGTGCTTGCTCCTCGTTCGAGGTGCTGTGGTGTCGGCTGACTCATTGGCCGAGCACCTCGGGATTTCGCCGGGCGCCTTGCGGACGACGGTCAGCCGGCTTCGCCGCCTCCTCGGCTTCGGTACGTTGGCGAGAGTTCCCCCCGGTTACGAGCTGCGTGCCGATGCTTTGGACGCTCGGGAATTCGAGGACTGCCTGGCGCGGGCGGTGGAGGCCGACGATGCCACCAGGGCTCGCCAGCTCCTTGAAGAGGGCATTTCCATGTGGCGCGGCGACGCCTATGCCGAATTCGCCCACGAGCCGTGGGCCCTGGCCGAGTCGAGACGCCTCGGCGAGCTGCGAGCGGGAGCGGTCGAGGACCTGGCAGTCCTTTTGCTCGAGAGCGGGGAGTGGAGCGCGACCATCGCCAGCCTCGAGGCCCTCATCGCCACCCATCCCTTTCGCGATCGGCCACGGGGCCTGTTGATGCGGGCCTTGGCCGATTGCGGGCGCCGGGTCGATGCCCTGCGGGTCTTTCAGGACTACCGGAGGTTCCTCATCGACGAGGTCGGCACCGAGCCGTCACCCGAGTTGGTCGCCCTCGATCGGGCCATCGCCCGCCGAGCCGAGCCCACGGCGTCGATACCGAGGGTCGCGGCACAGAGGTCCAACGATGTGACCGTGCTGTTCACCGATCTCGTCGACTCCACCGACTGGGCATCACGTTCGCCGGATCTCGTGGAGAAGTTCCGGCGGCACCACTTCTCCATTCTGCGGCAGGCGGTGGCCGAAGCCGGCGGTTCCGAAGCGAAGAATGCCAGCGACGGACTGGTGGTGGTTTTCGGCAGTGCCTGGGCGGCGTTGTCGTGCGCGGTGACCATGCAGCAGGGGATCGAACACGACAATCGTGCCCAGAGACACGAGGTAGGGCTGCGAGTAGGGCTGAGCTGGGGAGAGGTCACCACCGAAGACGACAGCTTCTTCGGGGACCCGCTTGTCGAGGCGTCCCAGTTGTGCATGGCCGCCCGCAGTGGGCAGATCCTGGCAGCCATGACCGTGCGAGACATGGCGGGTCGGCGCAGTCCCCACCGCTGCCACAGTCTTGGTCGTCTGGATCTGGAAGGTGTTCCCGGTCCGGTGGAGGCGGTCGAGGTGCTGTGGGAGTCCGTGGTGGCACCCGTTCTCGACGAGGTGCCGCTGCCTGTTCGCCTGGGGCGACGCCCCGATGTGATCATCGTCGGACGCGACACCGAACTCGAAGTCGTGGCCGAGAGCGCCAAACGTGTCACCGGAGGTGAGGGACGCGAGGTGCTGCTCGTGTCGGGCGAGGCCGGTCTCGGAAAAACGACTCTCGTGGCCGAGGGGGCCCGTGCCGCCTTCGCCGCCGGCGCCTGTGTGTTGTTCGGGCATTGCGAGGAGGACCTGGCCATCCCCTACCAGCTGTTCGCCGGGACCATCGGGCACTACGTCACCCACTGTTCTGAAGACGAACTACGGGCACACGTCGAGGCACACGGGTCGGAATTGGCCCGGCTGGTACCGGCCCTGGCCACCCGAATCCCGGATCTTCCTCCATCGAGGGCAACTGATTCCGACGCCGAGCGCTATCTGCTCTTCGCGGCCGTGGTCGGATTGCTGTCCCGGGCCTCTGAACAGCAGCCCATCGTGCTCGTGCTCGACGACCTGCAGTGGGCCGACGCCGGCAGCTTGGAATTGCTCCGTCATCTGATCGCCAGCGACCAGTCCATGGCCGTGCTTGTGCTCGGAACTTACCGAGACACCGAGCTGTCACTTTCCCATCCGCTGTTGAGCACGCTGGCCGCGCTGCAAAGACAGGTCAAGGTGACCCGTCTCGAACTCACCGGTCTCGACAACACTGCGGTGGTGGCCCTCATGGAGGCGATGGCTGGTTATGCGCTCGATGAGGTCGGTGTCGACTTTGCCCAGGCGGTGCACCGCGAGACAGACGGCAACCCCTTCTTTGTGAACGAAATGCTCCGCCACTTGTCAGAGACCGGAATCATCTACTCCGATAGCGCAGGTCGGTGGGAGGCAACCGACACGATAGAAGTAGTGGGCTTGCCCGGCAGTGTCAAAGAAGTGATCGGCGCCCGCATCGGTCGACTCGGCTTGGTCGCCGGGCGAATCTTGTCGACGGCGGCGGTGATCGGCCGGGACTTCGACGTTGACCTCTTGGTTCAAGCCGCTGATATGCCCGAAGACCAGCTGCTCGATCTACTCGATACCGCGGTGGCCGCAGCCTTGGTACGTGAAGGGCGGGGACGTCCAGGGCAATACACCTTCGCCCACGCCCTCATCCAACGGACCCTGTATGAAGAACTAGGGCCGACCCGCACGGCTCGCGTCCATCGGCGAATCGGCGAGGCGTTGGAGCAGCTGTGCGGGCCTCTGCCCGGACCCCGTGTGGGTGAACTTGCCCACCACTGGTTCTACGGCCGCCGGCCCGGCGATCTGACCAAGGCACTCGACTACTCGCGCCAGGCGGCTGACGCCGCCCTTGCGGCCTTGGCCCCTGGCGACGCCCTGAGGTACTACACCCAGGCTCTCGATCTCTACGGCGAGGTCGATGACCCCGATCGCCTCCTCGGGATAGACCTCAACATCGGCCTCGGCATCGCCCAACGCCAGACGGGGAACCCGGCGTTTCGCGAGACTCTTTTCGGGGCCAGCCGCCAAGCCGTGGACATCGGCGATACGAACCGCCTCGTCATTGCCGCCCTGGCCAACAACCGCGGCTGGTACTCGGCTGGAGGCGTGCTCGATGCCGACAGGATCGAAGTTCTGGAAATGACCCTCGACCTCCTGTCATCCGAGGACCGCGACCGACCTCTGGTGCTCGCCACATTGTGCTCGGAATTGGCCATCGGTACTCCGCTCGAACGACGCCGGGCCCTGGCCGACGAGGCGCTGGCCCTCGCCGCGGCGTCCGGTGACGATGCCATCATCGTCCGGGTCCTCAATAGCATCTTCTACGCCCTCAACGTGCCCGTCCTACTGGAGGAAGCCATGGTCCGGACTGCGGACGCCGTCGCCCGCGCAGAACGCGTCGATGACGCCATGGCCCGCTTCTTGGCGCTGCACAACCGGCACATTGTTGCCTATGTCGCGGGGGATATCGGAGAAATGGACCGTTGCATCGCGGCCATGGGGATGGTCGCTGACCAGCTCGACCAACCGATAATGCACTGGACGATGGCGTATTCCCACGCCACACAGGCGCTCATCTCAGGCGACATCGAAAGGGCAGAAGAGCTCGTGTTCAAGGCACTCCAACTGGGTACCGACAGCGGGCAACCAGACACCAACGTGTTCTTCGGCGTGCAGTTCATGGCAACAAACCTTCAGAAAGGAACCCTCCTAGAACTGGTTCCGCTCATCGAGCAAATGGCGACCGAGATCACCGAGAATTTGCATGCGATAAAGGCGGCCCTGGTTCTCGCCCTGGCCGATGGCGACCGCACGGATGAGGTCCGGCAACTGCTGGAGGAGTTCGTCGGCACGGGCTTCCATTTTCTTGTCGATGCCTCCTGGAGCATCGGGATGTGTGGCTTCGCTGAAGGTGCCATCGAGGTGGCGGATCCTCGGTTCGCTCGTCCCCTGTTTGACCGCCTAGAACCCTGGGCCAACCAGTGGTGCACGACCGGCATCACTGGTCAGGGTCCGATTAGCCACTACGTCGGGGGGCTCGCCTCCGTGCTCGGCCGCTTCGATGAAGCTGACGCTTACTTCGCGCAGGCCGCGGCGATGAGTAGCCGCGCCCGAGCCAAGTTCTTCGGGGCCCGGACCGACCTGCTGTGGGGGAAGATGCTCGCTCAACGCGGCGGCCCGGATGATGTCGTGAGGGCTCAGACTCTTCTCACCCAGGCGCGCACCGTGGCCGGGGCCAACGGTTACGGGAAGGTCGAACGTCGAGCTGAGGCGGCGCTCCAAATACTTGACGCCCGATGATCGCGAGCGAAGGCCACGGCGGATCTTTCAGCCTAAGAAGTTGGTACTGGCTGGACCGCCCTCAGCTACGGAGGCTGCTCCGGATGGCTTCAGCCCATGAAACCGGGAGGACGTGCCTGGGGCTATTGAGACAGTGTGCGTGACGAGCTCGCAACGCGCCGGTCGCCACCTTGGGTGGGATAGTGGGTCATGGACTTCGGCGCCCACCTACCCCTCATGGACTTCGGCGGCAACCCGTATACCCTCGACCATCTCGTCGCGTACACCCAGACCGCCTCGCGGCTGGGCTTCAGCGCCCTGTCTACCAACAGGACGACTTCGATTCTGTCGGGGTTGACTTCGCCGAGCGATGGGCGCGTCTCGACGAATCGATCGAGGCCCTCCGCGCCTTGTGGCGAGCCGGCGCTACTCCCTGTGTCGGCCGTTACTACACCACCTCCGGGATCAGCCTCGATCCTCACCCCGTCCGCACGGAAGGCCCAGCGATCTGGCTGGGCAGCTGGGGATCGGAGACCGGGTTGCGCCGCACGGCCAGGCTGGCCGACGGTTGGCTGGCGTCCGCGTACAACACGACGCCGACCCTGTTCGCCGCGGGATGGTCACAGCTGCAGGACCTACTCCCCAGTCATGGCAAGGATCCCGGGTCCTTCCCCAACGCCCTCGCGACCATGTGGTTCTACATCACCAATAACCGGTCCGAGGCCGACGGGGTCATGCGAGAGCGGGTGGTGCCGACCATTCACCGCCCAGAGGAGATGCTCCGAGAACGCCTGCCGGTCGGCCCGGCCGAGCTGTTCGCGGAGAAACTCTCGGCCTTCGCTCGCGCCGGTGTCCGGCGAGTCTTTGTTTGGCCCGCGGTGGACGAGGCGCACCAGCTCGAGCTGTTCTGGGAGACAGTGCGGCCAGCGATCCCCGCCTGAACTTTGTTGGGCCCGAAAGGACCAGGCGGATTTGTTCGTCTCGAAGGTAGCCGGGTTACCCAAGACTTCGACCCCGAGAGTTGGGAGCCCTGCCGGTAAACACGGGTTACTCGCGCTGCTAGTGGATCAGAAGGAGTAATCTCGTGAGAACCATTCGACCGGAAAAAGTTGTAAACGTCGGGTTCGGATCCCTCCGAACGACGCAAATGTCTGTGGCATTCTCCCTGGTCGAGGGCACAAACTCAGTCAGCGGTAAATGGGGGTCCACCGCCGACCTTACCGAATGGCTGACGACCTACACGACCGGTGGCCCGGCGAGGACCGAGTTCAGTTCTTCCCGAGCGGTCAGTCCGAGCTTGGCGAAGACCGCGTACAGATGGCTCTCGACCGTCCTCACGGAAAGCGAGAGGGCCTGCGCAATTTCGGCATTGCTGGCTCCCTGGGCCGCCAGCAGCGCGACCTCATGCTGACGGCGACTGAGGGGCTCGACCTGATCCGGCGGGATGGCGGGCCGTATCCTTGCCCCCTCGCACACGCTTGCGGTCTCTAGGGATCTCTTTGCCGCTTTGGTGGATCGAGCGTGTAGACCCTCACGACTATACGCACCTGAGGCTGTGGCCCAAAGCTCTGACGCCACGAGCGAGAAACTCATGTCGGAGAAGGACGAAGCGGCTCGTTCCAGGTCCATTCCACGTTTCGAGACCTTGGCCTGGACATGGAGTCCGACGGCTTCTCCCAGCGAGCCCTCGACAATTTCGGAGACCTCCCCTGCTCGGGACGCTGCATCAAGGTCATTCAAGCGCAACAGGTCGTTGAGGATGATGAGTTCGAAGCACCGCTGCCCTCGCTCCAACGCCATTTCCGCCGCCGTCCAAAGTTCCGCGATTGCCTGGGTCAGCCGGCCCTCCTGGACAGCGACCCAGGACAGGGCTCTCTGCTCGTCCACGAAAAAGCCCAGTCGGTCATTGCCACGCAGAGCCTGAGATTCATCCTTGGCCGCTGCGGCCGCGGCTGTGTGCCCAAGTAGTGCTTCTACCTCGGCGAGTAGGGAAAGGCCCCACGAACCGTAGCCGGGTTCCTGTCGGAGCTCGGGCGCCGCCTCCTGTAGGGAACGGAGAGCACTCGCCGCCCTCCCTTCGAACAGGAGGAACCGAGCCCGATAGATGTTCGGAAGTGATCGCCGATCAGGAGGACTACCCACCGAGGACAACGCAAAGTCAAGGAGCTCCAATGCCTCAGGGACCCGACCCGCGAATGCCAAGGCAGTGCAGCGACTGCTGACTGCCCAGCCCGGGGCACGGGGGAGCTCGTCGCGTATCCGCAGTGCGCAGGTCAGTCCCGCCTCGGTAAGCGAGAGCGCCTCTTCGGTCTTGCCCATCATGACCAGGCTGGAAGCGACCGCCGGCAAGGATCGGACGAACACCCGATCGTCGTCATCGGCCCGTATGGCGCTCATGCCCAACTCGATCGCTTCCTCGTACTGACAGATGAAAGCCTGAAGCGACGCCCGGTGGCACTGTATTAGCGAACGAGTCGAGAGGCGGACAGCGGAGCGTTCGATCTCCGTCATCAGGTCGAGGGCATCGTCGACTTGTCCTAGACCGTGACCTACCGCGAGCGACAAGCCGTCAGCCAGACGCTCCCGAGCACTGTCGTCGGACTCACTGCCGACCAGGGAGGTCAGGAGGCCGGCCGCCTCGTCAAATCGAGATTGTTGAAGGAGTGACCATCCGAGTTCGAGTTGGGCCAGGAACGTCGGTGACTGCCTGAGTGAGTCAGCAGCAAGCATTTCGGCCAAGGCGTAGTCCGACAGGCGGTTCGCCACTTGCGCTGCCTCGGTGAGAACAGATGGATCCACCTGTTCGCCGGTCTCGTGCCAGAGCACCGCCAACTTGAGGAGATCCGCCGGAGTGCGGGGCGTGACCTTCCGCAAGAGTTGGACAAGTTGTTGGTTGATGCGACGCCGCAGGAGCGAAGGCATTTCGGCACGGAGCACTTCTCCGAACAGGGGATGACTGAAACGGAGGCTGGGCCCCCCGTCGCCTCCGACAGCAATCAGTCCCCGCCGCTCGAGATCTATCAGGACCTCCTCGGAGGTCACCTGTTCCGCCATGGCCAGAACCAGCGGTTCACCGACGGACAACAGTTCCAGAAACTGACGTCCTGCTTCTGTGAGGCCATCAAGCCGGGATGCGATGGCCTCCCGTAGGCGCGGCGCCGGCCCGACACCACCGGCCCATCGCCACACTCCGTGAACCAGACTCAGTTGGCCCGCTTCCAGCAGATCGGCAATCAGCTCTCGGACGAAGAGAACGTTGCCTCGGGTCGTTTCCCACATTCGATCTCGGGAGGCGCTTTCGACGATGCCGTCAACTGTCTGCTCGATGATCTCGTTGAACTCGGCCCTCGATAGGGCCTGTAGTTCCAGTCTCGGGATGTCACCATTTCGACACAGTCTGTCCAGAGCGTCGGGGACCAGGGATCCACTGCGAAGAGTCAGAAGCACCGTCGCCAGCCTTCTGGTCGCCGCGTACGCAATGAATCCGCCAGAGAGGCCGTCGAGCAGGTGTACGTCGTCCACCGCCATGATGATCGGCCGACCTTCGCCTCGGCTTTGCAGATGTTGGCCAAGGGTACTGAGTAAGTCGACCTGGTCGACTTCGTTCAGATTGCTGGGCAGAAGCTGAGCGAACGCCCCAAAGGGGAGCGGGCGCACTGACTCTGAAGCCGTGGCCCATATCAGGTGGTGGCCGTGCGTTGCCTTCACGACCTCGTGAATCAATCGCGTCTTTCCGACGCCGGCCTGCCCCGCTACCAGCACACCGGGCCGATCCGGGTCGGCGATGGCATCAATGAGAAACCGCTGTTCCTCGGCTCGCCCGACCATCGGCCACCGCTCCGAGGACGAAAGTTCTACTGATCTCATTGCATATTCAGTATCCCGTACTGAGGGTCCAAAACCTCTATTCGGGCAAGCTGGAGCCATGGAGTCCTCTGATCGTGATGACCTCCCCAGGGCGTACCGGATCGGACTGCGGTTGCGAGATCTGGGGGCTGACGATGACCTCATTGGGGAGTGTCTGGGAATGGATCCCGCAGGAGTGCCCACCCTCATAGAGATCGGGCGACGAAAGGCGGGATCGATCGGTGACACCACACACCAGATCCGTCTCCGGGATTCCGATCCGGAGTTACCTCCGAATGGTGAGTGAGTGCCGCCAAGGGTCAAAAATTCAGTACCCACTACTGAGAGTCCTGTCAGTAGCTGTCCGTACCATCGAAACGTTGCCACCATCAATAATCGAACGAGAGGAACAATTGTGACGAGTCGGGAAAGATTTTCGGTACAGGGGATGTCGGATGTCGCTGAAACTGGTCGCTCCGGTCATCGCCGTGGTCGCCATGGTGCCCGACGTCGTCGTGGACTAGATGCCGGCCTCCCTGGGAGAGGGGCAATGCGGCGTACGGTTCGTATCGGTCTGCTGGCCTCGCTCGCCTCCCTGCCTCTGGCGACGCTCGGGCTCAATGCGAGTGCTTCGGCCGAGCCACCGAGCGGGACGATCCAAATCTGGTCAAACCAAACCGGAGCCGCAACCAACCCGATCATCTTCACGGGCGCCATCGGTGACTACGGAACCGCCACCAGCGAGGACAAAGATGGCAAGGTGGATGAAAATGGCAACTACGTCAAGATTACTCTCCAACAGGGAGGCTTCATGGTCAACGCCGTCGCCCTCAACAAAGTGCTCAGTAGGGCAAAGCCACACGTCAGCAGAACCAACTGTGGCTTCACGGTCACTGGGTCCGGGCCAACCTATCTCTCCGGTGGCACGGGTGTGTACGCAGGCATCAAGGGAACGATCACCACTGTGCTGACCTTTGTGGGGATCAACCCGAAGCTCGCCAATGGCAAATGCAACACGAGTTCGAATACAAACCCGGCCGCTGTTTACGGGACCATCACCGGGTCAGGGCACGTCAGTTTCTGACGCTGCCGATCGAAAGTGCGGGACTATCCAGATGCAACCGCAACTGGGTTCCCCAGGGTGCTGCGAACTTTCACGGAAGGGCGATCTGCGCAACCAAGTTTCGCCACCTCATCGGGGATTCGTGGGCAATCAATCGCGACGAGGAACGAACCCTGACCGATTCACTTCGAACGGGCCCGTTGCAGCTTCGCTTGCTGGCGGCCGAGGAGGGCGCGCTCGGGATCTCGTTGGTTGACGTCCCTATTCCGGCCCTCACCGGTTGCGAGGTGCTGGTCCAGATCGAAACTACGCGGACCAACCCTTTGGATTGAGCCTGCCGCGCTTGATGAGACTGAACTGGCCGCCAAGCAGTCCCGTTGACACGCCAGAACAGAGATCGTATCTTCTCCAGTGCTGTTGGCGATGCCGCTGCCTTCGAGCTGGCCCCAGCGTCGCAGCAGCAAAGGGGGACACGTGAAGAAGCCTGTTTTGCGTCGGAGGCGCACTGTTGCTCAGAGCCTGGCAGTCAGCGTCAGCTGTCTTGCCGTCGTCGCCCTCGGCGTTTGCAGTTTCGGAGCGTCGGCCGCGTATGGAGTTCCGACAGCGCCGGCCACTCCGGGTAGGTCGCTCGACGTTTCGTGGATGCCGGGCTACCACGCTCCCGGGACTCCCGCCAAGTACAACGTGGTTGGTGTCATCAAGGTCGGGCCGAGCAAAGCGAAAAATGTGTTGGTTCTAGAACCAGGTACCTCGGCCGCAGCAGCCTATTTCGTTCCCCTTGCCCAATGGGTCGTCGCCAACGAAAAGGGTTGGCAGGTGTGGGCCGTTCAGCGTCGGGAGAACCTACTCGAGGACCAGTCCGAGCTGAACCTCTACAAGGAGCACGAGGCCACGACCACTCAGCTCTTTAACTACTACCTCGGGTACATCAAAAATTCGAGCGTCACCGACCACTTCCAGTCGATTGCGAACGCGAGTGTCGAGTACGCGTCGCAGTGGGGCATGAACGTGGCTGTTCAGGACCTGCACCACGTCATCGTGGCCGCCAAGGGGCTCGGAGGAAAGGTGGTGCTCGGCGGGCATTCCCTGGGGGGGTCGATCGTCACCGCCTACGCCACATGGGACTTCCATGGGAGGCCCGGAGCTGACGGCCTCTCCGGCTTGGTGTACATCGATGGCGGCAGCAACCCGACGGCGGTGACCAGCTCGGAAGCAACCGACGAACTCGACACACTCGAGGCCCCCGGGGCCGACCCATGGCTGTCGTTCGGGGGGATAGCCGCACCCTATGCCGGGCTGTTCGTGGCGACGGGGGCGGCCTCTGCTCTTTACGACCCTTCCTCGCAATCGTTGGGCGAGTCCTCAGGGCTTCTGCCTTCCTACCTGGTGCCCCCGGTGACGGTCAGTAACGTCGCCCAGTTCGGGTACGCGCTGAACGTTGGGACGTCCCCGGCCGCCCTGGCCGCGGCCCAGGCGCACCTCGGTACGGGAATCCAGTCACACGGGGCGGTCCGAGGCTGGGACGGTGCTGGAGCGCTCACCCCGATCAAACGCTTTGCGAAGATGTTCGCCGGGGCGGCCGTCCAAGATGCCAACGGCAGCGAGTGGTACTTCCCTCAGCGCCTCACCGACGACACAGGAGCGGTCGGGAACGGCATTGCCAACCCGGCCCAGAGCATCTTGGATGTGAATTCGACGATGGGGGACCACCTGCCGCCACGCCTCAAGATCTATGCCTTTTGCACGAGTCTCGGCGGTACCGGCGTTCTCACCGCCGCCCAGACATTAGCCACCCAGTCAGGGATACCGGCCTCCAACCTCACATTGGTCAATGCGTCCGGCGCTCCATCCAGCGATTCGGCAATAGTGAATGAACCGGATACATACGCTCACAATGACCCAGCCGGTGCCTACCCGAACAACTTCTTCTTTAACAACCTCGAGACCTTCCTCGGATCGATCTCCAAGTAGGATTTAGAGGGAGCGTCGGGAGAGCCTGACCGTCCCGCCCCTTCACTCGAGTACTAGGACTCCTCGGATGTTTCGGCCTTCTCGTATGTTGGTAGCCATGGTTGATCTGTTCGAGGGGATAGGTTCTTGTGACCATGCCGTCGAGGTCTAAGAAGCCATCCCGGTAGAGGCGGAGGAGCCGGGGCACGTCTACTTCGGGGTTTGTTGAACCGAAGATCGAACCAACTAGTTCCTTTCCACGGTGAGCAAATCCAGCATGCTCTCGGTCAAGGCGGAAATATCGCTCCACGGGGCGCCACGAATGTTAAAGCGTGGTCCATTAGGGGTCGATGTTCCGATAATGGCGACAAATAGGGATTCGGCGACACCACACCACGTGTCGGGCCTCTACGTCACGATGTTGATGGAAAACCTGGCGGCTGAACTTTCGCAGGAAGCCATCCGTGCCGTCTTATCAAAAGCGGGCGAGGTCCGGAGCCTGGATGAGCTCACTTCAGCCTCTTCTTGGAGCTCATACAGCGAGTTCAGATGTCTTCTGGAGGTGGCCAAGCGCACCTTGAATGCGCTTCCCAGGGCAGACGCGAAAGGGCCCACCGCAACGGTCAACATCGAGTCGGAACTCGCCGGGACCATCCAAGCGTTCGGTTCCCCCGCTTCAGTCCTCGCTGCCAACACCGGGGCTAATCCGTTATTGCCAATACGCACGTACGAAACCGCCGAGATCGGGCCGAACGAGTGGACGATCCGCGAATGGTTCGACGAGGGGTTCGAGCCCTTCCCGGAGTTCTGCGAATTCGTCGCTCAGCAGTATTCGATGCTTCCTATGTTCTTCGGCCTTGCAGAAGGAGAGATCACTGAGGAGGAGTGCCAGTGTCGAGGCGACCGCGCCTGCCTCTTCCGAATGCGCTGGGCAGAAGTCGACGAGGTGAGTGCCCGTGCAGAGTACTTCGAAGCCCGGGCCCAACAGCTCGAGTCGCGGCTCGAACAGCTCCAAGACATGATTACCGACCTCGCGTCCAATGAGCGCTACGAGGATGTTTTGCAGGGCATCGTCGTGTCGACCATGGCGACGGTCATCGCCAACGGAGCGATTCTTGCTCTCGAACCCCGAGTTGGTCACGCCCGAACGATCTACTCAGTCGGTATCAGCGACGCCGAAGCGAACGACATCGCCGACGATCTCCTCGAAGGTGGCCCCCGCAGAAAGCAAATCGCAGTAGCTAATGTGACCTCTGTTCGTCGACACTACGGCGTGCTCGCCATCGAGGAGCGCGGCAGTCTATTCGAGTCGCAGTTGGGCAACTCGCTCGAGACTCATGCCCGGCTAGCCGCCGCAGCTCTTGATGCGGCCGATGCTCTCGAAGAAGCTCGACATCAGGCCATGTCAGCACGAGCCCTGTTGCAGCTGTCCACATCGTTGACGGGAATCGTTAGCACTGAAGAGATGACGTCGAAGGTCGTCCATGCGGTCCCCGACGTCGTCGACTGTGACTGGGTCTCGTTGCTCCTGGACGACGGGAACCTGACGGACTCCGCAGACCGAAAGTTTCGGGTGATGGCCTCCTTCGGTTATTCCGAAGAAGTTGCCGGCTCACTGGCTGGACGAGTTTTCACCGGCCGAGACCTAGGCGTGCATGCAGAACACGGTTTGGTGGAGCCCACCTCCTGGCTCAATCATGCAACCGCAGTTTCAGCACCGATAGCGATCGACGGGGCCACTATCGGTTTCATCATCGTCAGCGTGACTTCGGATCCAGAACGGTTGTCCATCACGTCCAGATTGGCCGAGCGCCTCGAAGGCCTGGCCGCCCAAGCCGCGATTGCCATCAACAACTCGCGGCTGGTTGACCAGATCCGTTATCAGGCAGTCCATGACACACTGACCGGCCTCCCAAATCGATCGCTCATCATTGACCGAATTGAATGGATGCTGGCTCGGGCTCGGCGCAACAACACTCCGGTTGCGGCCCTCTTCGTCGATCTCGACGGCTTCAAAGAAGTTAATGACACCCTTGGTCACGCAGCCGGTGACCACCTATTGAAGGCGGTGGCCGAACGCCTCTCGACTATCATGCGTGAGAGCGATGGCGTCGGCCGGTTGGGTGGCGACGAGTTCGTTGTCCTCGTCGAGGCTACCACGACGTCTGAAGGGCCCGAATTCATCGCAACCAGACTACTTGCCGCCCTGCGTCTGCCGTTTGACCTCGGCGATGCAGCCGTCGGCGCGGTCACACTCACGGCGAGCATCGGCATTGCCACCGGTGGTCGTACATCGGCTGCTGAGCTCCTTCGGGATGCTGACACGGCGCTCTACGCGGCAAAAGCCAAGGGCAAAGACTGTTACGTCGTCTTCCAGTAGACGCCGGTCACCGGGGAGTAGCGGTGTCAAACCGGTCTCGGTGCCTTCTGCGGGAATCCCGCGGCAATGCAAAGGTGGGCCACCGCCACTCTTCGAATCCGCATCGCCGCTCCAAACTGCCTACGTAGGAATATCGGCCGGGACGAATGCGTCCTTCATAATGACTCGAGCGCCACGCATGGGAACACCCTCGGCCACCAATAGGCGCTGCTGGTCTGACCCTTTGGCCAGCGTGCCGTCTGAACGAACGACTCGCCACCAAGGGATCCCAGACGGCGCCTGTGCCAGCAGTCTGCCGGCACGACGCGGCGCACCTGGTGTCAAGGCGCCGTAGGTCGTCACGAACCCGACCGGTATGCGGCGGATTCGATCGAACACGACGTCAGCATCCATCTATGGCCCCCTGTTGCGAGCAACGTTGCGAAATGGATTGAGAACAGTCCAGAATCACTCCAGCATCGACGCGAGGGGACATTTGAGGCACTGCCGGTGTTCTCAGCCCACGCGGGCGATCTTCCGACCCGAGAAGAGTTAAGCCGCCATACCGGACTGGACCCACCGTTCAAAGATCTGTACACGCTCTGGAGGCCACGCCCCGTCGCACGGCATCGAGCCCTTCTTCACCTGCTCCAAGATGTCAGAAGCATGAGGGCGCACGTCCTCGACGGACCAAAGGTCAAATGCCTTTTCCATGGACTGACGATCATGTTGCCGGAACAGCGGTTTGATGTCGGCCGCGAAGCTCAACGTCGCGTCGTTCGAATGAGGGCCCATCACAAGCAATGTAGTCCGCTAGGGTGACGGACCCCTGGGCTCGCGTGCCCAGGTCCCGGGGGTCGGGGCTCCCCGGGCGGGAATAGTGCGGCTGAGCAGGGTGACTCGGCCGTCGCAGGTGGGTTACGTCGCAGCCGTCCTTGGCTTGTTGAGCTGAGGCGGAGCCGTCCGATGGGGCTCGAGTTGCATCGCCTCCGTTAGGTGTCTCCAGACTCGCAGAATCGCCGGGGGGTAAAACGGGCCGGGTCTCGACCGCTGGAGCACTTTGGCTGGTGTTTCCATACGACCGCCTCACCGCACCTGGATCCGGTGGGTGCAATTGGAGATCGGCGGCCGAGCCGGGGCGAGCGTGCACGTCCGACACCGAGTCCTCCCAAACGGGAGCGGCCGGACATGATCCTCCAGCATGTGCGGTCCGGACCTGGTCAGAGTTCGGCCACAAGTCGGCGGAGATTTGCAATGGCAGGGTCGAGGCTGGCTAAGTAGCGCGTCACGTTGGTGGCGACGTCGGGGCGGGACAGCTGCGCTCCGAGCCCGCAGGCAATGTTGACTCTGGCGTGCCCCATCCACGCAGCGATGTCGTCTTCTCGAGCCCACATGGAGTCGGCCTGCAGGGAAATCAGCGTGCCGCGGATCCAATCGGCCGGGGTGTCGGGTTGACGGTTGGGCGGGCACAAGCGGTTCTTGCCGGCGATGTCGGGCCGAGTCGCCTCGACATAAGCGATGAGCGAGGAGTTGAAGGGGGCCAGACCGATGCGCATGGACTGCAGCCGTATTTCTCCGGGGGCAAAGATGGGTGCCTCGGGCGCGGGGTTGAGGCCACCTGCCGCAGCATGCACGTGGAGCGTGCCCGAGGTCGTGGGAATGGTGCCATCATCGAGCTGGACCGTGCCGGCTTCGATTCGGCGAACTCTTCCCAGGCGGACCACTCCGTCGATTCGTCGCAGCAGTTCGGTTTCGGCAGTGCTGACGGTCGGGCCGCGGAACATGGTCGGAGTTATGCTTTCGTCGACCCGCAGCATCTGCCCCTTCTGACCGAGTCGGTCGAAGAGGGCTGTCGCCGAATCGGCTTCAGCGCACACCTCGAGCTGCTGTGCCAGCCCATCGAACAAGGTGCCGAGCAACTCGCCGCCTTGAGTAAAAGGCGCGGTTCAGGTACCACGCTTCGCGCGGCTTGATCCATCGGATGAGCGCGGGGGAACGCCGTTCTCCAGCAGATAAAGGACCGCATCGGCGCCGGTCTTGCCGGCTCCGATGATCACGTACCCGTCCGGCGGTTCCGGCACGCGGGCAAGCTCGTTCACCGGCACGCATTGCACTCCGTCGGCGACCTCAAATGGGGGCTTGGACGTGGCAGGAACGGTCGGTTCGAGGTAGGCGGCGTCAACGACGGCGTTGCGGACCAAAACCTCGTGGCGTTCACCAGTAAGCAATGAAACAAATCTGCCGCCGCCCACATAGTCGGACTGCGGGAAGAATCGGACTCGGCCGGAAGGAAGCAGATGGTCGTTCATGACACGCTCGTAATACGCGCAGAGCTCGTTCCCGGATGCACGTTCATACATCCCGGCGTTGACGCCCCGGTCGTCGATGGTGTCGGCCCCCAGAGGCATCGAGTTGACGCCGTAGTAGGCCGAAGGCTGGTGCAATCGTATGAATGGGTAGCTGTCGTTCCAGTGGCCGCCAGGGCCGTGACGCCGATCAACGATCACCACCTCGGCACCGGATGACGTGATCAGAGAATCAGTGAATGCCATACCAGACGCGCCTGCGCCGACGACGAGATAGTCAGCCTCCAGAACTTCACCCACGGTGCTCCCCTTCTCATCTCTTGACCATCGACCATGATCGAGCCAACGTCGGACCAATTGTGGCACCGGAGCATCGCTGGGGGTGAAGTGCCTTCACCGGCGGATGTACCCACGGACCTTGTTGATGCGGAAATCCGCCAGATGAAGTGAGATGCCGAGGAAGTGTATGAGCTGTTCACATACCCACACAGCCTCCGAGGGGCTCGCCGTGCACGACGTTCCCCTTACCCCAGAGGGACGACTTCGGCTCTGCAACACAAACGAGGACGGCTGGCCGGTGATCGCCGACGCTGAGACGGTGCGGATGCCCAAGAACCGACTCGCCAGATCAGCGCTCGGATCGGTCACAGGACCGGCGATAGGGTACTGATATGACCCGCATCGGCTACCAGATTCCGAACTTCACGTATCCCGATACCCCGGTGGCCGACATCTTCCCCGCCGTCGTGCGCCAGGCTCGCGAGGCCGAGGCAGCCGGGTTCGACACCGTTCTCGTGATGGACCACTTTTACCAGCTCCCCATGCTCGGTCCGCCGGAGAACGCCATGCTCGAGTGCTACACGCTGCTGGCAGCGTTGGCCCAGCACACCGACCAGGTCCGGCTCTCGGCCCTGGTGACTGGCAACTCTTATCGGAACCCGGCTCTGCTGGCGAAGGAAGTCACCACGCTGGACCATGTTTCCGGGGGACGGGCTCAGCTCGCCATCGGAGCGGGCTGGTTCGAGCTCGAACACGACAGCCTGGGGTTCGAGTTCGGGACTTTCACCGAGCGGTTCGAGAAGCTCGAAGAATCGATCCGAATCATCAAGGCCATGCTGGCTGGTGAGCGACCGACGTTCGAGGGTCGCTGGTACCGGGTGAGCGACGCCATCAACTCCCCGCCTCCACTGTCCCGGATTCCTCTGCTGATCGGCGGCGCTGGCGAGAAGAAGACGCTGCGCATGGTGGCACAGTACGCCGACGAGTCCAATCTGATCTGCGCACCCGATGAGGTGCCTCGCAAGCTCGATGTGCTCGCCGAGCACTGCGACGCTCTCGGGCGGGATCGCTCCGAGATCACCGTTTCCGTGCAGGCCAACGCCTGTGTTGCCCCGACCCACGACCAGGCCGTGGCCGAAGCCGATCGGTTCCTTTTTGATCGGGGTATCGACCTGGCGTCGCTGGGTGCCGAGGAGGCCGAACTGATTCGATCGATGATCGTTCTGGGCGATCCCGACGAGGTCAGTCAGATCTTTGCCGAGCGTCGCATCGACGGCGTCGACGGATTCACCGTCAACGCACCGGCCAACTGCCACATCGAGGGTCGGGTGGCCCTCCTTGGTAAGGCCCTTGCAAGGGCGGTCAACGGCTGAAAAGCATGACAGATGAAGCCCCTGCGCCGTACTCAGCTCGCTGAGCTGAGGACTTTCGTAAGGGGTCTCCGCAATCCGTGGCGACGACCAAATGGGTCAGCCCGACACCCAGCTCGGGGCGAGCCCTGTGCCGGCACCAAGACGCTGCAGGTGGGCGGCGCATCGACTGACTTCGGCCTCCCAAGAGAGCACTCGGTCCGACCCACCTAGAGGACGGTCCTCCGAGCACCAGCTACGGCCGTTCAGCCACCTCCCAGCCGCTGTTCGGGGCGAACTGGCATCCGCCTCCGTTGTTGACAATGGCGCGGCGAATTATCTCGACGCGGCCGTAGTCGGTTGCCACATCTCCCCAGTACAGACCACCGTGCGCAGTGCTGTACAGCGCAGCATCGTACGAAAGGGCTGTCCCCCCAATTTTGCAAGTCCCCCTCACCTGGCTCCCGGGATTTAGCACGAGTGCACTCCAGCTACCCGTCGGTACGAACTCCTTCGGCTTCATCGAATAATCGACGTAACCCGCTCTCGCCATGTAACCGAGCAAGCTCGGCACGACTTCAACACAGTCGCCCAACCTTGCATGAGCGGTGCCAGATGAGGTGCCGCGGGGACAGTACTCGATACCACTGTTGGTGAGGTGATCAGACGTTGGCAGGTTCTTGAACTGGACGTTGTTCAGGGTAGGAATCTTCGAAGCTGGAGGTGGAGCGACCTTGTTCGGCTGGTAGCTGTATACGCTCACCGATTTGATGTCTATCTCCGCAGAACTATTGGGCGCAGCCGTTTGACCATCGAGCGACGACTCGTTCTGGATGTCCCATTCGGCGGGCGTGTCCATGACATTGTTCCTGGATTCGCCCATGAGTTTGCCATCGAGGATGAACTTCACCTCTCCGGGCGTCCACTGGATGGTCGAGGTATGCCAGCCGGTCCACGGCGTCCCGTTGTCAAAGAAGTCCTGCGGTCCTCCCCCCTTGGGGTGGTTGAAGGCCTCGATCGAGCCGTCCCAATCGCCTTCGGGAAAGTCGATCTCACACCCGGGACAGGTGGCATCCGGCCAGAGCAGATGGGCGGACTTGAAGCCCGGTGCGACCTTGGACACTGTGAAGGTTTCGCTGAATTGGCCGTAGAGCATGCCGATGGCCACCTTCGGGACCATCGTGGCCGAGTGATTTGACCCAGTGGCCCCACGCCACATGCGGATGTGCATCTCTCCGCCCGAGATCCAAACCGTGGTCGCCGGGTCGTAGAACCCCCCCACGGGAAGATGGCGTTCGGTGGCGGTGTCAGCCCAGCCCGTCGGGTACGACCACCAATTGGCCTCCACCGAAGGGTAGGGGGCTAATCCTGCGCAATAGACGGCAGAAGTACCGACGTTGTGATCGCAGTCGCTAAATGCACCCAGGGGAACGTCTGTTGTGAAGTTGTCCTGGTAGATCAAGTGGAATTCTGGAGGGGCCGCAGTGGCCGATGCCACCTGCACGGCACCGAACCAAGGGGAGCCGGCAACCAAAAGCGCGATGGCGACCACGACGGCTCTCACTGTCACCTGGTTTCTGGTCGATTTCGAAACCATCATTTCATGGGATTTACCCAGCCGGCGCCAATCCTCAACATCTCCTGATCAGTTGGGGCGGCCAGAACCGTCCTCAGCCCCTCGAGCTGAGTTCGTAGGCCGTCCGGCTCCTGCTCCAAGGGCCCATATCCGGTATTGCTCCTACCTCGAAGGCCAATATCCGGCGTCGGCACCGACCCGATCGGCACCGAGCCCGGGGATCGCCACTCCGTGCCGCCGGGCACAGGTCTGATCTCGACTGTGCTAGCGCCCCTCTGGCTGAAGCGCCATAGTTGTGCAGTGGCGAGACCAGTCGATTGGGAAGCTCTACTCGTCAAGGGTTACGAACCCCTGAAGGTCGCTCAACGGATCTTTCGTCATCTTCCCCACGACCCCCGCTGCAAGCTTTGCCTGAACCCCTTTGGCGGCGTGGCCGGCAAGATGATCGGCCTCCTGGGACACAAGCCCTCCCGTAAGAGCCCGGACATCTGTCAGTACTGTTTCGATCGTCTGCCGACCGGCGGCATCGAGATCGACATCGGAGTTGTTTTCGCGGACGTGCGAGCCTCGACAGCTCTCGGGGAGCGCTCGGACGCCACTACGTTCGCCGAGCGTCTGAACGAGTTCTACCGCACAGCAACGAAGGTGCTGATTCACAATGAAGGCATTGTGGACAAGCTGATCGGCGACGAAGTGATGGGGCTCTTCATCCCGGGTGTCGCCGGCCCTGAATATCGACGCAAGGCGGCGATCGCCGCTCTCGAGCTGGCCTCAGAGGCCGCCGAACTCCCCCTGGGTATCGCGGCCAACGCCGGTGTCGCCTTCGTCGGCAATGTGGGATCGGGGAGCGTATTGGACTTCACCGCGCTGGGCGATGCCGTCAACGTCGGTGCTCGTCTTCAGGCCCACGCATCGCCGGGCGAGGTTGTGCTTGCCGCTCCCCTTTACCCACTGGTTGAGACGACGTACCCAGGTGGTTGCCCAGGTCGGATAGTCGTACGTGGGCGGGACCAGCCAGTCGACGTTGTGGTCGTGACGTCGCCCGCATAGTCCACGCCCTTCCTGGCGGGTGTAGGTGACCAATGCGCCGATCAGCCCGCGCCAGTCATGGCCACCGACGGCAGGTGAGGCGGTCCCGGATAGGTTCCGGGGATGATCAGGCGGAGTCCCCGCCCGACTGCAAACTCATGACGGGCATGCATCGAGGTGACACCCTGGCCCCCGGGCATTCCAGAGTCTTATCCTGGGAGCGGTGCCGACCAGCAGAGAGCTCTCCGAGTTCCCCCTTTCGGAGTTGTTAGGAGTTCTATCCTTCGGAGTCGACCTCGGCATGGGCCAGCCGATGGAACACGTGCTCAGACAGTGCCTCATCGCGCTGAGGCTGGGCGAGAACATCGGTCTGGGCGCCGGAGACCTGGAGGCTGTGTACTTCGCTTCGTTGGTCGCCTGGGTCGGCTGCCACGTGGACGCCTACGAGCAGGCCAAGTGGTTCGGTGACGACACCGTCCTGAAAGGCGACTTCCGACGGGTCGATTTCGCCACTGCGTCGTCAGGGCCCCTGTTCGTGCTCCGCCATCTGGGGAGTGGCCGGCCACTGCATCAACGCATCGGCATGGTCCCGTCGTTCCTCGGAACCGGGCGACAGTTTGCCGAGTCGATGCTCGAGGACCACTGGCGCGCCTCGGATGAGCTCATGGCGCGGCTCGGCCTCGATCAGCTCATCAGGGACACGGTCGAGCAAAGCTTCGAACGCTGGGACGGGCGAGGAGTGCCAAAGGCTCTTAAAGGCCATCAGATCCTGATCACCTCGCGGTTGGTAAACCTGGCCGATGTGGTCGAGGTGTTCCACGCATCCGCCGGTGTCGAGGCGGCCGTATCGGTGGCCCGCCAGCGGGCAGGGAGCCAGTTTGACCCGGACCTGGTCGAGGTCTTCGCCCAGGCCGCCGTGGATCTCTTCGAAGAACTCGCCGAGCTGTCAGCGTGGGAGGCGGTCGTCAATGCCGAGCCGGCTTCGCGCTACCGGTTGACCAGCGGCGAACTCGACGCGGCCCTGGAGGCCATTTCCGACTTTTGCGACGTCAAGTCGCCGTACACCATCGGCCATTCGAAGGGGGTGGCCGGTCTGGTGGCCGCCGCATCATCATCCTTTGGCTTCGATGCCGCCCAGGCAACGTTGGTCCGGCGGGCCGCCCTGGTGCATGACCTGGGGAACCTGGGAGTGCCCAACCTCATCTTGGACAAGGTCGGGGGGTTGAACCCCTCGGAACTGGAGCGGGTCCGGATGCACGCCTATCTCACCGAACGGATGCTGTCCTCGTCAACGGCTCTGAGTTCGATGGCTGCTGTGGCGGTCCAGCACCACGAGCGCCTGGACGGATCGGGCTATCCCCGGGGCTTGTCGGGCGATGAGATCAGCCTCGGCGGCCGCCTACTCGGCGCGGCAGATAGCTATCACGCCCGGCTCGAGCCACGGCCCCACCGCGCCGCCATGACACGGGACCAGGCGGCAGAGGAGGTGCGGGCCGAGGTGCGCGCCGGGCGTCTCGACGGGGATGCCGTGGCCGCTGTCGTCGGCTCGGAGGGGCGCCGGGGCAGCCGCCGCCGGGAGTGGCCGGCCGGCTTGACGGGTCGCGAAGTCGAGATTCTCGGACTCGTGGCCCGAGGACTGTCGAACCGGCAGATTGCCTCGGAACTGACCATCTCACCGAAGACGGCCAATGCCCATGTGGAGCACATCTACACCAAGCTGGGCGTCAACAGCCGAGCGTTGGCCAGCCTGTTCGCGGCCAAGCACGGCTTGATCAGCATCGAAGAGCGGTCCTAGGCGGAAAATAGGGCGAACGCCCGATGCCGCCGGGCAGATTCTTCTTACGATCTCCTTCGTTGGCCCACCAAGGAGGATCGCATCATGACCACCACTGCCGATGTCGATATGGACAAGCTGATGAGCTTCGTATTCCGGGCCGTCGATGAGGTCGGTGCCACCCTGAACACGGCTCTGGTGGTCATGGGCGACAAGCTGGGCCTGTACCGGACCCTGGCCGGTGCCGGACCGTTGACGCCGGCTGAGGTGGCCTCGCGCAGCGGCTGTGCCGAGCGCTACGTCCGCGAGTGGCTCAACGCCCAGGCGGCCGGCGGCTACCTCGAATACGACCCAGACAGCGGTCGTTACGTTCTGCCTGCCGAGCAGGCGGTGGCCTTGACCGACGAGTCCAGCCCGGCCTACTTGCCCGGATTCTTCCAGATCGCCCTCGGGTCGGTGCACGACGCCCCGCGAGTCGTGGACGCCGCCCGGACCGGTGCCGGGATCGGCTGGCACGACCACGTCGCCGATGTCCATGAGGGCTGCGAGAGGTTCTTCCGGCCCGGTTACAACGCCCATCTGGTCGAGGAATGGCTCCCGGCCCTCGACGGTGTGGTGGCCAAACTCGAGGCCGGCGCCAACGCCGCCGACGTCGGTTGCGGTCACGGCGCGTCCACCATCCTCATGGCCCAAGCCTTTCCCGTCTCCACCTTCACCGGGTTCGACTATCACGAGGATTCGATCGAGATCGCCGCCGAGAGGGCCCAGGAGGCTGGGGTCGGTGACCGGGTTTCGTTCGAAGTGGCCCCGGCTGCCGCCTTCCCCGGCAGTGACTACGACCTGGTGACGATGTTCGACTGCCTCCACGACATGGGCGACCCCGCCGGAGCGGCCCGGCACGTTCGGAAAGCCCTCGCCGCCGACGGTTCGTGGATGATCGTCGAGCCCGCGGCCGGGGACCGGGTGGAGAACAACCTCAATCCGGTGGGGCGCGCCTATTACGCCTTCTCGACGCTTCTCTGCACACCATGTTCGCTGTCCCAGGAGGTTGGCCTGGCCCTGGGAGCCCAGGCGGGGGAGGGCCGCATCGCCGACATCGTGACCGGCGCCGGGTTCGGCCACTTCCGCCGAGTGGCGGAGACACCTTTCAACATGGTCTTCGAAGCCCGGCCCTGAGGTCACATTTCCTAATCAGGAGAGGAGACCCCGCGATGAGGATCTTCGAGTGAGAAGCCACCCGCATCGGTGAGGTGGAGGCCCTCATGGACAGGTGAGCGGCCCAGTCGGCGGCACGCCGCCAGGTCGACCGTTCCGTTCCCCCACACCTGCGTGCAGATTGTCGAGTTCGTCTCATTGCGAAGACTCTGCGGGTCGCCTCAGCCGAGCGACTAAACGAGAAAGTTTCTCCAACTCCAGGGCGCCCAACAGGCGCCCGGCCTTACGCCGGCGAATTTCCGACCTGTGGCGCCGGCGATCCGTCTGGGCGATGATGGTAGCTGCAGCCACAGACAAGCTGGCGAGCACAAGGACCCTGGGGGTCTGTTCGATGGGCATCGTACGAAATGCTGATGGCACGCTTGTTGTCCCTGTGGTTCCTGAACGTAGGCACCCGACCGATGACGCCGGCAGTGATGCAACCGTCGGCACCGAAGCCGAAACCACTCAAACGGAAACCGGCCCGACCACCCGGCTTCTCCACCCGGGCGAAGGTGGGTATGACGAGGCGCTGGCCGAGTGGGACCTGCAACAGAACCCCGACCGCCAGCCGGTTGTTTCGACGGCCAGTGGTCGACAGGAAGCGATGACCCTTGTTCATGCCGTTGCCGTCTCTCCCGACCATGCTGTAGCCCCGGCGGTAGAGGCGCTCGATGATCCGGAAGCGAGCGGCGAGGCCCTTCGCCACGTTCTGGTCGGTGGCGTGCATTCGGTTGAGGATTTCTCCGCCGAGGTTGCAGCAGCCGAAGGCGGCGAGCCTCTTCCCGCTCACGAAGCCACCAAAATCATTGGTGAGGTTCTCAAAGAGCTCGATTGATTCGTCATCAGAGGGGCCCTGAATCCGAGGTTCGAAGTCCCTCCGATGCCTGAGCCGAGGGCCTGATCAGCGGGCGATCTCGTCCCGGATGGCCAGCAGCTCACGGATGCGTTCGTCGTCAGGCCCGAGATAGTCGCTCAGTATTCCGATCACGTAGGGAACGTCAAGCCGTCCGGCTCGAACCATCTCTTCAATGTCGGCCCAATCCTTGCGCCGATTGAAGAAGGCTTTGAAGACGGCAAGGTCATTGCAGCCGAGGAAAGGGAGGCTCCTGTCCACAAGCTTGTGCTCGTTTACATGGAGACGTAGGTCGTCGTGAAAGCGTGTCGTGTCCAAGAATATGTCGACAGGGATTCCGTCGAACATCAACCGGCACTGGCCGTCCGTCATCAACTTGGTGGCCTCTTCATCCGTGGTCGTGATCTCATCCGGCAACGCGTCGAGAACCTGCTGCGTGTCGGTCGGGGGAGCGAAGATGTTGAGATCGATGTCGACCGTCGTCCTCGGCTCGCCCGTGCACCACAGCAGGGCGAATGCCCCCCCGAAAGCGTGATGGATTCCAGCCGCATCCAGACCGTCGTGCAACTCGACGACGGCATCGAGGATCGGCCTCATCCGCCGAGGGTTTCCACTGCCGGAAAAATGGGATACCGGAGCGGCGCTCGTCGGCGCCGGGGCAGGGCGTCGACAAAGGTGAACAAGGCTTCGATCTTTTCGGTCAACTCCGGCTCATCAGTCGAGGGCACTGGTCGCAGATTGGCTTCGACCTCGAAACCGGCGGCTTTGAGCAGTCGCCCCAGGGTGGCGACGGAGGGGACGGAGGCACCCGACTCATAGGCCGACAATGTGGAGGCGGACGTGCCTCCCAGTCGGGCGAGCTGCCTTCGTGAGAGGCCGCTCCTCCGGCGGGCTTCTTGAATCAGTACGGACGCGTTCACCCCTCCATGATACCAAATCTGGTTTCATCGCTCATCCTGGGATAGCGTCGCAGGAGTGGACACCCCGCCTGGCACTCATGCATGCCCTGTCTCGGGTGGCGGAGCCAGTCGAGACCGGCATCTACCGAGGACCGATGAGTCGATCGTCCGTGCCGCTCTGGAAGAGGAGCGGGTGACGGCACTGGCCCGGCTCCACGCACTTCGTGCCGAATTGGACGGAATTGTCGCCGCGGCCGTGGACGCCAACGCCGATGACGAGCACGATCCCGAGGGGTCGACCATCGCCTACGAACGGGCCCGGGTGGCCACCTTGGTGGGGGAAGCCGAATCGCACCTGGACGACCTGAACGAAAACGTGGCCAGGCTCGAACGCGGCGACCGCCCCGTCTGCGAGACCTGCGGTCGGTCGATTCCAACTGAGCGCCTCGAGGCGCTCCCGGCCTGTCGGACCTGCATCGAATGTGCAGGCGTCCGACGTCCCGGCTTCCGCCAGGCTCGGGGTGGCAACGGAAGGGAAGTGTGGTGACAGAGACCTTCCTGTACGCGGTCGACCCCGAAATTCATTCCCGTCCTGATCCTGTTCGGTCTCCGATCCAAGACCCAGGGTGTGGTCGTTGACGAAGACGGCGGGTTCTCGGCAACTTTTGGTTGGTTCCGTATCTCGACACCACTATCCAACATCGATGATGCCCACATCACCAAGGACTACCGGTGGTGGACAGCTGTGGGAGCTCGCATGTCGATGGTCGACGACGGGCTCTCTTTCGGCACCAACGCCCACGCCGGGGTATGCGTGCATTTCAAGGAGAAAGTCCCCTCCCTCTTAAGCCGGAAGGGCCATTCGGCCTTGACGGTCACGGTACGGGATGTCGAAGGTCTGGTAGCCGCCCTCACTCAATGAGAGCGTCAAAGGCCGGGCGGTTCCATTCGTCCTCGGGGTTGGCCTTGACGTGGCAGAAGCGCCGTTCGCCAACGGTCGCCATCAGACGCGCTCCCGTCGATTGGGAATGCCGAACCTGACCCGAGTAAGAATCAGGTGTGGCCGTGGCCCACCGGATCGCAGTGACCGAGAACGATGATGACATCGGGGCCTATGCGTATGCCAGCTCCTTCCGAGTAACCGGAACCAGTACGAGCACCACCTCGCCGGAGCAGTGGGCCCGGGCCGCCTTCGAAGAGGCCCCGCCGGCGATGCGGTGGTTCGTGGTGTTCGGATGGGTGCACGTATTGAGATTTCGGCTGGACCCTCGGCCATCTTCTGCTCACGTGCTGGGCTGGAGGATCGTGACTGGCTCGACCGATCGGCTCGTTCTCGAAGTGGATTCTCCTCTCGTCACCGCCAAAAAGGTCGTGCGGGTCGAACGCTCGTCCGTGACCATGACGACGTTCGTGCGATATGAGCGGCCCCTGGGCCGAGCCATGTGGAGTTCCGTCGCTCCCATTCATCATCGAACCGAGCCTTACCTCCTGGGTCACGCGGCCACACACCTGCTGGCCTGACCTCAGCAGTCACGGCTGAGATCCCCAGCAACGAGTGCTGGGCCCGGGATCCGGTTGAGAAGCGTGATCCGCCGATGGCGGCAGACCGGTGAGCGTCCGGCACTGTCACCGGCTTGCCCCAGCTGAGCACCGATCATCTGTTGAGGACGACAGAACGGTGCCTTTGTCCACGAGGCGAACTCGTGTGTCGTCCTCAGACGAATCGATGTTGTGATGGTTCGCCATCGTCGACTCCGGGGGTGGCCGGACGAGGTCTTTTGCGAACTCCCGGGGGACGGTGCCGTCTGGCAGACTGACGCCATGGCTTCCCGAGCCAAACTTTCGAGCGCGGCCCGCCCCCGGGGCCGGAGGGTCGCGCTTCTCGTAACCGCTGTTGTTCTTCCCGTGTTGTTCGCAACCGCGAACGTCGCCACCGCGGCGACGCCCTCGACCACGTCGAGCGGTCCGGGGAAACAGGTGGCGACGAGCCGGAAGACACCGCTCACACCGGGATCCACCTACACCTTCTATCTCCGCTCGGGCGGGCTGAGACGCAGTTATCGGCTGCACCTACCACCGGCGGCCGCGACCGGACAGGCGCTCCCACTGGTCATCAACCTGCACGGGGCAACCCAAAACGACTGGTTGCAGGAGATCACGTCGGGGATGGACAGTTCCGCCAACCAGAACGGTTATCTGGCCGCGTACCCCGACGGGACCAAGGTGTCCAAGGTCCTCACCCCCGACCCGGTTGCCGGACAGGAGCAGTACAGCTGGAATGCCGGCGTCTGTTGCGGCCTGCCGGTCACCCGGCACATAGACGACGTCGCGTTTCTCGAACAGGTGATCTCGGACGTCGAGGCACGGACGGCGGTGGACCGCAGTCGCATCTACGTGACCGGCATGTCGGCGGGCGGGATGATGGCGTACACGATGGCAGCCGAGGACGCCGGCCAAATCGCCGCCATCGCCTCGGTGGCCGGCCAGGTCGAGCTTCCAACCATCAGTCCGACCCGACCCGTGCCGACCATGGAGTTCCATTCGGTCAACGATCCCATCGCCCTCTGGAAGGGAGGGGCCACCCCCGACCCGAAGGATCGGTACTCCGTGATGCAGGGTATCCACAAGTGGGTGGCGGCCGACCAGTGCGACAAGCAGCCCCACGACGGCTCGCGGGTGGTCGGGGCACCCGGCACGGAATCGGCCGGTGAGTCTGCCACCCTGGTGACCTATACGGGCTGTGCCGGCGGAGCCGAGGTGGCGCTCTGGCGCCTGACCGGCTCCGGCCATGTGTGGCCTGGCGCACCATTCAACCTGGGGCCGCCTTCGACCTGGGTCCTTCAGGGTGTCGGTCGCGGCACCGTGCTGGTCAACGCCAACCAAGCCATGTGGGACTTCTTCAAGCAATTCTCCCTTGCCGGTGTCGGATGAATCCCCGGGACCTGTGGGCCGCTAATCCCGGGACGGAGCAGACGGGCATGGGTCATCCTGGCGGCTGCGGGTTGTCAGCCCATTGAGCGGGACCCGTCGGGTGGACGACCCCTCCGACGCGTCGGCGGGGAGAAGGGAGGCTTCGTGAACTCGGACAGCCAGACGCAGGCGGCGATCGAGGAACACTGGCAGGCGTCTGACCGCGGCGATGCCGGAGTCGAACACGCCATCTACCGGGCGGACGCAATCCTCGACTATCCACAGTCAGGGGAGCGATACCGGGGCCGCGATGCGATTGCCGGGCAACGGGACACCCACCCCGCCGATCGGCACTTCACCGTCCTCCGGATCGTGGGTGGCGGGGATCTGTGGGTGAGCGAGTGCATCATCACCTACGACGGGACGCCCAGCTACTCGGTGAGCATCATGGAGTTCGCGGATGGATCCGTGTTCCATGAGACGCAGTACTTCGCCGACCCCTTCGGTGCGCCGGCGTGGCGGTTGGGACTGGCCGAGCCGATGCCGGGCCGGGAAATCACCAGAGCCTGACCCGGGACCGCCAGGAGCCGGTCCCCTCACATCGGGTTGACCGGTGGGCTGGATCCACCCCCAACTCAGCTAGAGGCCACCACGCTTGATCCCGATGGTGCCGCCCTCGGTGAATCGGATCGGTGGATCGAGGGTGTCGACGAGGAAGACGTCTCGGTCCCCGCGATCCCAGGCCTCACGGAGCCCGGGGGCATCCAGATCGAAGTCCGGACGGACCTTCTTCAGCACGGCGCGGAGATCCACGTGCAGTTCGTGCATGGTCGGTCGCCCCCAGTACCAGTAGCCGTTGTAGATGCTGAAGATCTTGAGCCCCGGCTCCAGCACGAACGTGTGAGGAATCATGGGATTGTGGGGATCCGTGTACTCCTCGATGCCAAGATCCTGTTGCACGGTGCGGTCGGGGTCACCCAGAAACGGCCACAGGGCACCCACGGAGTCGCGGAACTCGTTGAGGTTGAGCGGGCTGTCGGTGGAGACAACGACCAGCCGCGTGTAGGCGACGCGGAACTCCGGGTAACTGTCCACCAGATTCCGGAGGAAGCGATGTTCCTTGGGATCGTACGATCCCCGGGACAGATGCAGGACCATCGGGTTGCGGCCCTGGAGCTCGGAGAGTCTCCGGAGGACCCCGGCTTGATCCTCGAGCTGGTAGTCGGGGAAAGTGGCTCCGACAACGATGTCCTTTCGCACCCTAGTGGCCTCCTCGACTCGCGGCCTCGGCGTGCTCAGGAGCGATGAGGATCGGGCGTCGGGCATGGGAGGCCAGGGTGTGCGAGACGCTGCCCAGCAATGTGCTCCGTAGAGCGCCCCGGCCCCGTCGGCCGCACACGATCAAGCGGGGCGCCAGCTGGTCGGCGGCCTCCAGGATGGCTCTCGGGATCCCTTCGAAGGACTCCTTGATCATCGGTGTGGCCTTATAGCCGTGTTCGTTGGCCCGGAGCGCTCCCTCCTCCGCCACCGACTTTGCATACGACTCCTCCTCGGCATCCAAGTCGGCGCCGTCCGCGGTTGTGCCGGCGGCGAAGGCGCCGGCCAGGGCCAGGCGCGTGGCCACGGTTTCCCAGATCGTGAGCACCACCGCGTCCACCGGTCGGTTGATCAGGTCCACCGCGGCTCTCATGGCCGCTCGGGATCCGTCCGACCCGTCGAAGCAGAACAGCACGGGACCGTCTTGGCTTCCTTCCGTCACGACACGTGTTCCTTTCTGTTTGCCCGGCCTCGAACGCCGTTGGGCCGTGCACGCGACTCACGTCGCCAGTTCCCGGCCCGTGGTCCGTGCCTAGAAGGACCTTATGAGTTGGCTGGTTTCTCTTCCAATCGCTCCATGCACGCAGTGATCGCTGGGGCGGGTTGATCGCTCCGGTCACAAGGCCGAGACCAGCTCGGCCACGATCTCCGCCGAGGACTGAGGTTGCCGGGCCAGGGCGACGCTCTGTCCGGCCCACAGTGAGAGCGCTTCGATATCGCCGGTGGTGCCGACCAGCGGCGCCGCCGGCTCGTACCGGCGGATCTCCTCGCCCGAGGGGAAGCTGGGCGATGACGCCCTCTCCCGGCCGGCTCCCCAGCGGAGGCCGGCCCGCGGCCTCCCACATCTCGGCCGTCGAGTTGCGGATGGCCCGGTGGGGCGCGTCCGGCCACCCGATGTCGTACAGGTCGGGGTACCACTGGGCATCGGTCTCGGTGGCCGTCGATCAGCCGGCGGCGGTACTCCTCGTGGATGGGCATCTCTCGGGCCAGCAGGAACCGGGTACCCAGCCACGCGGCTTGGGCGCCCAGGGCCAACACCGCGGCCACGCCCCGGGCGTCCCCGATCCCGCCGGCGGCGATCACCGGCACCGGTGCCACCGCGTCCACGACTGCTGGCACCAGGGGAAGGGTGGCGATCTGGCTCCACACGTGTCCGCCCGCCTCCCACCCCTGGGCCACGATGACATCGACTCCGCTGGACACCGACCCGACGCGCCTCTTCGGCGCTACCGACCGTGTGCAGAACGATTCCCTTGGCCTCGTGCACCTGGTCGACGTAACCGGCGGGATCTCCCCACATCAGCGACACGATCCGCAAACCGGCTTCGAGGGCCTCGTCGAGGCGACGGTGCTGATCGGAGTCGATGATCAGATTGCCGCCGAAGGGACGATCGGTGAGTGCCGCCGTGTCGCGAACCGGGTCTCCACCGGGAGTGGACCAGGTCAGCGCCAACGTGCCGAGACCACCGGCATTCGAGACCGCCGCCGCCAGCTCGGTCACTGCCGACATCGGCGCCTGGACGATCGGCTGTTCGATCCCGAGCAGCTCGCATACCGGAGTTCGCACTACCACCACCTACCCTTTCGCCCCGGCTCCCGGCGCCGGCGACCACCCTCCCGGTCGATGGGCTGGACGGTGCCGGCAGATCCGCTGCGGCTATGACTGATACGACGTCGGCATCGACTTGGCTTCCCGCTTGTTCCATCCGTGGAAGTTCGAGTAATCGCCGGCGTCCCAGGCCTGGCGCAGCCCCGGCTTGCTCAGGTCCCAGTCGGGGCGGATCTCGCTCGACGCCGCGCACAGGTCGCGCCACAGGTCGTAGAACGACGGGCGTCCCCAGAACCAGTAGCCGTTGTAGATGCTGTAAACCACCAGTCCCGGCTTGAGTACCAATGTGTGGGGGATCATCGGGTCGTGCTCGGGGTCGGTGTACTCCTGGATGTCGAGGTCCTTTTGCACGATCCGACCGGGATCGGAGAGGAAGGCCCACTCGGCCCCGACCGAGGCCCGGAACTCCTGCGAGGAGTGGTGGTCGTCGGTCGAGATGGTGACGACCTGGGTGTAGGCGACGGCGATCTTCGGATGGTTGGCCGCCAGCTCCAGGTGCTGCTGGTGCTCCTTCGGGCAGTAGTTACCCCGGGCCAGGGTGAGGACCAGCGGATCGTCGCCTTGGAGCTCGCTGAGCTTGCGGACCGTGTTGGTGTGATCCGGCAGGGAGTAGTCGGGGAAGGTGCCGCCGGGTTTGATGTCGGATCGCATGGATCACCGTCTCTTTCGTTGGTTCGGTCGCCCCACCTCGGCGGCGGAATCGTCATAGTCGGCATCGCTGTCAGTGCAGGAGGCCATCCTCACTTGTTCCGCGGGTCGTCGAGGGGGTCGAGGTAGTCGAGACCGAGCGGCCCGATGGCCGACACCTGGGTGACGTAGGCGCCGGACTTGGCCCAGTGGAAATGAGGGGTACCGCCGGGGAGCACGACCACGGCACCGGGCGGGTACGCCTGCAGCTCTTCGTCGTCGAACTGGCTCCCCAGTCCGATGTAGAACACGCCGGACATGACCGTGTAGACCCGGTCCTCTGGGTGCCGGTGCGGCATCAGCTTGACGCCCGAGGGGACCTTGACCCTGATGACGTAGGGCCCCGGTTCGGAAGGCTCGCCGACCACGACGGCCAGGCGCACCGACGGCGGGAAGGCCGGGAACGGCTTCCAGTCGATGTCCTCGGGCAGAACCGATCTGAAGGTGGCCTGGTCAGGTTGGTGGATCCCCATGGTTGGTGGACCTCCCGACGCGATGGGGACTGACCCAACGCCGCCATGTCTCGAAGTAGGACTCTTCCGGCACACGTCCAAGTCACCCCGTCGGGGTGAGGAAGGCTGCCGTGGCGACATTAGCGTAGTGAACCGGGCCTCCACCATTGACGTGGTCGACCGGGTTCGCTCGCCCTCGTCGGAGCCCACCGGCCGGTTCGGTCCCCGTCTCTCGGGGCTGGGTACGCTGGCATCCCCGGTTGACGGCTCGGGTCTCGGACCACCATGGGCGGGGCCCGACACTCCAGGAGAGCTGCCACCCACCGATCCCACCGATACCGGCGAAGGAGCTCACATGAGCACGACCCCCATAGCCGACTATGCCCTCCTCTCGGATCGCCACAGCGCGGCGCTGGTGAGCCGGGACGGGTCGATCGACTGGTTGTGCTTCCCCCGCTTCGACAGCCCGTCGATCTTCGGCCGCCTCCTCGGTGACCAAGCCGGCCACTGGTCGATCCAGGCCACCGACGCCACCCAGGTGACTCGCCGCTACCTCGACCGCACCATGGTGTTGGAGACCACCTTCCGCACACCGACGGGCACGATTGCCATCACCGACGCCCTGGCCATGGGCGACGGCAACCGGGGACACCAGCTCGGCCGGGGTGCGCCCCACCTGCTGCTCCGCCGGGCGACCTGCGTCGACGGAGAGGTCGAGTTGTCCCTGGAGTACGTCCCCCGCCCCGAGTACGGGCTGGTCCAGCCCCTGCACGATGTTGTCGCCGGTGGAGTGACCGCGTTCGGGGGCGCCGACGTGCTGGTCCTCTCTTCTCCCGTGGCCCTGACCGTCGACCGGTCGGCGGTCTCGGGCCGGCTCCGGCTTCACCAGGGCGAGAGCGCTGGCTTCGCCCTGCATCACCACATGCGGGCCGACGCCGAGTCGGCCAAGGTCTGGAGCCAGTCGGAGATAGAAGCACGACTGGCGGACACCGTGTCGGCCTGGGAGTCGTGGTCGGAGCTCCACCAGGCCTACGTGGGCCCGTGGCGGGATCTGGTGCACCACAGCGGGCGGGTGCTCCAGTCACTCTCCTTTGCCCCCACCGGCGCCATCTGCGCCGCGGCTACCACGTCGCTGCCGGAGGCGGTGGGCGGCGCCCGGAACTGGGACTACCGCTACACCTGGGTCCGGGACGCCTCCTTCACCATCCAGGCCCTGTGGGTGGCGGCCTGTCCCGACGAGGCCAATGAGTTCTTCGACTACATGACCGCCTCGGCCGCCGGCTCCCTCGACCGGGGCGACGGCCTGCAGATCATGTTCGGCATCGGCGGCGAACGGGACCTGACCGAGCGGGAGCTGCCGCACCTGGAGGGGTGGCGACACTCGGCCCCGGTCCGGGTCGGCAACGGAGCCTGGAACCAGCGCCAGCTCGACGTCTACGGCGAATTGCTGAGCGCGGTGGACCGCCTCTCGGACCACGTCTTCGACCCCACTCCCCGGGTCGGGCCCATGGCCGCCCCGGACAAGTGGGGTGCGCCCCCTGATCTGGCCCCGACCACGCGACGGTTCTTCGTCCAGCTGGCCGAGGCCGCGGCCCGGCGCTGGCAGGAAAAGGACCAGGGGATCTGGGAGGTTCGGGGCGAGCCCCGGGACTTCTTGTACTCCAAGCTCATGTGCTGGGTGGCCCTCGACCGGGCGGTGACCTTGGCCGACCCTCTCGACGCCTCCGACCGAGTCGAGGCCTGGAAGCAGACCCAGGCCGAGATCCGTGAGGCGATCCTGACCAAGGGCTGGAGCGAGCAGGCCCAAGCCTTCACCCAGTCCTTCGGCTCGGACGACCTCGACGCCTCCAATCTGATGCTGCCACTGGTGGGCTTCCTTCCCCCCGACGAGGCCCGAGTGGTGGCCACCATCAAAGCCACCGAAGAACGTCTCACCGATGACCGGGGACTCGTGTACCGCTACCGGTCCCACGACGGGCTCGACGGCCAAGAAGGCACCTTCCTGCTGTGCACCTTCTGGCTGGCCCAGGCCCTGGCCCGGGCCGGACAGACGGCCCGGGCCCGCGCCGTCTTCGAACGGGCGGCAGCCTTCGTCAACGACGTCGGCCTCCTGGCCGAGGAGGTCGATCCGGCCAGTGGAGAGCTCCTCGGCAACTTTCCCCAAGCCTTCAGCCACATCGGTCTCGTCAACGCGGCCTGGGCCATCTCGGAGACGGAAGCCCAACAGAAATCGCCGGCTGGAACTGCCTCCGGCACGTCGGGACCGTCGGATCGGAACCCGGCTTGACCGCGGCCGCGATCGGCCCGGAACAGGCCATCGCCATTCGCAACGTGGTCGCCACCGGTTCGGATACCGGCCTGGACTTCGACGACGGGTGGCGCGAAGGTGTGCGTGGAGCGGCTCCCATGGCGGGGCACTGGCTATCAGCCCTGACGGAGAGGAGCTGGCTGCGGTGGTGGACTTCAAGCTCGAAGTGGTGGTGATCCCGGTATCCGATGTCGATCGGGCCAAGGGCTTCTACCAGTCGCTGGGGTGGCGCCTCGACGCCGACTTCCCCGGCGAGGGCGGATTCCGGGTGGTGCAGCTGACGCCGCCGGGCTCGGCCTGCTCGCTCATCTTCGGCAGTGGGCTCACCTCGGCCGCGCCGGGCTCGACCGAAGGCCTGCAGCTCACCGTCACCGATATCGAGGCGGCCCGGGCCGACCTGGTGGACCGGGGTGTCGAGGTGAGCGACGTGTTCCATGACGCCGGTGGGGTGTTCCACCACGCCGGCACCGAGGCACGCGTACCGGGTCCGGCTCCGGACCACCACAGCTATGCCTCCTTCGCCTCGTTCAGCGATCCCGACGGCAACAGTTGGTTTCTTCAAGAAGTGACGACGCGCCTTCCGGGGCGCTGACCGCACCGCACCGAGAGCTGGCGATCGCCGGTCGGCCGCTCTCAATCACCAGGAGGTATTCCGATGCCAGCCACCTACGATTCCCCCGCCGATCTGGCCGCCGCTCTCCGGCGAGCCGAGGAGGCTCACGGCCGCCACGAAAAAGAGCTCGGCCATCCTGACCCAGACTGGCCGGGTTGGTACGCGGAATTCATGGTGGACGAGCAGTCCGGGGCTTCCGGCCAGTCCAGCCCCGGGTCCGGTTCGTGAGCGACTACGACGTCATCGTCCTCGGCGCCGGCTCCCCGGGGGAGCACTGCGCCGGCGAGCTGGCCGATGGTGGACTGCGGGTGGCGGTGGTCGAACGACAGCTGGCCGGCGGCGAGTGTTCCTACTACGCCTGCATCCCTTCCAAGACGCTGCTCCGCCCCGGGGAGGCGGCCCAGGAGGCACGGGAGGCGGCCGCCCCCGCCCACGTCGACGTCCAGGCGGCCCTGGCCTACCGCGATTTCATGGTCTCGAACTACTCCGATGACGGCCAGGTGAAGTGGCTGGCCGACAAGGGTATCGACCTGCTGCGGGGCACGGGCCGGCTGGCCGGGGCAGGTGTGGTCGAAGTGGACGGTGTGCCCCACACCGCCGACCACATCGTCGTGGCCACCGGCTCGGATCCGGTGGTGCCACCGGTCCCGGGCCTGGCCGACCTGGAGGGTGTCTGGAGCAATCGCGAGGTGACCGGTATGAAGGCCGTACCCCGGCGCCTGGTGATACTGGGCGGTGGACCGGTCGGCGCCGAAATGGCCCAGGCCGTGCGCCGCCTGGGTGGCGAGGTGGCCGTGGTCGAAGCGGCGGATCACCTGCTGGCCCGGGAGCCGACGGCGCTGGGCGAGGCGCTGGGCGAGGTGTTACGCCGGGACGGGGTCGAACTGATGTTGGGCAGCCAGGCCACGGCGGCCCGACGCCACGGCAAGGACTACGTCCTGGTGCTCGAGGACGGCCGCGAAGTGCGCGGCGACCACCTGCTCGTGTCCACCGGCCGACGCCCCCGGGTGGACGGAATCGGCCTCGAGACGGTGGGCGTCCACGCTGACAAGCACGGCATCCCGGTCGAGGCCGACTTGCGGATCGGCGACAATCTGTGGGCTATTGGCGACGTCACCGGGGTGCGGCTGCTGACCCACGTCGGGAAGTACCAGGGCGAGGTGGTCGCCGCCAACATCCTCGGTCAACCCCGTCAGGCCAACTACGAGGCCATTCCCGACGTCGTCTACACCGACCCCCAGGCCGCGTCGGTGGGCGCCGCCGACGCCGCCTTCAGCGCCACCACCCCCCTCTCCGAGGTGGCCAAGACCGCCACGTACACCCACGCCTACGCCCAATCGAAGGGATTCCTGACCCTCCTCAGCGACGGCGAGCTGTTGACCGGCGCCTACGCCTTGGGACCGGAGGCGGGCGAGTGGCTGCAGCAGGCCACGCTGGCCATCAGGGCCAAGGTGCCACTCGAGGTGCTACGGGACACCATCCAACCGTTCCCCACCTTCTCGGAGATCTACGTCGCCACCCTGAAGGCGCTCCACCAGCAGATCGGGGCCGGGGCACCGGCCGGCACGGGCGGGTAGGAGGCCGGAGCGGCCGGGCGGTTCAACGACCCCCCACTGGGAGGCGGGGACGGCAGCTTCAGTTCCGAATGTTCTCCGAGCCGTAGGAATCCGGTGCCTCGGGCCGGCGGTCCTGATCCAGCCGCAAGTCCTGCAGGCACAGGACTTGTCGGTGGGTCGACAGAGGCGGGCACTCGACCGAGGGCGGCAGATACAGAGAGGACGCCCCCAACGCCCAACTGTCGAGCAGGTGGTTGGCGAACTGTCGTTCCAACCCGAGCAGTGAGGCCGCCCCGAAGAGGACGTCGGCTGCCGCCACCGGGTCTGATTCGGTCAGTCCGACCACCAGGTCGGTGGCCGCGATCCCCGCGTGGGCGACGTCGGCTTCGACGTGCACGTCGTAGAACTCCGCCCCTGCCTCACCCGGAAGAATTCGGCGGATGGCGGAGGCGTAACGCGACATCGGGACGACCGAGGTCATCTCGAATGCCGCCAAGTGACCCACCAGCGCACCCCGCCAGCGTCGGTGGAGACCGAAGAACGAGACGAGGTTGTCGGTGGCCAGCGTGACGCCGGGAACCTGGTCGATGTAGGCCCCGGGCGTCGGGTCCAGATCGAGCGAAGCCATGGTCACGGCAAACAGCTCGGCGTGGGACCGCCCGGGCTTCCCCCGGCCGTATTCATCGGTTTGGAGGTGTACCAGGGCTGATTTGGCTCGTCCTCGTATTCGGGGAATGGCCCACGTGTGGGGGTCGGCCTCCTTGCGCTGGTAGATGCTGCGATGGATGACGAACTCGGTCAACGTCTCGGCGTCACCCCGCTCGCAGAGATAGCTCGAAAGCGAGGGTCCGGACTCGTCGCTCAGGAGATTCTGCAACCGGTGGCCAAGTTGCGCTGTCTCCACCCGAATGCCGGGGCTGATCCGTCGAATGCGTGACTCCTCCAACAGGCTGTGCAGGAACACGTCCTCCAAGCGGTGGCGCAGAGCAAGCAGACCGGGCGCCCATTCCCACTCCTCCGGGACGCCGGCAAAACCGTCGTAGTGGAGTCCGTAACAGATGTGGAGGGCGAGCTGGAGGTCTTCTTCCGCCACCGGTTCCGTCCCCATGGTTCGGATGTCGGGAAAGCTTCCGGGCCGGCGGGACAAGATGTCGCTGAGCACGGCACTGACCGGTCCCCGCGGTTGGGGCAGGTGGGGCTGCATGTTTCGATCCTCCTTCATTTCTCGCTCAGGTGAGGGTTCGGTCCGTCGGTGGGCGAGAACCGGGTTGTGCCCTCATGACGGTGAAGTCAGCCAACGACGTCGTTTGGCCCGGTCGAGGCCACGCCATCTGGACACCCAGCCGGCCCTGGCCTCCAGTTGCCGCCTCCGCTGATCGGCCGCCAGCTGGCCGGCGGCGAAGCCGACCAACCCGGGGCCGGTCTCGGCCTGACGACGCAGCCACCGTTGGGCCACCACTGCGTCCTGGTGATGGCCCAGGAGCGTCTGGAGGCGCTTGGCCTCCTCGGCCGTCGACCGGGCCTGCTTCCCGACCGCCGGCGAGAGGAGCTCGGCGGCATACCGCACCTGCTTGGCGCGGATCCGGACGTTGTGGAGACGCCGGTCGGTGGGTCGGCGTTCGGCTCTCCGGGCCGCCTTCGACAGTCTGCGCCAACTCCCGCCCACCAGGGGCGGAAGCACCTCCTGGGCGAGCTCGGTCGACACCGACGGGTGGGCCATCGGGGGATTCTCTGCGGCTGCGTGCAGCTTGTCCAACAGGGTGACGTACCGGTCACTGCGGATGACCTGGGCCACCCCCCGGCACGCCTCGGCCCGCTCCCGTCGGAGCAGAGCCGCCAGTACGGCCTGGCCTTCGCCGTCGATGCTGCCCCGCCGGCGCTGGTCGGCCAAATAGCCGGCGAGCACGTCGCAGTCCCGGACCTCACCCAGGGCCGATCCCAGCCATTGGAGATCGTCACGGGTGTGCCGGAGCCAGACCGGGTCGAGGATGTCGCCGACCGTCTTGAGGTCCGAGCGCAGGCGACGCGACGCCACCCGGGCCTGGTGGATGGCTTCGGGAGGCGGATCGGAGGGGTCCAACCTGAGCCGGTAGTCGTGGTCGACCAGACGGCGCAGCGATGATCCGATTCCCCGCCGCACCAGGTCCTTCACCGTGGGCTTCCGGTCCGACTCGACCGGATCGTCTCCCTCGGTCAGACCGAGGGCCCGGCCCAGTTTGGGGCCGGCCGAACCCGGGCGGGCACCGGCATCCACCAGGCGGTCCAGCACCATCGCCACCCGGTCGTCGTCGGTCGCCGTCTCCAGCTCGACCTGGTGGAACCGGAGACCGTCCTGGTGGCCGCCGTGCACGGTGACGGAGTCGTCGTCGATCTCCCCGATGAGTCCACCCCGCTCATCGGTGAGGGCAATCCGCCGCCGTATGCACTCCAACTCGGCCGCCACCTTGAGCGGTTGGCGCCGGACCACACCGACCAGGATCTCCTGGGCTTCGGGGGGAACCGAGCCCGCCGGCCCGACCCAGGTGTACTCCGAGCGCACCGTCTCCGATGCATCGTGTCGAAGCGGGAGCTTCAGCGTCCAGATGCCCGGCCCCTCCTCTTCGCCTCGGCGGTGACGGAGGGTGATCCTCCCGGCCCAGAGGCGGAGGTCGGCCGAATCGAAGTACGTGGACCACAGGCGCTGGGGCGGCAGGACCGAAGTCCGGGGGACCATCCCCCGGAGATCGGGGAGGGTGAAATCGAAATCGGCGTCCAGCTTCGTCTCGCGTTCAATACTGGTGTCCATGGCCATGCCGTACCCCGTGGCGACGGGATCAACCGCGGCCGAGGGCGCCGGCCTCGACGTGAGCCCAGGGCCGGCGTAGCTCAGCCTCTTCGATGCCCTCGTTGCAGACGACGAATGCAACCTTGATCCCATGCAGTTCACTACCCATTCGCTTCTTCCTCTCCCTCGGGGACCGTCTCGTCGAACTGGGAGCCGCGATAATGCGGTACAGATCGGACGTGTCGACACAGACTCGATCGGCGATGTGGTCTGGGACGGCCGGGCAACGAACCGATCGAGCGGGGCGGTGGCTGTACCCATCCGACTGCCAGGGAAAACAGCTCAGGAACGACCCACCTGGGATGACGCAGGTCTCGTCCGCCCCGATGGCTGCCCCGGAGAGTTGTGTTTGACGGGGTCCGATGCCGGGTAGACCCGAATGTGGATTCCCCCCACTCACGGCATCATCGTCGGTTCCTGCAGCTGCTGGCCGGGGACCGACGCCGCCTTCAGACCAGCTCCGAGGTCGCACCATCGGGGTCACGGTGCTTGGGGGGGCCGCCGGTTCTGGACCCCCGGTGGCCAGACCGGACTACCCGGCGGTGGCCGGCCCACTGGTTACTCTGGCCGAATGGGAGATCGAACGGCTTCGGTCCCGGGACATCCGGCCCAGCCCGGGCCCAGCCCGGCCCAGGACCGGATCATCAGCGCCGCCCTGGAGCTGTTCGCCCGCAACGGCGTCGGAGGGACCTCGTTGCAGATGATCGCCGACACCCTCGGCGTGACCAAGGCCGCGGTCTACCACCAGTACCACACCAAGGACGAGATCATTCTCGCCGCCGCCGAAGCCGAGCTGGCCCGGGTCGAGGTAGTGGTCAGAGCCGCCGAGGCTGAGCCGTCGCCGGCCCGGGCCCGCACGTCGCTGCTGACCGGGATGGTCGACCTCGCCGTGGCCCACCGGCGCACGGTGAGTTCCATCTTGAACGATCCGGTCATCGTCCGTTTCTTCACCGACCACGAGTCGTTCCGCCGCGTCATGGACCGGATGAGCCGGGTCCTCATGGGTGACGAGATCGGGCACGAAGCCCGCGTCTCGACGGCCATGGTCACGGCCGCCATCAGCGGTACGGTCGTGCACCCCCTCGTGGCCGGGCTCGACGACGAGACGCTCCGGACCCAGCTTCAACGGTTGGCCGACCGGCTGCTCCCGGCCCGGACCCCGAGATCGGGGACGTGACCGCTTTCGGACTTGCGGAGTCGGTAGCTAAGCCCTGTTCTCGTCGGTGGGCACGTAGTCGGGATCTGACTCGTCTCGAATAGACAGCCGCCACTTGCAGCAGACGTCGTCTTTGCCGACACGGGGCGGGATGGCCAAGATCTCGACTTTCATGTTGGGGTTGTACATCTTCGCCGTCTCGATGATGGCGGCCGGGCACGAGGTGTGCGAGGCCTTCTCGGCGATGTCGGGACGACCCATCGCTTCCCATTGATCGACCGAGACGCATTTGTTGAAGGTGAATATCCCCACTTCCTCCTCGGGCATCTCGAAGGTGAGCTCGAAGGCCTTGCCCGGGAACGAGGTCGAATCCACCTGGACGTCCTTCATGAACGCCTCGACGGTGTTACCCGAGATGCCCATCCACCGCGACTTGATGTCCTTGGCCGCCGGCAGCAACTTCTCACTCCACAGGGCCCACTGGAAGGCGAACATCTCGTCCAGGCCGTCTCTCATGACAATGGCAAAGGCCCACGACTCGATCGCCGCCAGCAGGTATTCGTGGCTGCCGAGGGCCAGCTTCACCAGCCGCTCCTTCGAGTACTTGACCCATTCCGGCTGGGGTTTGTAAGGGTTGACGAGGACGGTGCCGCCCGCCTCGATCTGGGCCGCGACCTCCATTCCCGTCTCGGTGATCAGAGCTTCGGCCTCATCCTCGGCCAGCTCCATCCAGCTGTCGATCATCACACCCAGTTGGGGGAGGATCATGTCTCGCCACGCCTCTGACTGGATGCGGTGCATGTCGTCGCGCCCGTACCGCTCGGCCACCGAGTCCGCCCAGCCTTCGATGCACACCCGGTAGTACTCGTCGCTCAATCCCAACAGGTTGATGAGCGCGTCATTCGAAAAGTCCGAGAATCTCAGGTTCTGGTTGAACGGACCGCTGTAGTCCGGTAGTTCGAGGCTGTCGTCGGGGCTGATGTCGGCCCGCAAATCGTGGCCGACTTTCTTGTACGTGCCAGGCGGGTCGACCACCGGGAACTTCTTGAAGTGCACCAGATCGACCGGGATGTCCAGTCCGACCTCTTGCTGATGCTCCTCGTAGTTGGCGCCGACTTTCCGAACGTCGGACAACGTCTCTTTGATGTTGTCGTCGATGTCTGCCATGACGGGACCGCCTTTCGTACCGCCACCGGCCGGGTGACGCGTCGGCCAAAGTAGCCGAACGGCTAGTCTCGGTCAACGGGGCCCGAGGGCGGGTACGAGAGCTGTCGCCCGGTCAGCGGATCCTCTGCAGGGCGGCATTGGCCGCGCCCAGGTCGAACCCGGCCGGGTCGAAGGAGCCGCCCACCCATTCGAGGTAGTCGTCGTGTTCCTCGTTCCCGGGGTCGGCGATGGCCTCGAGGAACGCTCGATACCCGAAGGTGCCACCCACGTCCTCGGGTGGGCAGGCGTTCTGGCCGTCGATGCACACGCCGAACTTCAACCCGAGATGCGACCAGGTCAGCGCCTCGATGACCACGTCGTGGTCCCAGCTGTCGCCGAAGTCGTATTCGTAAGCGAACCGAGGCTCCCCTTCGAGGGCCTCCAAGACGGTCACGCCCTTCTCGTCGATCTCGTCGTCGGGGTAGTCGTCGAAGCACATCCCGTAGCGCTTCTCGCCCACCTCGAAAGCGTGGAGGTGCGAGTTGGTCCAGCCCATGGTGGCCAGCAACATCTCGCTCAGTTTGGCCATTTTCGCGGCCCCGGGCACCAGTACCCGCCTCCATACCACCGGGTTGACGTCGGCCAAATGGATTCGGAGCTGAAAGACGCTCTGACCGGGTTTTGCGGTGTTCGGAGTCACAAATCGAGATTACGCCACGACTGATTCGGTCCCCTGCACATCACGGTCGGTCGGGACCGGAGCACCGCATGGATGCCGACCTACCAGCCGGGAGCGGCACCACCGACCGGTAGGGACATCGGGTGCCTGTTGGTGGCGGGCGTGAAGGGGGGCAAACCAGAGTGCTCCGGAGGAACCACCCCACTCACCAGTATCCGGAGCGAGTGAACGACATCTTTGTAGTTCGACACGCGGCACACTCACGGCTGAGGCCGGGCCTTGTCAGATCCCCGACCTGGCGAGTACCGTGGACAAGCAGTGGATACAAATGAGTACTCAGTGGAGCCGCCGGACGGGCTCGCCGAGCGGATCCGCACCTATCGCTTGCGGCACGGGATGACCCAGCGTGAGCTGGCCGATCAACTGGGCGTGACCCAGCAGTCGGTGGCCAGATGGGAGCAGGGCTCGCCCCCGAGGAGGTACATGGTGCGCGCCATCCAGTCCCTCCTCGACGAGCCCGACCCGGACGGCCAGTCGTCCGACCTGGCTGAGATCATCGGCATCCGCCCTCCCGCCACCGGGCGCATCCAGACCCGGGGAGTCGAAGAGGCCCGGAAGCTCTATGTGCAGGGTTGCCTCAAGCTGCTCGAGCGCGGCGAACGGCTGCCCAACCGGGTGCTCCTGTTGCTGGCCGACGAGCTCGGCTGGGGCGCCGACGGCGACCTGTGAGCGTGGTGGAGCTGCGTCGGGGAGCGTGCTGATTGCCGACAGACGCCGTGGTTGTCCGGGTCGATGAACCGGCCACCGTGAGCGGCGCCGGTCACGACCGGGAGGGGGCGATCACCGAGGTGCCGTAGCGCTCCAGCCCCTCGAGGGACTGCGAGAGCGATGCGCCGGGAACGGAAAGTCCGACCCAGGTAACGCCCAGCTCGGCCAACTCGTCCAGCGCGGCCAGGTGGGCGTCAGCGTTGAAGTGCTCGTCGAGCCGGCCTCCTTCGGGCGTGCCGAATGCGACGTCTATGTCCGATCGGTCACGGCCTTCTTCATCGATGAACTGCCAGAGCTCGTCGAGCATGGCCGAAAGATCCCCGACCGTCTCGAGGGCCGGCGTCTTGGTGGTGGCCGACATGGACTTCGGCGCCGGGAAGGGCGTCCAGCCGTCTCCGTAACGGGCCACCCGGAGCCGGGACAGCTTGCTGTTGCCACCGATCCAGATCGGTACGGCCACCCGGGGCTTGGGGTTGGCGTTGAGACCTTTGGCGTCGATGCCGATCCCTTCGAAGGTGAAGTCGTCCTGGGTCCACATGCCACGCAGGACGTCGATGGCCTGGTCGAACAGAGCGTTGCGTTGTTCGAAGTCGATGCCCAGTCCCCGGTACTCGCTACGCAGGTAGCCGGTGGCCACCGCCAGGGTGAAACGGTCGTCGGACAACATGGCCATGGTGGCCACCGTCTTGGCCACGATGAGAGGGTGTCGGTACGGGAGCACGGCGATGTTGGGTATGAGGCGGATCCGTTCCGTCACCGCTGCGCAGAATGTCAGTGCCACATAGGGATCCAGGGCATCGTGCCCGCCGGACGTGAGCCACCGGTCGGTCGGGGCCGGATGGTCGGTGAATCCGATTCCGTCGAAACCGGCGGCCTCGGCCGTCCGGGCGAACTCGGTGACGGCTTGTCTCGTCATGAGCTCCGGGCTGGCCGGATGGGTGATCAAGGGGTAGGTGACGGTGAATTTCACGGGAGCTCCAATGCCTTCTGTTCGCCTTCACTGATGGGCCTACCGGTTGCATCGCCGTGCTGGTCGGACGAGGCCAGCCACTGGGCGAGAACCGTAACGCGGTCGGTGCCCTTATGCCCATGGGCCTCAGGCCGTCCATCCGCTACCGATCGGTTGGCAGCCCGGCGGCGCCGGGACTCAGATCTCAGGTTGCATTGATCAGGCCGAGGCCCTTTTGGCAGTGGGGACCTCCCCAGTGCTCGACGATCCGGCCGTCACGGATCCGCAAGATCGCCGTTCCATTGATGGTCACCGGTCGGCCCGAGGGTGGGACGTCGTAGAAGGGCGTCCCGGTGTGGGTTCCTTTGACGGTCCAGTTGGAGACGACCAGGTCGTCTGACTCGATCAGCAGGTCGACGGTGAAGGCCATGTCGGGAAAGGCGGATCGGGCCTGCTTCCACCACTGCACTTCCTCTCCCCGCACGTCGGTACCGACCCGCTCGGGGCTGACCCGTTCGGTCACATGACTGTGGAAGTCCTCGGACCAGAACTGGAAGACAGCATCGGTGTCGCCCGAGTCCATGGCGGCGCTGTAGTTGGCCAGCAGCCGCAAGTTGTCTGACATTGCTTCCCCCTTGGCCAGCAAGATGCGAAAAGAAACCTACTGACCGCGCATCGTGCCCGCCACCTGGTCGCCCTTGCGCAGAAGATCCTCTCACGTAATTCCAAGGACCAACGGTCCGCGCGTGGCGCACGGCGCCCACCTACTCTCGGACGGCTGCGTTCAATCGAGAGAGAGAGTGTTCAAGACATGGAGTCTCCACTGCGCCGACGCCTTCCCCTTCGGACAACGGTCCGGTTATCGCTTGCTGGCGTACTGGGCACGGCGGCAGCTCTGTCCGGACTCGGACTGTTGGCCGGTGCCGGCACCGCGTTCGCGGTGACGCCGACCCCAGCCCCGGTGACCTATACCAACGCCGCCGCCACGGTCGGCGCTACGGTCCCCGCCGGCGTCTGCGATGTCACCTTCGACGCCATCGGCGGCCAGGGGGGCGGTTCCGAGGGCGGTCTCGGTGGCGAGGTCACTGCCACGGTGGCGATGACGGCGGGAGAGAGCTATTCCGTAGCGGTCGGAGGTGCGGGCGGCACGCCGGCCGGTGGCCTCAGCGGTGGCGTGGCCTCGGGTGGTGCCGGCGGATCGACCAACGACGTACCCCCCAATCCAGCCGGAGGCGGAGGCGGGGCGTCGATGGTGACCATCAATGGAGGGACCAGCCCGACCATCATCGCCGCCGGAGGCGGCGGTAGCGGCCTCGGCAGTACCTCGCAAGGTGGCTCGCTGGTCACCGCCGGCGGTACCGGGGGACCGACCGGAGGGAACGGTACTCCCGGACCGTACGAATCCACCAGCGGCGGAGGCGGAGCCACACAGACCGGTCCGGGTACCGCCGGGGTCGGCAATCTCAACGGCAACGGGGCACCCGGGGTCGGCATGGTGGGCGGAACCGGACAGTCGTCCTTTGGTGGCGGCGGCGGTGGCGGTGGCGGCCTGTTCGGCGGCGGCAGCGGCGGCGACGACAATGATTTTCACGGCGGTGCCGGCGGCGGTGGCTCCAACCTGGCCCCCTCGGGTGCCACCGTGGACGACACCACGGCGGCCACCGGGGCCGGCTCGGTGGTGGCCTCCTTCACCGCCTGCCCCACTCCTCCCACGCCGACTCCCACTCCCACGCCCACCCCGACGCCGACCCCGGCGGCCAGTAACGGGTACTGGTTGGTGGGCAGTGACGGCGGGGTGTTCACCTTCGACTCCGCCTTCTTCGGATCGACCGGCAACATCCACCTGAGCCAACCGGTGGTGGCCATGGCCTCGACCAACGACGGCAAGGGCTATTGGATGGCGGCCAAGGACGGTGGGGTCTTCGCCTACGGTGACGCCGGGTTCCACGGTTCGGTCCCGGCCCTGGGCCAGCACGTGACCAACATCGTGGGCATCGCTGCCGACGACACCACCGGCGGCTACTGGCTGGTCGGATCCGACGGCGGGGTATACGCCTTCGACGCCCCGTACCTGGGTTCGGTGCCCGGGCTCGGTGAACACGTGGGCAACGTGGTGGGCATCGCCGCCACGGCCACCAACAAGGGCTACTACCTGGTCTCCTCGACCGGTGCCGTCTACGCCTTCGGCGACGCCCGGTACCAGGGGGGGCCAACACCCTGCCCAGCCTCAACGCCCCCGTGGTCGGTATCGGCGTCGACTCGGCCACCGGTGGCTACTGGGAGGCCGGCTCGGACGGCGGCATCTACACCTACAACGCCCCTTTCCACGGCTCGGCCGGCGGGACCCACCTGAACAGTCCGATCGTGGGCTTGAGCCCGGCCACCAACGGGTCCGGCTACTACCTGGTCGCCTCCGACGGCGGGGTGTTCACCTACAACACCGCCTTCTACGGCTCCAAGGGCGGTCAGCCTCTGAACGCACCGGTGGTGGGGATAGCCGTCGCCGGCTAGCCCGGGGTCCGGGTTGCTCGGCCACGCCCCGGGGGCCGCCGGGCAACCCGTCCGGCTCCGGACCGTCTACTCGGCGGCGATGGCGTCCAGCACGTTGAGCCGGGCCGCCCGTCGGGCCGGCCAGCTGGCCGCGCCCAGGCCCGAGCAGGGCCGCCAGCACCAGGAAGACGATCAGGCTGCCGACCGGGACCACGATGTCGGTGATGCCCTGCTGCTTGAGGGACGAGGCGAAGGCGATCCCGAGCCCGGTGCCGACCACGACCCCGATGATGGCGCCGAACAGGGCCAGGATGACCGACTCGGACCGGATCATGGATCGGACCTGGCGCCGCCGCATCCCGACCGCCCGGAGCAGGCCGATCTCGTGGGTGCGCTCGAACACCGAGAGCATGAGGGTGTTGACGATCCCGATCATGGCGATGACGATGGCCAGGGCCAACAGGACGTAGACCAGGCCGAGCAGCTGGTTGACCTGGGCCTGCTGGGACTTCTCGAACGCGGCCCGGGTCTGGATCTTGAGGTCGGGGTAGGCCGGCAGGCCCGTGGACCAGGGCCGCCCGGTCGCCGCCGTTCCTCCGGTCCGGACCAGCACCGCCACCGGCAGGGGGTTGGCGAAGTGGGACAGGAAGAAGCCGTCCCCGACCAGGTAGCTGCCGATGAGGGCGTTGGGCTTGAACATGCCCCCCACCCGCATGGTGGTCCTCCCGGTCTGGGCGAAGGTGACCGGCACCACCGAGCCCACCGAGAGGTGCTTGGTGTTGGCGGTGGTGGTGTCGATGAGCAGGTCGCCCCGCGGCCAGGGCGGGCGCGCCCGAGCCGTGGACCATGTTCAGGATGACGGTCCGCCGCAGGTTGGTGGTCGACACGGCGGTGACGGAGTCCACCGCGCCCCGCAGCTCGAACTGCCCGCTGTAGACCGATCGACACCGAGCTGACCCCGGGGACCGCCGCCGCCGTCGGTGCCACCGCGTTGGAGAAGCCGCCGGCCCCCATGGACGACGGGGTGATGATGTAGTCGGCGCTGATGGCGTCGTCCACGCTGCTGGTCGCCGACTTGGACAGCGAGGCGCCGAAGACGGCCATGGTCGAGACCAGGGCCAGGCCGACCATCAGGGCCGAGGAGGTCTGGGCCGTCCGGCGGGGGCTGCGCATGGAGTTCTCCCGACCCAGCTTGCCGGCCGTCCCCAGCAGTCGGGCCAGGGGGCGACCGAGCACGCTCGACATCGGTCGGGCCACCAGGGGCGCCAGCATGCCGATGCCGATGAACACGGCCACCGCCCCCAGCCCGACCAGCTGGATGGCCGGCTTGCTGAGCCCGGCCAGCAGGGCCACCACCCCGAGCAGGCCGATCACGGTGCCGATGGCGATACGTCGCCGGGACGACTCCTGGTCCTCCGGACTGGTGGTCGGCCAGGGCGGCCACCGGCGGGATGCGGATGGCCCGACGGGCCGGGCTGACGGCCGAGACCACCGTCACTCCCACGCCCACGGCCAGGGCCACGATCACGGTCCGGGTCTCGAAGACCAACGAGCCGGTGGGCAGGGTGATGCCGAACGCCTTGAGGAGCTCTTCGAGCCCCACCGCGGCCAGCACCCCGAGCCCGAGGCCGACCAGTGACGCCACGCACCCCGACGATGGCCGCCTCGAGCAGCACCGAGCGGAACAGCTGGCGTCGGCTGGCCCCGACGATGCGCAGCAGGGCCAGCTCGCGGGTCCGCTGGCCCACGATGATCGAGAAGGTGTTGAAGATGGTGAAGCCGCCGACGAACAGGGAGATGAAGGCGAAGACCAGCAGGGCGGTGGAGAAGAAGGAGAGCGCCTGGTTGATGTCGTTGGTCTGCTCGGCGGCCACCGTCTGACCGGTCACCACCTCCACGCCGGGCGGCAGCACCCGGGCGATGTCGTGCTGGACGGTCGACTTGTCCGCCCCCGGTGCCGCCACCACGTCGATGGCGTCGAACTGGCCGGTGAGCCCGAACAGCTGCTGGGCCGTGGGCAGCGAGAACGCGGCCAGGGTGGCCCCGGCCAGGTTGTCGGCCGTGCCGAACCGCACGATGCCGGTGAGGGTGAAGGTCTCGGGAGGACCGAGCAGCAGGACCCGCACGTGCTGGCCCACTTCGAAGTGGTACTTCTGGGCGGTGCCGGCGTCCATCACCACGTCGTGGGGCGTGGTCGGGGCGTGCCCCTCGGCTGAGTTGCAGGGAGGAGATCTGCTGGTCGGGGTCGAAGGAGAACCCCAGGTCGGGGGCGCCCCCGGTGGTGACGGCCTTGCCGTCGGGCGCCACGAACTGGGCGTAGCCGGTGACCGACCCGTCGGCCGCCGCCACTCCGGGGACCGACCGCACCGTGGCCAGCAGCGACTCGGGGACGGCCTTGCGGCGGCGGTGTCTCCGGAGTTGTCGGTGAAGGCGGCCTTGGCCCGGACCTCGAAGTCGATGTTCTGGTAGACGTGCCCGAACAGGGTGTTGAAGGTGTTGTGCAGGGTGTCGGTCAGCACGAACGTCCCGGAGATGAAGGTGACGCCGAGGACGATGGCCAGCGCGGTGAGGGCCAGGCGCAGCTTGTGGGCCAGCAGGCCCTTGGAGGTGACCTTCCACATCTCAGCCGCCCAAGCGCTTCATCTGCTCCAGGATGGAGTCGACCGTCGGATCGCGGAGCTCCCCGACCACCCGCCCGTCGGCCAGGAAGACGACCCGGTCGGCGAAGGCCGCCCCCCGGGCGTCGTGGGTGACCATGACGATGGACTGTCCGAACTCGGTCACCGAGCGCCGGAGGAACTCCAGCATCTCGCCCGAGGAGTTCGAGTCGAGGTTGCCCGTCGGCTCGTCGGCGAAGATCAGGTCCGGACGTCCCATGAGGGCCCGGGCACAGGCCACCCGCTGCTGCTGGCCCCCGGACATCTCGTTGGGGCGGTGGGCCAGCCGGTCGCCGATGCCCAGCTGGCCGACCAGGTAGTCGAACCACTCCTGGTCCACCTTGTGGCCGGCCAGGTCGGCCGGGAGGGTGATGTTCTCCTCGGCGGTCAGGGTGGGGACCAGGTTGAACGACTGGAACACGAAGCCGATGCGGTCCCGGCGCATCTGGGTGAGGCCGGCGTCGTCGAGCAGCCCGATCTCCTGGTCGCCGACGAAGGTCCGGCCCGACGTCGGGGTGTCCAGCCCGGCCATGCAGTGCATGAGGGTCGACTTGCCCGACCCCGACGGGCCCATCACCGCCGTGAACCGCCCCCGCTCGAGCTCCAGCGTGATCGCCGTCGAGGGCCCGGACGACGGCGTCACCCTTGCCGTAGGTCTTGACCAGGTCGACGGCCTGGGCCGCCGGTACCGCCGCCGGGTCGGGGGCGGGCACGGGGGTGGGGACGGCTGATGGTCATCGAATGCTCTTTCCTCGGGCGGGCTCATCGGGGCGTCGGGGGATCGGACGTCCCCCTCGGGCGGGTCGACACCGGATGCCGATGCTAACGGTGGAGCTCGGGCTCGTCGCGTCGATGGCCGTGGTGGTGCCCGGCCCGGTGCCACAGGAACAGCCCGACCAGCACGACCAGCAGCCACGAGACGTGGATGGTCGAGACGGTGGAGCCGACGGCAATGGCCACCAGCACCACCAACACCAGTGCCGGCAGGAACAGGCGCCGCCGCGGTCGGGGTGGGGCCGGGTCGTCGGCCAGGCTGGGGAGGTCGTCGAACAGACCGTTGAGATCGCCGCGGGTCACCGCCCCCATGGCCCGGTCCAGCCTGGCCTTGAACTCGACCTGGTCCAGCCGCCCGTCGGCGAAGTGCCGTGACAGCCGGTCGGCCACCTCGTTGCGCTCGGCGTCCGAGGCGCGGAGCCTCGATTGGTCGTCGGGGAAAGGACGGCGGGTGGTGCCCGGGTAGGCGGGATCCCATCGGTAGCGCATGACGTGTCCTCCTGGGCTCGGTCGGGTCGGTGGTGGTCAGTGGGACAGCTGGTGGCCGAGCATCTCCTCGGCCATCGACACCTCGGACCCCTCGTCGGGGATGAGGAGCCAGCCGGCCAGGTAGAGGGGGACGGCGACGCCGCCCATCAGGGCCAGGACGACGAAGGCGATCCGGACCAGGGTGGGGTCGACGTCGAGGTAGTCGGCCAGCCCGGCGGCCACCCCGGCCACCATGCGCCCGGACCGGACCCGGTGGAGCCGCATCGGCTCGGGTCGGGGCTCCGATCCGGTGGGGCCGGGGTCGGACGGGGAGGGGTTGGTGGCGGTGGAAGCGTTCATGGTGCCAGCCTGACGGCCGGCCCGGCGATCCGGTATCGGGCACGTCCCTGGTCGGACCCTGACGGGGGCCCGGTCGGGTCAGGGATGTCCCTGATAGCCAGCCCGGCCCCGGTGCGCGATCATCGAGTATCGCCAAGCCCACCGATTCCCGCACCGGGGCACCCGGCCCGCCGGACCCGCCTCCGCCCCCGGACCAGGGCGGATGGGGCAACTGGGGCCCGGGTCGGTCGTGGTACGGCTCGTGGGGCCCTCCCACCTGGGGCCTGCACGGCGGCGCCGGGCCGGCCGCCGGTCGCACCGCCACTGGAAGGGGCCGTCCGTCGCAGCCGGGACACCCGGGTGGTGGCCGGCGTGTGCGGGGGGATCTCGGCGGCCACCGGCATCGACGTCACCCTGGTCAGGATCGCCTTCGTCCTGCTGACCCTGGGCAGCGGGGCCGGGATCCTGATCTACGCCCTGGCCTGGCTGTTCGTCCCCCTCGAGGGCGAGACCACCACCATCTTCTCCCGGGCCGTGGCCGACCGCCGGGGCATCCGCCTCATCGCCGCCATCATCCCGCTCCTGGTGGTCATCCAGATCGTGTCCGCGCGGCCTCCACCTGGGCTATGTGGGCTCGTTCAGCTGGCCCCTGTTCCTGGCCGCCGGGGTCGCCGTCCTCATCCGGCGGAACGCCAGCCAGGACGAACGGGTGTGGATCAACGACGACCTGCTGCCCATGTTCCGGACCGGGCACGACCGGCACACCCGGACCTCGGTGCATCGTCCGGATCGCCCTCGGGATCGTGGTCGGCATCGGAGGGCTGTTCCTGCTGCTCGACGGTCACCCGACCTCGGCCACGCTCCTGCCGGTCTCGGGGGCGTTGTTGATCCTGGCCTCCATCGTGGTCATCTTCGGGCCGTGGTGGATCAGCCTGGTACGCGACCTGATGTCGGAGCGCCAGGCCCGGGCCCTGGCCGAGGAGCGGGCCCAGATGGCGGCCCACGTCCACGACTCGGTCCTCCAGACCCTGGCCCTCATCCAGCGGTCGGCCGACGATCCCCACGACGTGGTCCGACTGGCCCGGGCCCAGGAGCGCGAGCTCCGGTCCTGGCTGTTCGAAGGCCGGCCCCCCGGCTCGGTGGCCGCCGAGGCGGTCGACGGTGGCCGAAGGCATCGGCCTCCTCCAGCAGCTGGTCGAGGCCGACCACGGGATCACCGTCCAGGTGGTGGTGGTCGGCGACTGTCCGCTGAACGACCGCCTGCGGGCGCTGGTGGACGCGGCCCGGGAGGCGACGGTGAACGCGGCCAAATGGTCGGGAGCGCCCGAGGTCTCGATCTACTGCGAGGTCGAGCCGCGCGGCGTCACCGTGTTCGTGCGCGACCGGGGCCGGGGATTCGACCCGTCCGAGGTGCCCGGGGACCGCCAGGGGATCGCCCAGTCCATCCGGGCCCGGATGGCCCGGTTCGACGGCACGGCCACCGTCCTTTCCTCTGTCGGCCAGGGCACCGAGGTCGAGCTGTCCATGCCCCGGCGGGAGCTGACGGCGTGAGCACCGGTGAGCGGCCCCGGGTGTTTCTGGTCGACGATCACGCCATGTTCCGGGCCGGGGTGCGGGCCGAGCTCGGGCCGGCGGTCGAACTGGTCGGGGAGGCCGACGAGGCCGCCGCCGCCATCGAGCTGATCACCGAGCGCACACCCGATGTGGTCCTGCTCGACGTGCACCTGCCCGGCGGGGGCGGCCAAGCGGTGCTGGCCGGGGTGCTGCCCCGCCACCCCGAGGTCCGGTTCCTGGCCCTGTCGGTGTCGGACGCCCCCGAAGACGTGATCGCGGTGATCCGGGCCGGGGCCCGGGGCTACGTCACCAAGACCATCTCGGGCCCGGAGCTGCTCCGGGCGGTCCACACGGTGAGTGCCGGCGATGCCGTCTTCTCCCCGCGCCTGGCCGGGTTCGTGCTCGATGCCTTCGCCGACGAGCCCGGTACCGCCCCGGTGTCGGGGCTCGATCCCGAGCTGGACCAGCTCTCGCCCCGGGAGCGGGAGGTCCTGCGGCTCATCGCCCGCGGCTACACCTACAAAGAGGTGGCCCGGGACCTGACCATCTCGACCAAGACGGTCGAGTCCCACGTGTCGTCGGTGCTCCGGAAGCTCCAGCTGTCCACCCGGCACGAGCTCACCCGCTGGGCCACCGAGCGGCGCCTCGTCTGAGAGTCGAGAGCCGTGCCGGCGCGCCGCTCGGTCCTCGAGCGGCGACACCGGGCGCCCCCCGTCGGTGGCGTTGGTGATCCTCTCGTTGGGGCCGAGCCCCGACCGGTCATCCTGACTACGTTTGGCCGTGCTGGTCGGTAGCCGAGCGAGTCAGGAGGTCGGGAGTATGAAGGGATTCAAGAACTTCCTCATGCAGGGGGAGCTGGTGGTCATCGCCGTGGGCCTGGTCGTGGCCCTGGCCTTCTCGACCCTCATCAAATCCTTCACCGATTCGATCATCACCCCGTTGGTCAATGCCGCCGCCGGGGGCAAGGCCGGGTCGCTCGGCCTCGGATGGACGATCAACGGCCAGCGCATCGACGTCGGTTCGTTCATCGGCGCCATCGTCTACTTCCTCATCTTCATGGCCGTGATCTACCTGGCCTTGGTGGTGCCGTACCGGGCCTACATGAAGAAGCGGGGACACGCCGTCTTCGGTCCTCCCCCCGACACCAAGACCTGTCCCCAGTGCCTCTCGGACGATCTGCCCCTGGCTGCCATCAAATGCAGCCACTGCGCCAGCGTGGTCTCCACGACGAATTGAGTACGGATCGACCTCCGGCCGGAGGTGACGGTGGGACGGTGACGTCGGGCTCGGCCTGGGCGCCGTTCCGCCATCAGACCTTTGCCGCCATGTGGGGTGCGCAGTTCGTCAGCAACATCGGGAGCTGGATGCAGACGGTGGCGGCCCAGTGGGTCATGCTGTCGCTGACCAGCTCCGCCACCTACATCGCCCTGGTCCAGACGGCGGCCAGTCTCCCGGTCGTGCTGTTCGCCGTGGTGGCAGGAGCGGCGGGCGATCTGGTGGACCGCCGGAAGTTCCTACTTGATCACCCAGGGACTCATGCTGGTTGCCGCCGTCGCCCTCGGCGTCCTGGCCCTGGCCGGACTGGTGACCCCGTGGGTGCTGCTGGCCCTGATCTTCGCGGTGGGCACCGGCCAGGCCCTCACCTCGCCGACCTGGCAGGTGCTCCAACCCGAGCTCGTCCCGCCCGACCAGCGCCGCCAGGCCATCTCACTCGGAGCTGTGAACCAGAACCTGGCCCGCGCCGTCGGCCCGGCCATCGGGGGAGTCGTGTTGGCGGCCACCAGCGCCGGAGTGGTCTTTCTGGTCAACGCCGCCACCTTTCTCGCCGTCATCGGTGTGATCGCCTGGTGGAAGAGCACGCGGTCGCGCCCAGGCCCTTCCCCGTGAGCACGTGGGCGAAGCCATCCGGGCCGGTGGTCGTTACGTGGCCGAAAGCCCGGCTCTTCGCGTCATCCTGTTCAGGGCGGCCCTGTTCGTCTTCTTCGCCAGCGCGATCTGGGCACTGCTGCCGCTGGTGGCCCAGTCCCAGCTGCACCTCGGCTCGGGCGGCTACGGCCTGCTGCTGGGATGCGTCGGCATCGGTGCGGTCGCCGGGGCGGCCCTGCTGCCCCGGCTGCGGTCCCAGTTGGCCCCCGGCACCCTCCTCACCGCGGGTCCCTCGGTCTGGCCGGCGTCGCCCTCGTCCTCGGATACGTCCGGTGGATGCGGCGGTGGCCGCTGGCACTGGTGGTCGGGGGACTGGCCTGGATCCTGGCCCTGTCGACGCTCAACTCGCTCTACCAGCTGACGCTGCCGGGGTGGGTGAAGGCCCGCGGCATGTCCTTCTACCTGTGGTGTTCCAGGGGGGCAACGCGGTGGGCAGCGTCGTCATGGGGATCACGGCCGAGCACCTGGGGCTGTCGCCGACCATGCTGGTGGCGGGAGCGGCGCTGGCCCTCGGCCCACTGGCCGGCTTCCGCTACCGATTCCAGTCGTTCCCGACCGACGAGCTCGTGCCGGCCGGGGACTGGCCCCAACCGTTGCTGGCCGCCGACCAGACCCCCGGCGGTCCGGTCATGGTGTCGGTCGAGTATTGGCCCCGGGAGGGACTGGCCGACGATCTGCTCACCGCTCTCGAGGCCACCCGCTTCTCCGACGTCGCACCGGAGCCATCGACTGGCGGGTGTGGCAGGACGCGGCCACCCGAGTCGGATAGTCGAGCAGTTCGTGGTGGCGTCATGGTCGGAACACCTCCGCCAGCACCAACGGGTCACGGTTCGCGACCAGGAACGACTGGATGCGGTCCGGGCCCTGACCGACCCCGGGCACCCGACGACGGTCACCCACTGGCTGACGCCGCACCCCGGCAGCTCCGCCGCCGTCGGGTCGGCCCGGGACACGGATGCGGCCGCGGACGACCGCCGGGCCGGGCCATAGTGGTCCCCGACAAATCCTCTAGGCCGGGCCGGTTACGCCCGACCCGGAGCCGTTGTTCATGTCGTTGCCGGCACAGCCACCTGAAAACGTGCCTAGTCACCGGCCCCGACGTGATTTCGGCCCCGGCCGGCTCAAGTTATCGGTCCCGGACGACGTTCTAACAAGGGACGAGCGTTTCTGGGGAGCGAACTGTGAACACAAGCCACCGCCTCAACGGGGTCGAGAGTGACTCGAAGATCGATGCCGCGGCATCGATGCCCCGGGTGATGATGCCGACCGACGGGTCGGTGGCCGAATCGGGGGGGCACGTGGCCATCTTCTGCGCTCCCTGCAGCCGGTGGGTCGACTGCCATACCGACATCGACCCGACCACAGCCTTGCAGCGACACGCCGACCTCCTGCACTGACCCGTCAGCGCCGGAGTCCGCTCCCCGGTCGCCGACCGCGACCACCCGCCACCGGGGCCGCGACCGCTACGAAGCCTTACGACGGGCGGGGGCCTTGGCCTTGGTGGTCTTGGCGGCCTTTCTGATCGGCGCCGGCTTCTTGGCGCCGATGCTGCTGGTCGTGGCCCGGCCCGTTGACTTCTTGGCCGGCTTGCGGGCCGCCTTCACCGAGTCGATGCTGGCGCTGAGGACGTCCATCAGGTCGACGACCTTGGTCGATGGCGGCGCCGGCTCCACCTCGGTGACGATCTCGTTGCCCTGCCGCTTGGCCTCGATGATGGCCTCGACCTTCTCCCGGTGGGTGTCCTGGTACTTGTCCGGGTCCCAGTCGCTCTCCATCGACTCGAGGAGGAGGCCCGCCATCTGCACCTCCCGGTCGGTCACCTCGTCCGCGCCGGGAAGATCGGGAAGGTCCTTGGTCGGCGACCGGATCTCGTCGGCGAAGTACATGGTCTCGAGCTTCAGCACCTCGTCGTCGGGGCGGATGGCGACCGGATACTCCTTGTTCCTCATCACGACGGTGCCGATGGCCACCTTGTTGGCCTTCCGCATGACCTGGCGGAGCAGGGCGTAGGCCTTGTTGGCGGCTTCCCCTTCGGGGGCGAGGTAGTAGGTGGACCGGTAGAAGACCGGATCGATCTGGTCGAGGTCGACGAAGTCGGTGATCTCGATCAGCTTGGACTTCTCGGGCTCGGCCGAATCGAGCTCGTCCTCGGTCAGAAGGACGTAGTCTCCGCCCCCGAGGTCGAAGCCCTTGACGATCTTGGCGGCGGGGACCTCGTCGCCGGTCCGCTCGTTGACCTTCTTGTAGCGGATCCTGTCCGACGTCCCCTCTTCGAACTGGTTGAAGTGGATGGTCTTGTCCTGGGTGGCCGAGTACAGGCCCGACCGGGACATTGACCAGGCCGAAGTTGAGGGCACCCTTCCAGATGGTTCGAGGCATGGCCACATCATTACCCAGGTCAGGGGCCATCCACCACCCCTGATACACCCTTTTGTCACACTGAGGTCGTGAGCAAGCCCGAGACCAGCCGACTTCGCCCCCGCCGTCCTGCGCAGCCTGCCGTCGCTGGTGCCGTCAGGGCATGGCCGAGGCCGATCTGGCCCTTGAGCTGGGACTCTCTGCCTGCATGCGGATGAGCGACACCGAGCTGGATGACGCCATCGGCCAGATGTGGGCCATCCGACAGGCCGTCCTCGAAGCGGGCGAGATGGACGTCGCCACCGAACCGATTCCCTTCTGTGGGCAGCTCGGACCGGCTCGACCTGTTGAATCTGGCCATCTACCTCGGAAATCTCCTGGATCGGGCCGCGGCCCACGGCAGGTGCGACATCGCGACCGTGGTGGCCCGGGCCCTGGACCGTCCCGGTCCTGCACGGACCCGCCCCGCCCCGTCTGGCCTTCGCCACCTCCGCTCCTCCTGAGGTTCCGAGCCGACCCGACGCCCCGGGCGACGGCGTCGCCGGACCGGCCGGGAGCCGGCCCTGGCCGGTTCGCCCCGGCCAACCAGGGTAGAAATGCTCCGTGACCACCGGATTCACTGGCCAGCTACCGGGAGAAGCGACGGCCGGGCCACACGCCCGAGCCGGTCCCCGCCGACGAGGCGACGACGACGAAGCGGCCACGGGAAGAAGAAGGCAAAGGAAAGAAGCCGACCTTCGTCATCCAGGAGCACCACGCCTCCAGCCTGCACTGGGACTTCCGCCTGGAGCGCGACGGGGTGCTGGCCTCGTGGGCCCTGCCCAAGGGCCTCCCGGTCACGCCCCGACGAGAACCACCTGGCCGTCCAGGTCGAGGACCATCCGCTGGAGTACGGGAACGTTCAGCGGCACCATCCCCGAGGGTGAGTACGGCGCCGGCCGGGTGTCGATCTGGGACCACGGGCTACTACGAGTGCGAGAAGTGGCGTCCGAACGAAGATCATGGTGGTGCTTCACGGCAAGCGGGCCAGGGCCGGTACGTCCTCTTCCCGACCAAGGGCACGAACTGGATGATCCACCGGATGGATCCGGCCCCCGACGGCTTCGAGCCCCTCCCGTCCCACCTGCGACCGATGCTGGCCGACGGCCGGCCGGCTCCCACCGGACGACGGTACGTGGGCCTACGAGTTCAAGTGGGACGGGATGCGGGTCCTGGTCTGGGTCGACGGCGGCCGGCCCCGGGCGCTGAGCCGGAACGACAAGGACGTCACCGGCTCGTTTCCCGAACTGCGGGCCTTCGGGGAGGCGCTCGGATCCCACCAGGCCCTGTTCGACGGCGAGCTGGTGGTGCTCGGCGCCGACGGGAGGCCGTCGTTCGCCCGGCTGCAGCACCGGATGCATGCCAGCTCTCCGGCCGTCGTCCGGAGGGTGGCCGCCTCCGATCCGGTCAGTCTGGTCATCTTCGACCTCCTGCACCTGGACGGCGCCTCGCTGCTCGGGCTCGACTACGACCACCGTCGGGCCGCGCTGGAGGGACTGGGCATCGGGGCGTCCGGGCTGGGCGGTGACCCCTTCGTTCACCTCCGAGCCCGGTCCAGCAGGTCTTCCGGACCGCCGTCGACCTGGGCATGGAGGGGGTCGTGGCCAAGCGGCGGACGAGCTCCTATCAGGCCGGTCAGCGCAGCCGCGACTGGATCAAGGTGAAGAACCAGCACACCAGGAAGTGGTGATCGGCGGGTACACCCAGGGGAACGGAAACCGCCGGGGTCGACTTCGGTGCCCTCCTGCTCGGGACTCCCGACGTCCGACCATCGGAAGCTGACGTTCGTGGGCAAGGTCGGGACCGGGTTCTCCGATCGTGACCGGGCCGAGTTGGCATCGGACCTCAAGCCGACTGGTGCGCGCCACCAGTCCGTTCGACGACCACCTGCCCACCGCGGCGGCCAAAGGGGCCAGCTGGGTGACCCCCAAGCTGGTGGGCGAGGTCCGCTACAGCGAATGGACCCCGGACGGCCACCTCCGCCACCCGGTGTGGCGGGGGCTCCGACCCGACAAGGCGGCGAGCGACGTGCGCCGTGAGCCCTGAGCGCTCGGTGCGGACGACCGTCGACGGGCGGGAGCTGACCGTCTCCAACCTGGACAAGGTCCTCTATCCCGCCACCGGATTCACCAAGGGACAGGTCATCGACTACTACGCCCGGGTGGCCGACGGTGATGCTGCCCCACGTGGGGACCGGCCGCTGACCATGAAGCGCTACCCGAACGGGGTCGACCACAAGTTCTTCTTCGAGAAGCACATGCCCGACCACGCCCCGTCGTGGGTCCGCCACCAGGCGGTGCCCTCGACCTCCGAAGGCGACACCGGTCGACTATCCGGTGGTCGTGCGACCGCCCCACCCTGGTGTGGGCGGCCAATCTGGCTGCCATCGAGTTCCACGTCCCGCTGTGGCATGTGGGGAGAAGGCGGGTCCTGCCGGCCCCACCCGACCACATGGTGTTCGACCTCGATCCCGGCGAGGGGGCCACCATCGTCGAGTGCTGCCGGGTCGCCGCCATCGTGGCCGACCTCCTCGACGAGGGCCGGTCCGGGCTGCTGGCCGAAGACCAGCGGGTCCAAGGGCCTGCAGCTCTACGTCCCGCTGACGGGTCGACCGACCTGGGAGAAGATCCGCGACCGGGCCCACGGGATCGCCACCCGGCTGGAACAGGACCACCCCGACCTGGTGGTGTCGAACATGCGCAAGAGCCTGCGGCCGGGCAAGGTGCTCATCGACTGGAGCCAGAACCATCCGGCCAAGACCACCGTGGCCGTCTACTCGCTGCGGGGGCGGGAGGAGCCGACGGTCTCCACCCCGGTCACCTGGGACGAGGTCGACGCCTGCGCCCGGTCCGGCGATCCGACCGACCTCCGCTTCACCTCCGACGCTCGTGCTCCAGCGGATCGAGGACCATGGCGATCTGTTCGCCGGCGGTGTGACGGTCCGGTGCACACGCCCTTGTCGCTGACCATCGGCGCCCGTATGCTCGGTGGCTCCGTCAGGATCGAAATGGGACGCGGGCCGAGGAGGAAGCTGATGAGCGCAATGGGTGAACGGTTGCTGATCCTGGAAGAGACGGCCGACGCCCTCGACGTCATCGACCCGGAACTGGCGGTGCAGTTCCGCCTGGTGAACGGTCTACCGAGGGATCCGTCCAAGGAGTTGCCGTCCGGACTGCGCTCGGCCCAACTGCGCTCGGCCCACCCGGAATCATCGGTCGGTCCTCTGGGACACCACGAGATGCGAATGGACGTGGGCGAGTATCAGATCGGCGCCGAATGCAGCTGCGGGGAGTGGGCCTGCGCCTTCGATTGGGACGAGATCGATGAGATGGTGGTCCGCATCCGCGGCCACGTCGGATCCATGCCGGCGTCGACCGGAGACGGGATCCCGGCCGTCGGTTCGGAGACCCCGCCGGCTGCCGTCGAGAAGTGGGCCGGCTGAACCCGACGGATTGACGCATCCGGCCACCTCATCGGTGGAGCCGCGGCGGGGCGGCCCCCACCGGTAAATGCCCCACTGTTGTCGACCGGCCCGACGGTGCTCGGGGGCGGTGCCGTCGCTCGGCCTGTGCCACCATGGCTTGGTCGGGCGGAGGCCCGGGACCGAGTGCATCAGGGGGAGTGGCGTGGAAGACCTTGCCGGCAAGGTGGCGGTGGTGACCGGGGGTGCCGCCGGCATCGGACGGGGCATCGTGGAGGCGTTGCTCGACGAGCGGGCCCGGGTGGTGATCGCCGACATCGAGGCGGCGGTGCTGGAGGCCACGGTGGCCGAGCTGTCGGCGGCCGGAGACGTTCGGGGCGTGGTCACCGACGTCTCCGACCCGACCTCGGTGGAGGCGCTGGCCGATCTGGTCTTCGATCAGTACGGGGCGTGTCATCTGCTGTGGAACAACGCCGGCGTGACCTCCGGCGGCGGCGGTAATCCCTGGGACCAGGAGCCGAACGACTGGCGGTGGTGCTTCGGGGTGAACGTCTTCGGAACTTCCAACGGGGTGCTGGCCTTCGTGCCCCGGATGATCGCCTCGGACCAGCCGGGCGTGGTGGTGACCACCTCGTCGGGCGACGGCGGGATCGCGCCGGTTCCCTACGCCTCGGTCTACGCCTCGTCCAAGGCGGCCATCAGCTGCTTCACCGAGGCCCTGGCCCACCAGTTCATCGCCCAGAAGACCAAGCTGTCGGCCTCCATCTTCTACCCGTCGGGCGGGCTGCTCGAGACCGGGCTGTGGGAGGCCCAGCGAAACCGCCCCGCGGCCCTGGCCCGCCAACGGCCCCGCCCCCCGGCACCGGGCACCACTTTCGTCGAGTTCAAGGCGGCGCTGGCCGCGGCCGGGCGCCCCACCGATACCGTGGACTTGTCCGAGCTGGGCCGGTTCGCGGTGCAGGGCGTGAAGGAGGGACGCTTCGTGATCAGCCCACGATCTGGACCGGGCCGGCCGCCTGCTCCACGCCCGGGCCGACGCCATCGCCACCGGGATGCTGCCCCCTTCGGCCCTCGGGGAGCTGACCTGAGTGGGGGCGCGCCGGCCCGGGCCGCCAAAGGAGGACCCGTGACCGAAACGCTGGAAACGGACTACCGGTACACGGTGATCTCGGCCGACGCCCACGCCGGCGCCGACATCCCCGACTACCGCCCCTACCTGCCGACGAGCGTGGCACGGCGAGTTCGATGCCTGGGCCGCCTCCTACGTCAATCCCTTCGCCGACCTGTTGGCTCCGACCGCCTACCGCAGTTGGGACTCCGAGCGGCGCCTGGCCGAGAACGATGCCGACGGGATCACCGCCGAGGTGCTGTTCCCCAACACCGTGCCCCCGTTCTTCGAGGAGGGGAGCCTGGTGGCGCTACCTCCCACCGAGGCCGAGTACGACCGCCGCTGGGCGGGGATCCAGGCCCACAACCGGTGGCTGGCCGACTTCTGCGCCCAGGCCCCGGGCCGCCGGGCCGGTGTGGCCCAGATCTTCGCCAACCGCATCGACGACGCCCTGGCCGAGGTGCGGTGGGCGGCATCGACCTTCTCGCCCTTCGGTGGGATCCTGCTGCCCTCCCTCCCGCCCGGGTCCGGCGCTCCCTCCTCTGTGGGACCCGGCCTACGAGCCGCTCTGGAGCCTGTGCGAGGAGCTCGGGGTGGTGGTCAACATCCACGGGGGAGGTGGCATCCCCGACTACGGCGATGCCGAGGTGGCCCGGGCCATCATGCTGGTCGAGCTGCCCTGGTTCTCCCACCGTTCGGTGTGGCACCTCATCTTCGGAGGCGTCTTCGAGCGCCATCCGGCTCTGCAGGTGGTCCTCACCGAACAGGGACTGGCCTGGCTGCCCCGGGGGCTCGAGACCCTCGACTGGTTCTACGGTCGGATGACCCTGGGCGACGCCGCCGAGGCCAACTTCTTCGGTGCCGCCGCCAAGGGCATGTCCATGACGCCGACCGAGTACTTCCAGCGCAACGTGTCGGTGGGCGCCAGCTTCCTGCGGGCCAGCGAGTCGGCCCTCCGCCACGAGGTGGGCGTGGAGCGGATCATGTGGGGGGCCGACTACCCCCACTCCGAGGGGAGCTATCCGTTCAGCCGCGAGGCGCTGCGGGCCGCCTTCGGCACGCTGCGACCCGGTCGAGACCCGGCAGATGGTCGAGGTCAACGCGGCCGATCGCTACGGGTTCGACCTCGACGCCCTCCGATCCATCGGCGCACGGATCGGGCCGACCGTGGCCGAGGTGGCGACGCCCCTCCCGGTCGAGGAGTACCCGGCCGGCTCCACCTGCAACGCCTTCGACCGCCACCAGGTGCTGCGCTCGTGGTAGGCGGACGGGCCTCCGGCCACGGGCCGGCCGGGGCCGGGGTTCAGCCCGGAGGCTGGAGCCCGTACTCGGCTTTCCACCAGCGGGCCCCGGCCCGTTCGGCCGGATCACTCCGCTTGGTGGCGTCTTGGCCGAGCGAGTCGGGTGACGGGCCGATGCGCTCGGCGATCGGCTTGAGGGCGGCCAGGTCGAAGCCGTAGACCTTGGCCGCGGTCAGCCCCAGCATGTCGGCGGTGTCGTCTACCGGCACCTCGGCGAAGTCGGCGGTGAGCTTGGCCGCGGTGTTGGGCCAGGTGCCCTCCGGGTGGGGGTAGTCGGTACCCCACATGACCACGTCGGTCCCGATCACGTAGCGTCGCCGGATCTCCTCCTTGGACATGGTGGAGGCCCCGATGAAGATGTTGGTGCCGAAGTAGTCCGAGGGCAGCTTGGATATCTTGCCCTTCAGCAGGGCGGCCATCTTCTTGGTGGTGTGGCCGCCCCCCATGTACTGGTCCCACTTCCACATCATGTCCGGCGCCCAGTAGGCGGCGGCCTCGGTGACCACGAACTTGAGATCCGGATACCGTTCGAACGCCCCGCTGAACAGCAGGTGCCAGGCCGGCCGCACCGCCCACCAGACCACCTCGGCCAGATAGACGCCGGTGTGTTCGCCGTACTCCTCCATGGGTGCCTCGCCCGAGTGGGTGTGGACAGGCAGACCGGCTTCGGCGCAGGCCGCCCACACCGGGTCGTAGACGGCGTCGTTGTAGGGCGCCCGGCTCCGCCACATGGTCGGGATCATGATGCCCCGGATGCCGGGTTGGCCGGCCGCCCACTCGATCTCGGCCACCGCCCGGGTGATGTCGTGGGTGATGGGCACCAGGGCGATCCCGCCCCGCCGCTCGGGGGAGTGGGAGCACATGTCGGCCAGGAAGCGGTTGTGGGCGTGGGCTCCGGCGAAGGCCAGCTCGGGGTCTTCGATGGCCCCGGCGAAGAGGCCGGCGCCGAACGGGGGCGAGGCGATGCCGGTGATGGCATCGGCGTCGGCGAAGAGCACGTCGCCGGCCACGCCGTCGGCATCGAGCTCCTTGTCCCGGACCCCGGGGTCGAAGGCGCCCTTCAGCCCTTCTTCGTTGTCCCTCTCCCAGCCCATGATGTAGTCGTAGTTGAAGGCCAGCGACTCCTCCCGGTGGGCCATCCGCTCGGCCAGGTAGTCGTCGAAGGCGGGAAAGAACGCCGGGTCGAGGTACTGGCGGTAGTCCTCGCAGGCCAGGCCGGCGTGACCGTCGGCCGACACCACGATGTAACGGTCCGATCCGGTGGTGGGCACGTCGCTCACCGCTTGGCTCCCAGCACCGAGAGATCGTCGTAGCGCTGGTGCATGACCGGTTCGAGCCACTCGGCCGGGACCCGGCCCACCACCTCTCCCTGCTGGGACGAGGTGATCTCGGCGTACTCGAAGGTCACCACCTTCCGGATCGGGAAGTCGGCGATGGGGTCGAGGGGGGCGTCCAGCAGCTTGCACTCTCCGCTGACCGGGCGGACCACCCGGGCCACCTCGTGCCGGCGGCAGTAGACGAAGGCCGGGTCGCCCTCCAATCCCGATCCCGACGGGTCGGGCAGGAGCTTGAAGTAGAAGTCGAGCTTGTCGATCTCGTACCCGGGTGCCTCGGGCCCCAGTGTCCCGGTGACTTCGGCCACCGTCGATCCCATCCGGGCGATGCGGGCGCTCAGGGTGGTGCCGTCCACCGTGAGGTCCATGTCGGCGATCTTCTTGGGCTCCCCGAACGTCTCCCGACCGCCGGTGGTGGCCTGTTCGGTGGTCATGGGCATGAACAGGGCGTACTCCCCTTCGGCGTCCTGGTGGCGGGCCCGGACCCCGAACCAGCCGGCCCCGAACGGTTTGAGCCCGGTGCCCATGTCCACCACCGCGATCCGCAGCCGGGCGGTGGCGGTCGAGGGCTCGAGCGGTCGGGGCAGGACGGCGGCGACGGCTTCCGGATCGGTCTCGAAGACCACCGTGACCGCCTTCGACCAGATCGGCGCTCGGGTCGCCTCCACCTCCCGGTTGCGGATCTGGTCCGGCCGCCGGGCGCCGTATCGGACGTTTCCCATGTCGTCCCCCTTCTCAGGTGAACCGGGCAGCCCACCCGTCCCAGTGTTGCATGCCGGCGCCGGCGGTGTCCCGGAGCCGGGATCGGCGCCACCGGCGGTCGGGTGGTGGACCGGCCGATTCCCTCGGGGGAGTCAGTTGGTGAACGACACGAATCGTGAGGGCGGAGCCGGAAGGAGCGACCGCCGATCCTCGCCGCCGTCATCGAAGAGGGTGAGCCCCCCGGTCACCGATCGCCACCACCGGGTGGACCCGAACAGACGGGACCCGATCTCGTGACCCTGGGGACCGATGACCAGACGACGGGGAGCAGGCTGGTCGCCGAGTTGCCAGCGGTATTCGGCCGAGAAGCGCATGCGATCCGACCGGTTGGGGAGGGCGGCATGGGTGGTCAGGCAGTGGAACACCAGGACGTCGCCGGGACGGTAGTCGGTGGTCACCCACCCGGCTTCGAGCTTGGTGAGGGGCCGGTACCGCACCCCGGACCGGTGATGACTCCCGGTCTTGATGGCCAGCCCACCGAGCGAGGTCGGCACGTCTCCGAGAGGGACCCAGCAGGTGAACATGTCCTGCACCGATCGGTAGTCCTTGTGGATCACGTTGCCGGGCTGTTGGGGCACCAGTGATGTGGGGTAGACGATCCTCGGCACTTTGAGCGGGTAACAGAAACCCGCCGGCCCGAGGATCTGGCCCATCAACTCGGCCAGAGGGGACTCGAAGGCAAGCCGGTTGAAGTCCGGGTCGGCCAGGATCCGCCGGTACCCCGGGTCGGTGAAGGCATCCAACATCCGCACCGCGTGGACGGGAACCCGGGGTGGGGCGGCGACGGGATCGCCACCACTCTCGGTCCACCCTGTCGACTGCAGGTGGCCGAGACCTGACCGACCGATGGCACCGACCTCGTCCGGGTCCAACAGGCCGCGCATGAAGACGTAGCCATCGGCGGCGATCCGGGAACGCAGTGCCTGCCAGTCGCCGAACAGCTCCCTCGAATCGGTGAGCTCGGCCGTCATGATCAGTTGCACGTTCCCAGTATCGGCGGCCGTTGTCGCCTCGCCATGAGGATTGTGTGAGGCAAGTGTGAGGGTGACGGGGTGACGTACGTCGGCTGGCGGCTCACGGCCCCGGTTCGGCGGAAACCAGACGGCGGTACCACAGCCGCCACGGCGTCTTGTGGCGCTGCCAGACGTCGGGCCCGGTGGCGTAGGGAGGTCCCTGGTGCCGCCGGTTGGCGGCCGCCTGCTCGCCGACCTCGTACACGGCCAGGAACCGGGGCGCACCCTGATAGGGCGGCTTGGCTGCCCGTACGAGCTCGTAGCGCACGGCCCGGAGGGCGTGACGGCGCTCGGCGACTTCGGGGAGGTGGACGTTGGTGTAGAAGTCGTTGAAGGCGTCCAGTTCGTCGTCGGTGGCGTCAGCCGGCGGATCGACCCCGAGTAGGTAGACGGCATAGGGCACGACCGAGGCCGGGACGGTCTCGGTGACGCCCCGGTACAGCAGGGACCACGTCTGGCGGAGAGACTGGTGGGTCCCTTCCTCTCCGGGATCGGGTTGGTGTTGGTCCGGGACAGGGGTGGCGCTCAGGAACCTGGGGGGCCGAAACCCCCGGGCCGCCACCGCCATGAGCTGGTAGTGGGCGTCGGTGCCCGGTCGGCTCGGGGCCGATCGGGTGAAGCCGTCGGCGGCGGCGGGTTCGGCCGAGGCGCCGCCCCGGACGTCCCATCCGGTCCACCAGGTCAGCGGGCGGCCGGTGGTCACCCCGACGGTCCTCCCGTCTGGCCGGCGCCGTGGCGTGCGGTCGGTGTCCATGGTCCGAGGATACCGAGACCGTCGTCCGGCCGATCCGTCGCCGTCGGACCGCCGGCCACCGGGATGACAGGACGACGACTCCGGCATCGGTGATGCCGTCGGGAGTCCGCCGATATCGTGGGACCGTGGCTCACCAAAGAGGTCCGGGCCGTCGAGGCATCAGGTCGGACCGTCGAGATCTCGAGCCCGGACAAGATCTACTTCCCCGAGCTGGGCGGCCACCAAGTTCGATCTCGTGTCCTACTACCTCGAGGTCGCCGATGCCCTGAGCATCACGGCGTTCGGCCGGCCGGCCATGCTCCAGCGGTTCCCCGACGGGGCCGGCGGGAAGTCCTTCTTCCAGAAGCGGGTGCCCGCCGGGGCCCCGAGCTGGCTCGAGACCACGGTGGTCACCACGCCCAACGGCACGACGTCGAACGCGCTGGTCGTGGCCGACATCGCCCATGTGCTCTGGGCCGTCAACCTCGGATGTCTCGGCCTGCACCTGTGGCCCTACCGGGCCGACGATCCCGCCCACGCCGACGAGCTGCGCATCGATCTCGACCCCCAGCCCGGAACCTCCTTCGACGAGATCCGGGCGGCGGCCGGCCACGTGCGGGCATCTGCTGGCCGAGCTGGGCATGATCGGGTACCCCAAGACGACCGGGAAACCGGGGCCTCCACGTCTACGTGCGACTCGAAGCCCCGCTGGGACAGCTTCGAGGTCCGGGCCGGCGCCGTGGCCCTGGCCCGGGAGCTCGAGCGGAGGCACCCCGACCTGATCACGGCCGAATGGTGGAAGGAGGAGCGCGGGGAGCGGATCTTCGTCGACTTCAACCAGAACGCCCCCCACAAGACCGTGTTCGGGGCCTGGTTCGCCCGGCCCCGCGTCGGGGGCCAGGTGTCGACCCCTCTTACCTGGGACGAGGTCGACACGCGTCGATCCCGAGGCGCTGACCATCCGAACCGTCCCCGACCTGGTCCGGCGAGCGCGGCGATCCGTGGGCCGGGATCGCCGACGAGCCCCAGTCGCTCAGCCCCTGCTTGGACATGGCGGCCCGGGACCGAGCCGACGGACTGCACGACGCCCCGTGGCCGCCCGAGTACCCCAAGCAGCCCGACGAGCCGCCCGGGTGGCGCCGAGCCGGGCCAAGAAGGCATAGGCGGTGGATCCGACGACGGCCCTGCGCCGCATCGCCTATCTGCTCGAGCGCGACGGCGCCGAGACCTACAAGGTGCGGGCGTTCCGCAACGCGGCCGCGGCCGTCGCCGACCTGTCCGTCGACGAGCTGGCCGCCATGGCACCGGCTCGACTGCAGAAGATCCCCGGCGTGGGAAAGACCAGTGCCCAGGTGATCACCGAGGCGGCGGCGGGCGGGACGCCCGAGGTACCTGGCCAAAGCTCGAATCGGCCGAGTCTCCCGGCCATCAGCGACGAGGCGTCGGCGCTGCTCGACCGGCTGCAAGGCGACTGCCACAGCCACTCGGACTGGTCGGACGGCGGAAGTCCCGATCCGGGAGATGGCCGAGGCGGCCAAGGACCTCGGTCACCGCTACTGGGCCCTCACCGACCACAGCCCCCGGCTGACGGTCGCCCACGGGCTCAACCCGGAGCGGCTCCGCCAGCAACTCGAGGTGGTCGAGCGAGCTCAACGCCGAGCTGGCCCCGTTCCGGATCCTGACCGGCATCGAGGTGGACATCCTCGAGGACGGTTCGCTCGATCAGGAGGACGAGCTGCTGGCCCAGCTCGACGTGGTCGTGGCCAGCGTGCACTCGAAGCTCCGGATGGACGAGCCGGCGATGACCGCGCCGGATGCTCCGAGCGGTCGAGAGCCCCCACACCGACATCCTCGGGCACTGCACCGGCCGGATCCTGGCCGGACGGGGCCGCCCCCCGTCGACGTTCGACGCCGAGGCCGTCTTCGCCGCGTGCGCCGCGCACCGGCACCGCGGTCGAGATCAACTCTCGGCCGGAGCGCCTCGACCCACCCGAGCCGCTGCTCGTCGCTCGCGCTCTCGCTGGGCTGCGTCGTGGTGGTGGACACCGACGCCCACGCCCGGGCCAGCTCGAGTGGCAGCGCAACGGCTGCGAGCAGGCGGCACGGGCGGGCGTCCCGGTCGAGCGGATCATGAACGCCCTGCCCGTCGACGAGTTCCTGGCCTGGACGGCTGGCCACGCGGCCTGATACGGACGAGCGGCCGTGCCGCACGGCGTCCGGAGTACCATGAGCCGGTGACGCTCCCCGTGGTCCCCCCGGTCGCCGCCGATGCTGGCCAAGCTGGCCCGTGAGCTCCCCGAGGGCGAGGGCCTGTTCTACGAGCCCAAGTGGGACGGATTTCGCTGCATCGTGTTCCGGGACGGTGACGACGTCGTGCTCGGGCAGCCGGAACGAGAAGCCGCTCACCCGGTACTTCCCCGAGCTGGTCGAGTCGCTGCGGGCCAACGTCCCCGACCGCTGCGTGCTCGACGGCGAGATCGTGATCGCCGGGCCGACCGGCCTCGACTTCGACGCCCTTCCCAGCGGATCCATCCCGCCGAGTCACGGGTCGAGCTGCTGGCCCGGACCACGCCGGCCTCGTTCGTGGCCTTCGACCTGTTGGCCCTGGGCGACGCCGACCTCCGGGCCGAGCCCTACGCCGTCCGCCGCAGGCGCTGGAGAAGGCGCTCGAGAAGGCCGAAGCCGCCGATCCACCTCACGCCGGTCACCACCGGCCCGGACGTGGCCCGGGACTGGTTCTCGCGGTTCGAGGGAGCCGGGCTGGACGGCGTGGTGGTCAAGGCCGGCGACGCTGCCCTACCAGCCCGACAAGCGGGTGATGCTCAAGGTGAAGCACGAGCGCACCGCCGACTGCGTGGTCGGCGGGTTCCGGTGGCACAAGGCCGGCGGCGTGGTCGGGTCGCTCCTCCTCGGGCTCTTCGACGACGACGGCGTCCTCCACCACGTCGGCGTGGCCTCCGGCTTCAGCGCCGCCCGGCGGGAGGAGTTCGTCGAGGTGCTCGAGCCGTACCGGGACGACGCCTCGCGGTCACACCCCTGGCTGGCCGAGGGTGCCGCCCGACGGTCGGGTCCCGGGAGGCCAGAGCCGCTGGAGCGGCGGCAAGGATCTCAGCTGGGAGCCGCTGCGGCCCGAGCTCGTGGTCGAGGTGGCCTACGACCACCTCCAGGTCGACCGATTCCGCCACGCCACCTCGTTCGTTCGGTGGCGACCGGACCGGGACCCGGCGTCGTGCACCTACGCCCAGCTCGACACGCCCGTGCCCACCGAGCTGGCGGAGGTCTTCGGGACCGGCGGCTGACCGCGGCTCAGCCGGCCCGGCATGTGCGGCGGCCCGCTCGGCGAGCGCCGGGTCCCGGAGGTGCCGGCATACTTCCTCGAAGGCTGCGGTCGGTCCCCGCCACCGGAGGGAGTCGACGCCGTCGAGCACGGCTGGATCCACGCCGTAGGGTGGCCAGGTCCTTGAACAGCTCGGCCAGCTCGCGCTGGCCGGCCAGTCGCTCGGCCAGCTTGGCCGCACCCCGGACCGAGTCGCCGCACGTCGGGATCCCAGTCGCCGACGTCGTCGGGGATCTCGTCGACGTTCCCGTAGTGGGCCAGCACCACCGAGGCCGAGCGCTTTCCCCATCCGGCCAGCCCGGGAAACCCGTCGGCGGAGTCCCCGACCAGGGCCAGCCAGTCGGGGATCGATCGGGGGGCGACGCCGAACTTGGCCCAGACGCCGTCCTCGTCGCATGACCGTTCCGCTCCGGCGGTCGAGCTGGACGACCCGCTGGCCGACCACGCACTGGGCCAGGTCCTTGTCGGGGGTGCAGATGATCACCTGCTCGACCCCCGGGTCCTGCGCCGCCACCGACGCGGCCGAGGCCAGCGCGTCGTCGGCCTCGAGCTCGACCATCGGCCACACCACGACACCCAGTGCGGCGAGGGCGGTCTCGAGGACCCCGAACTGGGACCGCAGCTCCGGGGCGATCCCGGCACCGGTCTTGTAGCCGGGCCACAGGTCGTTGCGGAACGACTCGATGACGTGGTCGGTGGCCACCCCGATGTGGGTGGCGCCGTCGGCCAGCATGCTCACCACCGACAGGACCACACCCCGGGCCGCCCCGATCTCGGTGCCGTCGTCCGCCGGCGCGGGGCGGCTGCCCGAAGAAATGCCGGAACAGCTCGTAGGTGCCGTCCACGAGATGTACTTCCATGTCCAGAGTCTGGCAGGTTCGTGTCGATGACCGGATGGCGGTCGTGTGGCGTCGGAGTCGGGCCCGACCGGCTCCGCTAACCTACTCACCACGAAGCCGACCGCCCGGTCCCGCCAGCGCGGCCAGAGGCGGGCGACAGGGCTCCGGCGACCGGTGCAGGAGGTAGCGAGCGGGTATGGCGTCACGTCGAGCGACCTCCGAGGAGGTGGACGCCTGGCGCACCGAAGGTTGGGTGCTGCTGGAGGGCCTCATCGGCACCGACGAGATCGACGCCGTCCTCGACGATCTCCACCACGAGTTCCCGACGCCCGAGGAGTATCAAGACGATCCCGACGGCGAGATCGAACGGCGCCGGGGAAGACCGAAGATGCGGGAGGAGTCCTTCGTGTGGCCGGAAGACGGTCCCGGCTTCCGGCCCGCCCAGCAGCTGTGGTCCCAGGTGTTCCCGTTCAGCGGCTCGGGGGCCCTCAACCGGCTGTGCGTGCACCCTTCGGTGGTCGACTTCGCCGAGCGGGCTCTCGACACCAGTGACATCAGGCTCTATCAGATCCACCTGACCGCCAAGTACGAAGGTCTCACCAACTACGAGCAACCCCTGCACACCGACCGCAACCACTCGTGGTTGCCCGCCGTCGGCTCGTCGCCCTGGTGGAACCTGGAGGGGTTCCTCTATCTCTCCGACGTGACCGCGGCCGACAATCCGACCCGCATGGTGTCGACCCGGGACACCAGGGATGTGTCCCCCCGCACCCCCGTCCTCATGCCCGACTTTGCCCCCGATCTCTATGCCGCCGAGCGACCGGCCATCGGCGTACGCGGTTCGTACCTGGCCTACCGCTCCGATGTTTTCCACCGCGGCGCGGCCTTCGGATCACCGGGGACCGCCCGCACCGTGCTCGCCCTCGCCTTCAAGAATGCCGGCCACAGTTGGATCGGGTACGACCAGGCCCAATCCCGCTCGACCGGGCCGGAGTGGACACGGTTCGCACAAGCCTGCTCACCCCGTGAACTCGAGCTGTTCGGGTTTCCCCCACCGGGACACCCGATTTGGGACGCCGCCCTCCTCGATGACACGGCGATCCGCTACCCGAAGATGGACCTGGGACCGTGGCGGAGGGCCCTGAGCCTCGATGGGAGAGAGCAGGCCTGACCCGGATCAGAGCGGCGGCTCGAACGGGGTGAGCAAGGTCTTGAGGAGTTCCGCCAACGTGGCGCGACGGCCGGGGTCCAGGGTCCCGAGCAGTCCGTCCTCGATTCCGGCCAGGTCGACCAGAGCGCCGTCCACGCGCTTTTGACCGGCGGCGGTCAAGCGGACCCGGAGCGAACGGCGGTCCCGCGGGTCGGGAGTGCGCTGCACGAGGCCGCGGTCCTCCAGGTGATTGAGCCGGTTGGTCATCGTTCCCGACGTCACCAACGTCTGCGCCAATAGCTGGCCCGGTGAGAGTCCCTCCTCGTGATCGGCCCGTCGCAGGGCCGAGAGGACATCGAAGCTCCACGTTTCGAGACCGTGACGGGCAAAGACGATTGATCGCTGCCTTCCAGGTGACGTGCCAGTCGGGTCACTCGGGACAGGACCTCGAGCGGCGATACGTCACGTCCGGAAGCGCCCGCCGCCATCCCTCGACGATCCGATCGACCTCGTCCTCCATGCGTTTCGATCACGGCCATGGTCCAGTTTAGCTTGACATCAAGAAGATTGGGCCATACTCTCTTGATGTCAAGAGACTAAGGGAGGAACCATGGGCGGTGATCACGTGGCGACGGGGGACAGCCCGGAGCGGTCGGACAGCTTCGGCCGGTGGCGTCGGCTTACGAGCGGTTCCGGCCCGGGCCGCCGGGCCAGGTCATCGAATGGATGCTGCCCGAGGAGCCGTCCACGGTCGTCGACCTGGGCGCCGGTACCGGGGCGATGACCAAGGATCTGGTGTCGCTGTGCGACCACGTGATCGCGGTCGAGCCGGACGATCGCATGCGACCGGTCTTGGCCCAGAATCTTCCCGGTGTCGAGGCCCTGGACGGGGTGGGCGAATCGATACCACTGGGGACGCCTGTGCGGATGCCATGCTGGCGTCATCGTCATGGCACTGGATGGATCGCGGATCGGGCTGCTGGCCGAGGCGGAACGGGTGCTCGTGCCCTCTGGAACCCTCGGGGCCGTCGTGGACCGGACCGGATCCAGAGGGCGCATTTGTCGTCCAGGCCCAGGCCCTACTTTCCGACGATGGCATCGGAGGGTGGGGGATCTGAGGCGACCGCGGTTCGTCCGCGCCGGACCTGGGGGCGACCGTGATGGACAATGAGAACCGGGTCGAGCCGGTGCTGCGGATTCCCGACGGACTCCCCGTTCGCCGGACCGGAGCAGCACGTCTTGACGTGGGACGTGGCCCTGACCGCCGACGAACTTCTGGGACTGCTCGGAACCTTCAGTTGGATCATCACGATGACCGACGATCGAAGGTCCCACGTGATGGACGAGGCCCGACGGATACTCCGGGACGGACTGGGGGTCGCCGGTGACGTGACGGTGGACGTGCAGTACCGCTGTGAGGCGTGGCGGACCCGCCTCACGTGAGCGACTCGCCCATCTCTCGGCGATGGCGGAGAACGGCGCCAGAGGTCAGCATGTTGCAATGGGAGATCTGGGTGAGGACACCGCACTCGAACAAGTCGGGGATGGGCGCTACCGGGCCAGGCTGAGCCAGGACTGGGAGATCTGGGGTCCGATGGGGGGTTATGTCGCAGCTTGTGCCCTCCGGGCTGCTGGGGATGCGTGCGACAAGCCCCACCCGGCCTCGTTCTCGTGCCACTACTTGGGAGTCGCCCGGTTCGAACCCATCGACATCCAAGTGGAGTCCCGGCGGGAAGGGCGGGCGGCCACGTCCCAGCGAGTCGAGGTCACCCAGTCCGGACGGGCGGTCCTCGATGCCATGGTGTGGAGCACGTCCGAAGGGCCCGGCCTCGAACACGACGAGACGGTCCCGCCCGACGTCCCGAGTCCCGACGACCTCGAAGCGCCTCCTGACAGGGTTCGGCCTTACCGGTTCTGGGACAACTTCGAGTCGAAGCCCGTTCACTTCGAACCTACCTGGCCGCCGGATGGCCCCCGACCGGCCCGGTGGCAGGAATGGCTCCGATTCATCCCGACCGCCACCTTCGCCGATCCATGGATCGATGCCGCCCGGTTGCTCATCCTGGTCGATCTACCCAGCTGGCCTTCGGCCAATCGGGTCCATGCCTGGCGCCAGCCTGCCTTCGTCGCTCCCACCCTGGACCTGAACGTCGCCTTTCACCAGCCCGCTCTGGCTGACGACTGGTTGCTCTGTGACGGCTCGGCGCCGCTGTCTACCCGTGGGATGTTCGGTTGGACGGCCCGCATCTGGTCCGAGAAGAAGAAGTTGCTGGCCTCGGGTGGAGGTCAGTGCCTGTACCGGGAGGTGAAGAACGACGCCACACCCGGGCACTGACCGACCAGGCGAGCGGCGACGCCGGTGGCGCCGGTGGCGCCGGCACTTCTATTCGGGAGAGGGGACCGCCGGGGTCCCCACAACTAGGTCCCCACAACTAGGTCCTCACAACTAGGTCCTCACAACAGAAGGGCTCCACAACTAAAGGGTCAGGTCCGGAGTCGGGCGGCGGATCCCTTCTCGACGGACCTGACCCTTTCCATTATACGGGCACGCTCGTGATCGCGATCGCGAACGCCTTGTTCCCGACCGACTTCGGACCCGACGAGACAACCGATCGTCGGGTCGCCCCGGGACCCGGCCGGGAGGATGACACGTCGGTAATTCGGGCCCGGCGCCCCAGGCCGGGTGGCTCGGGTCCGGGACCGCCTCAAGGCGGTACCCGTGGCCGCCGACATTATCCCTGTGTCCACTGTCGATGAGCTCCAGGTGGCGGTGGTCCGCAAGGACGATTTCGCTCTGATCCTCGGCTGCAACGACCGAGCCAGTCAACTGCTCGGGTGGACCTCAGACGAATTGGCAGGACGACGGGCCCTTGATTTTGTCCACCCCGACGACCAGCGCCGCAGCATCGCGGCCTGGGTCGAGATGCTCGGGTCGGCGGCCGGAGCCAGAACGTGCGAATGGCGCCATCTCCACAAGAACGGTGCCTACGTTTGGATCGAATGCACCAATCGGAATCTTCTGGCGTCGCACGGCTACGTCGAGTCTCAGATGAAGGAGATCGACCGCCCCGCCGATGGTGGGCCCGCCTCCGATCGGACGTCGGCGCCAGGAGCCGGAGGGGCATCGCTGATTGCGCGGGTCATGGAAGAACAGGAGTGGCTGTTGCAACGGATCGCACAGTCGCTCCCGATCGGCGTGGCCCTGATCGACCGACGTGGATCCATCGATTATGCCAACGAAAAAATGGGCAACGTGGCCGGGGCATCGACGGGCGGTACCACCACTGACTTGTTCATGAGTGTCACGCCCGAATACAGACCCGTCCTGGTGATGGAGCTCGAGCGCGCCTTCTCCGAGGGAAGTGATGCCGACCTGGAAATCGAGGTCGTCAACTTCCAGAGCAAGTTGTTGTCCACCTGCTCGGTCAACGTAAGGCCGTTGAACAATCAACCGGGCGAAGTGACCAGGGTCTTGTTGTGCATCCAGGACGTCACCGAGAGCTCGAGACTCCGCCAGCAGCTGGTGACTCGAGCCACCACCGACACCCTCACCGGTTGCTGGAACCGAGCCTCGACCTTCGAGTTACTGAGCGGTCTGCTGGAACGACATCATCCACTGGCGGCCCTCTTTGTCGACGTAAACGGATTGAAGGTGGTCAACGACCGGTCCGGACACGCGGCCGGCGACGCCCTCTTGGCCGACGTCGGTGGTCATCTGCGGTCAGCGGCGCGAAGTGAAGATGTGGTTGGTCGCATCGGCGGTGACGAGTTTCTCATCGTGTGCCCGGGAATTGCCGACGCCGACACCGCCCTTCGCCTCTCCTGCCGTTTTTCGGAGGTCATGGGCGATCGTTGGCCCATTGGGTTGAGAGCAGAGCCCATGTTGAGCGTGGGCGTCGCATTTACGGCCTCGGGAAACATCTCACCCGACCAACTGGTGGCGGCCGCCGATGCCGCCATGTACCGAGCCAAGGACGCCCATACTGCTGTTCCGGTGCTGGCCCAAATGGAGTTCGACTGAAGGACGTCGTGCTCCTGGGAGACTCAGTTTCCCGTTCGGTCCACCTCGTGGCCAGAGGCTCGCCAGCCCCATTCAGGGTCGGCCCGCGTCGGCCGGCATCGCTACGATGCCTCGATGGACCCGTCGGGCCTGTACATCGAGCACCACGGGCCGCTCACGACTCCGCCGCTGGTCCTCGTCCACGGAGCCCCGGACCGCTCGACCGTCTTTCGGAGCGTGCTTCCCTACTATCCGGATCGCCGTGTCGTCCTGTACGACCGTCGGGGCTACGGCCGCTCCCTCCACCTGGCGCCGGCCCGGACCATGATCGATCACGCCAATGACCTGTTGGCCGTCGTCGACGACTGCGAGGTACCCCCGATCGTCATCGCCCACAGCTTCGGATCCAACCCCGCCATGCTGGCCGCAACCATCCGCCCGAGTGCTTTTGCCAGTCTCGGGCTGTGGGAGCCGCCGCTCACGTGGGTCGAGTGGTGGCCCCGGGGCACCAAGCGCTACAACGCCAAGGTGGCGGCATCGGATGAGCCGGCCGACGAGATCGAGAACATGTACCGCATGCTGCTCGGCCATGAGGGGTGGGACCGCCTCCGGCCCGAAGTGCAAGCTGAGTTCCGGGCCGAAGGGCGCGGCGTTCCAGGTCGATATGGCCTCGGAACTGGTGGCCCCGTTCGAATTCGAGGACGTGGCGGTGCCGGCCCTCGTCGGCTACGGGACAGCCACCGTCACCGAGCACTCCAGAGGCGCCCGGTGGCTGGTCGACCGCCTCCCCCGGGCCCGGCTGCGGGCGACACCGGGGGCCGGTCACTTCGCCCCCCGTACCCACCCCGAAGAGTTCGCAGCCTTCATGGGCGCCGTCATCGCCATGACCGGGGCCGACTCACGCGACCAACTCCCGAGGGCCGCGGATTGACCAATCTGGCGCTCGGGGCCCGATCCACCGGCATGGCATCGGGGCCCGAACCTGGGTGCCACCGCTCTACCTGTCCAACGCTGCAGGTCCGTCCGTCACTATCGGCCCAACCGGGTGGGAAGGCGTCCTGTCTCAGACACCGAGCCCGTGCACCGGACAATCAGGTACACCGGGATTCCGGCCCTGTGGATGCCGCCAAGCCATCTTGGGTACTCTGCGGCGGTGCCGATGGTCCGTCAGGAAACGATGGGATGGCTTCGTGCCGCGGTCGGCGTAGGGCTCGTGGTGGCGCCGGGAGCGCCGATGCGACTGTCGGGCAGAGAGCAGCCAACCGGCGCTTCCTTGTTGCTCATGAGGACGATAGGGATCAGAGACCTCGTGTTGGGGTTGGGCACCGTTGCTGCCGCGAGGTCCGATGCTGCTGGGGATGTGGGCCGGTGGCACTCGGCGGCACTGGCGAGCGATTCCCTCGACACAATCGTCAGCCTGGTCAGTTTCCGGTCCATCGGGAAAAGGGACGCTTGGGCTGCGGCCGCGTTGGCATTCTCCTTCGTCTGTGGAGATCTCCAGGCGCGCCGGGTGCCAACACCGCTCTGAAACGGACGCCCGGTCACCCGTGTGCCCTCGAGGGCGGCGGGTCCGGCGGGGACAACGACACCGTCCTCGGCTCCTGGATTTGGGAGCCGCGGGCCGCGCTAGCGTCGTGACGGTCAGCCGAACCGTCAAAAGGGGAGGTGCAGCCATGGGCGAGAATTCCCGAGAACGTAGATTGTCCGATTCCATCGACACCCTCGTTGACGAGGCCGGCGAGGAGTCGTTCCCGGCCAGCGACCCACCAGCCACGTGGGCGGGAAGAGACCCCTCGTTCGATTCGAGCAAGACCCGATCAGGTCGGTAGCGAGCGCGGGAGCTCCTGATCGACGTCCACGGTTGAGGCCTGGACCTGAACCGGTGGCGCCAGAGGAGATGGCCGATGGCATGGCCCGAGCCACCAGCGGCGCAATGACCTCCGCCCGAATCACCGGCTGGATGCACTCCTTCGATGGTGATCCGGACTATCTCTAAAAGAGATTGTTCCGATCTGGCTATGTTTTTTTCAGATGGATGGTGTATTATCGGGGCCGAGGGACGCACGAGACCGCAAGGAGGGCCCCTTATGGCCACAGCTCCACCCCCAGCACGCGTCGAAGACCTCGAACTGTTCGCTGGCTGCTCCAAACAGCAGTTGAGACAGATTGGTGCCCTGGCGACGCCCCTTCACGTGCCGAAAGGTCAGATTCTGATGCGGGAAGGAACCATCGGAAGAGAGTTCGTCATCATCGGAAGTGGTACCGCCACCGTCTCACGCCGGACCGCGCATGGAGTGGCAGAAGTGGCGGAGGTCGGAGGGGGCGACTTTCTGGGCGAGATCGCCTTGCTCACTGGAGTGCCTCGGACGGCAACGGCGACCGCGACCACTGATCTGTCGGTGCTGGTCAGCTCGGCCAGCGAGTTCCGGACCATGTTGCGGGTCGCCCCGTCGGTGGCGGAGAAAGTGCGTCGAGCCTCGACGGCTCGGTCGGTCGAACTCAGCCTCGCGGCCTGACTTTCAGGCGAACCACCTGCGTCCTGGGATCATCCTCCGCTGCGAGACCAAGGTGCGCCCTTCAGCGCCTTGCTCGGGTGACGGCGGGAGCATTGGACCGGGTTTCGTCCCCACCCGGTGGAGCCTGAGAACTGAGATTCCGTCCTGAGCAGAAGCCCAGGTGCTCGGCCGGCCCACGTCGGGCGGAAAGGACCCCATCGCCACCCGCGCCCGGACCCGGCGCGGTTGCTGGACCACCGCTGAAGACATGGTCGCCGGACGAATAGCAGGGCATCAGACGCTGGTCCTCGACTACGTCCGCCTCGCTTGAAGACATCTTGATCGCCACAGCGGGGAGTGGCTGGATGGCTGGCGGGACGGACCAGGCAACCGGGTTCGGCGGTCCGGACGGATACCACCGGAACAGCCAAACCGACGCTCCCGATGGACCCGTCCGTCGGACGGTCCCGGTCCGAGCCCAAAGGAGAAGTACCTCGACTAAGGAGGAACCGAGGATATGGGAACGATCACAACCCCCGATGGCGTGGAGATCTTCTACAAGGACTGGGGGTCGGGCCAGCCGATCGTGTCCAGTCACGGTTGGCCGCTTTCGGCTGACGACTGGGACACCCAGATGCTGTTCTTCCTCAACCACGGCTACCGGGTGGTGGCCGCCGACCGGCGTGGCCACGGCCGTTCCACCCAGACTGGCGACGGGCACGACATGGACCACTATGCCGATGACCTGGCCGCGGTGACCGCCCATCTCGATCTGTACGACGCCGTCCACGTTGGCCACTCGACCGGCGGCGGCGAGGTTGTCCGTTACATCGCCAGGCACGGGGAGAGCCGGGTGGCCAAGGCGGTACTCATCAGCTCGGTGCCCCCGCTCATGGTCAAGACCGACGCCAACCCCGGAGGCCTGCCGAAGAGCGTGTTCGACGACCTGCAGGCCCAACTGGCCGCCAACCGGTCCGTGTTCTACAGGGCCCTGCCCTCGGGGCCGTTCTACGGCTTCAACCGGCCCGGGGTCGAGCCCCAGGAGGCGATCATCGAGAACTGGTGGCGTCAGGGGATGATGGGGGGAGCCAAGGCTCATTACGACGGTATCGTCGCCTTCTCCCAGACCGACTTCACCGAGGACCTGAAGCAGATCACCGTGCCGGTGCTGGTGCAGCACGGAGAGGACGACCAGATCGTCCCCAATGCCGACTCCGGCCCGCTGTCGGCCAAACTGGTGAAGAACGGGACGCTCAAGTCCTATCCCGGGTTCCCACACGGCATGCCGACCACCCAGGCCGAGACCATCAACGCCGATCTGCTGGCCTTCATCCAGTCCTGAGTCCGACTTCGGAGGCGGGCCTCCCGGCTCGGGTCATGAGCTCGAGGGCAGCCAGGTTCGCTATCTACGAGTAGAGCGGTGACCGCCGGCCAGCAGATACCTGCTGGCGAGACACGACTGGAGTTCGGCTGCCGGTTTGGGCTGACTGAAGTAGAAGCCCTGCATGACGTGGCAGCCGATGTTGTAGAGAACGTCGACCTGCTCCCTTGTTTCCATGCCTTCGGCGATGACGTCCAGTTGGAGAGCCTCGGCGATCCCGACGATCGACTTGGCCAGTGCCACCGCCTGGTCATCCCGGTCGAGGGCCTCCACGAAACTGCGGTCGATCTTCAGAATATCGACCGGGAAGTCGCGGAGGTAGGCGAGTGACGAGTAGCCGGTGCCGAAATCGTCGATCGCGATCCGCACCCCCAGTCGCTTCAGCTCATCGAGTTGTCGAAGTACGAACGGTGAGTCGACCAGCAGCAGGCGCTCGGTGATCTCGAGCACCAGCACGTCCCCCCGGAGGTCGGATGCGGCCAGGGCGTTTTCGACCTCCGTGACCAGATCAGTGTCAAATAGCTGGCGCGAGGCCAGGTTGACGGCCATGGACAGATGCCGGCCGGGATCCTCCGACTGCCAGCGGCCGGCTTGCCGGCAGGCTTCATGGAGGATCCATTTGCCCAACGGGACGATCAGACCGATTTCCTCGCAGACCTCGATGAACGCGCCTGCGGCCAACTGGCCGCGCTCGGGGTGGTTCCACCGCAACAGGGCTTCGAACCCGACGACTTCGCCCGTTTCCACCTGGACCACCGGCTGGTAGTGCGCTTCGAACTGGTCCCTCTCCGAGCGCGGTCCGCAGCTCCACCCCCAGTTTCAGACGGGCCGCGATCCGCTCCGCCATCTCCGGCCGGTACAGCGAGTACCGGTTCTTCCCTGTCAGCTTGGCCTCGTACATGGCGACGTCGCCGTCTCCGAGGGCGTCCTGAGCGCTGGCACACATGGCCAGGTCGACGATACCCACGCTGGCGGTGACGGCGACGCTGCCCCTCGTCAAGTCGATGGGGCGACCCACCGACTCGATCAGACGCTGAGCCACCATTATGGCTTCGCCGGGAGTACAGCGCTCCAAGAGGACGGCGAACTCGTCGCCGCCGAGCCGGGCGATGACGTCGTCGGCTGACACGTTGGCCCGGATCCGACGACCGATCGCTACCAGCAGCTCGTCTCCGACGCTATGGCCGTAGGCGTCGTTGACCGCTTTGAATCCATCGAGGTCGAGTACGAGAAGCGAAGCTGCCTCCGCTTGCGAGGCGATGAACGCGTCGATCCGTTGCGTCATAACCAGCCGGCTGGCCAAACCGGTGAGGATGTCCGTATGGGCAGTCCTCCTGAGCACGTCACTGCGGGCTCTGTGCACCGATGCGTACCCGGCGACGACCTCACCCACCAGGACCCAGATCACCGTGGCGACCAATACCCGGATCCAGACGTGGCCGGTCACTCCTTGCTGGCAGTAGAACCAGGCCGGAACGACAAGGAACACAAACCAGAACGAGGTGCCGCGTCGCTGGGTCAGACCGATGTAGATGAATCCCAAGGTGAAGAAACCGGTGTAGTAGGCGGCTATCTCGTCGGTGTGGCTGGCCAGCGCGATCTCGGTGACGACCAGGATCAGTGGGAATACCAGCAGGGATTGCTGTGGCAGGTTGGTCCAAGGCAGCACGCAAAGGGCGGCATCCACGACCGCGACCACCAACAGGATGACGAAGGTCGCCACCAGATCGTCGTGCGGTACGTGCAGATCCCAAGCTGTGGCCGCCACAATCACCAGGAATGTCCCGACCAGGCCGGCCCCCATCCACACCTCGTGGCGGCTAAGGGTCTCCTGCCGCATAACGGCCTGCCGCAAACGTCCCACGCTTAGTCATCGGCATGAAGTGAGCGCGGCTAAAGGCCAGGTGAAGCCGAGTGGAGGGCGGGTCGCTCGAGGGCTCGTACCGAAGGCGCTGGACGTTCCGGGAAGCCGTGCTCTAATTGGCGGCGGTGACCGCGGATCAGGGCTGGTCGAGACGTCAGATCCTCCAAGGGGCACTGGGGGTGGGGGCGGCGGCCATCGGGATCGGCGCCTGCACCACCGACGCCTCCTCTTCGGGGGCGAGGGTGGCTGCCCCGTCCCGTCACCTGCCCCCCGGCTCCCTGTGGCGCCGCCCCGGATCCCGGCCCGACCCGAGCCTGCCCGAGGGGACCGACACGTTGCCCCAGATCGACCACATCGTGGTCGTGATGCAGGAGAACCATTCCTTCGACAACTACCTCGGGATGCTCGGGCGGGGCGACGGGTTCACCCTCGACCGCCACGGCCGCCCGACGAACACCAACCCGGATCCCATCGGCGACTACGTCCGCGCTTTCCACGAGACTGATACCTGCCAGGCCGGCAACGTCACCCAGACCTGGGATGCCAGCCACCTCCAGTATGGGCACGGCCACAACGACGGGTTCATCGGTCCCAAGAGCAGTAGCGACTGGTCGATGGCGTACTACACGGGAGAGGAGATCCCCTTCTACTACTCGCTGGCCCGCACGTTCCCCGTCTGCGACCGTTACTTCTGCTCGGTGCTGGCCCAGACCTACCCGAACCGGCGCTTCCTGCTGGCCGGCACCGCCTTCGGGTTGATCGCCACCGAGGATTCGTCGGTCACCGGGATTCCGCCCAACGGGACCATCTTCGACCGTCTCGATGCTCACGGCATCAGCTGGGCGAGCTACGCCACCAACGTCTCCACCCTTTACGTGATCGCCGACATCGTGAAGAAGAACCCGACCCGGATCAAGACGATCGACCAGTTCCATACCGATGCCAAGGCCGGGTCGCTGCCGGCGGTCACGTACGTCGACCCGAACATCCTGACCGGCACCGAGGAGAACCCCCAGGACCTGTCGCTCGGCGAACACTTCGTCTCGACCGTGGTCGGCTCCCTGATGAACAGCCCAGCATGGGACCGAACCCTCCTCGTGTGGACCTACGACGAGCACGGCGGCTACTACGACCATGTTCCGCCGCCGCCGGCGATCCCCCCCGACGACATCCCTCCCGACATCAGTGCTGCCGATCAGCCCGGTGGCTACGACCGCTACGGGTTCCGGGTGCCGACGGTGGTGGTCTCTCCCTACAGCAAGCCCGGCTTCGTGTCCCATACGGTGTACGACCACACGTCGGTGCTGAAGACGATCGAGCGCAAGTGGAACCTCCCGGCGATGACCTACCGGGACGCCAACGCCAACGACCTGCTCGACTGCCTCGATCTCAGCAAACGTACCTTCGCCGATGCCCCCAGCCTGGCGGCACCGGGCAACCCCATGGGCATCTCCGTGTGCGAGCCACCACCTGCAGGGGAGCAGCCACCCTTCGCCGCCTTCGTCAACTCTCCTGGCCCACTCGTCTGACCTCGCGCCCCACCCGGGGTGCCATCGGTCCTGCCAGTCCCCTCGGTCCCCCGGTGCGACACGCCGGCTGCCGGGCGAGTGTCACCACCCGGGCCCGGCGGGTTGCTCTCAGACTCGGAAGCTGAGGACGCCAGGCCGGGAGTCCGGGGAGGCGGTGGGACCGAGGTCGGCGAGTACGTATGCTGGTGGTACTCGACTGTCCGAGCTGACGCGTCTGGCGCTCTTCAGCCTGATCTCACTCGCCGGGGGATCGGACCAAGATGAAAGGCGGAAATGGTTCGGGGTCACCAGAGGACGAGGCCGGTCTCATCTCGCCGCTCGTGGCGCCCACCGAGGGTCGGCGCCGCCGGCTGGGCGGGGCTGGCGGCGGTCGCGGTCCTGGTGACCACCGGGTGCGTCACCGTCGTGTCGTCCTCTCCGACCACCACCATCCCATCAGCCGGCACCGGAACGGCCACGGTCGGGCCCATCCCCCTCGGGGTCAACGTGGCCGCCTGGGACCCTCTGTACGCGAGTCCCAGCGTGGACTTCATCAACACTCTGATACGGGCCGCCGGTCTTCGTCAGATGCGGTACCCGGGTGGGAGCTTTGCCGACCAGTTCGACTGGAGCAACGCCACCGATTCTGCCAACTGCGCGGGCGCCGTGACCGCCTCCTGTATCCGAACCGACCCGGTGAATTTCGACCTGTTCGCGGCCCAAGCCCACAGTGCCGGGGCGTCGACTTTCATGACGGTCAACTACGGCTCGGGCACGCCCACCGAAGCTGGGCAGTGGGTCGCCCACGCCGCCAGTGACCCGAACTCGGGGACAGCCCTGTGGGAAGTGGGCAACGAGTCCTACAGTTGCTATGAGACCAACCAGCACCTGGCCGGTAGCCCCACCTTCGTGAAGGGATACACGGCCGACGGAACGGTGTGCCCGTCGACCAAGGTGATGGCCCGTTCCTATGCCGCCAACGCCCTGCCTTACTTCGTGGCCATGAAGAAGGCCGACCCCAGTGCCCAGATCGGGGTGCCGTGGGCATTCCAGGGTTCGGTGGCGAGTGGGGCCGGGGTGTCCGACGCCGACACCTGGAATACGCAGGTCCTCCGGGCGCTCAGTCCGAACGTCAGTTTCGTCGACGCCCACTGGTACCCGTTCAACACGGTCCAAGGAGTCAGTGCGGCACAGGTTCTGGCGTCGGTCCGTCGGATCCCGTCGGCCGCCGACCACATCCGTTCGACCCTCCACCGCTACGCACCGAGGGCCACGTTCACCATCGGTGAGACCAATATCTCCGAGCGAATGACCACCACCGATTTCGGGCCCGTGTCGGCGCTGTTCGCGGCCGCCACCTCTCTCGAGTGGCTGTCGGCCGGGGCCTCCAGCGTCGACTGGTGGGATCTGAACAACGACGGCAAGCCGGCGACCGGCGATTTCGGACTGCTGTCGTCGGGGAGCCCCGAGCCGCAGCCGGCGGCCTCTCCCTTCCCCCCCTACTACGGAGAGGTGCTGGCGTCGATGCTGGCCTTACCCGGAAGCCACCTTCGGGCCGTTGCGCTTCCGACCGCATCGGTGCTCGGCTTCGAGTCGGATCTCGGTGGCCAACGCAACGTACTTCTGGTTAACGCCTCCCTGAACAGCCAATCGCTGGTCGTTCCCCATTGGTTCAAACCCAATTGGCCGATGCAGATCGAGACCTACAGCGCTGCCACCTCCGCCGAGAGCGAACCGATTGTGGGGTCGACCGCTCCCTGGACATCCACGGTGTCATTGCCGGGCGAGTCGATCGTGGTCCTGTCGGGAAGCTCGGGCCCCAACTAGATCTCTGTCCGGCGATCACAGGGCTTGCGGTGGCGTAGGGCAGCCTGGGCCCCGTCAGCGCCCGACCCTGGCCCCGCTCATCGTGCCCCGAGTTTATGAGAGCATCACTTCCGCCGATTCAGTCCCGTGTCCAGACGGAGGAGGACCTCAGTGTTCACCGATCAGTCATCGGTCGTTCGATCATGAGCGACTTCAAGAATCCGGCTTGGCTTCCGTTCTCGGTAAGTGAGGCCGCCTCCGCCGGCGATGCCACCAGCCAGGACCTCGATTCCGGGCAGGCGTGGGATCACCTGCTGGACAAGCTGGAGCGGACCGGCGACCTCCTGCTTTCCGACTCCGTTCCCCACGACCAGGTCGACATGGCCTCCGGGTTCCGTCATCTGCTCGTCCTTTTGGGTGTCGGTATCGACGAGCTTCTGCGACGGGGACTGGACCGGGTCCCGGCGATCAAACCCTCCGGCATGGACGCCGCCTACAAATGGGGCATGGAGTGCCCCGACTGCATCTATGTGGGCTCGGCACTCAAGGGCGGCACCACCTATCGGCTGTGGGGCAACCGGGGCTCGGCCCGGTACGTGGGGCTGCAGGTCATGGGCGGAATGGCGTCCACAGCCAACGCCTTGATCGACGAGTTCGAGTTGGGCCCGGACGGGGAGTTCGAGATCATCCTGTCGGCCGAACCCCACCAAGGAAACTGGCTCCCCCTCGATGACAGCGCCACCATGCTGGTGGTCCGTCACTTCTTCTATGACTGGGAACACGAAGTACCCGTGACCATGTCCATCGAGACGCTCTCGGGCCCGGCATCCGCCGGGGAGCACACACCGGGGGAGCCGAAGGCGGCCATAGCCCGCCAGGTAATCGCTCTGGGTGACTTCGTGGAGGAGAATCTGAACTTCTTCCTGGGTTTCGCCAATCCCGATGCGCCCAACACCTTCCTGCCTCCCTTGGATGGAACAGCCATGGGGGCGGCGGCCGAGAACCGGCCGGTCATCGGTTCGTGGCAGTTGGCACCCGATGAAGCCCTGATCATCGAGGTCACGCCGCCGGAAGGTCTGTACTGGAGCTACTCGTTGGGGAATATCTGGTGGGAGACGATCGACTACGGCAATCGCCAGTCGAGCCTCAACGGCTACCAGGCAGCGGTGGATGACGACGGGAAGGTGCGGGTAGTGGTAGCCCATCGAGACCCTGGGGTGGCCAACTGGTTGGACACCGCCGGCCACAGCCAAGGGCCCATCATCCTGCGGTGTGTCCGCACGGAGACCGCCCCGGTTCCCACCACCAGAGTGGTGCCGTTCGACCGGCTGGCCGAGGAGCTGGCGTCCGGCACCCGGCGAGTCTCACCGGGCGAGCGCGCCGCCGCCATCGACATCCGCCGGAAGGCGGTAAGCAGGCGGTTCGCCCGATGACTCTCGACGTCGACCGGATCGAGGAGGACGCCCGGACCCAAACAGGCCTCGATGACACCGGTGGCGACTACTACCGCGGCGGACTGGAACGCTTGGTGGCATCCATGAACGAGGAGGGCGGGCTCACCGAGCTGGGCGAGACCATGCAGCAGATGCGCCTCAGTACGCTGCTGGCCGCTCGACTGGGGGTCGAGGAGACCTACCGTCTCCATCCCGAGATCGACGACCAGGATATAGACGGACCGGTCTTCGTCATCGGTTTGCCCCGTACCGGCACCACCGCCCTCAGCCAGCTGGTGGCAGCTGACCCCCAGTTCCGGTCACTACGGACGTGGGAGTCAGCCTCGCCGGTCCCTCCACCGGAAAAGGAGACTGAGCACACCGACCCCCGGATCGCCGCCACCGAGCAGGGAATCGCCATGATGAACGAGGCCTTCCCCCTCATGGAGAGCATGCACCACACCGAGGCGACAACGGCCACGGAGTGCCAGGACCTCATGGGCATGAGCTACCGGACGGTCCACTTCGACGGCTTCGCCCGGGTGCCCTCCTATCTGGATTGGGTCATCGACACCGACATGAAAGAGACCTACCGGTACCACCGCCGGGTGCTGCGCCTGCTCCAATGGCACTGCCCGCCCACGCTTTGGCACTTGAAGACGCCAGTGCACATGTTCGCTCTCGATGACCTGGTCGAGGCCTACCCGGACGCCCGCTTCCTCTGGAGCCACCGGGATCCCACCAAAGTTCTGGCTTCGGTGTGCAGCCTCATCCACTACACCCGCAGCTGGAGCAGTGACCGTGATGACCCGATCGAACTTGGTGCTGAGGAGCTCGATCGGTGGTGGGTCGCCATCGAGCGGGCCATGGAGTTCCGGGAGCGGAGGGGCGACGACCGGTTTGCCGACATTTCCTTCGCCCAGCTCCAGACCGATCCGGTGGCGGCCTTGGACCAGGGTCTCACCCGGATCGGCCTCCCCTTCGATGATCGGTCCCGGGCCTCGGTCATGGCCTGGGCCGGAACCCACCAGCCCGGAGCCCAGGGTACCCACTCCTACCAGTTGTCCGATTTCGGCCTGGAGCCCGATCAGATCAGAGAGCGCTTTGCTCCGTACTACGCCACCTTCAACATCGATCCCTAGAACTCACGGCTCGGTAGAGAAGGGCTGGCAGTGGAGGGACGGCAGCTCGCTCAACCGCCGACGGTGCGTGTCCACTCGTCGGGGCGACGTGATGTGGCCGACGCGCCGGTTGTCGACCAGGAGTTGTCAAGCACAGTGAGTGGCCAGATCACCCACTGTCGTGGCGTCAACCGCGGCCTTTTGACACCACCACGGCGGGGCTATACCTTCCCTGGAACTGCAAACAGCGCTTGAGGTGGGGGACCGATCAGCGGGAGATCGGGTGGGTAGCGCCCGGCAAGGAACTCCACCAAGGAGTGCAAGTCGACGAGATCGACTGTGGCTATTGGTGGTGGCGGGTGGAAAAGGAACGTAAGGGGATACGTGCTCGGACGTGGGTCCTGCTCGGGCTGTCCGTTCCTGCCCTGCTCGTCTTGGTCTCGGCGATCTTTCTGGCCATGTGCTGGCTGCATATCCGACGCTTCTCAGATACCGCTATCGGTTCGCCTCCCAACGGAACCACCTACCTGTTGGTCGGATCTGATTCTCGGGACTTCGTTGCGTCAGCCTCGGACAAACAGACATTCGGTACATCGAGTGACTCGCCGGGCCAACACGCTGATGTCATCCTGCTCCTTCGCGTCTCCAGCTCGGGGTCAGTACGCATCTTGCCGCTGCCCAGAGATCTGTTGATCGCCCTTCCGGACGGATCCCCGACTCGGCTGACGATGGCACTCACATTCGGGGTGCAAACTCTGACCGACACGATCTGCACCTCGTTGGGCATCGGAATCAACCATGTCGCCGAGATCCAAATGAACGGACTCCGCAGTCTCGTCAACGACGTTGGCGGCATAAGCATCCGGGTTCGGGCGCCCGAACGGGATCTCGTTACCGGCCTCGATCTGGACCACGTCGGTGTCGTGCATCTTGATGGGTCGCAAGCACTCGCTTATGTTCGATCGCGTCATCTTCAATTGCTCGTGCACGGCCGGTGGGTGCCGGCATCGAACGCCTCTGATGAACGCTCGGGACGCGCTGCTCAGGTGCTGGCCCTCACCGGAGCCCGGCTCGATCTGGGCCCCGGGGATCCTCTGTCCTCGGCCGAGCGTCTGTGGGAGTTGTCGGGTGCAATCAGCGTCGACGGCGGTACCAGTCCGTTCTCCCTGTACCAACTGGGATCTGCGCTTTCGCATCTGAGCAGTGCCGAGGAGACCCAGATTCCGGTTTCGATCACCTCGGGCTACGTCCCTACGGCGGAATTGCTCACCCCTGAACGTCAGGTGTTCGAGAGGTTCAACGGCGGAGTAACGAGGTCGTGCTCGGAGCGAGCCCCCGTGCTCGCCGCCACCGGTTCAAACAATCTGCATCCATCGGCGATACAAGGAGAGGCAAATGACAACCGCACGTAAGCGACTCATAGGTGTCCTGGCAGTCGTGACGATCTGTGTCGCTTCATTGACCGGTGTCGGTCTTGCCAACGCACTGACCGGGCCGCCACCGGTAAGCCTCAGTCCCGGATCCGGAGCGGCCGGCACCACCTTCACGGTCACACTGCCGGCCCCGTGTACGGTGCCGACCGGTGACCCCGCCAACTCGGATGCCCTCGATGTTCTCTTCACCAATGGGAGTAACGCCACCGAGGGCCAAGGCCAGAGCTACCCGGGCTCCCCCGGGGTACCGATAAGCAGTGTGGTATTCGGGGTCGCAGCGGGCACCGCGGCCGGGACCTACGTCGTTTCCGCGGTGTGCAACGTCATCGCCCCATACAGCCAAGCGCCCACATACGGAAGTGCTTACTTCACCGTCACCGGCGGACCAAGCCTGCCGGCATTGACGGTAAATCCCGGGACCTCTGCCGCACCCGGCAGCACGATCGACGTTTCCGGCAACTGCGCACCGGGCGCAGGTCAACCGTCTGCCACCCTGTACGTAACAATCGCGTCGGAAACTGACCCGAACGTCGGCAGCTACGCCCAAGAAGCGGGAACCGGGCCGGTGTTGACCGCCCCGCTCACGGTGCCAGGACCCCCCGGCGCTTACTTCATCACCGCGACGTGCAACACCTATGTGACAGTGAACCAATTTGCAGAAGTTCCGTTCACGGTCACCGGGACTGCCGGCTCAGTTTCGGTCGCTACGACATTGTCCGGGTCAGACGAATCTGGATCGTCCATCACGGTGCCGCCCGACACGCCCGTGACCGATTCTGTGGTTTTGTCGGGCCCCAACGTCGGTAGTGCAACTGGGTTGCTTACAGTTTCCGTGTTCTCGAACAGTACCTGCACCGATTACGTCGCTACTGGAGGGCTGTTCTACCCGGACGGGCCAACAATCCAATCAAATCCCGTTTCACTGCCCGTCGGCACTTACTACTGGCAGGTGTACTACAGCGGAGACGACTCCAATGATGCCGAAACCACCACCTGTGGGAGCGAGGTGGAGACGGTGGGGTCAGGGACCTCATCCACGACGGTGACGACTTCCCTGTCCGGGGGGGGCAAGACCGGGGCATCGATCTCGGTTCCCCCCAGCACCGCGGTGACCGATGCCACCACCCTGTCGGGCACCAATGTCTCCTCGGCCGGGGGGACGGTGACCTACACCGTCTTCTCCAACGATGCCTGTTCCACGTCGGTGGACAGCGGGGGCACGGTCACCGTGTCCGGGGGCAAGGTCCCGGGCTCGAGCTCGGTCACCATCACCGCTCCGGGGACCTACTACTGGCAAGCGTCCTACTCCGGGGATGCCACCAACGCCGCCTCCAAGAGCACCTGTGGGAGCGAGGTGGAGACGGTGGGGTCAGGGACCTCATCCACGACGGTGACGACTTCCCTGTCCGGGGGGGGCAAGACCGGGGCATCGATCTCGGTTCCCCCCAGCACCGCGGTGACCGATGCCACCACCCTGTCGGGCACCAATGTCTCCTCGGCCGGGGGGACGGTGACCTACACCGTCTTCTCCAACGATGCCTGTTCCACGTCGGTGGACAGCGGGGGCACGGTCACCGTGTCCGGGGGCAAGGTCCCGGGCTCGAGCTCGGTCACCATCACCGCTCCGGGGACCTACTACTGGCAAGCGTCCTACTCCGGGGATGCCACCAACGCCGCCTCCAAGAGCACCTGTGGGAGCGAGGTGGAGACGGTGGGGTCAGGGACCTCATCCACGACGGTGACGACTTCCCTGTCCGGGGGGGGCAAGACCGGGGCATCGATCTCGGTTCCCCCCAGCACCGCGGTGACCGATGCCACCACCCTGTCGGGCACCAATGTCTCCTCGGCCGGGGGGACGGTGACCTACACCGTCTTCTCCAACGATGCCTGTTCCACGTCGGTGGACAGCGGGGGCACGGTCACCGTGTCCGGGGGCAAGGTCCCGGGCTCGAGCTCGGTCACCATCACCGCTCCGGGGACCTACTACTGGCAAGCGTCCTACTCCGGGGATGCCACCAACGCCGCCTCCAAGAGCACCTGTGGGAGCGAGGTGGAGACGGTGGGGTCAGGGACCTCATCCACGACGGTGACGACTTCCCTGTCCGGGGGGGGCAAGACCGGGGCATCGATCTCGGTTCCCCCCAGCACCGCGGTGACCGATGCCACCACCCTGTCGGGCACCAATGTCTCCTCGGCCGGGGGGACGGTGACCTACACCGTCTTCTCCAACGATGCCTGTTCCACGTCGGTGGACAGCGGGGGCACGGTCACCGTGTCCGGGGGCAAGGTCCCGGGCTCGAGCTCGGTCACCATCACCGCTCCGGGGACCTACTACTGGCAAGCGTCCTACTCCGGGGATGCGACCAACGCCGCCTCCAAGAGCACCTGTGGGAGCGAGGTGGAGACGGTGGGGTCAGGGACCTCATCCACGACGGTGACGACTTCCCTGTCCGGGGGGGGCAAGACCGGGGCATCGATCTCGGTTCCCCCCAGCACCGCGGTGACCGATGCCACCACCCTGTCGGGCACCAATGTCTCCTCGGCCGGGGGGACGGTGACCTACACCGTCTTCTCCAACGATGCCTGTTCCACGTCGGTGGACAGCGGGGGCACGGTCACCGTGTCCGGGGGCAAGGTCCCGGGCTCGAGCTCGGTCACCATCACCGCTCCGGGGACCTACTACTGGCAAGCGTCCTACTCCGGGGATGCCACCAACGCCGCCTCCAAGAGCACCTGTGGGAGCGAGGTGGAGGTGGTCAAGTCGTCGACTTCGGCGACATCGGCCACGACCACTCTTACGTCCCATCCCGGCTGTGGGAGCTCGAAGTCGACAACCAAGTCGACAACCAAGTCGTGGGCGTCGGGAGGGTCGGGCAACCAGTGCCCCCAGTCGGTGTCCGGCGGCTGGATCTCGGTTGCCCCCAAGACCCCGGTGACCGATGCCGCTACCCTGTCGGGATCGAGTCTCTCCTCGGCCGGGGGGACGGTGACCTACACCGTCTTCTCCAACGACACGTGCACCAAGTCGGTGGAGAGCGGGGGCACGGTCGACGTGTGGGACGGCAAGGTCCCGAGTTCGAGCTCGGTCACCATCACCGCCCCGGGGAGCTACTACTGGCAAGCGTCTTACTCCGGTGACGCCACCCATGCCCCCTCCAAGAGCACCTGTGGGAGCGAGCTGGAGGTGGTCAAGTCGTCGACTTCGGCGACATCGGCCACGACCACTCTTACGTCCCATCCCGGCTGTGGGAGCTCGAAGTCGACGTCCAAGTCGACGTCCAAGTCGACGTCCAAGTCGACAACCAAGTCGTGGGCGTCGGGAGGGTCGGGCAACCAGTGTCCCCAGTCGGTGTCCGGCGGCTGGATCTCGGTTGCCCCCAAGACCCCGGTGACCGATGCCGCTACCCTGTCGGGATCGAGTCTCTCCTCGGCCGGGGGGACGGTGACCTACACCGTCTTCTCCAACGACACGTGCACCAAGTCGGTGGAGAGCGGGGGCACGGTCGACGTGTGGGACGGCAAGGTCCCGAGTTCGAGCTCGGTCACCATCACCGCCCCGGGGAGCTACTACTGGCAAGCGTCTTACTCCGGTGACGCCACCCATGCCCCCTCCAAGAGCACCTGTGGGAGCGAGCTGGAGGTGGTCAAGTCGTCGTCATCGGCCCCATCGGCCCCGTCGGCCCCGTCGGCCCCATCGGCTTCGTCGGCGTCCCAGTGCCCACCAAAGCCGGTCAAGAGCCAACGTTGCCGAGAGGTAGATCAGGGCCTTCGTGGCCGGGCCAGCCGGATAGCGGATAAAGGATAACTTCGGTCGCTTATCGTTTGAAGAGTGAGGAGTCCCCCCGTGCTCAGAGCCGCTTGAAACCAGGCGACCGTTGCTGTGCAACATGTGAATCCATACTCACAAGCGATGGGGAACGGCTCCTCAGATCGGTGAGCTGAAGTTTCCCCAGTCGGCGGTGACCTGGTACAAAGCCCACTGGACCACACCGTGCCCGTGTACTCGACCTCAGCCAGAGTGGGGATACCGGGCTGTCCACTCTAAAGGACGGGCCGATATCGGTCGACAGAGTGATATGGGTTCGGATCCTCGGGCGACGGGGGTTGGATGGGGCGAGAGCGATCCAACCCAGGCTTCGGAAGGCCGGGCGGAGTCGACCGCCAGCCTCTTGGCCGTGCTTCTCTCCCGATTCCCATTGGCCAAGGTGGCGGCCATCGGGGAGTCTGGTATTCCGATTCAAGTCCCGGAGTCGGTACCACTCGGGAAGGGGCACACCAAGATCGAGTCCACGCTCGATCTCATTGTCGAGACGGACCAGGCTACGGTGGTCAGCCTCTTTGCACGCGCCCGCATCTGTGGAATGGCTACGAACCAGCTCCACCTGAGGGATGATCCGGACGCGGCGGTCACGGTTCACGCCGTCGACTGCCGTTCCACCCACGGGGCGATCATTGTGGTGTCGGCCGATGGGCTCGATGTGGGTTCCGGGAAGGCCGTCGAATGGGCGCTGCCTCCCTCCCTCCCCGGCTGGCTCGTGCCCACAAGGACGCCACGGCAGTCTTCACGGCCGTGGACCCCGCCATGTGCGAAATACTCGGATGGCCGGCCGACCAGTTGGTCGGCCGACGAGCATTGGAGATCGTGCACCCCGACGATCACGAGATGGGTATCGCCAACTGGGTGGAGATGCTGGCCACGCCCGGTCTTGGTCGACGGGTGCGGCTCCGCCACCGACACAGGGACGGCCACTGGGTCTGGCTCGAGATCACCAACCAGAACCGGCTCGATGATCCTGCCCACGGGGACGTTGTGTCCGAGATGGTGGACATCTCGGACGAGATGGCGGCCCATGCGGCCCTCGAGGCGAGGGAGCAGCTGCTCCACGAATTGGCGGAAACGGTTCCGCTCGGGCTATTCCACAGTGACCCGGAGGGTCGAATCCTCTTCGCCAATCAACGTCTGTTGTCCATCCTCCGGATCCCGCGAGCCGATTCAGTCACGGATGTGTTGTACGCCGTCAGTTCCGTGGACCGCCCGGTGGTGGACGATGCTGTCCATCAGGTGATTTCCGGACTCGGTGGTGCTGATCTGGAAGTGCGAATTCCCTCGCAGGATACTACGCGCTACGCCGCCCTCAGCTTGCGGGCACCGGACCACGAAACGGCCGGATTCTCCGGGTTCATCGGCTGTCTGGAGGATGTAACCGATGCTGTCATGATGCGGAAACGAATGGAGGTGCAGGCCAAGTACGACTCGTTGACGGAGTGCCACAATCGGTCGTCCACGATGGAAGCCATTGGCTCACGGGTCGTAGCCCTCAGCTCCGACGGTTCACGAGGCCTAGCTCTCCTCTACGTGGATCTTGACCGGTTCAAACCGGTCAACGATGAATACGGTCACGCCTTCGGCGACCAGATCCTAAAGATCACCGCTTGGCGGCTGCGACGTGCGGTGCGGAACGAGGACATCGTTGGTCGCATCGGCGGCGACGAGTTCGTCGTCGTCTGCTCGCAGGTAGATTCCGAGGCCACTGCAATTCAGCTGGCCGAATCCCTCCGGGGTCGGCTGTGCGTCCCGACCGACGTTGGTGGCCGGCTCATTGAACTGTCGGCAAGCGTTGGCATGGCGTGGACCAATGACCCGACAATGGAGGTCGACGCACTCGTCGACACCGCTGACGCGGCGATGTACGCATCGAAACGGGCGTGCTTGCCGGTCAGGCCACTGGAGTCCACGACCGTCGGGGCCCGGGGGGTACTGAGGTCCCGGGTTCTCAACTGAGTCCGCTGGGAGCGAGTGGCCCGCGGGGGGTCCGAATGACCAGTTACACCTTTGCCCGGATACCCAGGACAGTGGCAGCCGCCGCCTGGCTCAATACCGGCGCTGCCCCTTTGGGTTAGTGATCGGAAGCGAAGGCGTCCAGGCCGTTCTCCCAGATGGGCTTGCCGGATTCTCCCTGGAGAGCCGCGTCGAGGAGCATCTGGGCCACCCCGTCGGCCGACTTGCGGTCGAGTTTGACCGCGGCGGATTGTCCAAGTGCCTCGCCGATGTGTCGCCGAGCTTCAGCGCAAAAGCCGCCCTCCCTGTCCCGCTGTAGCACGTCAATCAGGAGCGGCGCCGCCGTTGCCTGTCGCGTGGTGGCGATGAGAAGATCCCTCACCGCCGCCAGTTCCGCGCCTTTTACGTTGACAGCAATGGCCTTTGTCTCTACTGAGGTTCCCACCGCGTAGTCCATGCACCGCTGGGCAAGTGCCTCGTCTGTAGCGATCAATTCGAATGCTTCATCCCTCGAGATGCCGCACTCTTCGGCCAAGGCTTCCAAAGAAGGAATGTGACCACCGGAGAAGACCTTCAGCGCTGCTTCCACCAGATCTCGTTCATGGCCGTTGGACTGACTGGGCGGATCCAGTAGCCCCGGCTCTGTCATGCTCCAAATTAGGTTCCACTGGGTGTCGACGACTAGATCCGTATCGAAGAGGTCCGGCTGCAGTTTGTGCAGCAGCAGGAACCCGTCGCTGGTGGCACCTACCGCGACCACGATCTCGGCCAAGGACGTCTGTGGGCGCCTGCGAAGTCGTCTCAGCGCGACCGAAAGGCCGGCAACGAACCCGGAGCACATCTCGGCATATAGCTCTTGGCGCATGGCGATGACTTCGCGGGCCGCTCGGGATTGTTCCGTCGCACCCTGATTGCCGCTCTCGACATGGGCACACGCGGCAGCCTGCACGATGAACGAGGCCAGCAGACCCTCCTCCTGGCAGGCCTGCTCAAAATTGGCACGGAGAAAGACACGGAGCGTCTTCTCCATGGAGTCGGTCTCTCGGAAACTCCGCTCCACCACCTCGAACACAGACTGCAGGGTCGCACTCGTCCCGCCCTCGAAGTGGCTGACGCGATGGGACGCGAGGTCGAATGGCGTCCTGCCCCTTTCGCCCCGGAACGCCCTCTTGACTGACCTGTCGACCGTGGAGACGTCGACGCCGTCAAATGCGCTGCGCGGTACCGCTCCCCGGCTGTTCGGCCCGCGTAACGCCGAGAAAGCATTGCGTTCGAGGATCGTCACCGCCTCGCTCGACAGACTGGGCCCTGGAGGCCGGCCCCGCATTGGTGCTGCTCCCTTGTCGGCCATGGCAAGCAATCCCCGAATCGTCCGCCCGAATTTGACCACGGTACTACCGCGTAATCGGCAACAAATTCTCCGCTGCTTTCCCCGGCAACGTACGCGAGGATGCCCTGAAGGCGGGAACCGGTAAGGGAGTAGGGGAGACGGCGAATCTTCCCGCTCGAGCAAACGAATCGGCTCAGAGGGACAGCCCAAGCGGCATTGACTTGGCTGGCGTCGGGCAGTGGACGTGTGTGATCAGCGAAAGTCCTGCTTGGGCGGCGGAACAGGACCCGGCACCACAGGTGTCAAGAAGTTGGTCCCTCGCCGCCGCCCGTGATTTCCTATAAAAACGACTGTACAAGTCGAGTATTTCTGGATACAGTCGTTTCATGGCTCTCCAGCAGTTCGACCGAGGTAGGCCGGTAGCGCAGGACCGTCGCCCAGGCGGCAGGCGTTGTCGGTGACCAGGAGGAACTGACCGCGGCCATTTACGGCCGCGTACGCCCGTCGCACCTTCTGGAAGGAGTCCTGTGTCGCCGAGCAATTTGGTCTTGCTCCCCGCTGTCGAGGGCCACGTGCATTGTGTGCTTGGCCCGACCCCGGACCGGTCTGCCCATCCGTCTGTCAACGGCGCTTCAGGTGCCGAACGGATCCGGCCCACCGGGTCGATCTCGTTCGGAGCGCTGCGGGCGATCGCTGCCGGTCTGGCCCGGGTCCAACAGCCGGTCTCCTCTCGCGGGGCGAGCGAGACGCCCCAGTCGTCGCGGTTGCTCGCCACCGCCTTCTACGACGTGTGGCTGATCGCCTGGTCCGACGGGTCGGGGTTGAAACCGCACGACCACGGGAACGTCCGCAGCGTGCTGCGGGTCGTCGACGGCGAGCTCACCGAGATCTTCTCCGATCGGGTGGAACGTTCGGCTCCGGCTGTCCGGATCCGGAGCAGGGCTCCTCGACGTCGGCCGAGCCGTCGATGGTGCATGCTTTGACCAATCGATCGGGCTCCAATGCCACAACGCTGCACGTCTACTCGCCGCCGTTGGTCAAGGTCTCACCTTCTTCTCTGGCCGGAAACCGGGTCGGTTCGGACGAGATCGCCGACTCGGGTCCGATGCCGTTGACCCTCGTGCATCGATGAGAACGAAGGGTGACTTGTGCCCCTGGGTCCGCCCACGTTCGAAGGGCAGTCGCAAGGCGCCCTATCGATGATGTGCCCACGCTACGAGTCGCATCGCTCCAGCGGCTCCCAACGTGGAGCGGTGCCTCCGGGTGGGCGAACCCCAGTGGGCCGTCCTGTCGAAAACAGATGTCAAAGGCAAGGTCCGTGTAGGTCGACACTCAGTCGGACTGGCGCAGGGTTGAATGTTCCTGCGCCGTGGCGGGGTACTCATCGTGCCGGTGAAACCACGACAGGTCGCCTTCGTTACGACCTAGAGGCGCGCGGTCCAGCCATTGCCACATCGGCCACAGCCCGTCGAGGCCGCGGGCATATGCGGAGTACGTGTGGAACACGTCGGCACCGTCACGCGCGAACGCGCTCATGCCGGGCTGCTCTCCCGACCAGTCGCGCCAGGCGACATTCTCCGACTCCAGCTGGGCCAGGTCTTTGTAGTTGTACTCAACCGGGGCCAGCGTGGGATCGATTGTCACGTGGAAGTCGTAATTGAAGGTGCTGCCGAACGAAGACACCCAAGGGAAATCCCATCCCATGCGGTGCTTGTAGGCGACGAGTTCCTCGAGCGGAGCGCGCGACACCACGACGAAGGCGACATCATGGTGCTCGAGATGGGAAAGGCTGCCGGCGAAGCCGTCGGCGACGGCCGAGCAGCTAGGACAACCTTCGCCCCAGTCAGGTCCGAGCATGAAGTGATACGTGAGCATCTGCGAACGCCCGCCGAACAGATCGGCCAGCGAGGCATCGCCGTCCTCGGTCGCGAACCGGTAGTCCTTCTCGACCTTCACCCAAGGCAGGTCACGCCGTCGCTGGGCCAGCTCATCGTTGCGGCGTGTCAGTTCCTTCTCCGCTTCGAGCAGCTCGAGACGCGCTGCCAGCCATTCATTTCGACTTCCGACTGTGTGGGATGCCACCAGTTCGTCTCCTTCCCTTGTCCCCGAAATGTACCCGCTTACCAAGTGTTTACCCCCGGCCGAGGTAGCGTAATCCGGTGGATCTAGGGCGAGTTGGGGTCTGGTGGAGCGGGACCTGGCGGGTCGCCGATGACGCCTCGGTGGACGTCGCCCGGGAATTGGAAGAGCTCGGCTACACGGCTCTGTGGTCTTCCGGAGGATTTCGACCGGGCCTGTCGGACCATTTCGATCGATTGCTGGCGGCCACTACTCGATTGAAGGTGTGCAGCGGCATCGTCAGCATCTGGTCTACGTCCCCAGACGATATCGCCCTGGCCGTGGCCGACCTCGATCTCCGATACCCCGGACGCTTCGTCCTCGGTCTCGGGGCCAGTCACGCGCCGATTGTCGAGAACTACTCGCGCCCGTACAGCCGCATGGCCGCGTATCTCGACGCCCTCGATACGGCCGGCCATGCGGTAGCGAAGGAGCGGAGATTGCTCGCCGCCCTCGGACCTCGGATGCTGAGGCTCGCGGCCGATCGAGCCGCAGCTGCCCACCCATACTTCGTACCGGTCGAACACACGGCTCGAGCTCGCGAGATCTTGGGGGCCGATGCGCGGCTGGCCCCTGAAGTCAGCGTGGTGCTGGAGGGGGACGCGACCGTGGCGCGACAGGCGGCCCGGACCTGGGCTGCGGGCTATCTCTCCCTTCCGAACTATGCCAACAATCTCCGCACGCTCGGCTTCGGTGACGACGATCTCGCCGCCGGGGGAAGCGACCGACTCATCGATGCTGTGGTGACTTGGGGCGGCCCTGACAGGATCGCGAATCGCATCCGTGAGCACCTCGAAGCCGGAGCCGACCACGTCTGCATCCAGGTGCTCGCCCCGCCGGAGTCGTTCCCGCTGAAGGCCTACCGCGAGCTGGCACCTGCGCTGTCGGAGCTCTGAGCGGACTGCCCTCGGCAACCCCGGGTCGAATAACGCCGGCGAACTTGGAACGGATCTTCTGCCAGCGACAGCGACGTGGCGGCATCCGTGGCCGGAGTCGGCGATTCGGGCCTACTCAGTGGTGTGGGCATCAACAAGACCAGGCTTGCCCGTGTCCAGGTCAATACCGGGATCTTCTCTCCGGTTTCGACGTCTTCGGATGGGAGGCGCGCGGTTGTGAAGTGATGCGTGCACGGGGGGCCGGGAGTTCCACCAGACGGTATGAGATCTCGGCGGCCAAGAGTGAGAAGCCAATGACGAGGAGTGATTCGTAAATGCCGGTGTCACGTAGCCAGGTGTTGAGCACATACGACCAGAGATAGATCGCATGCGAGCGTTTGTGCGATGGCCACCAGCAAACGCCGCGACAGGAATCGCTGACATCCGTTGCCCACCGCCCGGTGGAGCTTCGAGCCGCACGTGATCCGTGCCCGGGGCGGAGACGGCGGGCCCTAGGATTGTGGGATGGCTGACTCGAGTGCGTCCGACCAGTATCGAGAACCCGGATGGTTCACCAAGAACGTGTTCAATCGACTCGTGTCCGCTCTGACCAGGGCTGGAATCAGCGTCTGGGGGTCACGAACGTTGTCCATCCGAGGCCGGACCAGCGGGGAGTGGCGCTCGAATCCAGTCAACCTGTTGACCTTCAGCGGTCGTCACTACCTGGTCGCAGCTCGGGGGCAGACACAGTGGGTTCGAAACCTCCGCGTGGCTGAGTCGGGCGAACTCCGCCTCGGAACTCGAGTGCAGCCGTTCACATCCGTCGAACTTGCCGATGAGGACAAGGCCGACGTTCTTCGTGCCTACCTGAAGCGCTGGAAGATGGAGGTGGGAGTGTTCTTTGACGGCGTGAACGCTGAGTCCCCCGACGCAGAGGTTGCTCGAATAGCTCCTAACCATCCGGTATTTCAGATCGACCTTCAAGGTTCCACCTGATCACGTCGCTGATATCGTCCGACCGCCTTGCCGGCTACGACGAGGTACCGACTCACTTACCGCCTGGCAGAGGATCCAGTGACGCTGCCCACGAATCGGCCCAAACCCCCAGCGGTTTGAGGGCGGCTCCGAGCTCGGCGCCCAAGTCGCTCAGGACATACTCATCTTTGTTGGTGCGGCCAACAAGTCCGGAGGCCCCGAGATCCCGGAGACGGTCGTAGAGGACGCTCGACGACATGTCGTCGCATTTGGCACGAAGGGCCCTTGCCCCGGTGGGCCCGTCTCGAAGCTCCCACAGGATTCGAAGCGCCCATCGCCGCCCAAGGAGATCCATTGCCGCCATAAGGGGACGCCCGGTGGTGGAACCGCGAACGTCCTGCCCCGGCCGCGGCGTCGGAGTACGGGCCATCGGTCCCTCCTTTGGACGTTTGCATTTCGGTTTTCGAAACACTACCGTACTGGCGTCGTTTCGGAATCCAAAACGGAGGCACCATGGCCAGAATCAGTCCCGTCCAACCGCCCTACGAAGGCGATGTCGGCGATCGACTGGAGGCGATGATGCCTTCGGGCGTCCCACCGATCCTCCTCTTCCGGACCTTCGTCAAGAACCTACCGATGGCTGAAGCGATGGGGAAGTGGGGAAGCTACGAGCTGAGCAAGCGGCTGTCCTTGTCGATGCACGACCGAGAGATTGTGATCGATCGGACCTGTGCCCGCTGCCACTGCGAGTACGAGTGGGGTGTCCACGTTGCGTTCTTCGCCGACCGGGTCGGACTGACTTCCGAGCAGATCACCTCACTCACCCATGGCGCATCCACCGATCCCTGTTGGTCCAGCCCGAGGGATCGTGTCCTGATCGACGTGGCTGACGCTCTACACGACCGGTCTCGCATCGATGGCGAACTGTGGGAAAGCGTGTGTGGGCAGCTGAACGAAAGCGAGGTTCTGGACCTGCTCATGCTGTGCGGTTGGTACCACGCGATCAGCTTCGCGGCCAACGGGGTCGAACTGGACAAGGAGGACGGGGCTCCTCGATTCGAGGACGTGCTCCAGACCTGACCACAATTCCGGCTCGGCACTCAGGGGTGGGTGTACAGCGCCACGGTCGCAATGCGCTCTCGCTGGGCCGGGCCGAGCCCACGCCGGATGGCGTCGGGCAGTGTCGGATGTCAAAGGGGAGCTTCGGATCCGGCGGACTGAGGCCCGCTTGAGGACAGCTGCGGACGCGGCTCCAAAGGGCCTGGCGGTGACAGCCCCGGGTTGGCAAGCTCCAGCTCAATCGGTGACCCACGGGTCCCGCTCGTCTGGGGCACGGGATCGTCGGGGGTCGCTCGAATGACGGTCGGATTGACGAGTTCAACCCGCCGCCGCAGACTGTGACCACCAGCGGGAGGGCACGTGAGCGGAGAACGGGCCATGTGGGGATCAAGCGACTCACACCAGCGGCCGGTTCCCTACCGGGGACGAGCTCGTCGGCCACGCGCGGTGTTCCCATCCCGGCATCTCAAGACAGGAGGCGTTGCATGAACCAAGCCGATCACTGTTCATGGGGCAGCTAATGCCACCAGCTCCGCCTTACACACCTTCGGCCAGCCAGCCACTCTTCATCATGGCGATGGATCACCGGGCATCGTTCGCTCAATCCCTGTTCGGCGTTACCGGGGACCCGACTGCGGCGGAGCTCCACCGCATGCAGGACGCCAAGATGGTGATCTACGAGGGAGCGCAGCAGGTGGCGTCGGGAGGAATCCCCCTCGGAAGGATCGGCGTCCTCACCGATGAGATGCTCGGGTCAGCTGTAGCCAAAGCGGCGAAGTCAGACGGTCTGATTCTGGCGATGCCGATCGAACGGAGCGGGATGCCCCTTTTCGAGCTCGATTACGGAGACCAATTCGCCCAACACGTCGAGCTGTTCGATCCTGAGTTCTTCAAGGTGTTGGTTCGCTACAACCCCGCTGACGAGGCGCGGGATCGCAATACGCAGATAGAGCGTTTGGTCCGGGTCTCCGACTGGGCCAAGAGCGTCGGGCGGCAATGGCTGTTCGAGCTCCTCGTGCCCCCGACCCGAGAGCAGCTCTCGATTTGGGAGGATCAAGACCACTTCGACCACTATGCCCGGCCCACGCTCACCGTCGAGACGCTCGCCCAGCTGCAGACAGGGGGGGTGCACCCCACCATTTGGAAGCTGGAGGGCTACGAGACGGCCGAAGGCGCCCACAGCGTACTGAGATCGGTGGCTGAGGGCACAGACCACCCGGCCGAGTGCATCGTGCTGGGACGGAACGCACCTCTGTCGCGGGTCGAGCACTGGCTTGAAGTGGCGGCTCCGTTGCCCGGGTATGCCGGATTCGCGGTGGGAAGGAGCATTTGGGAGCAACCCCTGAAAGACCTTCTTGCCGGTCATATCGAGCGACCGGCAGCCGTGGCATTGATCGCCCAGCACTACGCGACGTTGATCGAGACCTATATACGGGCCCGGACGCCCGGGAGTTCAAGAAGACCTCGACCCGAGGCCTTCACCCTGCAGAACCCTCGTCTCACCCCGGACAGGGAAGAGACCATCCGAGAGGCCTTGGCCGGAGCAGACATACGCGACACCGAACTTCCTGCCTGGATGGCGGCAACCCTCCTGGCCGAAGTTGAGGCGTTGCGGTCCGAATCCCCGAAATCGGACTCGTAGCCGTCAGGCCCATGACGCGTTTGAGCACGGCGTCGAGAATTTCGTGAACCGCGCCGATTCGACTGACCGAACAGACTGCGATACCGCCTCCAGATTCCAGCCCGATCACCGTGATCCCGGGACCGACCTGATTTCCGACTATGAGCGGGAGCGGCGGCCCTCGGCCCAAGCTCATGTCGAACGCAGTCACGCCGCGAGCGCTTACTACCTCGAGCGTCGGGACCGGAGTTGACCACGGAGATGAATCTCGGTGACGCGGAATATCGGCGTTGCCGAGTTGGTGGGAGCCCTTGCGACCGTGGTACGGGACATCACGCCCGTGAGCTCGGCCACCGGGGATCGTCGAAACCCGAAATGGACCCAAAATTGGCAGAAGGCGTAGTTTGAGGTGGATGGGCTGCGCCTCAACCATAGATACATGGGGAACGTCCCCAGGCGAGCGAAGCGCGGTGTTTCCCTGTGATGGTCTGATCGAACGTCCTGACGGAATCCTGTATCGGGGCGTGGATGTCGCAGCTCCGACCGACGTGGTCTTCCGCCGGCTGTGCCAGCTACGCGTCGCGCCATACAGCTACGACTGGGTCGACAATCTGGGAATGCGAAGTCCTCGGAACCTGACGCCGGGTCTTGACCAGCTCGAAGTGGGCCAGCAATTTATGACCATCTTCCGCCTGGCCTCGTTTGAAAATGGCCGTTCGATCACCATCGAGTCAAACAGCAACGCCTTCGGGAGGGTAGCAGTGACATACACGGCGGCCCCCGTCGACACGGTTCGATCTCGTCTGGTGGTGAAGGTTGCCTTTCAGACCCCCGGAGGTCTCATCGGTAGCGTTCTCCAGAGATTTCTCCCGATGGGTGACCTGATCATGATGCGCGAACAATTGCTCACGTTGAAGGCGCTGTCCGAGCGAGATGCAGGCCGGCTTGAGCCACAGACCGATCAGGTGGGCCCAACCATGTGGGCGCATCACCAACAAAGCTGCGCGCCCGAGAGCAAGGGAAGCGATGATTGAGCGCGTTGTCGCGCAATGGCATTCCTTTTTGCGTGGCGAACTGCCGGATGGGCTCGATGGCCTGCTCGACGACGAAGTCGTCCTCTACTCTCCGATCGTTTTCACGCCGCAGAGGGGCAAGAAGATCGCCTCCCTGTATTTGCAGGCAGCGGTGCAAACATTTGCGGGAGGCGAAGCAACATCGGGTGTCGGATCCACTGATAGGGAAGGGCGCTTTCGATACACCAAGACTCTGATCGGCGGCGATACGGCCATCTTGGAGTTCGAGACCTCCATGAAGGGCAAGTACGTCAACGGCGTCGACATCATCCGCTGCAATGACGAGGCGCGCATCATCGAGTTCCGGGTGATGGTCCGTCCGCTGCAGGCCGTCAACCTGGTGCACGAACAAATGGGAGCGATGTTGGAATCGATGACCCGGCCGGAGTGATGCTCGTGGGTCGACCTCTGGGTGACGTGCCATCTCAGATCGGTCGTGAGACTTCAGTCCCGCGGCCCACCGGAAAGTTTTTGCGGCCTTCGTCGTCCCGGGATCCGAGACAGCCCGTCACGGACGGGGTCCGTGTACATGCCGGGTCGATTCTGCTGCGCTTCGAACATGAACGGTTGACGGCTGTGGAAACTGGCGCGACCATTCGATTGATCAGCTGAAGGGTGGTTCGAGAGCTGTCAGGTCGCAGGCCGTGGTGATGGGCGCAGCGACGAGGAGGCGCAGATGGAGGAGCAGGTCTCGGTCTCCGAGCACCCGATGGAGCGGGCGCCGATCGATCAATCCGGGATGCGATCAGAGCCTCGCGGCCACGACACCGGGCACCCGGTGGACGTCGGAGTCCCCCGGTGGACAGTGGTGACCGCCGGCGCCGCTCCCGCGCTACTCGTGGTCGGCTTCCTCGTGGCGGCGATGCTCCAACCCTCATACGACTCGCTTCGCGACACCATTCAGCGCGTTGGCCGCCCGAGGCTCAGCCGACCCCTGGGTCATGACGGCCGCAATCGCGTCAGTTGGTGTCTGCTATCTGGTGACCGCCCTTGGGTTGAGTCCGGCGCGGCGTATCGGCCGTCTTGCCCTGGCGGGCGGGGGCGTGGCGACATTGTCTATTGCCGCCTTTCCGACACCGCTTCATGGCTATTCGTGGGCACACGCTGTGGCGGTGATCGCCGCCTCCACAACCATGTGTGCGTGGCCGATACTGGCCGCCCACCGACAACACCGAGCACGGGTGCTGAGGATCGGTCCCAATGTTGCCGCCTCAGTGGTCACCTTCGGTCTGATCATGTGGTTCACGTTCGAGATCAACGGCGGGGAACTCGGCCTCGCCGAGCGCTGTGCCGCGGTTGCGCCTGCGCTCTGGCTCTTCCCGGTTGCGTCTGGAGCTCGCCGAACTCTTGTTCCTGGGGTAGTCCAACCCAGTGGGGCGGCTCAAGTTGTCGGGGGACCGCATCTCGACTGCGGGTACGAGTCTCGCCAAGCAACAGCGACCTGACCACGAAGGCGGCCAGGAAGATAACGGAGCGCGAGCTGCAAGCTTCGTGGCATCGGCGGTCCCGTTCATCCTCTCGATCGTCGAGGCTGGCGAACCCCCGGGGTGAGAAGAGCCTCTGATTCAGATGGCCGCAGCGAACAGACGCCACGTCCCGGGGACCCCCTTGAGTTCGTGCGTCCCACGTTCGGCAAACTCGATGTCCGATCCGATCACCAGGTCCTTCACCGTCGAGGACACGAGTACTTCACCTGAACCGGCGAGAGCCGATACCCGCGCCGCTATGTGAACGGCCATCCCCGCAACATCGCGGTCACGAATCTCGATCTCCCCGGTATGGATGCCGGCCCGCATGTCGATGTCGAGAGTCCTCAAGGCCTCTCGGACAGCCAGGGCACATTCGATGGCGCGACCCAGGAGAATCGAATGTGGCGACGAAGCCGTCTCCGACCGTCTTCACCTCGCGGCCCCGGAAGCGCTCGATCTGGGTTCGGACGCTCTGGTCGTGGCGCTCGAGGAGGTCACGCCATCGCCTGTCCCCGAGCTGGGAGGCCCGGGTAGTGGATCCCACGATGTCGGTGAACAGCACAGTGGCGAGGACTCTCTCCGCACTCGATCCGCTCCGCACGCCGGTCACGAACTCCTCGATCTCGTCGAGCATCGGGCTGGCATCACCGACCCAGTAGGGCAGGTCGGCCCCGGGAAGTTCGACGTAGCTGGCTCCTTCGATGTGATCGGCCAGGTAACGGCCGCGTCGCGGTCCCCACAAGACGTCCGCCCGTTGGAGGACGAGGGTAGGGACCCGGACCCGGGGAAGGAGCGGACGGACGTCGGAAGCTGCCAGCAGTTCCAACCCCCGCCCCACCATTGTCGGAGTCATCCCCAGGTTGCCCGACCGATCCCACCAGGCTCGGAAGGCCGGATCGCTGGCGACGCTGGGGGCGATCTCGGCCAGGATGTCACGACCCCGCTCAACGGCATCGGGCTCTATCCCGACGCGGAACGAAGAGTCGAATTCGGTTTGGTCAACGCCGACGGGGTAGTCAGATGCCCATACAAGACGGGCGAAGGCGTTCACCAGCACCAGGTGGCTGACACGCTCCGGATGTGTCGCCGCCAGGCTGATGCCTCCGGGTGAGGCGATGTAGGCGGTGAGCACGGTCGCTCGCTCGGAACCTACTGCGTCCAGAACGGCCAGAGAACAGTCTCGAAATCCCTCGCCAAGGGTCAAAGGACCTGGAGCTCCCGAAGGTAATCCCCGTTCGGACAGTCCCGTCCCTCGGACATCGAAGCGGATGAGACGACTGAACGAGGCGAGTCGGCGCTGGAACCGAGCCATGGCGGGTTCGTCGTCCATGCAGTCGATCGGGACGACGAACCCCGTGCCAAGGAGGAGATCGACCGGACCGTCACCGATGACCTGGTAGGCGACGTCCACGTCACCAGCCCTGGCGTAGCGAGTCCTGACACTGGGAGCCACCGACGAGAGCGTACTGGGCTGGGTCGAGGCTCGATTCGGGAAGGCAGTTCAACCCGGGTTCTGGCATTCGAGGTGTCTCGGATTCGACGATATCGCCCGATCTCTGTCAGGACTGATCGTCTCCGATACCGATCGGAGGAGCCGGGACTCGACGGCTCCGATCTCGCACCCTCTCGCCCGCAAGAGGTGGAGATGAGCACCATCGCCCGATTGACGGGGCTGACCTCGGTCTCATTTCGTGAGGCGCTTCTGTCGGCGGCGTGGTGAGCGAAGCATTCGCGCGATGTTCGCTTTTCTTCATACTTCCGGTCACTTCGATGTAACCCGTGGGGATCATCATTGCCGGCATGAGCCCTTTGGATATGACCCCAGAAATCGCACGGAAGCTCAGTGCCGCCGAACAGCACGAGTGGTTTCGCCAGAGGCGCTCGCGCCGGAATTTCCTGCGGGGAGGTCTTGTCACCGGCGGCGCCCTCCTGGCCGGCCCGTCGGTGCTCGCCGGCGGTGGTAGCGCCGCCGCTTCGGCCCGAGGAGCAACCCCGTTCCCGGCCGTTCTCACAAGCACCGTCGTTTTCAACGGGTCGACCGTTGTGCCCTTCGGCCGCCATATCTCTTTCGGAACCGACCCGGCCCGCACGATGAATGTCGCCTGGCAGGTCGCGAGCCCGGTGGCAATCCCGTTTATTCGGATCGGGGTGAGCCCTCTTGACCTCGGCGAAGCGATTCCGGCAAGCCTGAAGACCCTGAGCACACCGTGGGCCGACATCACTGACTTTCTCGACAGCGTGCCACCGGCAGCGTCGGCGGCGAAAACACCCGAGGAGCAGTACTACCTGCACGCCGCGCTCGACGGTCTCAAGGCCGGTACGACTTACTACTACCAGATCGGCCACCAGGGTCTGGATCCCGCGGGGGCGGCACCGGGTCCGCTCGCAGGGAGCTTCACGACCGCTCCGTTCGGGCCAGTCCCGTTCACCTTCACGGCCTTCGGGGACCAGGGTGTGAGCTACGACGCCGTCGCCACGTCGAACCTCATCGCCGCCCAGGGGCCGGCCTTCCACCTCCACGCCGGAGATATCTCCTACGCGGAGAACGGCGGCGACGGGCTCGTCACCGACGACTACGATCCTCGGGCTTGGGACTCCTACTTCGCTCAAACTGCACAAACCGCCGCTTATGTTCCCTGGATGTACTCCCTCGGCAATCATGAGATGGAGGTGTGGTATTCGCCTGACGGCTACGGTGCCGACACCACCCGCCTCGACTTCCCTGGCAACGGACCGGGCGTGTGCCCGGGCACCTACTACTTCACCTATGGCAATGCCGCCTTCATCAGCCTCGACCCGAACGACGTTTCGTACGAGATTCCGGCGAATCTCGGCTACAGCGGTGGCCAGCAGACGGCGTGGCTTGCCAGCACCCTGGCGGCCCTGCGCTCGAACAAGGGGATCGATTTCATCGTGGTGTTCTTCCACCACTGCGCCTACTGCACGTGCACGACCCACGGGTGCGAGGGTGGCGTGCAGCAGTACTGGACACCGCTGTTCGACCAGTATGGGGTCGATCTGGTCATCAACGGCCACAACCATATCTACGAGCGCACGGACCCGATCAAGGCCGGCAGTGCGACCACGGTGGCCCCGATCGGGTCGGTGGTCACCCCGGCGACGCAGGGCACCACGTATGTCACTGCCGGAGGCGCCGGCAAGAGTCTCTACTCCTTCAGCGCCGCGGACAGTTACGAAGGGGATATCGACAACATCTCGTCGGTGAACACGTATGTGAACGAACCGGGAGGCACGGCGACCACGGAGACGTTTAGTTGGTCCCAGGTCCGCTACACCGGCTACTGCCTGGTCGTGGGCGAGGTGTCGCCGCCGGGATTCGGAGGCCAGGCGACGCTCGTCATCCGCGGCCTCAACGAGAGCGGCATTGAGATCGACCGTCTCACCCTGTCACGGACCCGTTGAGTGCCGGTGAGAAGCTGGATCCATCGGCAGCGGCGTTGACGCTTAGAAATGTTGGGAGCCGGCCCCGGCTGGCGGCGGGGGTACCAACCCGGCGGCTGTAGGGCACAATGAGATGTGCGGATGTTCGTGGCCATGTGGCCCGACGATTCGGCTCTGAGGCGTTTGTCTGCGTTGCAATTCGAACCCATCGAGGGCCTCCGGGCAGTCAAGCCCGGGCAGTGGCATGTCACCCTCCGATTTCTCGGTGATGTAGACCCGGTCCTCATGCCCGCCCTGGTCGGTGCGCTTGAAACCGCGGCTGCCGGGCTTCCGGATTCGATTCGCTGTGAGGTCGGTCCGAAAACAGCCTGGTTGGGCGGCGATCGGGTGCTCCAGATTCCCGTCTCGGGACTGGACGACGCGGCCGCGGCGATACGTGTTGCAACCATGCCCGTGGTTCCCGTAACGAACCGTGACGGGGCTCGATTCACCGGTCATCTGACCGTCGCCCGTTCCAAGCGGGGCGGGCTCGCGGCTTCGCAGCGGTCAGCTCTGGCCGGAATCCCCATTTCGGTGTCGTTCGGGGTGGGATCGTTTGATCTGGTCGCCTCGCACCCCTCGACGGGGGATGTCCGATACACGACTTTGGCGCGGGTAACGCTTCGAGGATGATCGGACGCAAAAATGTGGTTGGGCCGAGCTGGTTACGGCACCGAAGGAATCACCTCGAAGCGATAGCTGAAGTGGGCATGGCGAAGAGTATCGTCAGCGTTCCGAGCACCACGGACCGCCGGCCACGTACCGACGATCGCTGGCGGCCATGGTGGCGTTATGCGCCGGCGATCGCCACCACCCGAGAAGCTGGAGGGCTGCTGCCCAACGATCCGCTGAAGGGGGCGCCACCGAAGGCAAAGATGCCGCCGTCCGACGCCACCAGCCAGTAGCCGTCCCCATCGGGAGTGGCGGCCATGCCCACGATGGGCTGGTTGAGGTGGGTTCCACCGGTCGATCCGTAGAACTGGGCGTCGCCGAAGGCAAAGATGCCGCCGTCCGAAGCCACCAGCCAGTAGCCCCGGCCGTCGGGGGTGGCGGCCATGCCGACGATGGGCTGGTTGAGGTGGGTTCCACCGGTCGATCCGTAGAACTGGGCGTCGCCGAAGGCAAAGATGCCGCCGTCCGAAGCCACCAGCCAGTAGCCCCGGCCGTCGGGGGTGGCGGCCATGCCGACGATGGGCTGGTTGAGGTGGGTTCCACCGGTCGATCCGTAGAACTGGGCGTCGCCGAAGGCAAAGACGCCGCCGTCCGAAGCCACCAGCCAGTAGCCCCGGCCGTCGGGGGTGGCGGCCATGCCGACGATGGGCTGGTTGAGGTGGGTTCCACCGGTCGACCCGTAGAACTGGGCGTCGCCGAAGGCAAAGATGCCGCCGTCCGACGCCACCAGCCAGTAGCCGTCGCCATAGGGGGTAGGTGCCATACCTACGACGGGCTGATTCAGCCGCCCTCCGGCTTGGCCGTAGAAGGAGGCGCCTCCAAGGGCATGGACCTCGCCGGCGGCGTCGGTCACCCAAGTGCCGTGCTCCTCTCCGACCACGTCTTGGTCGATGATCTGGTCGAACGCCTCGGCGAACTGGCACTCGCCGGCATCGTTGAGGTGAATGGTGAGCCCAGTTGTGTCGCACATGTGGACCCAGGCGCAGATGTCGCCGACGTCCTGGGGGAGCGGCGTGCCGTCAAAGGAGCTTGTCATGGCGGCATTCCACGACTGAAAGGCTCCGGCGATGTCAACCAGACTGACGGCGTGGCTGGCATATACCTGGTCGATGATGCTGTTGAGAGAATCCATCATGGCCATCGAGTTGGGAGCGAAATCGGAGGACAGACCGGCAAGAGCCAGATAAGGGTCCGGTGACCCTGGCTCCGGGCTTCCAGCCAGAAATGGGTCATAGGAGTTCGCCCCCACGATCGGGACCGTCGGTGCCGCCCGCTGGAGGCCGTCGATGATCTGGGGGAGATCGCTGCTCAGGGCCGAGAGGCCCTGGGCCACACAGGACTGGTCGATGGAGGATCCATCCGGGCACCCGTCAACATTGTTGATCCCGATGTCAATAGTGATGTACTCGACCTGGCCGGGATGCGAGGTGAGAAATGCTTCTGCCGCCGCCAACTGGCTCCCCTGGGGATACGAACACCAGCCGCCCCCATGCAACAAGGTGGTGCTGGTTTCGCCGGGGCAGGCGAGGTTCTCGACCTGCAGCCCGGGCGTCTGGGCCGACTGATCGGCGGCGATCTGGTTGACGTAGTCGTTGGACGGGTCGGAGGCCCCCCAGCCGGCCGTGAGGGAGTCGCCGAGAGACAGCTGGTACTCAGGCTGGTTGGCGGCCGCGGCCACCGGGGTGCCAAGGGGGGGTCCCGCCACGGTGCCGAGGACGACGGCCACGACACCTGCGACACAAAGCAGAGACCGAGAAAGAATGCCTGTCCGAATTGGAACCCACACGATTTCTTCGTACCGTCCGATCCCGCGCCGATTCTCCTACGCACCCCTATCGGCAGGTTGGCCCCGCAACCTGAGCGCGCACGGCGCTGGTTTCGGGATCGCTGCTCGTCCACTGCCAGGAGGATCAAGCCAGTTCAGGCCGTCGAATCTCCGATCGGTGTCGTGAGGCGACGTAGGGCGCGCGGCCGGTCCACGCCGATCACCGGCCCCCTGGAACCCGAGATCGGGCTTGTTCGTGTCGCGCATCGCCGGCCGGTTTCGGAATACGCTGACCGCATGCCGATGCCCAAGCGAGAAAGCGTCGATGACTACTTCGCCCAACTGAACGACGTCCAGCGGCCGCACCTCGAGAAGCTCAGGAAGCTGAGCTTGGCTGCGGATCGTAAAGCGCGGGAGGAGTTGAAGTGGAACCTACCTGTGTACGTCCGTGGCGAGAAGGCGAACTTATGGATGCTTCAGAACTTCAAAAATCACTGCTCGCTGCGGTTCTCCCCCCCGTTCTTCACCAGCCAGAAGGAGGCCGTTGATGCTGCCGGCTATGAGAGCGGTGAGGGATTCATCAAGCTCCCCTACGACCGGGAGTTGCCGACCGCCCTACTGAAGACGCTGATGCGGGCCCGGATCGAGGACTACGAGGCGACTGGGTCCTGATCCGTCACGACCACGGCGTCTTGGTCGGACGAAGATGGCGACCCGTCTCTGTGCGAAACACGGTTGGTTGGTGCACCCGAGAGCAAGTGGAAACTGAGGCTATGCCGAGCCGCTATGTCCACCAAGTGGCAATCGGTAGATGCAGAGGCTTGGATTGCCTCAATGCAATAGGGTCTTGAAGCTCACCGCGGTGTCCTCAACGATGGGCAGGAGCGCGGTGACGGACGCGAAACCCTCCTCTAGAAGAGCGTTGTCGGTGTGAATCCGGGCGATATCCGATTCGGCGAATGTCGTCGGGACAGATCCGCCCGACTGTTCGGTGATCGATGTCTGGAACGTACCCAACAGATCCAAGGCTCCTGCCCGGATCCCGGCCAGCCTTTCGACGGGGACGTTGGGAACATTGCAATTGATCACCGCATATTGCGGCTCCTCGCACATCCATCTGAATACGCGCTCAGTGACGGCGGCAGCCGTGTCCCAGTGGGTAGTGCCGGATGGCGGTTCGGGAACGCCGAGAGAGATGGCAAGGGCCGGGCAGCCGTATTGAAAGGCCGTGAACGCGGCTCCGACAGTTCCGGAGTGGAGAATGGCCCGACCGGTGTTGGCGCCACGGTTGATGCCGGAAACGACGAGCTCGGGCCTGGTTCCGAACTTCTCATGGACAGCGACAAGCGTGATCAGCGCCGGGGTGGCGTCCACCGAGACCACCGACTCTTCAGGCCAGTCGTCCCATGAGATGTGTTGCCACACCAGTTCGCCGAAATTGCTGACACCCGTCACGGACGAGCTAGAGCCACTACTGTCCCAGGAGGGGGCAGCGACGAGCACATCGTGTCCATCCCCCCGGACGACCTCGGCCAGCGTCTTTAGCCCCGGACTCTCGATTCCATCGTCATTGGTCACGAGTACGCGCACGTTACCCTCCTCGCCAGCCGTCCACCGTAAGGGAACGATGACCCTTCACCCCCTGTCTAGCAACGAGAGCAGCCAGACACTCAACTCGTCCGGTGAACTACTGGTGAACGTTTTGTGGCTCAAAGCAAGGCCATCAGGGGTTGCGATGAAAGGACCAAAGCCGGGCCCACCGCTACGACCAGGCAGAGCACACTACAGACGCCGATTGCCAGCCAATCGAGCATCTGTCCGCAGAGGCATCGATGACAAAGAAGACGGGGAGCGTCCGGCACCGAATCGGTCCGTCAGCAGCCGCCCGGAAGGGCACAGCAACCAATCACCAGGGGAGGTGACAGAGCCTTCCGGAGGGGCAAGTATTGGAGAACCGGCCACAGTGCCTCGGACGCAAACCAAGAGGAGAGATAGATGTCATCTAACGGAAATCAAGAAGAATGGCTCTCGATCGATACCCGTCTCATCACGACCGCTGGCGTAGTGGCACTTTTTGGAGCCCTGCTCTTGGGAATAGCGGCCCTGATCGGATCCAACGTGTTTCTAACCGCGGTCCGGCAATGGGTCAATCAGCAGGAGGTCCCGCCAACTGAGACGGCCAAGTCGATGATCAAGCAGTTTCACGATGCCGCGCTGGCCAGCACCTCGGCAGCTACAGACGCTTGGCGGAGTACGATCACTCCCTCCCCGACCGACTGACCTGACGGAGATCGCGCTGACGTTGCGACCGCTTTCACCGACTGAAGAGGACCGGGCGAAGCCGATGGGACACACTCTTCGACTGGATCTGTCCATCGCGGGTAGGAGGAGGGCATTCTGAGAACCCCATCGGTCACTCCGATGCCTCCGATGGCGATCGATGCCGGCCTGCCGTGGGACGTTCCGGTCCATGACCCAATCGCGGCTCTGGGCAGAGCTCGGCGCTCGCTGGGCGACACCTTCCTCGTCGCCAGTGGCGCAGACCACTATCTCTTCACCTTTTCCCCCATGGGGGTGAAATCCTTCTATGCGCTGCCGGAAGATCGGGCCAGCAAGGGAGCAGCCGATTGGCGGATGTTGCGTCGGAAGCTGCCTGACGAGATATTTGTGGGCCGGAGAACCCTCCCCGGCCAACTCTTTGCACGTGACGACGTTGCCGCCTATCTGACAAATGTCGAATGGGCCCTCGATGTCGCCCTTCTTGAGCTCGGCGCTGCAGGTGAGGCCGACGTGTTCGAACTTACGAGACGCCTGGGACACCGGGTCGGTCTGGCGTCGTGGGGAGGCCCGGGTTCCGCCCGGGGCGAGCGATTCGATCGGCTCGTCAGGGCATTCGATATCCTCGATGGTGCGGAGTCCTTTGTCCATCCTGACGCAATGTCAGTGGTGGCATCTACCGGCAAATCGGCGGAGTACGGAGCACTTCACGTCGTCATCGCGGAACTGGGGGGAGCCCTGGATGAACTCCCGGGAGCCGAACAGGGCCATCCTCTCTTCGCCCGCGTGGCGGCAACTTGGGCGCATGGATCGGCGCCAGAACGTCGGATCGGCGTGGCCCAGGACATCGCACTTATCCACATCGCGTCCATGTCGAATCTGTTCGCGGCCCTCGGCTGGAGCCTCATCGATCTCCTTGCACATCCCGAGGTAGCCACACGGGTGGGAGCCGGCGAACAGAAACTGGCCGAGGCGTGCGCGCTCGAGTCCATTCGGCTCGCTCAACGCTCGATCATGGCCCGTTATGTGCTGGAACCTGTGACGATGGACGTCGGAAATGCTGTCTACGAGGTGGGGGCCGGCGTCACCATCGCCACGTTGCTTCCGCTCACCAATACGAGCGCCGCACCCGGTCTCGACCAATGGGATCCGACGCGCTGGAACCGGCGTCGGCTCGCCGATACCTCGGCGATCGATTCCATCGAACTGGTCACAACATTCGGACACGGTCGGCACACCTGTCCGGCGCAGCCGTTTTCACTGTCAACAATGACCGGCGCTGTCATCCGTCTCCTTGAGGAGTACGAGTTCGAGCCCCAATGGGTCCGCCACCCTTCCCCCGTACCGGCTCAAATCGGGGGTGTGGCGCGCTCTGCCGACCCGTGCCGAGTCCGTTATCGTCGCCGCCAGGGTCGATCAGTCGCGTAGCCCGGGATGGTTCTTGGCCAGCAGGGGAACGAGAAGCCGATTGGGTATGAGACGGGCAACCAAGGCTCCAGCGCGATTGGCAAACCCCGGGATCGCCACCACCCTTCCTGCGCCCAGGGCGTCAACACCCACCTTGGCCACCACTTCGGCCGACTCCCACATGAACCGGGGCAGGGCCGCCTCTGCATCCTCCTTGGCGAACCCGGCCCGTTCCCCGAATCCGGTGTCCACCGGACCGGGGCAGAGGACGGTTGCATCAACGCCGGTGCCGCGGAGCTCACCACTCAGGCTCTCGGTGTAGGACAGCACGAAGGCTTTTGCCGCTCCGTAACCCGCCTGACCGGGCAACGGCTGGAATGCTCCCGTGGAGGCCACGTTGAGCACGGCACCGGCCCGGCGACCGACCATACCTGGGATGATCCGGCTGCACAGATCGACGACGGCCACCACGTCTACCTCGATCATGTTCATCTCGGACTCGGGATCTGATCTCGCCACCGGGCCGAGAGTCGAGAAGCCGGCATTGTTCACAAGGATGTCTGGGCTGAAACCGAGTTCGGCCACACGGTTGATCAGTCCGGCCCGGGCTGCCCGATCGGAGAGATCGGTGGCCAGCACGTACGCATGCCCACCTCTGGATCTGATCTCGTCGGCCAATGCAGTCAACCGGTCGGCCCGTCGAGCCACGAGCGTGACGCCGTACCCTCGTGTGGCCAGCTCCCGAGCGATGGCTTCACCGATCCCAGAGGAAGCTCCCGTCACGATGGCGGTGCGATCAGCTGCAGGAGGAGGAAGGCTCATGGCGCACACCGTAGTTTGCCCACCGTGTCCGTAGATCGAGTAGCCCGGCAAGGAGTCGAGGCGATGGGCGCCATGGAGCGCATCGCTTTCAAGATCCGCTCCGTTCGAATCGGCGAACTGTGGAGGGTTGTCCGCACGGTCGCCCGACTTGAGTCTTCGCTTCGTCCGCTCCAGCCGATCGGGCCCCGAACCAGACGGTCAACCCGTGAGCGCGTCGGCGAGTCGCTCGAGGGTGCTACTCATGGTCTGACGGTTTCGCTCGGTCCGGTCATCGACACCCGAGATCTGCGTGCTGAACTCCATGACGGACTCCGGCCGGAGGTCCTCATTCCACTCGGTCACTCGGCAACCTGACTCGATCGGCTCGATGCGGTATCCCCAGGTTGCGTAATGGAAATCCATCATCGATACCTCAAAAGCGAATGCTCGACCCGGGTCAGCTTCGATCACCTTGCACTGCGTGGACCAGGTGTACTCGCCGTTCTGGTTGTGGCCGTCGAAAGTAGCACCGACGATCGGACCGCTAGAACCCTCATGCCATTCGCAGCTATGGCACTCCTCGGACCACTCGCCCATGCGGGTCACGTCAGAAATGGCGGCGTACACCTGCTCGGGTCGAGCCGCGATGTCGCGGCTGGCCTCGATTCTCGTGGTCATGGACCCATTCCACCACGGCCTCCGAAGGGTGTCGAGCACGTCCCGAGACGGGCACAGGAGGGCACTGCTCCGGAGGGGCACTGGTGCCTTCCCGTCCACTTAGAATGCGCCGGTGGCTTCACCGATCCTCGCCCAGCAGGAACGCGTGGCTCTTTGCAACCTCTTTGAAGAATGTGGTCCGGACGCGCCCACGTTGTGCGAAGGGTGGCTCACTGCCGATCTCGCCGCCCACCTGGTTGTCCGTGAACGGCGACCCGACAGCGGGCCCGGGCTTGTCTGGCCACCGCTGGGCGGTTACACGGACAAGGTGCGGCGGGCGGTGCGCGATCGCATGTCGTGGGAGAGGCTCGTTGATAGTGTGCGCCGGGGACCGCCGCTCCTCCTCCGTCCCTTCGACGGGCCGATGAACACCGTCGAATTCTTCATCCACGTAGAGGACGTGCGTCGTGCCCGCGACGGTTGGGAACCCCGTCCGATCTCCCCGGAGTTGGCCGATGCCCTGTGGGCGCGCGTCGGTCCCGGCGGGATGGCGAAGAAAATCCCCGCCACCATCGTGATCTCCTCACCGGGACGAGACGACAAAGAGGGTGGGACCGGCCCGACCCTCACTTTGACCGGCGACCCAGGCGAGCTCGTCATGTTCGGTGCCGGCCGTCAAGGGGCGACCCGGGTCGAAATCAGCGGCGACCCAACCCTCGCTGCCCAACTTCTCGCCGCGTCGCTCGGCGTCTGACGTTCCCGGGCCGGCGCAGCAGTCGGTTGGGTCCTTCGTGAAAGGCCAGTGGGCCAAGGCTCCCATCCTGCGCAGTATGACCCCACGGCGACGCCACTGGAGCGGTGCAACGTCTGGCCGGTCGACACGCGTCAACGCCCCGCAACCGGCGCCGATGCACGTCAGCACCCCCTCCTTCCGCCCAGGGCACGGTCGAATCGATGTGGCTATTCTCGAGAGTGCGCTCCAACGACCGCTTCGGCGGGCCAACGGCAGGGAGGGTTGTCTCATGTTCAAGAAAGTCGGCGTTGGGATGGCCGCGATGGTGGCCGCCATCTTCTGCACTGCGGGGACCGGCGTATCAATGATGGCGTTCTCGTCCGTGGCGGCTGCATCGACAGCGATGTCGGTGGTGCCCGTCACTGTCCTGGATGGCCAAGGGACTTCCGACGGTGCGCGACCCACTGTGGAGGTGAATGTGGGCAATTCCCCTCCGGTTCCCGTGCTTCTCGATACTGGATCGTCAGGTCTCCATATTTTTGACAACGCAGTCGAAACCGGAGCCGGTTCGGGGGTGACTCTCACGGACCAACCGGCAAATATCACCTATTCGGGAGGGCATCGGTTCACCGGCGTCCAAGCCGATGCGGTGGTCAGGATCGGACCTGCTTCGACCAAACTTCCGGTGTCGTTCGCGTACGTGGAACAGGCCTCCTGTATCCCCAGTAAGCCGACCTGTCCGGCGTCCGGTGGGATTTCGGGCTTCGAGCAATCCGGTGTCTATGGAATCCTGGGCATCGGAATCCAGAGCAGTGGCGGGGGAGTGACCAGTCCGATCCTGGGAATGCCCAGAGCTCTCGGCAAGAGGTGGAGCCTCCATCTGGATGGAGCATCAGGGTCCCTCGTCCTCGGAGCCAGGCTTCCGGCCCGCCGATCCTCGACGACCATCCAGATGACCGAGATCGGAACGTCAGCAGGTAAGGCTCTGTGGGGAGACAGCCGGCTGCCTCTATGCGTTTCGGTGAGTACGGACAGTGAATGTGTGCCGGCGCTGTTTGACTCGGGCACCTACACCATGCAGATTTCCGGCCCCGCTCTCGACCAGGCGCCGACCATACCGGGGACCGCTCACGTGGTCGCTGGAACTCCGGTTTCAGTGAGCGTCAGTGGGTCCACGAAGCCGTTCTGGACGTTTTCCGCCGGAACGATCAAATCGGACAACCTCTTGACCGTCGAAGCGGATGAAGGACCATTTCTCAATACCGGGGTGCAAGCCTTCTACGACTTCACCATCACCTACGATGACGTCAACGGGCAGGTTCGGCTCTCCCAGTAGGCATCCACAGCCAGTCGGCGCGACCGTCGATCGGGCACAGAGTGACGGCACCCAGGGCGGATTGGCGGACGCCAAGTCAAAAGATGGGACCTTTCCCTCTAGTGGAGCGGGGGGCCGTTGTCGATACTGGATCTATGGCACTTCCGACGGTTCAGCCGATGTCGGGTGGTCCGGCGGCAGCCATTGCCGGCGCGGTGATTTGCGCTCTCGAGCCGAACTCTGGCGGGGACTTCCGGTACCCATTTGAGGCCCATGCTCCAGGTGGGCATCGTTCGGATCGCGTCGGGGCGGCGAATGATTCAGGGGCCAGGTCGAGGTGACGAGCCCATGTGCACCGAGGCATCTCGACATAGCCATCGCATTGGCATCGGCGGCAACGAACCGGGACTCTCAAGCGCTTCTGGTGGCAATCGAGAGAGCCGTCGTGGTTGATCCCGACATTATGTTCGCGGCGTGCGCCAACGTCATGGCTTCGTTGGCCTCTGCTGACTCGTCTGACAACGATTCGAGGAATCCCATCCAGGTCGGACAGGATGTTTCGGATCATCTTCGCAACCACGTCGCCTTATTTACGAGCGACGAGTTCTGCAAGTAGCCGTTCTGAATACGGGCGGGCGCCGGGGACATCCTTGTCAGTATGGGCGGTGAAGGTTCCGTCCCATGAAGTCCGCTCGCAGCGACGAGCACCACCGCCACCAGTTGCTCGATGATCAGGTGGCCCCGGCGCCGCCACTCGCTTGGGAAGATTCGCAATGCCAGAGCAGGAGCAGAGGCCGAGCCAGCTGTGAGGCTGGTCGCTTCACCGACACGGGGCCCGTCCACCAGACAAGTTGACGTTGAACAAGATGCCATTGATATCCGCGGCATTGTCGCTGGCGCAGAACTTGGCCTGAGATTCCGGAGAATACTCAGCATCTCCTATCCATTTTCCCTCACTCGCAAAGGGAGACAAGAGAGAACACGTGTCGTACTGATTGCACTGCTCAGTGATGATCCCCTGGCTCAGGGGTGCCATATCACTGACAAATGATGCGTTTCCGGTGTCATCCAGATCCTTGGCGATCCACCCGAGGTCGAGACTGTGCATGTATCCGGCCAAGGTGGTCAGGTAAGCCTCCTCGTTCGCCTGGGTGATGGTGAACCCCGTCGTACCCTCATTGTTTCCGAAGGTCTCGTCCAGGTCGGTTTCGACCGCATTGAACCCCTTGTCAGCACACTGTTGTTCGATCATCGACTCCACGATTGACACTGCGGACGGCGCATTGATATTGATGAAGTTCTCCGGGTAGCCCGATAGTTTCGAGCCGAGGTCGCCCTGCGCGGCTAGTTGCGCGTAGTAGGTGGTCGGGATTCCTTCTTCTGACGCCGAGTAGTAATTCCCCGCGGTACCCACCTCGATGTAGCAGACGACGTGGTCGCCGAGCGCTCGCAAGCTGGCAACGGTCGAAGCCGGATTCTCGATGGCGTCGATATCGTAGATGGTCGGGTTATCGGCGGGGGCGGTATCCCCGTTGTATGCCGTGACACCGGTCCCCATCAGACTCGCGTTGGAGGTAACCATCGGCGTGCCGATCTCCCACTGCCAGTCAGCATCGGCCGGAGGTTGCCAGATGCCCGCATTGATCGGACCGAGAGTGGTCGTCGTCGTCGACGACGTCGTGGTAGTCGGCGGTCGGCACGATCGACGGCAATTCGCCGCTGATGCGTGCGTTTCGGCAATGGAGAATCCCAACACAATCAGAAGCATCACCGCGCCAGCGGCAATGATTGTTCTATCGAATCGCCTCATTGGTGCTCCTTGAACGTTGGAGCGCGAATCAGTGTCAGCGCCTAGATCGGGCTCACTGAAGATTCATTCGGTGAGCCTGGTACAGCTGCACCAAGGAGCTGATTTAGTCTCGTTAGCACATGGGGCCCGAGCTGAGTCACGCCGTAGCCGGGAAAATCAAGGTTCTTGCCGCCGGTTTAAACGTCCGGCGAGATTCTGTCAAGCGAAATGGGCACTGCGGCTGAGGACGGCGGGTACAGGGCCCGCCGTCCTACCCGGCCTGACCCGTGCCCGATGGCCCCGACGGTTGGTAATCTCGGCGTCGCCGGCTGCTTTTCGTTCGGTTTCCGGCTGCGCCCCAAGTGACCCCGACATCGAATTTCCGATCAGTCGGAGAAGAGAACCCGTCGAACTGTCCGACCGATGGGATCCATCTGCGCATGGGGTGTGCTCACGGGAGCACGCCCACATGCTCCCGTTTTCCTTGATCGAGAACGTCGATGTTTGATGACGGAGGCAAGGTGGGCGCGGTCCCCGCTCCGAGCCTCACGTCGTGGCCCGAGAGCCGGAATCAGGGCATCCACATCCTGTAGCGTCGCCGGAAGTTGGCAAAAGGCGACGTCAAACGAAGGAGAGCGAGGGTTGATGAGCACAGCTGATGGCACTGCCCTGACCGGCTCCCCCGGCCCGACCGACGATCGACTCCCCAAGGACGTCAAACAGGTGAGCGTCGTGGTCGTCCTGGGCACGATCATGGCAATCCTGGACACGACCATCGTTGCAGTGGCGCTGGCCACGCTCGCTCGGGACTTCCACACCGACATCACCACAATCCAGTGGGTCACGACGGGATACCTGCTGGCACTGGCGGTGGTAATCCCTTTGAGCGGCTGGGCCGTGCACCGCTTTGGGGCGAAGCCGGTCTACATCATCTCGCTGGGGTTGTTCATCACCGGCTCCGCCCTGTGTGGATTGGCCTGGTCGGCAAGCGTGCTCGTTGCCTTCCGCGTTCTCCAGGGTCTGGGAGGCGGCATGATCATGCCCGTCGGGCAGACGATGATGGCCCGCACCGCAGGTCCCGACAGGATGAACAAGGTCATGGCCCTGATCGGGGTGCCGACGCTCCTTGGGCCCATTCTCGGGCCTGTCCTCGGCGGGCTGATCGTGTCCAACTTCTCGTGGCGTTGGATCTTCTTCATCAACGTCCCGATCGGCATCGTGGCCCTGTTCTTGTCGTTCCGGTTCCTCCCCACCGCTCCCGGGGACCGTTCCCACCGGCTCGACGTCATCGGGTTCCTCCTGCTGGCACCCGGCCTGTCGTTCCTGGTCTACGGGCTCTCCCAGGTCGGCAGCGAGGGTGGGTTCTCTTCCCTGGGTGTCCAGATCAGCCTGGCGGTCTCGGTCGTGCTGATCGTCGGATTCGTCCTGCGTTCGCTCCGTGCCCCCGAACCGTTGCTCGACCTGCGCCTGTTCAAGAGGTTCAACTTCACCATGGCCTCGGTCTGCATATTCCTGGTGGGCGCCACCCTCTACGGCACCATGTTCCTGCTGCCGCTCTACTACCAGATCGTGCGGGGCGAGCCGGCGTGGAAGGCCGGGCTTCTCATGGCGCCCCAGGGCATCGGCGCGGCACTCGTGATGCGGACGTCGGCCAAGATGGCCGACAGGTACGGCACCCGCAGGACCGTTCCCGCCGGCATGGCCGTCCTGGCCCTCGGGACGCTCGCCTACACCCAGGTCTCCGGCTCGACCAGCTATGCGTTTCTGGCCGTTGCGCTGTTCGTGCGGGGCATCGGTCTGGGCTTCGGGATGATGCCCGTTTTCGCCGCCGCCTACCGGGGCCTCACCCACGAGCAGGTACCCCGGGCCAGCACCTCTACCAACATCATCCGTCAGGTCGGCGGCTCGATCGGGGTGGCGCTGTTCGCGGTGGTGCTCCAGCACGCCATCACTGACCGGTTCCCCCGCCATCCCCCGAGCCTGGGGTCGATGCCGGCCGGCGACCCTGCCGATCACGATCGCCGACCGATTGGCGCAGGCGTTCGCAACTTCGTTCTGGTGGTCATTCGCGGTGTGCGCCTTCGCCGTCGTACCGGCGATGTTCCTGCCCGGATCCCTGCAGGCTGACCCCGGCGTGCTGCACGAACTCGAAGAGGCCGAGGTGGTCAACCTTGAGGAGGTGGCCGAGATCATTCCCGAATAGGGGTTGACCGGGAGACCGGCACCCTGCCGGTCATACCGTGCCGCCATATACGGCCGTCCGCCCTCATGGTGGATATGGCTTCTTGGCAGGCAAGGACCGTCTGCGGGCACATGTGAGCCGGCACTGGTCGCGGGACCGACTTTCTGTGGCCGGAGCCATCCGTGCCAGCTCAGGTCCGGGCCGGGACGACGGGCCGGCGGAGCCCTACGATGTCGGCCATGCGAGCGCTCATGTACGGGGTGGAGCCGGAAGTGCAGCCCATCGGCGAGACGGACAACCGCTTGTTGCGGATGCTCGCCCGGACGCCGACGCGGCTCATCGACATCGACGAGCCCGGGTTCCTCCGCCCCGACTGGGTGGTGACCAGGCCGAGACTGGTGGGGATCTGCGGGTCGGAGTCCAAGGCGGTGTTCCTCGACTACGCCAGCCTGATCGACCCGGCCAACGCGTCGGGCATGCAGCAGAATCCGATGAAGAACTTCGTCTCGATGCCCCACGTGATGGGCCACGAGGTGATCGCCGAGGTGGTCGCCGTCGGCCCCGAGGCGGAGGGGCTCGAGCCGGGGGACCGTGTCGCCCTCAACCCGTGGCTCACGTGCGTGACCCGAGGGGTGTCGCCCGTCTGCCCGGCGTGCGAGGCGGGTGACCTGAGCCAGTGCCACTCGTTCGCAAAGGGCTCATTCGCTCCAGGGATCCACATCGGCATGTGCGCCGACGTCAGCGGGGGGTTCGCCGACCTCATGCCGGCGCACGACTCGATGCTCTTCAAGGTGCCGGACGCACCTGAGCGACGAGCAGGTCGTCGTCGCCGACCCGTTCGCGGTGTCACTCCATGCTGTCACCCGCCATCCGCCGCAGCCGGGGAGCAAGGTGCTCGTCTACGGTGCCGGCGCCCTCGGCCAGTGCGCCGTCGCCATCCTGCGGGCGTTGCACCCGACGGTCGAGGTGATGGTGGTCGCCCGGTTCGATGCGCAACGCCGGCTGGCCGAGGCCTTCGGCGCATCGACCGTGCCCCACGAGCCGCGACTCGAGCTCATCGAGCGGGTCGCCGACTGGTCGGGCGGCGTGCTGCAGCCGGCTGACGGGCTCCCCATGGCCTTTCCGGGCGGCATCGACGTGGTCTACGACACGATCGGGGCAGCCGAGACGTTGGAGGTCGGCTGCCGCGTGCTGCGTGCCCGGGGGACCCTCGTGAAGCTGGGCATGCACGGCGCCGCCAAATGGGACGACACGCCGGTGTACTCCAAGGAGATCACCTATACGGGTTCCAACGCCTTCGGGATCGAGGAGGTCGAGGGCGTGCGTCAGCACGGCATCGCCCACTTCCTGGACATGGTCGGATCCGGCCGGATCGACCTGACGCCGATGCTCACCCACACGTTCCGCCTCGACGAGTGGCGCGACGCCTTCACCGTGCTGGCCGACCAGGAGACGTCAGGGGCCATCAAGGTCGCGATCGACAGCCGCTAGGAGGCCACAGCCGCGACCCCGCTGAGCTCGGGACCGATCGTCCGGGCTCAACCGTTCGGCCGGAAGACCACCTTCATCGCCTGGCTGGTGTTCTTGTCGAGCCCGGCCCGGACGGCCTCTCGATACCCCTCGAGGGGAAACTCGTGGGTGACCAGCACCTCGGGCGGGAACGTCTCGCCGCGCCAGCACCGCCAAGGCGGCATCGATCGAGTGGTCGAGGCCCTCGGGTGCGCGGCCCATGACCGACGACGGGTTCGACCCGTGGTCGATGGAGCCCACCACCACCAGCTGCTTGTACCAGATCGGGGTCATGTCGACCGTGCCGATTCCCGCCGCACCCAGGGTGAGCACGGTACCCCGATGATCGGCGGCCCGCAGCGCGTCGGTCACGGCGCTCGGTCCCCCGGCAGCCTCGATGACGTAGGCGAAGCCTCCCATCAGCATCCGGTCGTCACCGCCCCCGACGGCCCGTCCCCCGGTCAGGGCAGCCAGCTCCTCGAACGCCGCAGCGCCGGATCCCATCACGACCGTGGTCGCCCCACAGGCGCGGGCAGCCTCAGCCTGATGGGGGTAGCGCAACAGGACCGTCACCGGGTTGTCCGGGAAGTAGGCCCGCAGGGCCAGCAGGGCGGTGAGGCCGATGATGCCGCCCCCGACGATGAGGATCGGGGCTCCCTCGTCCGGCGGACGGTGGGCGAGGCCGTGCATAGCGATCGAGATCGGCTCGTGGAGGCCGGCCGCCTTCTCGGGCACGCCGTCGGGGATCGGATGCAGCATGGACGGATGCCCCAGCACCTGCTCGGCCCACCCGGCCCCGAGCCCTCGCGTGTACCCGAGCGCCCGCCCCCCGGTCATCACGTGACTGTCGAAGTGGAGACAGCTCGACGCCCATCCTCTGGCGCAGTTGGCACACGGTGGATCGATGCCCCGGGGCAGGCAGGGGATGATCGGGTCGACCGCCACCCGCGTCCCGACGGCGAACGGGCAGTCCTCGCCGGCCTCGATGATCGTCCCGGCGATCTCGTGGCCCAGTTCGAAGGGGAAGTCGGCGATCCCCCGCAGGGTCGGTGAGCCACCTACGACCGGGGCGAACAGATGGAGGTCGCTGCCACAGATGCCCCCGACGCCGACCGCCACCCGGGCCCATTCGCCGGTGGGGAGTGCCGGTTCGTCCACGTCCACCAACGAGGCGGGAAAGTTGGCGTCGGCGAAGTCGTAGCGAACGGCCTTCATCACTTGGATTCTGCCGCATCTGACGCACTCAGCTTCAGCCATGATCGGTGATGCACCTATCCGTCCGGGAAATCAACGGTCCTGGTCAAGGGCCATGTTTTTCGGTCGGCCGGGCTGATGGCCTCCATGCGGCGACTCCGCTGGATGGAGGGCGGGGTGGTGTCCCGTCGTCAAAGGCTCGCCGTCGACGCCGAAACCTGGTTGATTGGACAGACGTGAGTGCCACCCCACCTCGAGGCACCGGGCCGGTAGCCCGCACCCCGGGCTGCGTCCCCAGGTGTAGGTGCCAGCGGCGATGCGTCCGATCCCTGGTCTGGGGGCCATCGTGGTGGTGGTCTCGGTCCTCGGAGCGGCCACCACCAGCTCACAAGTGGGGGCGTCGCCGGCCGGTTCCGGGGCCCTCACGTGGAATGCCAGCCTCCCCGGCCATCGCCTCCTCCTACGGGAGCGGGGATTTCGGCCGTTGGACCGTCGACCGCTTCGGCCTCCCCAGCTACCGCTACACCCTCGACCAGCAGACGAGCCCCGTGGCCCACCAGGCCGAGCTGGCCGGTGGGACCGACGCCTGGAGCCAGGTCGGCAATGACCGGGTCAAGGCCGATGCCTTCAACCAGGGTTACACCGAGCTGTGGAGTCAGGATCGCCTGGCCCAGTGGATCAACCAGGTCGACGCCGGCCACCGCCACCTCGGCGGAGGATTCGGCTACCTGAACGTCGACGGCAAGGTGATCAGCACCCTGTACGACGACCGCCCGCCGAGGGGCGGCGACCGAGCGGACGTTCGGAGTCGGCTATTTCGACCACTCGGTGGACACGTCGGGCATCGAGGCCAACGAAGAGGTCTACGCACCCTTCGGCAACGATCCGGTCCTCCTCCACGATGTGCACATCACCAACACGTCGGCACGCGCCGAAGCCGTCTCCTGGTTCGAGTATTGGGACGTCAACCCCTACGTCCAGTCGTCGAGCCAGTACCGGGGTCTGACTGCGCCGGCGTGGTCGAGCGCCTCCAAGACCCTCTCCGTCGGCCAGCTGCCCCTGGACGGGGACGCCGCACCGCTCTCCATCTTCCTCTCCCAGATCGAGGGGCCGACGGCGGCGTACACCACCTCGCAATCGGGCTTCTTCGGGGCCGGCAGTGTCGGCCCGCCCCGAGGCCGTGGCCGAGGGCCGGCTCGACGACGCGATGGCTGGGCCGGTCCCCAACGGCACCGAGGGAACGACGCTTTTCTCGCTTGCAGAGTCGGCTCCGACTTGCCCCCGGCCAGTCTGTCACCCTTCGCTACGTCTACGGCTACGACGAGCCCGATGCGATCGCACCGGTGGTGGCAAAGTACCGCCGCATCCCAGGACCCTTTCGCCACCAGCGAACGTCGATGGGCGGCGAGCCTGCCCAAGGCTTCGTTCGGCAGCGGGCGTCAGTGGCTGGCCCGCGAGTTCCTCTGGGACGCCTATCTGCTGCGTTCCGCCACGGTGGACGAGCAGCTCTGTGGGGAGCACACGGTGACACAGGGTGGCTACTACCAGTACGAGGAGGGCGAGAACTGGGGGACCCGAAGTTGGTTGCAGTACACCGTGCCCCTCACCTACATGGACCCGGACCTGGCCCGGCAGACGATCATCTACTCGGCCCAGTTCCAGCCCCAGTCGACGCTGCAGTTCCCCTACGGGTCCACCGGCTTGTGCCAGGCCTACCAGCTCGGGCAGTCCGACGACTTCGACTTCTGGTTCATGTGGGCGGCGGCCAACTACGGGCTGGCGACCAGGGACGTGAGCTTCTTCGACACACCCGTCCGCTTCTACGGCTCCTCCTCGACGGAGAGCCTCTGGGAGCACGTGAAACTGGCCTTCGCCCACCAGCAATCGCTCCTCGGCCCGAACGGCGAGTTCAAGGCACTGTCCACCGGCGACTGGTCGGACCTCCTCCCCACCTACTCGGGGATGACGGAATCGGATCTCGTCGTGGCCCAGTGCGCCTACGTCTATCCCGAGCTGGCCGACGTTGCCGACCTGCTCGGCGACCAGGCCTTCGCCAGCGAGCTCCGTGGCGCCGCCGCCAGCCTGCTCGCCACCCTCCGAGGCCAATGGACGGGCGGTGGCTGGTACGCCCGTGGCTACGCCGGGAGCCAGCAACTCGGCAGCGGGGTGATCTGGCTCGAGCCCCAGCCTTGGGCGATCCTGGCCGGTGCGCCGACGTCGGCCCAGGCGGCCACGCTCGTCGCCAACATCCGGAGGTACCTCGACGGGGTAGGGGCACCGGCCGTCGTCCACGGCCCGGACCGCATCGGCACGTCGCTCAGCCCGGCCCGCGACGATCCCGGGGTCAAGGAGACGACGTCCCTGCCGGGCACCGGCGAGGGGGACAACAACGCCGTCTATCCCGGCGGCACCTGGTATGAGCCCGACGGATGGTTGACGTGGGCGTACACCACTCTCGATGGCGAGGTGCCGGGCGCCCGCTCGCTCGCCTTCGACGAGTACGTGCGATCGACGCTGGCCGACCCATGCCGCCGTCTACCCGAACCAATGGGTGGGCACCACCTCGGTCGACGACACGTGTTGGTCGTTCTACTCGAGCGACCCTGGTCGCTGCGGAGGCGTCCTGGGCATCACCAGTTACGAGGGCCAGAACACCGAGCAACCCGAATGGATGGTGATGGACGCCCTCGACCTGGCCGGTGTGACGCCGACCCTCTCGGGCTATCGGATCTCCCCGCAGTTCCCGTTCGCCGAACTTCTCCGTGCGGTTCCCGATCATCGGCGTGAGGGGTCGGGGCAATGACCTGTCGGGCTACGTTCGTCCACTGGCCGGTGGCAACCTTCTCCTTCAGGTAGCCGTTCCCCGCGGTGCGGCCAGGGTGACGGCCGAGGTGGACGGGACGGCGGTCCGAGCGGCGGTGTCTGGGGGTTGGGCGAATCTACAGGTGCGAGCCGTGGCCGATCAGGCCGTCGACTGGTCGGTCACCTGGCAGGCTCCTCCGAGACGGGTGGCGAGCTCCTCCTAACCCCGGGGTGGCGCAGCATGAGGTCCTCGGCGCCTCGGCCGCCTCGACCATCTGGTTTGCTCCCCGGGGCCAGACTTCCTTCAGTGGCTCGAGCCAGGCGCCGGCCTCCAGCTCAAGCGTGGGACGTCCCAGCTTCTCAAATCACGAAGAAGACAGCCGGCTGAGACGGGAGCCCGGGCCGTCGGCAATTGCTGAAATCCATTCGCCAGCCCCATCCGTAGAACCATTGTTGACGAAATGAGGAGGTCGACGAGGTGAGACAGGTGAACGACAGTGGGGCCCGACCAACGGCATACTTACCCTTCGTGTCGCCGTGGCCTCTGACCCGAGCCCCTCGACCCCGGTGGCGCCGTATCAAAGAACGTCGTTCTCCCGGCCCTGGGCCGAACGGTGCCCACCACTCGGGGAGGGAGAAGGCCGGCCTTCATCGTCGTACGGTCATCGTTCCGTAGCGGAAACCTCCTGCCAATCGCTTCCCAACGGGACATCCGATGTCCACGCCCGACGATCGCTACTGCTGCGATGGACTGCCGATGCAGAACCGATTCTGGAGGGGTGCATGGCTGCGCTCAGCGAGGCTGAGCAGACAGTCGCTCACCGGCGGGATTCCATTCTGACCACCGGAGATCGCCTTCGCTCCATTTCGAACCAAATGATCGACTGGTCAACGCAACATGTATGCCCGGTCAAAGACATCAACCTCATGCTGATCAGAGCTGCCCGCTCCTACACGGTGGCCGCCGATCTGCTGACCAACGAAGCAATGGATCCCAAAGGTCCGAGCCGGCTCTTGATCGGTCGGGAACTGGGTGGCCTCCGCTCGACCATGGTTCAACTATTTGCAGTCGTGCGGGAAAGGTTGGAACCACTGTCGGGAGCAACTGAGTTGGACCAACGGGTACCCGACGCCACAGGTCCCCATTGTCCGTAAGAGAGTTCTTACGAAGCCCGGCCCTTTACCGGACCCTCACACATCCTTCATCGCATCCATATCGACGACTGTCACCATACGAATCATCAACGACAGTCCCCAATCGAAAAGGAGCCGACATGCTCAAGAAAATCATTGCCCCGGTTGTCATCGGAGGAGTCCTGCTCGGAGGAGCGGCCGCTACCGGCACTGCCTACGCCGCCACCCCGACCTCTTCCACCGCCCAGACTCACACTGGCAAGGGAGAGGCCAAGGCATGGATCAGGTCACACCGGAAGGAGCTTCGCCAGGCAGGCTTGGACATCAGCGCCAAGACGATCGGGGTCACTCCTCAAGCCCTACGAGCCGATCTCAAGGCCGGCAATTCGGTTGCCGGAGTGGCAACCCAGCACAACGTGAGCCCGCAGACCGTCATCAACGCCGTGGTGGGTGCCGCTGACAGCCAGATCAACCAGGCGGTCACCGATCAGAAGTTGACTTCGACCCAAGCCAGCAAGATCGAGGCCCGGATTCCCGCTCGGGTGACGAAGGTCGTGAACCACACCTTCTGATTTCAGCGGGAGCAAAGTCGTCGCCCGTGTCAGGTGCACCACCTGGCACGGGCGATGTCGCGCCCGGTCGGACATATCCTCCCGGGGGCGGTGCCGGCAGGGAAGGCGGGCGGGTAGCCGGCTCCCAATTCTTTGGGCACTCCGCGAGACCACGCCGGAGATCCGTGGTTGTGGCCGACCTCACCGGTCGTACCGCTGCGCCGGCCAGGATGGACACGGTCCGCTGGCCGAGGGAGTAGTCGGTACCAGCGATTACCGTGCGTTTCTTGAGCCAGACGGCCACGTTCGGCGCTTCGGAGGAACAAGCGCTAGAAAGTGACCGTGGCGAACTCCGACATGGTCGACTACTGGAACGGCCGCCCCGCCGATGTCTGGGTGACAGAGGCCGAGCGCTTCGACACCATGCTCGCCCCCTTCGGCCGTCGGCTGCTGACGGCCACCAGCCTCGAGCCGGGCCAGCACGTTCTGGATGTCGGGTGCGGCAACGGTGCCGTCAGCCTCGCGGCGGCCCGAATCGTAGGACCGGGCGGGCGGGTGACCGGCCTCGACCTGTCGGCGCCCATGCTGGAAGTGGCCCGACGGCGGGCCGAGGAAGGGGGACTCGACGTCGACTTCGTCCAGTGCGATGCCCAGACCGCCTCCTTCGACCAACGATTCGACGTTGTTGTAAGTCGTTTCGGCGTGATGTTCTTCGACGATCCGCACGTCGCTTTCGCCAATCTGGCACAGGCAGTACGTCGGGGTGGCCGACTGTGCTTCGTGTGCTGGCAGGAAATGTTCGCCAACGAGTGGATAGCGGTCCCGGCCGCGGCGATGGTGGCCCACGTGGGGATACCCGAGCTGCCCGAACCGGGCGCCCCCGGTCCCTTCGCCCTGGCCGATGCCGGGCGGATCCGGGACCTGCTCGAGTCCGCCGGGTGGTCCGAGATCGCCTTGGAGGAGCACAAGGACGGGATGCGCATGGGACGCGACCCCGAGGACGTCGTCGCCTTCATGCTCTCTGACGAGATGGGGCGTCGGCTGGTCGACGGCAAGGACCGCGCCGAGGTGGCAGCCGGTACCGAGGCCGCCGTGGAAGCACTGCGGCCGTACGTCACGTCCGAGGGTGTCGTATTGGACGGCGTCTACTGGCTCGTAACCGCCTGCAAGCGGTAACGCGGCCAAGGGTTGCCCGAACGTGTTGTCACCGGGCGGCCCGGCGACCGAGTACGGGGCTCAACATTGCGGTTGAGTTCGTGGCTCGAGTCTCAGCTACAGGATTGAGGATCCTCTGGCCAGATCCCGCTTCGACGGAGGTGGGCGCGGGTCGTACTCCGTCAGGTGGTGCGTCACCATCCGTTCACCTGAACTCCATCTGGTCCATTCCTGCCCGGTGCTAGCGTTTCCAGCGATGGCTCCACGCCGCATCAGTCGTCGTTCGTTTCTCGGCGCGGCGACGGCGGGCACGTTGGGGGTGGGTATCAATCTGGCCTCCGGCGCCACGCCGGCCGCCGCCGGGGTCGGAGGCGGCCTGGGCGCCGGCCCCGGTCATCTGAGCACCGCCTTCCGTGACCTCCGCCGACCAGGGTCCCTCCCCAACCCGGACCTGCCGGCGGGAACCGACCAGGTGCCGGAGATCGACAACTTCATCGTGGTGATGATGGAGAACCACTCGTTCGACAACATCCTAGGAATGTTGGGCCGCGGCGATTGTTGGCCGAGGGGGCCGGACGGCAAGCCTACGATCACCATGTCCGACGGGCACGGAAACCTGGTCAGCGCCTTCCACATGCCGAGTGAGTGCCAGACCAACGGCGTGGGCCAGAACTGGAATTTGGCTCACCACTCGTTGGTACACAACAACCACGGTTTTGTCGAAGGTTCGACCGGGGAGGCCTTGGGGTACTTCCGCGGCACCGACCTTCCGTTCACCTGGGACCTGGCCCGAACGTTCCCGATCGCCGATCGGTGGTTTGCGTCCCTCCTCGGGCAGACCGATCCGAACCGGCGGTTTCTGCTGGCCGGTACGTCTCTGGGCCTCATCAACGACGGGCTGAACAGTGATCTGCCTCCCAACGGCACCATCTTCGATCTTCTCAACCGCTTCGGAATCACCTGGAAGGACTATTACTCGAACGTCCCCTCGGTCGGGGTATGGCTGCCGTTGCTCGGCGAACCGTCGATAACGGCTCACATCAATAAAATCGACCAGTTCTACATCGATGCCGAGCAAGGAGCGCTTCCACAGTTCTCTTACGTGGAGCCGGACTACGACCACTCGTCCGAGGAGAACCCGCAGGACATCCAGTTCGGCGATCAGTTCCTGGCCGGAATCGTGAATGCGGTGATGTCCGGTCCGCAGTGGCAGAAGTCCATGCTCATCTGGACCTATGACGAGTGGGGCGGGTGGTACGACCACGTCAGCCCGCCCGCTGCCATCCGGCCCGATGATGTGCCCCCGATGATCTTGTCGGCAAACCAGGCGCCGGGAGGGTTCGATCAGTACGGTTTCCGGGTGCCGTCCGGTGTCGTGTCCCCGTTCGCTATTCGTGACTTCGTCTCCCACACGGTCTACGACCACACGTCCGTCCTGGCGACACTGGAACGGAAATGGAACCTCCCGGCGATGACCCGACGGGACGCCAACGCGTTCGATCTGTTCGACATGGTCGACCTGGATGGTCCGCCGGCATTTCTGCGGCCCCCTGCTCTGCGATCTCCGGCGAATCCCTCGCTCTCGGCGAGCTGCCTCGAGACCGGGCCGGGAACGATTCCTCCCCGGCATGCCGTCGCCCTGGGGGCAGTGCCGAACACCCCCGTCGTCGGGCCGGCCACCCTTCCGGACGGCGTGGTCGGAACTCCCTATCAGGCCTCGCTGTCGGCGTCGCCGCTCGGGAATGGGGCCAAATGGTCGGTGATCTCTGGCGGTCTTCCCACTGGCCTGGTCCTGGATCCGCGGTCCGGGAGGATCGGCGGCATCCCGACCCAAGCCGGAAGCTCCGGTGTCACCTTCGGGGTCAGTTCGGGCCGGCTACCCACCGGGGTGCGGGGCTACTCACTCGTCATAGCCAACTGAGCATCTCGGACCCCGTCGAGCTACCACTTGCCTGCAGTGGCCAAGGAATTGCGATGACCAGCGCCTCCACAAGTCGACCTGGCCCGAGGAATGGGGTCAACTGGTCGAAGCAAGGGCATCGAATGAAGCCCGTGGCGCCGGCTAGTGCGCCTGTGGTTCGAGTTCAAACGGTGGATATTCGTCTGTGAGTAGCAAAAAGTAGGTCTGCACTCGCAGATACCAGCGCATGACGTTGAGCACGAAAGCTTGCATTCCTTCGGGCCACCGGCCCGTGAAGAGCACAGCGAACAAAGCGATGATGGTCATGACCGTGGCCACGATCTCCAGCACAAACAGCGCGATCGCGTGCGGAATGACCAGGATGATCCGGAACGCGACAGTGAGGCGGTTGCGATCGGTGAGCTGAGGCTGGAAATCGACCCGCACCCGGGGGTCTTCACCACTATCGGTCGGTGTATTTGCGAAGGCGAAGGGCGGGTACTCCTCGCACATGAAGAGGTAGAAGGTGTACGTGCGGACCTCATAACGCATGTACATCGCTTGAATGTTGGCGAAGCTCTCAGGAAGCTCGCCGGTGAAGAGAATCGCAAACCAGGAAATGACGCCGACTACCTCGGCGAGGATCCGCAATCCGTACAGGATCACGAAATGCGGGATGGCAAGCAGCCAGTTGACGAGCGGTCGCCAGTTCGCCACCTTCTCCGGTGCGTCGAAGCTGAACGTCGCCGGGTAGGAGGAGTTCATATCAGGCATTGGCGCCTCCTTGAGTCGCGTAAGCACCAACGCTAGCTGGTGGGATGCGATGCCGCTCAGATGTTCTGCCCGCGGTTGACCGGGACCGGACAGGGCACCCATCGGGCGGCTGATCCCTCGAATTTGCATCCGGCTCGGTTTGAGGAGCGCACGAACCGTCGGCTGTCATCAGAGTCGTCACGGCAAGGCCGTCCTGGCCCAGAACACCGTGGCTGGCGACCGGCTCGCGGTCGAGGCGACGGAGACCATCGTCGGTAGACTAGGAATGGAACGCCTCGAACGCATCGTCGAGGCGGGGTCCGAGGCGTCCGATGCCGACCGATAATTCAGACATCCAGCCGCAGGTCAGTGGCGGCGTCAGGTCGCCCATTGAAGAATCGGTCGACAGCTTGCTCGAACATCGACTCATCGGGCGCCGCCCGCTGAAACAAGGTCATCGATGACCGCAACTTCAATGCGTCGACAGCTCCGAAGATCCCTTCCGCGGTTCGACCCTCTGTCCCGAGCAGGATGCTGGTGCACTCCCTCAGACGGGGCCCGAGGACGGGGTGCCGCAGGTACGCCTGCGCCTCCTCCAACGATGAGATAGCGAACTCTCTTGAGATGGAACTCTGGCCCAGGCCCGCGATCTGAGGAAAGACGAACCACATCCAGTGGCTTGTCTTGAACCCGGCTCGCAGTTCCCTGACCGCTCGGTCGTACGTGCCGCCAGCGTCCTGGGCGGCTACGAAACGCTCGAGATCGAAGGGACCGGCCGTTGTCACGTTCTCTGTCTCCGGGGTGATCGGGATGCAGGAGGAGGAGCTCTGTTCCGACGTCAGCCTCCGAAGCTGAAGATCAGCGTAGGACCGATCCGGCGGGTGAGACCACGCCCGACAATGCCTGGGCGGCACTCCGCCGAATATGTGACGGGCCAGCAACAGCCGATCATTCCTGCCCAGTCGACCGGGCAGGAATGATCGGCCATCGGCCTCGGAGCGTACGCCCGATCCTGGCGTTGCGGGAGTGGCTCAGGACGTGACTCGTGAGCGAGGTGGCCCGGCCTCCTGCGGGCCTGAAAGGCGGTCAGCCGATGGCGACCACCGGTTTGACCAGATTGAGCGCACCGGTCGAGCCGTAGAAGACAGCGTTGCCGTAGGTGAACACTCCGCCGTCGGAGGCCACCAGGTAGTAGCCACCGCCGTTTGGAGTGATCTCGGAGCCCACGACGGGAGCCTTCAACCTCAGTGCTCCGGCTGAGCCGTTGAACTTGGCGTCGCCGTAGGTGAAGACACCACCGTCGGAGGCCACCAGGTAGTAGCCACCGCCGTCAGGGGTGATAGCCGAACTCACGACGGGAGCCTTCAACCTCAGTGCTCCGGCTGAGCCGTTGAACTTGGCGTCGCCGTAGGTGAAGACGCCACCGTCGGAGGCCACCAGGTAGTAGCCTCTGCCGTCGGGAGTCGGACTGATACTGACGATCGCCTGGCGGAGATGGATGGGGGCGGCCGAACCGTAGTAAGTGGCGTCGCCGTACGTGAACACGCCACCGTCGGAGGCCACCAGCCAGTACCCGCGTCCGTCCGGCGTGGCTGCCATACCGACGATGGGCTGGTCAAGTTTGATACCGCCGGCAGAGCCGTAGAAGCTGGCCGCCCCGAAGGTGAACACGCCACCGTCGGAGGCCACCAGCCAGTAGCCGGGGCCCGACGGCAAAGATTCCGCGCCCACCACAGGAGCCTTGAGGGGCTTGCCGCCCATCGACCCATAGAAGCCGAAGGACCCGAAGGTGAAGACACCACCGTCACTGGCGGCGAGGCGATATCCACCGAGGTTGGCACCGAGTTGGTCGGCGGGAGTCGAGGACGCGATTCGGACGATCTCGCCGCTCACTCCGCCCGGTTCGCCGGTGGCCGACAGCACGCCGTAGTTGCTCACGTAGATCGAGCCGTCCCGCGCCACCGCCATTCCGGTCGGGAACTCGAGGCCGGTCGAGGCCAGGACCGACTGGGTGCCGTTGGCGTTGACGCGGATCACTGCCCCGGGCGTGGGAGGGGAGGCGGTGTCGCCGATTCCGGCCTGGTCGATCTCGAGGACCAAGAGCCGGCCCGCCTGGTCGAAGGCGATGTCGCCGATGGCGGTGAAGCCGCTGGCCACCGGGACCGGTGTGGTTTGGGCCAGATTCGGGCCCGGATCGACACGGAAAATGCTGGACGTTCCGGGGACGAAGGGAGCTCCACCGAGCTCACCGACGTACAGGTTGCCGTCCGGCCCCAGGGCGACCGCGGACGGCACCGCTTGGGCCTGCACCGCCTCGGGCGTCGTCTGGGACGGCCCGAGACTGCCCGGGGGCGCCGTCTCGGCGATGGTCGGGAAGACGGCGAGGACCGAGATGGCCCCGGTCGGGGAGACATACAGCAGGTCGTTGCCGGCCGCGTCGGCTACCGCGTAGCCCCCCCGGTAGGGGATGAAGGAGTACGGGTCGCTGTCGATGGCGCTCTCAAGACCCATGGTGACCGCCGTGCCCGCACCACCATCGGGGTTGTGGGCCGCCTCGAAGGGGCCGAAACTGGCCTCTACCGATCCGGCCGGGTTGGCCGCATTGAACTTGGCCAGGGTCCCGAGCAGTGCTCCTCCCGCCCCGTAGGTCTGCTGACCAGTGGTCGGGTCGATGTTGGTGTTCTGAAACAGGACCTGAAGGTCTCCGTTGGCGTAGAGCGCCTCGGCAGGTCCGGTGGCCTCACCGGGTGCCGGCGGTGACGAAACCGACGGCAGGCCACTGAGCAGGGTCGACACCGTGCCGGAAGGGGTGACCTTGTCGATGGCGCCGGAGTTGTCCTGGCACGCGGCCTCGGCACCGGTCGTGCATCCGGCCGGAACCGCGCCGTCGCCCGATAAGGCGACGATCAGATTGCCGTCGGGACCGATGGTGATCTTCTTGGGCTGGTTGAGACCCGAGGCCACCACGGTGGCATTGGCCGGCAACGCATTCGATCTGGCCTTGGCGTTGGAGGACGGGGATGCCCCCACAAAGTCGTGCGTGGTCCCGAACAGGGAGCCGCCCTGGGCTGGGGGACTGGCGCCGGCGATCGTCGGGGACGCCGCAAACGCGGCTCCCGCTATCGCCAAGAGCACAGCACCGATCAAGACCACACGTTTCCGCACATTCCCTCCCTAACTTTGGCTCCTGCCCCACCAGCATCGTGCCGACCCCGAGAGTCGCAACCAGGTACGGTATTACACGCTGAAAGCAATGCCAAGTGGTTTCGCCTCTTGGCGACGCAGGAGTCTCGAGGGACTACCGAGAGCGGTGGAAAGAGCGGGATCTCGAGACTCTGTGTCGAAGGCGGTGCGGTAGTTACTGCCACGAGGCGACCCGGGGTCAACCACTTGTCGGATGATGGTGCCGGCGTGACGCACTGAGTGGTGTCTAGAGGGAGTGCACATGTCGTCGGTTCACAACAGACAGGTCCAACGGGTCGAGGCTGATGCACCGCTTGAGCAAGTTGTAAGCGCGCTCGTGCAGGACGGGGTTGTCATCGTCCACGATCTGCTGTCCCGTGACGTGGTCAGGGCGATCAACTCGGAGGTCCAACCGTTCGTCGATCTGGCCGACCCCGACATGCGTCATCTCAACCCCGGGGTGCAACTTTTCCACTCCCAGACCCGTCACGTCTCCGGTCTGGCCGGCAAGTCGCCCACGTTCGCCACCGAAGTCATGATCCACCCTCTCCTCATGGCCGTGTGCGACACCATCCTCGGACCATCGTGCGCCCGGTATCAGCTCAATCTGGCTCACTTACTGGAGCGTCTGCCCGGCGCCGGAGATCAGTTTTGGCATCGGGACGAGATCGTGTGGAACCTGGTGCCCGAGCCCAAGCCCGAGCTACAACTTGCCTCGGTGATCGCTCTGGTCGACTTCTCAGCTGACAACGGCGCGACTCGCGTCTTTCCGGGAAGCCACCAATGGGAGGTCGGGCGCTATCCGACTGATGACGAAGGCGTGGTCGCCGAGATGCCGGCCGGGTCGGCAATTGTGTATCTCGGATCGACGTTCCACGGCGGAGGCGCCCACTCCGGTTCGGAGCCACGCCGCGGCGTTCACCTGTCCTACACGTTGGGCTGGTTACGCACTGAGGAGAACAACTACCTCGCCGTGCCGCCAGAGCTCGCCTGCCGCCTACCCCGACAGTGCCAGGAGGTGTTGGGTTATGCCGTGCACGACGCCATCGAGCGCGGCGGAGGCTACCTCGGCATGCTCGACCTCCGCGACCCGATCGAGTTGTTCCAGGAAGGTTGGACGGGCGCCGCCTACGCGGACGGAATCGGGCGCGGGCCCTGATCGTTGCCCGGCAACCCGCGGTGGCGTAATCGAGTGAAGGGGCGTTGCCTGCTCCGATCGATGGACTGAGTGATCCTCCTACGCGATGGCGCCAAGTGGAGCGACCCTGCCTCAGCTGTTCGGGCTGAGCAATGGAGCCAGAGGATCGCCTCAGCTCAGACACGTGATGCGTTTGTGGGCAACTCCGGGCACTACGTGGCGTCGACCGTTCAGTATCGATCGGGGCGGGCGGGCGGGTGATCCCCAGGTCGCACTTGGGTAAGCTCGACTGGCGTGCAGCTCTGGGACGATGAACTCGAGGCCCTTCGGCCGCAGTTCCGTAAGGAGGCAGCTACATTTGTCGCTTCCGTCCCATGGCAGGAGGGCGGTACGACGACCCTGTCTATCGAAGAGCGGGTCGCTGCCCACCGCCGGCTTAGTCTCGGCGGTCCGCCATCCGAGAAGGCGGTGGATCGCACGATCGAGGGGCCTGCCGGGACGATCCGGCTCCGAACCTTCAGGCACGAACAGCCAAAAGGTGTGCTCTTGCACATTCACGGTGGTGCGTGGATGGCTGGCTCAGCCGAGATGATGGACCTGCTGAACGAGGTCATCGTCGACAAGTGCAATGTCTCGGTGGCGAGCGTCGAGTATCGCCTCGCCCCCGAGCATCCATATCCCTCCGGCCCCGACGACTGCGAGGCAGTTGCCTGCTGGCTCCTCGAGCACGCGGCCGACGAATTCGGCTCCGATCGACTCCTCATCTCCGGCGAATCCGCCGGGGCTCACCTCGCCGCCGTCACGCTGCTCCGCATGAGGGACAAGCACCACGCCGCCGATCGCTTTCTTGGCGCAAACCTTGTGTTCGGAGCGTATGACCTCTCTCGTACCCCGAGTCAGCGGGGCGTGGGAGTCGCATCCGGGACCGACATACTGGACGGAACCGGATTTCCGCTCGACCTCTATCTGCCCGGTATGTCCGAAGCGAAGCGACGTGACCCGGACATCTCACCGCTCTATGCCGACCTCAGTGGTATGCCACCTGCGCTGTTCTCGGTCGGCACCAACGACCATCTTCTCGACGACACCCTCTTCATGGCAGCACGTTGGGAGGTAGCTGGCAATCGGAGCGAGCTGCTTGTCTATCCGGACACACCACACGGATGCATCGCGCTGCCGTCGGTGGCTGCGCACTTTTTCCCGCGACTGTTCGACTTCCCCATGAATTCTCTGCGGACGTAGGTGCCGCCAGCCTCAGCGTGCGAATCGGTGCAGGTCATTGCTCGTGGGTGCCCTGAGCAATAGGAGCAATCATCACGATTTGATGATGGTGATCGAATACTCCGGAAGCTGAAAGCCGAATCCGGTTGCGGATTTGGCCTTGGCTGTGGATTTTGTGGGGTGTCCCCCCGACATGAATCCCGGATCAGCGAGCGGACCGTCGGTCAGCGACTTTGCCGTTAGGTGTCTCGAGCCCACTCCCGACAAATCTGCTGTCACCGACTGGTCAGACAGGTTGATCAGCACATAGGCGGTTCGACCATCCGGATTGGTCGTTTCGATGCCCACGAGTCCGATGACGCTTCCCACTGATGGACCATTCGTGAAGTTGAGCGTCTGGACTTGATCGCCGCCGGTGACTGAGCCGAACAGAGTGCTGAGGGCGTAGCCGTTTGCTGTGAAGCCGGTGGCTTTCGTGACCTTGGAGTTGGTAGCAATAGACGGGTACTGCTCCGACAACGCCGGTACGGGATCGAGCGGATTGTTGGCTTGGTCCACCACATCGTGGACCAGCGACATGTCCACCTGAGGATCAGCCGCATTGTCGGCGGCGAAGGCCGCCACGGTCAGCGCTTGTACCCAACTCTGGTGGCCACCTTGATGGAAGAAGTCGGCCTGGTTCCACTCGGTCAGCCAGGCAGTGACGCCCGCTGGAAGGGTGGGAAGCGTCTCCGAGGAGAAGTTACTCCATTCGGTAAGCCCCGAAACGGGGGTCTGAACCTCGGACTGCACTGAGCCAGCGGGGTTGCCGGGGGGCAGGACCCAGTAGGGATGAAACGTCACTGCATCCTCGCCTGTGACGACACTGAGCATGGATGCGTTCCACGTCGCCATTCGAGGGATACCTGCGTAGAGGGGCTGAGAGCTGTCCTCGCCGCACACGGCGACCTGGGCCGAAGGGTAAGCCGCCTTGATGGCGGCGATCCAGGGGTTCATGGCCAGGCCATAAGCAGCACCAGTCGGATACAGGCTTGTGTAGGTGGATTCAGTCGGGTCCCACAGTTCGTTGCCGAGCTCCACGTACTTGATGGGCATCCCGAGAGACGCCGCCGCACTGAGCATGGCCAGCTGATCGCCCAACGTCGAGTTCACCACATCGAGGTCGAACACCGGAACGGTGCCGCTCTCTTTGACGATGTTCGCCCAATCTCCAAGGGTGATGGGGTTTCTCCCTGTGTTGGTGAAAGGGTCGTCCGGATTGTTGATGAACAGTCCGGTGGTCCAGTCGATCCACTGCGAGGTAGTTCCGCCTGGAATCCGCAACAACGACCCGTGCAGCTTGGCGATATCCGAAGGGATCTTCGGGCCGAACCAGAGGTTGGATCCGGCCGCGGTCTTGATGTCTTCGGCATTGAACCCGAAGAACTGGGTTGGGAGAGTCCGTTGTTGTCCACTGGCCGACACCGACACCGTGGGGGGCGACGCCGCACCAACAGGTGCTGCCGCCGTCATGACCACCAGGGGCGTCAAGAGGCCAGCGATCAGGAGGAGCGATCTAACCGGGTGATGAGGCTGCATGGACACCGTGGGTACTCCTGACTGGCTGCCTGCGCCAACGTTGGCTGTCCGATTCCACTGAGACAGAGTTAGACTGTGACAGGATAATGTGACAGAACGATTGAAATGTGATATGAACATAACATGACAGTTGAGGTGTCGCAAGAGGCTCGCTCCACACCCCGTTCGGGCCCGACGTGGCGAGATCCCTTCTCGAGGTACAGGACCCTTCGTGAGGAAGACGGGGCTTCGCATCCCGCCATTTCGTCCGACGGTACGAATCGTTCCCTTTTGGCCCGGTGGGACCGGCATGAGTAGCAAGCGATGGCTCAGTGACGAGCGAAGCGAGTTCGTCTCCGAGCAAATCCTGGACGGCGCTTCGGTGCTCTTCGCCGAGCGCGGCGTGTCCTCGGTCAGCATGGCCGATGTCGCCAAGGCGGTTGGGTGTTCCCGGCAGACCTTGTACCGCTATTTCGAGGATCGGGATGCGCTGCGTATGGCCTACCTCAATCGGGAAGCCCGGCGTCTCGGAAGGGCCATCGCCGAACGGTTCGCTCAGAGCACTGACCCGGCGGATCAGCTGGTCGATGCTGTCATGATGGGGATCAGCGGCGTGCGTGCCGACTCGGCACTCTCCGCCTGGTTCCGACCCGAGGTGACCGGCGTCACGGCCGGATTGGCCCAGACGTCCGAAGTCGTCGAAGGAATGGTGGCCGCATTTCTGGCTGACCCCGGCGATCCAGACGTTCGGGCGGCTGCCAACTGGGTCGTCCGAGTAATCGTGTCACTTCTGTGCGTTCCCGGCACTAGCGAAGCTGAAGAGCGTTCGCTGGTTCGCCGTTTTGTTGTTCCGGTAGTGATCACTCAGGATAGGGTGCCGGCCGATCGTCAGGTGCTGTGAGTCTCAGCTTCACGTCTGAAGCGACCGACCTTGACCTCACGACGATTCCGTCCCGTGCCTCAGTTGGCATAGCTAACTTCGAGCCGGACGTGACTCCTCCGATAGCGAGAGTGCTACAAAAGCCCTGCTTTACGTCCATTCCTCCCGTGGAGAGCCGGATCGAAGTGACAGCAATGCCTTTTGACCATCTGAACAACGCAACAGCGATCAAGACCGAAGCGATTCGAATCTTGCATTCTGCACCGTCGGTGATCGAAGAGATCGAACTGGCAGAAGGCCCGCACCAAATCCGAGCAACGCACCAAACACGATGATCAGATCGGGCTCGATCGCGCTCCAGCTGACTATGGAATAGAGGGTCGTCATCAAGCTCACCCCGATACCTAGGAACAGACCGGCGAGGGAGTTTGCAAAGAGATGTCTTTTTCGGGCAGCCATAGGTCTGGTCATCTTGGAGATGCCGAATACGTAGAGCATCACCAGTCCCCCGATGAGGAAGATCAGCGCCAGCCACCACAGTGGATTCCGACCGAGACTGTCCACCACCTGCACCGAGATCGCTCCCGTGCATTCGACACTTCCACTACCTGCCACAGCGAAGCCGATCTCATACTTGCCGGGGAGGGTGAGGGGCTCGATGGAGCTGGGAGTGAACGAGTTGGTGAATGAATTACCTCCTTGGCTGTTGTCGAAGGTACCTTTGAGCCCGTGAGCATGTCCGGCGGCGAGTTCACCCAAGGCGAAGAGCCACGATGGATTCTTGACGGTCAGCTGCCATGTTCCGCTGGTCAGCGTCTGACCGGTCTCCCCGGTCCAGGTAACCGGCTCCGCCCAGAAGAGCTGGAACGGACTGGCATTCGTCCCGAGAGGGCCGGGGACAGTGACCTTGTCGAGGGTTGCACCCTGATTGTCGACTGAAGAAATGGACCCAGAGCAACCTTGGCTGGTGGCGGCATGGGCGGGTAGTGCAAGTGGCCCGACCAGCAACACGGTGACTGCCGCAACGAAAGCAAGCACCCGCATCTTCATGTGAGATCTATCGACCGCTGACTTGAATTACTAAAGGTGACCAGGCATTATGACGGAGCTGGCCGGGCAGTCGTGGGCTTACCCTCATAAGCTGAGGCCCTGGCCAAGGCGCAACATTCGTCGGCAAACACAAGTCAGAGGCTCAATTGCTGACATCGCGGGCTCGGTCCTGGACTATCCAGCCTGGCCAGCTGGGGCAAGCTCAGTTGAACTCGTGGTTCACAGTGCTGCGGCCGTCCACCTCGAATGAATGAGTTCCAACTTCAAGGCGTGACCGAAAATGCCGATATGTCCAAGATGGACCCACCCGAGGATGTCGGGTCGCAGTCAGCCTCGCTGGACTCCTCTCAGTCACGAATAGCAAAGGAGATCACAGATCCCTCTTTGCTCGTTCTTCCCCTCGTCGCCGCAGCCTTCTGCATTCTCAGATTCCTGAACCTGATCGCCCACGAGCCGTACTGGGTGTACTTGGCGGTTGTGGCCGGAGCAGCATGCGTCCGGCTCGCGGACGTCGCCTTCTGGGCAATGCCTGAAGGCGCATGGCAAAGATTCGTCAATATCGGAGTCAGTCTGGCTGTAATCGCGGTGGTCGCATATTGCACCGGATGGGGTCCAATCCTTTCAATCGGATTCATTTTCGGGGCCGCGACGGCTCTCGAGATGTTTGGCTCGTCGGCGACACTGCCGTGTCTGATATTTACGGCGATGTTCATGGTCTTTGGACAGATCGCCATCATCTTGCATTTCGCCCCTTCCCTTATTCGACAGCCCACCGTGGAGGGGGTGGCGGCGCTCGGGTTACTTGGAGCGCTCTTGGTGATTGAGCTACTGGGACGCGCAAAGGCTGGTGAAGAGAGGCTAGCCGGGCAACTTCGTCGATCAGAAAGGCGCTTCTCCGCCCTCGTCACCCGCTCGAGCGACATTGTCTTGGTCGTTTCGCCGGACGGTTTCATACAGTTTGCAAGTCCAGCATTCGAGGCGGTTCTGGGCTATCCAATTGCTGCTGGCACAGAGTCTTGATGGGGCCGAATTGATCCATCCCGATGACGGGCTCGGCGTACGATCGGCGTTGGATGCCGCGGAATCCTCGGGATCAACAACCCATCAGGAGTTTCGACTGCGCCGCTCAGATGGAGACTACCTTTGGTTCGAGGCTGCACTTACAAATCTCACCGCCGATCCCGACGTTGGTGGAATCGTGGCAAACATGCGTGACATCACACGCAGAAAGGACGCCGAAGAGAGTCTGGCTCATGCTGCCCTTCACGATTCGCTCACTGGCCTTCCCAACAGAAGCTTGATTCACAATCGCATCGAACAGATGCAAGCTCGAGCAAGACGCCAGCGCATTCCCACCGCCGTTCTGTTCATCGACCTTGACGACTTCAAGGACATCAACGACACATTGGGTCATGAGGCTGGTGACCAGCTACTGGCGGCGGTAGCAGCTCGTTTGTCCACTGCTTTGCGGGAAGGAGACACAGTAGGCCGTTTGGGCGGCGACGAGTTCGTCGTTCTCGTAGACGATGCGTCAATACTGGGCGGCGAGATGGTCGCCGAACGAGTTCGCAACGTTCTGGCACCGGCGTTTAAAATAGCGGCCTGCGACATGCCCCTTCATGTGACGGCAAGTATTGGGATCGCCGAAGCTGAACGGGCCTCGCCGGGGGAACTGCTGCGAGATGCAGACATTGCGCTGTATCGGGCCAAGTCCGAGGGCAAGGATCGCTGGGTAACCTTTGTCGATTCGATGCACCAAGCCATAAGCATCCATCGGGGTCTCGAGGTCGACCTCAAACGCGCGTTGGAGGAGGGTCAGTTCTTCTTGCAGTATCAGCCCACCATCGACCTTGTGAACGGAATGCTCAACGGAGTAGAGGCACTATTGCGTTGGCGACACCCCGAGCGTGGTGTCGTTCAGCCTCACGATTTTATATTTGAGCTGGAAAGAACCGGCCTCATCGTTCCGGTCGGCGAATGGGTGCTCCGTGAAGCTTGTGAGCAGAGCATGAAGTGGAATAGCAAGGGCTACGAGATGTCGATGTCGGTCAACGTTTCGGCCATCCAGTTAGAAAGAGACCGCGTCATTGATGATGTCCACAGGGCGCTGGAGTCGACCGGAATCGATCCGAGCTCGTTGATTTTGGAGCTCACTGAAAGTGCTTTGATGCATGACGTCGATGCAACACTGACACGACTGAAACTGCTGAAGGCCCTGGGTGTGCGCCTGGCCATTGACGACTTCGGTACTGGCTACTCTTCTCTGGCTTATCTACGACAATTTCCCATCGATGTACTAAAGATCGACCAGTCGTTTGTATCTGGCATGGTCGATACAGCGGAGTCGGCGGCGATCGTGCACACTCTTGTGCAACTTGGCAAAGTCCTGGGGCTTACGACCGTGGCTGAGGGGGTCGAGAGCAATGACCAACGAGAATTGCTCAAAGCCGAAGGCGTCAATGTCGGACAGGGATATCTGTTTTCCAAACCACTCGAGGTGTCCGGGGTCGAAGAGCTCTTCAGGCTCCGAACTGGCAAGTCTCGACCCGCCACGGCAACTCGCACTTTGGGCCCCTGATCCTCTCGCCAGGCTTCGCCGACGTCAAGTGGAAGCCACCACCACCGATTCCGAGGCCGTCACTGTGCCGCCCCTCCTGTTCGTCACCTCAATGGTGAACGGATAACTCCCTGCTCGCGACGGAACGCCCGACAAGACCCCGGCCTTCGATAGTTCGAGGCCCTTGGGGAGCTTGCCGGAATGGTGCACTTTGACGGCCGGAATGCCGCCGATGGTGAAGGCAAATGAGTAAGGCTGGCCGACGGTGCCGGCAGGGGGAGAGCCCGAGATGGTGGGCACCACCACCAGGACCTTCTCGAAAGCGTCGGCCAGCTGGGTGTAGCCGTCGTTGTTGGTGTGGATGGTCGGACCGCCCGGCGTGCACATCCAGGTCCAGCTGCAGATGATGGCCACATTGGTCGGCACCTGCTGGCCATCCCACGTGGAGGAACTGTGAAAATCGCTGGTACTGAACTGCTTGAAGGCTGAGGCAACGGTCACCCCGTAGCTCTCGTAGGTTGAACTGAGGAAGTCATTCAACTGCCTAAGCAACTGGACACTCGTCCGGGCTTGCTGCTCACCGCTTGTACCGTCGAGCCAGAACGCCAGGTACGGGTCGTAGTACGTCATGCCCACGATCGGGACGCTGCTGCTGGCGGCGCGTAGCCCACCGACGATTTGGGGAAGATTGGCCTCGACCTGAGAAAGTCCGCTCTCAAAGCACGACTGGTTGATTATTCCCCCCTGGGTGCATCCGAGTACGTCGTCGGCGCCGATGTCGATGGTCACGAATGCAACTTGGCCCGGATGAGCCCTGAGAAAGGCTTCGGCGTCTCCGAGCTGGCTGCCGGTCGTGTACTTCTTGCACTGGCCTCCATGCACCATTGTGGTCGTCGTCTCCCCACCACACCCGAGATTATTCACCTGCAATTCGGGAATCAGAGGCTGCGCGTAAGAAAATAGATCGTTCACGTAGTCGGCTCCGCCCGTCGATCCGGTGCCGGTGACAAGGGAAGCACCCAGAGCCATGTAGTACTCAGTTGGCGTCGGGGGGGTGCCGGCTCCTGCCTTCCCAGCAGGAGCCACGAACACCAAAGTGGCCACGACCAATGTCGTTGTCATCAACCGCTCGACTGACCGAACCTTCCTCATTCCCGACTCCTTCCCATGCCACATCCAGCGGCGCAAACGTTTTGCGATTGGATTCGCATTTGACCGAGAGCGCTCCACCTGGTGGATCTTGATGGTCCCTGTATTCCCTGTTCATCAGTACTCGGGCGGGCATTGCTCGATGAGGTCTTCATCCCAGGCGGCCAGCAGTGGCATATCGCCGGTGAGCTCCGACGACACGCATTCCGACATGACGTTGGCCGTGATTGTGCAGTCCGGGCTCCGTGTAGCGGGCGGTTCTTCCTAAACACGGCCCTCCTCTACCGGTAACACTCTACGTATCTTGCCGAATGGATGTTAAGAAACCGTGAGGGCGCTATGAGGGTGGATTGGAGCCACTTGGAATCCGCTTGGAATCCCAGTGAGGTAAGAGCACAACGAGGGAACTCACTTGCGATGCTGAGCTCGGAGGTGGGTTCCTGAGCCTCTGTGGCTGCGAACTGCTACAGCCTGCCACTCCTCTTTTGCGGACAGTCCGATGGTGTTCGCACAGTCAATCGACAGCTCTAGTTGGGTGGTCACCTGACTATGCAAGCAGGGCGCGTACCTCGCCAGCCAGCTCGACTGATCGGGACGCACCATCGGGACCGATATGGGGCGGTAGAGGTGACATGGTCCGGATGATGATGTCTGTGAATCCCAGATCGCCGAACACGGAAAGCTGCTCGGCGACGCTGTCAGGATCGCCGTAGGCAACGGCCTTTCGATCGAAGCCTCGGTAGCCGCCGGCTATCAGGGCGTCGCCCGTCCTTTCGGCCTCTGCCGCGACTCTCAGCGATAAACGCGTCCTTTCGAACCGGGATGCGGGTCGGCTGACGACCGTGGCGGGCGCACGCCTCTTGATAGATCTCGATGTCCCGGGCCGCTGTATCGGGAGTGAGATCGGCATTGCCGTACCAGCAGTCGCCGAGCCTTGCCGCCCGATCGATCGCTTTTGGTACTCCACCACCGATCCACCACTCCGTTCCCTCGGGCGGCAGGGGCGAAATCCTGGCTCCTTCAATGGAGAAGACACCACTGTCTACTGACTCGCCCAGCAGCAGAGCTTGGGCTAGCAGGATGCCCTCTTCAAGGCGGGTCGCCCGTTGATCCAGGTCGGCTCCCATGGCGCGGAACTGGGCTGCACCGCCGCCGAGGCCGGTTTGGACGATGAACCGTCCTGACGACATGGCGGCCAGCGTCCCGATCTGCTCGGCCAGCAACACCGGATGCCACAAGGGGACGAGGAACAGACAGCCGACTGGGCGGTCCGTCCATTCCGCCAGAATGCGACCAAGCATCGGCACGTTCTGGACATAAGCTGCCGGAGCGGTGGAGTGGTGGTCACCGAGTGTCAACGTGTCGAGACCGGCCCGGTCGGCGGCCCGCGCCTGACTGAGCACCGACTGGGGTCCGGTCCGATAGCCGCCAGGCCCGTCGGTCGAGAAGACGGTTCCGATGGATATGCCGATGCGCATCATCCTTGAGGTCTACCCCACAAGCTGGAACTGACGCACTTGGATGCGCCCGGTCACTGTTTCCGTTGCGATGCATCCCCGATATGGCAGCGGTCTGGCTCCGTTCGACCCTGCCCCTGTACAGTGAATTTGCACTGATCCCGAGAACTGAGACAGCCGAGCCCGGCGATTGGGCGGTCCGGCCGAGTTGATCCAACAAAAAGCTCCATCCAAGGCGAGGTTGGATGAAACAGGCCCGGAACACCAAGCTCAGACATCGAACCATCAGCACGATCCTGGTGACTGTGGGAATCGCTGCGATCGTGATTGCGGTCCTCGTCGTGGCCAAAGGGGGCAACCACACGCCCCAGGAAGACCATCGGTGGTCGATACCGACCGGTCGCGTCTCTTGGCAGTGGGTGTTGAATCATCCACTCGACTTGAAGAGCCCCAGCGACATGGGCACAAATGACCTCTTGCCCGATGGAGGCCCGGCGCCCACCCCCACGGTGTACGACGTCGACGGCATTATCAATCCGGCGTCCACAGTCAAGGCCCTCCATGAACGGCACGACCACGTCATCTGCTACGTGGAGGTCGGCTCGGCCGGCAACTATTACAGTGCCGAGCAAGAAGGTATTGCCACCAGCTACTTCGACCAGTTCGTGGCGGCCGGCGTGCTTGGCCGTACTCTGCCTGGCTATTCCCAGGAATCCTTTTTGAACATCAACTCTCCCGCCACCGTCCGAAATTGTCGAATCGATGGTCCGTCAGCAGTGCGCTGTGAAAGGGTTTGACGCGGTTGAGACCGATCTGGACGAAACCTACACCGGTTACGACGGGCCAACCGGCTTCCCCCTCACAGAAGCCGATGAACGAACGTTCATGACCACTTTGGCCAACTACATTCACGGCTTGGGAATGGGCTGGATCGCCAAAAACTTGGTTGATACGGGGGACAACTTTGCCACCATCATGGAACCGCTCGCTAACGGTCTACTCACGGAAGATTGCAACCAGTCGAAGCAATGTCAACAGGCGGCCGTCTATGTCGCTCACGGAAAAGGTGTGCTCAACGCGGAGTACAACTTGACCACCAGCCAGTTCTGCCCCGCGGATGATGCCGCCGGGTTGAACGGGGCCCACCTCGACAGGAGTGTCGACGGACTTCGACAACCTTGCCGGTGAACGCACCGAGGTCCCTCAGCTCGGACGGCCGAGAACTGTCGATCCACTCCAGGGCCTTCAGCGCGATGGTCTGGCATTCGAAGGTGAGGGCTACGGTGTGCTCAAGTCGAATCGGATCGGTTCAGCGGACTTTCATCCTCTTGGAAGCCCCGATTCCACCAAGCTGGACTTGTCGAGGCTTGATCGACGATCCACGAAAAGTGGTGGTTGGCCGAACGGCGCAAGAGCGGTAAAGCCGCCAAGCCCAGGAGGGCCCAGCGCCGGTCACGCCGAGGTATCTCGAAGGCGATCGAGAGCGCTGCGGCTGCTCCCCATCCGTAAAGGAGGGTGTTGTAAGCGGGAAGCTTCGAGACACCGAGGCCCTCCGCTTCGGTGAGGATCGGTATCCCCAGGGGGCTTCGTCGCCACAGCCAAACTAGGAAGTGGACAACCGCACCCCCGAGCGCGGCACCACTCCAGACGGCAAGCACTTTGTCCCATCGCCTGCCACCTTTCGCGGCCAGTATGATCCAAATAGGAATCTGCGTTGCCCAGAGGGCACCGGCTCCGACCAGACCGAGTTCGGGCTGCCCGACGAGTCCGACGCCACTCGACAACTCGAAGACGTGGTGGGCGGCGGTGAAGGTGGCGGCAAGCATCGTCCAGCGTCGTCGAACTATCGGATCGCACCGCTGCGCCTCCATGGGCACTATTTGACACGCATCGCACCGGCGTCGCCAAATGTCGTCCAGCGGGTGCCGGCTTCAGCCCAGTGGGCCGTGACGCGGCCAAATCGGCCTCAACCCAGTGGGCTGAGATCTCGCTCTCACTCAGAGAGCTGACGCCCTACGTCTCCGCCGGCACCTCGAATGCAGGGTCGATCTCAAAGAACTGCAGCACCAGCCCCTCGAAGGCGACGGCGAACAGGGTCCACTCCTGCATCTCATCGTCGGGCCCGGTCGCCCGTGCGATGCCCTCCATTTTCGACCGGTCGACCCGGTCACGCAACCCGCACCCCTGGCCCAACGCATCGGCAGCGACAGCGAACTGGTGAAGCGTGAACTTTTCACGGAGCCTGAAGCCAAGCAGCTTTGCCAAGGCGGCATAGACCTCCGCTATCCGATTGGTGAAGGCGTCATATCCGGATGCCAAGGCCTCCTCGATTTTCTTGCGTTGCCCGGGTGGCTCATCGAATGCGGCCAACGCCCACACCGCGATCGACAAGGGCCAGTAGCTCGATTGACGCACGGCGCGCACGTTGGCAGCTCCCCCGACTCGACATAACTCGCGCAGTGCCCGTTCCCGGTTTTCCCGGCTTGTGAGGTCGACTGTGGCCAAGATGGGTACAACGGCCTCCACGGTGCGATTGAACTCGTCTTCGTTTTCATCTTGGGCGATTGCCACCAGCACGTCGGTCTGAAAGTCGGCCAGGTTCTCCCACATTCGCCTGATGACCGCGGCGTTGGTAAGGCGAATCCCGGTGTCCCTTTCAATCCGGTCAAAGACCCTCTTGAAGGTGAGCACTTCGGCTCCGGTCCCGAGTCCCTCCTCGCGGAGAATGGCCTGACCCTTTTGGAGGAGAAGTTCACGCAGCTCTTCTCGGTTGTGCCTGGGCTGCCTCGCCGCCACGCTGGTCGACCCCCCCGGTCGGAATCATCCCGCCTTGGAATAGTCCTCGACCTTCATTTTCGACCAGGTCGTCCAGCAGTTCAACCGTCGATCCAAGACCAGTCGACAGGGCGGCATCCGGATCCGGGCCTGCGACCAGCGTTCAGACCGGGGACGTCCTGGGAAGTACAAGGAAATCGTCGGCTATCTCAAGTCCCAATACGGGATGGGACATGGACACGCGAATGCTCTTGTGGGTTGGACGCTGGCAGGCAATGTTGCTGCCCCCTGATCGGCGCGGACAGCGGCAACGTCTCGGACAAGGGCGTCTGGTGTCCCCTCGCCGCAGGTTCCACGTGATCCATGGGTGTCATCTGGTGGAGCGAAGTTGATGAAACGTTTGGCGACTCGCAGACTCAGGTTCGGCCAGTCGTCGGTACACCCCAGAGGAGCTCGACCAGTTGCCCTCCGACCACATTGACCTGGTGGACCGAACCGAGAGGGTCTGCCGGCCTCTGGCGGAACTCGTGCACCCCTTGATGGAGCTGACTGAATACGGCTGCATAGATAGGCTCGCCGGTGGTCGGACGTGAGCGCACGGCAACGTGGGTTCCGTCCCACTCGGTACCAAGGCTTCTGACTTCGATCTCGGTTCGGTCGAGATCGGCACCGGTGAGAATCACTACGGCTCCGACGCTTTCGCCGATGTCTAGCACCACCGGTCCATGGCTGGGGCCCGTCGACTCCTCGAGCGGGCGTGAATCCGAAGCTGGGGCTGATGGAAAGGTCTCTACGATCACGGGATCAGCCTGTCACCGCATCGGCCGTGTGGGCGTTGTAGCCACTGTGAGGAGTACCCAGGTACGGGAAGCTGCTGAGGTAGGTCTCGGTGCCCATTGCGCTCAGATCCGACCCACCGTCGATGAGCCCGAACTGGAGCCCTCCGGCAGGATTGGCGAACGGTTCCGGGGCGTTCTTAACGACCGTATCCGGAGTGAAAGTGGAGTCGACCAGCGGGATGGTGGCTCCAGCAATGGCTCGGAGTTCGATGGTGGCTACGTCGTCGAAGACACGTCGACCATTGGGGAACCCGGCTAGATCCCCACCAAGGATCCCAAGAGAGCTCTGCCCAGTGGTCTTCGGCGGAATGGCCATGTTGAGTCGAAGCTGGTCGGCTTGAAGTGTTCCTGTGTTGTTGTTCTGAAACCCCGCGACCACGGTCGCCGGGATGCCGGTCAGGAGGATCGCCACCAGATCGGCGCGGGGCTTGGTGTAGGAGGCCAAGTTGGGGAAGACGCCGGGGTAGAGGCTGGGGAGCAATCCGGCCAGAGCCGGGGCGGTCACATACTTGGCGAACTGGCTGTCGTTCACAGGGAAGTTGGCGTTCCACAAGTCTTTCTCGGCCAAAGGGATCAACACCTCGTTGAACAATGGGTTGGCCAGACGGGAAACCTGCACGTAGGGCCCGGCGTTCAGGTAGCCGCCCTGGCAGTTGTTGGCGAGTACACGGGCGGTCTGCCGTTGGGCCGTGGTCCAGACCCCGACGACGGCACGGGGGTCGTCGACGCCCGATGGCGGTCGGCCAGTGGCGGTAAGGGAGGCGATGGGTACTTGGAGGGCGAGAGAGTGAACATTGAGCGCGTCGGTGGAGTTGATGCCGGGCATCCGGGTCAGGGTGCTGCCCCCGTGCGCCTCTTCGAAGGGTCGAAGGTCCCCGAGATCGAAGACCGCCCCGAGGTCGACGTAGAAGCCCTCGGCCCGTTGTCCGGCGAAGACCGGAAATCCTACGATGCTCTGATTGTGGGCCAACGCCGCACTGACCAGATTGGCGGCATAGTTGGGAGTCGACAGTGGACCGACGTTGCACGGCGGCACCAGCAGGTTCGTTCCCAACACTCGCGATTCCGGTTCTCCCCATGGCGTGTACCGGATCTCGGTCAAGGTGAATGTCTGTGGGCGTGACCAGGCCGGCGACGGCAGGGTGGTCATCGGCCCGGTGTTGTAGAGGAAGTAGCTCGAGGCGCCCGGTGCATTGGTGGTGGAGAACAGGAACTCGAAGGCGATATCGGCCTTGCCGTCACCGTTGTTGTCAACGTTGATGGTGTACAGGACGTCGTCACCGAACTCGTAGAAGTTGGGACCAGAGTCCGGTCCTTGGAGTGGGATGTAGTTGGCAATCAGGGTGACGGTGTCCGGGGCATCGGGACTGACGAAGGCGTAGACGTCTGTACTGTCGGCCACGGGATCCTTGGAGATTTCCGGTGCTTCACGATGGGATGACATGGTGTACCTCTGTTTCTGATCGGATTTGGTGGCTGGGACGGTAGAGAGAGATTGGGTGTTCAGGACGACGGAGGCGGGACCTAGCCGATGGCTCGGGCCAGGCGGGCCGCCAGTTGAGGATCGAGAAGAGTGATCTCGCGTGTTCCCGAAAACAGCCCGATCTCGCCAGTGGCGAGATCACGGACATGGGCGACGAGGGGCTCACTCAGCGCTGCGGATTCGGCATCGGTCAAAGCCGCCTCCGCCGCGTCGACATCAGCGGGCCCCTGGGTCTCGACGCCTCCAACCACAGCCGGAAGGGCGGGTAGCGACGATATCGCTCCGACGGCGACGACGGCTGCGGAACCTGTCTTCAGAAAGGAGCGACGACTGAATCCGTTCATGGTGGACCCCCGGGGCAGAGACGCGGTTTCACTTGGCAGAGGATGTTGTGTCGTTGCTTATTGATCGAAGCCGAGACACAGAGCGGATGACCGAATTCGAGAATTTCCCGAAAAAGTTGCGCCCGGTTGGCCGACAGCGCCCGCTCACTTCGGAATGGGCGCCCTGCCGTAGGGGGCACCGCCAACCTGGCCTGACGACCAAGTTGAGACATGGCCGGGGCCGTTTCGAGGATGTCGCCGTTATCCAACCGCCGGCGCTCTGCGCCGACTGATCACCCGGCCGATGACGATCGAGATCTCGTAGAAGAAATAGAGGGGGACGGCCAGCGCCATCATGGAGAACGGATCCGAGCTTGGTGTGATCACGCCCGCCACCACAACGATGCCTACGATGGCCCACCTCCGCCACTGCGACAGTTGCCTGGCAGTCAAAACCCCGGCCAATTCGAGGGACACGAGAACCACCGGGAATTCGAATGTAATGCCGAACACCACCATCAACAGGACGATGAGGGAGATGTAGTTGATGGGATCGAAGATCTCGTGAAGGCTCGGCCCGCCGATGCTGTCCAGGAACTTGAGCGCATGGGGAAACGTCACGAAGGCGACGAGGCAACCCAGGATGAACAGGGTGATGGAGGCGATGACGAACGGGACCGCGTATCGCTTCTCCTCCGATTTCAGTCCCGGGGTGATAAAGCGCCAGAACTCCCACAACAGCACGGGAGAGGAAAGAAAAAGTCCCCCGTAGGCCGCGATCTTCACTCGCAAGGCCAGACCGTCCAGCGGTCCGGTGATGTAGAACCCGCAGTGGGTGGGCGCCACCTGACAGTACGGATGCTTGAGGAACGACAAGATCCATGGATAGACAAGAAAGCCCGCGGTGGCAGCTACGACGAAGGCCAGCGCGCAGGCAAGAACCCGGGTCCGCAGCTCGGCCAAGTGCTCCACCAGCGTCATCGACGACGCTTCGGGCTCGGCCGCAGTTGGCCGGTTCACGATACCGATCATCGCCGCCTACCCATAGGACTCGTTGACGACGGCACAGTCAATTCAGCTCGGAGTGGTCTGCTCCGGGCACGAGTATCGGCCGAACGTGATTGGCCACGTCTAGAGGATCGGAGCCGGGCTCTCGGACGTCGGTGGGGTCCTCGGTGGCCATGGGATCGTCTGTCGCCGACCTGGTATCACTAGACCGGGCCTGGGCCCCCGTCATCGGTACAAAGCCATCCTCAGCACCGGGCCCGGCACCACCAGGACCGTCGGACGGAGTTTCTCCTTTCTCGTCTTCATCAGTGGCCAGCGAGTCGAGATAGGCCAGAGGTGACCGGACGGCCTGCGTGATGGCGTCGGCAGACGGGAGGTCGGGGAGGGCGCTGCGCACCTCCGATTCGAGCTTGTCTCGAAATTTGCGAAAATCGCCCCACAGCCTGCCCACCTGCTTGGCCACCTTCGGGAGCTTGTCGGGGCCGAGCACGACGAGAGCGATTACCAGTACAACGAGCAACTTTGCCGGGCTTAGTAGGAGCATGGTGGTCAATACCCAGCGTCACTATTGACGTCGGGCGATCGGGGATCGATCGGATCCGTTCTCTCAGCCCTGGGCCTCAGAGGCGGGTCGGTCAGTTGTCGCGATGGTCACGGTCTCGTGAGGCTGAGCGGCAACGACGGTGTTCGCCGGAAACGTTGTATTCCCACCGTTCGCCTCTTCAGAGGCCCCATCGTGGATGCCTCGTTTGAACTCCCTCTGAGCTGAGCCCAGGGATCGCGCCAATTTGGGAATCTGGGTAGATCCGAACAACACCAGGACGACAACGATCAAGACGATGATCCCGTCCATTCCAAATATCTCGGCCGATGATCCAAAGTGCACGCTGGGCCCTCTTTCCTTTGCGGTGGCGAAACGTCGTTCGCCTCGGTCACGGGTTATTCGGATCCGGGTGTGTTTTGGATGCTGGCGGGCGAAAGATCAATTCTCGCTCCTGGTTTCGCGGGCGTTGGGCCCGCCAAGGCCGGACCTTGAGAAAATCGAGCTGGGGCTGGCACCGCGCCTGTCCCGGGGCCAAGATGGCCGGATGACCCAAGCGGGCATCACCGGCCTGCTGCTGACGCCAGGGGCTGGCGCGGGTCGGGACCAGCCGGCACTGGTGGCCGTCAGCGAGGCAGTGACCAGGCGGGGTCTGGCGGTGGAACGAATCGAGTTCCCCGGACGGGAGGCAGGCCGGCGTCGGCCGGACCCGCCGGAAGTGTGCATCAACTCGGTGCGGGCGGCCACCGCGGGGCTCGCCGAACGGCTCGGCGTGCCCACTTCAGCTATCGCGGTGGGGGGCCGATCCATGGGCGGCCGGATGTGCTCGATGGCAGCCGTTGACGGCCTGGAGGTAGCCGCCCTCGTCCTCATCAGCTACCCGCTTCATCCGGCGCGGGCACCCGAACGGCTCCGGACCCGACACTTTCCCGCTCTGCACGTACCCTGTCTCTTCATCAGCGGTCGTCGGGACGCCTTGGGCACGCCGGACGAGATCGAACGCGAGACCGCCGCCATCCCCGGACCGGTCACCCTGGTTTTCTTGGACGGCGACCACTCGCTCCGGCGCCGCGACGCCGAGGTGGCCGAGTTGGTGGCCGATTGGCTCACCGAGGCCGGGATGGGGAACGGCACACGACAGTGAGGGCATGGCGACGAGGGAACGGCAGCTCCGCCGACCACCGGGTGATTCGCCAGGACCCGCCCCCCAGCTCGGACGTGCCCCGGTCGGCGACCGGCGGCCGAGAATGCCGCCTGAGCCGAGGTGAGGTCTCTCGCCCTCAGTTCAAAGGGATGCTTGGCTGGTCCCGACCAGATCCATCCGCGGCCGGGGTTCCACTGCCGGTCCCATTGCCGATTGGCCCACCAGGGATGTCCTCGTCGGTCGCACCATCGCCGACGGCCGGGCGCCCCATGGCCGAAGGCCACCAATTCCAGCGCCCGAGTAGCGAGACCGTCGACGGCACGAGCACTGTTCTCACCACGAACGTATCGAGAAGGATCCCGATCGCCAGTCCGAAGCCGATCTGACGGACCTGACCATTGCCCGATCCGCTGCCTCCGACGACGGCCAGCACGGCGAAGGTGCCCGCCAGCACCAGACCCGCCGACGTGACGGTCGGCCCCGTGGCTCCGACGGCCCTAACCACTGCAGAGCGCAGTTGACGCTTCTGTGCTTCCTCACGGATGCGGGTCATGACCAGGATGTTGTAGTCCTCACCTAGGGCGAGCAGGAAGATGAACATCAAGAAGGGCAAGAGAAAGACGATCCCCCCCGAATCGCCGATCTTGATGAAGACGATGACCGAGATCCCGAGTGAGGCCAAGTAGGAAAGCACCACACTGAGGATGAGGTAGAGCGGCGCGATGAGGCTTCGTAGGACAAGGGCCAGCACGATCCCGATGGCCAACACCGCCACGGGAACGATGTGGCGGAGATCGCCGTCAGAGATATTGCTCACGTCATAGAGGGCCGGAGCCTCGCCGGCCACGCCGTCGGCGGTGGCTCCGGCCTCGTGAGCCACCGCCGCCACGCCGGTCCGGATCGCTGGTACCGCGTTCAGAGCCGCGGTCGTGCTCGGGTCTCCCGCTTTTAGGCCGGCTTCCCACTGGACCGTCGATCCGTCGCTGCTGATGTAGCGGGCCGTCGCCAGATAGGCGTTGTACAGAGGGGTGGGGATGGACGCGCCGGCCGGGGGTGTCAGTTGGTTGAAGTTGACCAGAGCTTTGGGCGAGGGTAGCTCAGCGTGGAGCGTCTGCAACTGCTGCGGGGTGATGAGAGTGCCGTTGGGATTGAGAGGACCGACCAACTGGGTGAAGTCGCCGGTACCTCGGAGACCCGCCGTCGCCTTCTCCAGCACCGAGGGATCCTGCCAGACCGAGGTGGGAAACTGCATGACCAGATTGGTCGGGTTGGAGCTGGCCTGCGGAAAGTAATTGGTAAGTGCCGCGTATCCTCTGGCCGCGTTGGTGCCTGCCGGGGGCGTGATATCGCCACCGAATCCACCCGGCTTGAATCCTGTCGCGAACAGCGCAAGCACGCCGAAGATGACCACGCCGATGCTCAAGGTCAGGGCCGGTCGCTGGACCAGGCGACCGGCCAGCCGGCCCCACACCCCGTCGGCGTGGGCCCGAGGCACCGTCTTCGATGGCCAGAACACGGCCCGGCCGAACACTGCCAGCAACGCCGGCAAAAGAGTCAAACCGGCCGCCAGCATGACTACGATCCCGATAGCCAAGGGCACGCCGAGATCGTGGTAGATCCCGAAACTGGCGAGCAGCAACGTGAGCAGGGCTACCACCACCGTGGCCGCCGAGGCAGAGATCGACTCGCCCACCCGGCTCACGGCAAAGGCGACGGCTTCTTTTGGCGGCTGGCCGCCCAGTAGCTCCTCGCGCACACGAAAGACCAGAAACAGCCCGTAGTCGGTCCCCGCTCCGAGGATCAGCACGATGAGCAGGATCTGGGTGAAGAACGAGATCTTGAGCCCGTGGGAGCCGAGTGCCCCGATGAACGACCCGGAAAGCCCAAGTACCAAGACAGGCGGGATGAGGGTGACAAAGGGCGCCAGCACGGATCGGAAGATGAGCAGCAGCAGGACGATGATGAAGAGGATCGAGAAGAGCTGGATGGCGTTGCCCTGCTTGTTCGATTTGGCGTTGTTGGCCACATCGGTGACGATCGCACCGGCTAGTTCGACGTGGAGGTGCGACGGCACGTCGGCCCGATCGAGAACGGACTGCAGACGGTCGACAAGGGTCTTTGGTCCGGTCGGGCCAAACGGCTGTGTCGATGAGGTCACAAGTAGCTGTGCGGCATCCCGGTTGGCCGATTCAGCCAGGAACCGAACGCTCTCGACGGTCGGCACGTTGGCCAGCTCCGCCGAAAGCTGACGCAGAGACTCCTGATCGCTGGCCGTCAAGGGGGGATCCGATGTAACCGCCACCACCGGTATCGGGGATTGGCTGGAAGAGCCGATAAGGGGTTGGGCGAGCGTAGCGGCTTGATTGCTTGGCGCCGTCGACGGCAGAAATTGACTGTTGTCGTTGTTGACCTGGCTGCTGAGCGAAGGAAGAGATTTGACGGCGAAAACCGTCCCAATGACCCATATCACGATGATCAGCCATCGCAACTTGACAACCCAGCGGCCAAGAGCACCGAACGCGAGGTCCATCAGTGCGCTCCTCTCATGCAACTACCGATCGCGAATGAAATCGGTCAACAATTGGAAATGCACGGCGAGCTGCGAACCACTAGCAAGCGAGCCGAAGGGAAGCCCCACCCTTGGCAGTGACTTGAAGAAAGTTTATCCCGGTTGGAACATGGCCCGGCGCAGCGTCACCCGACGGCCACACCAACGGGCCGGACCCGTTGGCGGACAAGGGAGCCGAATGCTACGGGTCGTCCTCTGGGCGATTTTCGCCCGCAGAGCCAAGTTTGTCCCCAGCCAGAGCCGGCTGTCGGGTTCCCGAACCGTGTTCCCAGGGCTCGCATCGGCATACTGCCTGGCGACAAAGGCCACCGATCGTTTCAGGGCGCCACCGACCAGCGTCCGGACCGACGGGACGCCGTCAACTTCCTGGTAACCAACAAGCAGGTCCTACAGTTCCGACCAACGATCCGGTGTTCCGACATCGTCGGACACCGCCGCGTCGGCAGCATCAGCGGGGGTACCCGACCCCAAACAAAAAGAAGGAGCTGTTGAGCAGCTCCATGGATCCGCACCGATGCCCGGGCGCGTCCGCGGCTGACAATTCGTTCTCCCTGGCCCGAGAGGTCGAGCGACCACTGGTCGGATCGATCGCTGCACTCGAAATGGATCGCCGGTACTTCCGGTGCATCGGAACGATCGAATGATCCCCCGGCAGTTCTTCCAGCGAAGCGGGCACGAGGCGCCCCGGAGACGCCAAGGTGGCGTCGCTCCGGCGCCAGAGCCGAGGCATGGCGTCGGATCCAGACGGATGGTCAGGCTGTTGGGACCGAGGTGGAGGACGTTGTCCGGGTCCTTGGAGGTCCCGGACGAGTGCTAGCGACAAGGAAACGGCTTGACCGCCCCGATGCATTCGCGGTCGGCTGTAGGCCGAGGGGCTCGTGTTATGAGCAATTCGCTGTTGAGTTGGTTGATGAGGCTTCCCGCTGACGAGAACTGATTGACTGCGGCAATGATGCTGCTCATCTCGTGGTTGTCCACTCCTTGAGCGCAGTCATTGGCTGCATTTGTGAGGTCGCTCTCGATGTTGGTCAGTCCACTCTCCTCGATCGGTGTCAGGGTGTTCGGAGCGGTGTCTCCCCGCAGGGCCCCGAGATTGGTCGTCAGTGTTCCGCACTCGGATCCCACTTGAGTCAGGTTGCCTGAGCTTTCGGCCGAGCCCGCATTGTTTGCAATCGCAGTCTCGTCTTCACCGACCTGGGTCAGGTCCGACACGAATGCGGAGGTGCTGGAACTCGGGTTAGTCGATGAACCCGACGACGGGCTGACGGCCGGAGCAATTGGTGTCGACTGATTGGTGGGCTGAGTGGTCGCCGTGGTCGCCGGAATCACTGGTGGCGGAACTGCCGATTGAGGGGCGTTGGAAGTCGGAGAAGACTGTTTGGCTCGGGACGGTGTAGACGTTGTCGTGGGACCGACTCCCGTAGTCGGCCGCTCCGCTGAGTCGTTGTGCGGGAGCGACACGGCTATGAGGGCAATGATCAAGAGAGCTGCAGCCAGCGCCGTGAGCCAGGCCTTGGTTCGATTGGTGCTCGGCGGGGTCTGCTTCAAACCGGGAATAGCTTGGGGCGTTCTGCGCGGGGTGGCGTATTGGGTCCAGCACCGCCCGTCCCAATATCGGAGCTGACCGGGTGCATCTGGGTCGACGCGCCAACCTGAAGGCACCCCCGAATGGGTGACGGGGACGAGGGCCGGCATCGGCGGCCATTGCTCATCGGATGGCGGAGAGACGTCCCAGGCTGCAGTGGCGCCAACATCCTCACCTGGGGTGGGAACTGGATTCCAGTCGTCGAGTTCCATACTCCACGCTCCCGCCAGCTGACCTGGTTGGCCCCGTTGAAGCCGCCGGCGCACTCTCCGCCCTCACCATATCGAGGATCGCGTCCTGTCGCCATGCCGTAGGTGACAGCTGCCGGTGGTCGGGGGCCCTCGGCCAAGCTGAGCTGCGCAGATCGAGATGTGTAGCTGGTAGCCGAGCTCACAGACCTCAACTCTTCGAGTTGATGGATTCCTCTGCGACATGGAAATGCCGTCAGGAAGACCTCTGGAACTCCCAAACACTCGAATCCAGGACGTTTGCTTTGACCCCAATGGCGACGGCAGCCTGAACCAGTCCCTCGGTTGCTTCTCGTTCAGTGCGGATCTCCCTACCGCAGTCGAGACAAAGCGGACGACGTGATCGTCCGGCTTCAGGGATGGCGAAGACAGCGGCGACCTCGCGGACCGTCACGACCTCGCGGACCGGGTGCGGCGCCGACTCGAGCGCCACTAGACGTTCGAGAGCCGAGGTCCTATCGTGATTCGTGACGCTTAGGACGCAGGAGGCCCGAGTGGATTCTGATGCCGCCGATTCCCTCTTTTCGCCGTCCGTGGCCGATGACCCGCACCCCGCCTATCGACGCATTCGGCAGGAGTGTCCGGTAGCCCGCGTGGCTATGGGGGACAGCCCGGTGGTAGTCATTTCTCGCTATGAGGACGTGAACTGGGCACTGCGCCATCCCGAGTATTTCACTTCGGCCGGAGGTAACCTCAGTATCGGCGAGCAGCCGCTGATCCCGCTCGAGTTCGATCCACCCCAGCACACGAAGTATCGACGTTTGCTGAGCCCGCAATTCGTTCCCCGGGAAATCCAACAACTGGAACCAGAAGTGCGGCGAATTGTGCGAGGACTGATCGACCAGGTTGCCCCCCGTGGGAGGTGCGACTTTCACGAGGAGATCGCCACCCCACTTCCGTCGGAGCTGTTTCTGGCCCTGATGGGATTGCCTACCGAAGATCTCCCCCTCTTTCTGCGCTGGCGAGATGAGTCGATCAGACCTCCGGCGGAGCCGGGAGACTTCGAAGGCGCGCAACGCATCCGGGCCCGGGTGGCCGGCGAGATCAGCGAGTACTTCCGCGGCCTAATCGCACGCTGCCGGCAGGCACCCCCGGGTGGCCTGCTGTCCCGTATCGTTCATTCGACGATCGATGGTGAACCCCTGAGCGAGACCGAACTCCTCGGTATCGCCCACCTCATGTTGCTGGGTGGTCTCGACACCGTGACGGCCACTCTCGACTGTATGGTCACTTTTCTGGCTAGCCATCCCGAGCACCGCCAGCAGCTGGTGGTGGACCCCTCCATCATCCCGGCCGCCGTCGAGGAGCTCCTGAGGTGGCTGACCCCGGTGATGGTTATCCCGCGGTCGATCAAGGAGGACGTCGAGATCGGCGGGGTCCGGCTGCAGGCGGGCGACGGCGTCATGCTGGCCATCGGAGCAGCCAATGACGATGAATCCGAGTTTCCGGACCCCAGTGTCGATTTTCTGCGTCATCCCAATCGTCATGTCGCCTTCGGGGGAAGCAATCATTCGTGCCTCGGGGCCCATCTTGCCCGCTTGGAGCTACGGGTCACCATGGAGGAGCTGCACCGTCGGATTCCCGACTACCGGATTCCCGATGGTGTCGAAATCCACTTCTCCACCGGCATTCGACAAGCCGACCATCTGCCACTCGAATACGAACCGGCATGAATGACGACCGATGAATCCGAGCCCGGAATCGGTCTCGCACCGCGGCGCCGAAGGTGTGCGATCCCCGAGCTCACCTCGGCCACATCCGCCCTGTTTCCGGAGAGTCAGGAAGTCGGCGTTAGAACTACTCCCCGGTCGCCGCGGAGGATGCGATGACCCTCGAGGGTGCAGCCGATCAGACCGGGGAGCTCACTGTTCGACGTCGTGATGCCGTGCTTCGCCGTGCACTCCCCCGAAGCTCAACCATCTCTGGCCCGATGATCAGGCGAGCGGTGGCTTCGATCTGCGCCGAGCCCGCCCTCATATTCCGCCATCCGGTGGTGTGTTCGGGCTGCCGGAGTCTCTTCTGCACGGATCCGTCCGTTTCCTATCTCGACGGGTGGCCACCCTTGAATTGGTAACGTCGGAGCCATGAATAAAGGCGGATATCTGGCGGTTGGGGCGGTTTTGGCGGGGCTGGCAGTGGCTGGCTGCGGATCCAGTAGCAGCAACTCAGCGACCAGTACTTCCTCGCCGTCGACGACGGCGGCATCGGCGGTGAGCTCGACGAACGCAGCCGTCCCCACCACTTCTGCCGCCGCCAGCGCTCCGGCCTGTCCGACCCTGGCGCAGGCCAATGCGGCACTCGGGGCGACCTATAGCGGTCCGGTCTCGACCCCAACAGCTGGTGGTGGACTCGTATGTGAGTACACCAGTGGTTCAGGCAATGCCGGCGTCACCATCTTTGCGCACCAATCTGCGGCCGTCTTCGCCGGACAGGTCGCCCATGCTCCAGGGAATCCCGCCATGCCGAGTATCTCCGGTCTGGGCGATGGCGCCTACGGCATGACCACCGGAGGCCGTTCGGTCGTAAATGCCTATGCCAATGCCACCCGGACACTGGTAGCGGCGCAAGGTCCTGGATCCTTGGCCTCTGTGGAAGCGCTGGCCCGGGTAGCCCTCAGCGAAAGCTGACCAGGTACTCCGTCCCCTGCCGGCTCGCGTCGTCTGGCAATGCGCTGACAGATCGATCAGTCGGGTCGCCTCGAACGGTGTTGGCCCGGCGGCCGCCCACGAACCCACGGTCGCCGGGGCGATGGCCAAGTGTCGGGGCGCCGGACGTTGCCCGTGGCCGCGGCGCTGCTCAGGCCGCTCCCAGCGTCGGGTTCGGGGTCCGTTCCAGTTGCCGCACCAAATTGGTGGCGGCCACCCGGTTCTCCAGACCCAACTTGTCATAGATGTGCTGAACGTGCTTCTCGACCGTCCGCCGGCTGATCCCCAGGTGCGCGGCGGTGGCGGCAACCGTCCTGCCATCGGTGAGGAGCAGCAGGACCTCCACCTCCCGACGGGTGAGCCCCAACCGGCCCAGCAGGGCGGCGGCACGGTCTCCCTGCACCTCGGAGACAAGGAGGGCCACCCCGTCGGGCACCGGGACCCGCCTGATCAGTAGATGGGCGCTTCCCCGGTCCATCACCAGCGGCTTCACCGGAGCCTGCGGCTTCGAGACCGGCAGTAGCCATTCCCGTACCACTTCGGGCACCGCTCCACCCACCCATCCGTCGAACCACCGGCCGAAGGAGTCGAGGCACCGGGGGGTCACGTACTCGGCGAAGCCCTGACGGTCGACCAGCAGCAACCCGACGCCGTCTTGTTCCACCAGGACCTCCATGCCGGCCAGGGACCGTTGCATCCTGGAGAAGTCCTCGGCATTGCGATAGGCCTGGGCCAGGTGGGGGCGCAAGGCGTTCAGCATGTGGCGCTCCCCCTCGGTGAATCCTCGTCGTTCGCGGTTCAGGGCGACGCCGATGATCATGCGGGGATCCGGGAGGATGAACGACATCTGGTCCTCGGTGCCGATCTCACGGTAGAAGTGCCGGTACAACCCGGTAGAGCGAAACGTGGATGCGCTCAGGAAGTCGGAGATGGCCAGCGGTCGTCCGTCTCCTGTCTTGGCATGGTTGGCGATGACGGGGTGGTCGCCGATGTGTTCGACGAACGCATCGGCTAGCTCCTCGGTGACAACGTGCGGCTCCATTATCGCCTCGACCCGTCCGTGGTCGACGTCGACCTCGTTCCACGAGATCGAGTTGGCAGAGACCAGGGAGGGGACGATGTTCAGGGTGTGGCGACGGAGGCTGTCCAGGTCTCTGAACGTCGCCAGCGTGGCGACCGCACTGAGAAGTGCGTCGACACCAGTTCGGTCCATAACTCCGGATGGCACCCCAGGACTCCCGCTCGTTGACAACCCCGGGCCAGGATAATCTCCTGGTCCTCGGAGAAGGAAATCGTAAGGAGGGGCCGTTGCCACCCGTGCGAGAACCGCCGGGCCGGGTGCCTCTGCCGTCATCTACCGGGCCCGGGCGTGCTACTCCAGAATCGCGTGGGGGCGGAATGGAGGAAGCGGGTCGCCCGGCGACAGCCGCCTTCTCGTGGTGTCGGGCTGGGGGCGCGAAGGCATTGGGCCCGATTCGGCGACCCCGATGAGCCGTCCCGGTGCCGGACCCCTGCCGGAGCGCCCTGGGGCCGGATCGGAGCACAGGCTCGGGAGTACGTGGAACCCCCCATTGACGATCCTTCCGCTTGTTCTAACAATGAGGGACACCTTGCCACGAGCGGAAACATGGAGAGCCAAATGGGACGCAAAATTGTCTACACCTCAAAAGGGCCGGGAACGTCGCGGGTAGCCAAGGCAGCAGTGGCGGCATCCGCACTCGGGGCGCTGGTGCTGGGTGCCACGTCTGGCGTTGGGGCTACCGTCCCTGCCGGTGGGGCCATACAGGTCTGGGGCACTCCCGCCAACAACGGCGGAGGAACTGTGGTGATCACCGGTGCGGTGGCTGATTCGGGAAAGGCGATTCCCGCCAACTCGTCGGGCAAGCCCGCCAAGAAAGGGACCTATAAAATCTTGGCCCTGAAGAAGGGCACGATCCTGATCAACACCACTCAGCTCGGCAAGAATCTGAACAACGCCAATCCCACCGGTAGCACTTTCAACATGACAACTTGTTCCGGCTACATCCCGGTCACAACTCCCGTGCCAATCATCAAGGGCACCAAGGCATACCAAGGAATCAGCGGCTCCGTGTCCATCACCGTCACTTTCGTGGTGGTCATTCCTCTGCAGAAAGGGAAGTGCAACACCAGCCAGAGCGGACCCAATCCGAGTGCTCAGTACAGCTCGATTGCCGGCACGGGCACCGTTTCCTTCAGCGGGTAGACGTCTCCCGGTTGGGAGATGGGCATTCCGTAGCACGGTGAAATCCCCTTCCGACTTGACGCAACCCCCTGGGCGGATGCCGAAGGCGCCGGCGAGTCAGGCCAGCGCTCCGACCGATTGCAGTAGGTATGACCGAATCTGGTGAGGGTCGAGAGGTCGGGCGAAGAGGAAGCCCTGCCCGTGCAGGCACGCCTCGCTTCGAAGATAGGAGAGCTGCTCTTCGTTCTCGATTCCTTCGGCAATGGTGTCGATCCCGAGGGCGTTACCGAGTTGAATCAAACTTCGGACCAAGGTGCTTACCAGGGGGGAGGTCCCCATCTCTGCGATGAACGACCTGTCTATCTTCAATACGTCGATGGGGAGTGAGCGCAGATGGTTGAGTGACGAGTAGCCGGTGCCGAAATCGTCCACAGCAATGCGCACCCCCAGCGCCTTCAGTTCGGTGAGGCGAACCCGGGCGAGTTCGAGGTCGGCCACCACCCCGCTTTCCAGCAGCTCGATGGTCAGATATTTCGGCTCGAGCCCGGCCGCCGACAGGGCGCGGGAAACCGATTCGATGAGGTCGGGCTCGCGGAGCTGTAGCGGGGAAAGGTTCACATGGATCCCGACTTGAGCGAACTGAGGATCTGCCTGCCAGCCTCGTGCTTCCAGGCACGCTTGGTTGAGGACCCAGGTGTCGATTTCGTGAATCAGGCCCGACTGTTCGACGAGATCGAGAAACTCCACCGGCTGGAGAAGACCTCTGGTGGGGTGCATCCACCGGAGCAGCGCCTCGAATCCGTCCGGTGTCTGCGAGGCCAGCTCCAGAATCGGCTGGTAGCGGACTCGTAACTGGCCGCGTCCTATGGCCCGCACCAGGTCGGTCTGGAGCTCGACCCGGTCAGCGATCGCCAACTGCATCGCCATGTCGAACATGCAGTAGTGCCCGGGTCCCTGTTGCTTTGCCTCGTACATGGCTGTATCGGCACAGCGGAGCAGTTCGTTGGCGGTAAGTGGCTCCTCGCCGGTGAGGGCGATACCAACGCTCGCCTCCGGGACCAACTGTCGATCGGCGGTCTCGAGCGGTTTGTTCACGACGCCCAGCAAGTGCTTGACCAAATCGGTGGCGGCGCCTCTGCCGCTGACGTCCTCGAAGAGGATCGCGAACTCGTCTCCACCGAATCGAGCCACCGTGTCCCCCCGGCGTACCGCACTGAGGAGCCGCGTGGCCACGACACGAAGGACTTCGTCTCCGGCCTCGTGACCGAACGAGTCATTGATCGCCTTGAATCTGTCGAGGTCGATCATTAGGACTGCATGGCTAGCGGAGAGGGACCGTCGGCGGTCGAGGGCGTGCCCGAGTCGCTCGCTGAAGAGGGCGCGATTGGGCAGTCCGGTGAGGCTGTCGTGGAAGGCCTGATACCGGAGCTCTCCCAGCAGGACCTCATTCTTTGTCTGCTCGTCCAGGAATGCCCGGCGGCTCAAGCCATGGGCTATCGCCAACAGCAGTACTGCCACGACTGCGGCACCGACAATGCTGAGATTGGGGAAGAGCGGATCGTGACGCTCAATGGTGAAGACGAGAGCAAAGAGGAGAGCCACCGCCGCATAGGAGAGGGTTGCAGAACCAGTCCGCTCCGATGCAGAGCCCTTCGGTTCGTCCTGCCGCACCTTGGGTTGAGATGCTCCAGCTATGGCGAAGCAGGTGGCGGCGGCCATGCCCACGATGTCGATGCGGTCCCCGCCTCGGTAACCACCGTGCAAGGCAATGAATCCCTGGACCGTGTCGGTGATCACATACAACACGATCCCGAAAGCAATGACCCGAACGGATCGCCGAGAGGCAGGTGGAACCCCCCGCTGCAACGTGCGGGTTACGGCGATGAGCAGGATGAGGTCGCCCAGAGGGAACAGGATCGCATATGCCACCTCTTTGACCGAGTGATGTTGCGTCGTCGCCACCGGTCCTGCAACCACATACCAGAGGATCGATCCGGCGCACAGGGCGATCGTCAGGGTGTCGAGCGTGAAGAGCCACCGCCGCATCCTGCTTCGGGTGCCGGTGCCGAATCCGACGATGCCGGCGAAGAAGAACAGATAGAACACCGCGTCTGACCAGTCCGGGGTATCGGGTAGGTGGCGTATGCCCTCTTGGTAGAGCTGGAGCAGGTCGCCGATCAAGTAGCCGACCATGGCCACCGACAACAAAGCCCAGGACCAACACCGTCGAGGATCAGCCCGACATCGCTTGGCCGCGGTGATGGTGGCATAGACGGCCAGTGACTGCATGGGGATGAAGAAGGCGTCCCCGATGAGGGCGGTGTGGGTCGGGCCACCGAATCGAGTGACTTGCCAGAGCAGGTAGATCGAGAAGATGCCAACTGCAACGGCCACCACGGCGTTCGGACCGGGCCGAAGCTGAGGCCGGGCTTGAGAAAGCTCCTGGGGACACTGGCCGATGTCATGCGGTTCCGATGGCAGCCGATGGGCTATTCGACTTCGCTCCATACCTGTGCTTATCGGCCGTTCATTTGGCAGGGCACACCCGGGCCTACCCTCTCCTGATGGAGGGACTACCCACCGAGCCAGATGGGGGCGCCCCGAGTTGTCAACCGAGGGCGGTAGCCGTCGCCATCGGGTGGATTTGGACCGGACGGCACCAAGTCGCCAGGATCAGGGTTGTCTGCCCGCCATCCGGACCCCCAGGCGAGGGATTCAGCCATGATTATTCATCCTTGACCATTTCGCCGAGGAGCCGGCGGAGATGGGCCAGCGAGTCAGGTCCGTGGCGACGAACCAGCGCCCGGTCGGCCCGGTCGGTGGCCGCTCGGAGGACTTGTGCCGCTTTCCTCCCCTTGGCTGTGAGTCTCAGAACCACCCGGCGTCGATCAGCCGGATTGGCCAGGCGTTCGACGTAGGCGGAAGCCACCAGTTGGTCGACGAGTTTGCTCATCGCCTGTTTGGAAATTCCCATTTGGGAGACCAGTTGACTGGCGTCGCATTCTTTGGTGGCAAGGGCGTCGAGCGCCCAGAATCCTGGCTGGGGTAAGTCTGTGTAGCCAGCCTCACCCACGGCACGGCGCGATTCGTCCCGGTAATGCTGGCTCGCCCGACGAAGGAGCCACGGTGTGGGCACGCCGGCTTCCGAGCTGCCAGGCGCCTGGTTCGAGCCATCCATGCTGGTCATACTAGTAGACGGTCATATTAGTTGACTAATTGGGCCGATCGGCTTATTGTTCAGCGATGATCTCGACGGCTCTAGAGCTTCGAAAGCGGATCACGAGCAGGGCTGTCTGTCGGAGTGCCGTCGGCATGGTTGTGGTGAGCGTGATGTCAATTGTGATCTCCAGTTGTGGCAGCTCGGGCTCTTCTCCGAATACGGCGAGTTCGACTTCCGCGGCATCCAGCGCATCAGGCACTTCTTCACCCGGCAGCACCTCGGCGCCGACGGTGTGGCTCTGTCGTCCGGGGATGGCCAATGACCCGTGCACCTTCAATCCCGATTCGACCACGGTCCCGGCCAGCGGTCCACGGACCGTGCAGGACGCCTCTCCGGCTACCGACCTGCCTTTCGACTGCTTCTATGTCTACCCGACGGTGAGTTCGCAAAAGAGAGACAACTCCAACCTGAAGGTCCAGGCCGGGGAGATCGCCGCAGCAGTGTCCCAGGCATCCCGCTTCTCACAGGTGTGTCGGGTGTGGGCGCCGATGTACCGTCAGCGGACGGATGAGTCGCTGGCCAAGGGATTGGGCAATGACCCTGCCGCCGACGCCGTGGCCTACCAGAGCCTGCTGGCAGGATGGAACGACTACCTGGCTCATTACAACGATGGACGACCGGTCGTCTTCATCGGGCACTCCCAGGGGGCGGCCATGCTCATCCGGCTGCTCTCGGCCCAGATCGACTCCAATATCGCACTGCGGAGCCGAATGGTCTCAGCCATCATTGCCGGCGGCAACGTCACGGTCCCGTCGGGCCGAACGGTGGGGTCGACCTTCCATCACATACCGTTGTGCACGTCGATCGGCCAGACCGGATGCGTCATTGCCTATTCGTCCTTCCCCGGTCAGCCACCCGCGGACAGCCAGTTCGGTCGTCCCGGGCAGGGAGTGAGCCTTCAGTCGGACCAGACGGCTCGAGCCGGTCTGCAAGTCGCTTGCGTGAACCCGGCGGCACTGGGAGGGGGAACCGCCCCGCTGTCCCCGTACTTCCTGGCTCTGACGCTCCCCCCACCGGCCCCGGCGGTGACCACCCCGTGGGTGACGTACCCCAATCTGTACTCGGCTGTTTGCAGGTCCCGAGCCGGAGCCACCTGGCTACAGGTCAGTACAATCAAAAGTGTTGGCGATTCCCGACCCACGGTGAGCGAGACACTGGGGCCTACATGGGGTTATCACCTGCAAGACATCAATTTGGCACTGGGTAATCTGGTGGACGACGTCCAGATGCAGGAAGCTGCCTATCTCACTGCCCACGGCTGATTCCGGTTCCGGCTCCAGCGCCGACACCGCCAAGGCCGTTTCGTTAGATTGGCGCGATGAAAATTCTGATCCTCGGCGCTGGTTTCGGTGGCCTCGAGTTGGCTGCCCGGTTGTCTGACGAAATCGGCGACACGGCGGAGATCGACGTCATCGACGAGAAACCCGGCTTCGTGTTCGGCTTTTCGAAGTTGGACGTCATGTTCGGGAAGCAGACCGCGGCCCATGTCTTCCATCCCTATGAGGCGATCGACAAGGCCGGCGTGCGCTTCACTCAGACCACTGTTCGATCCATAGACCCTGCCCAGAAGTCCGTGGTTACCGACGCTGGTCGGTTCGAGGCGGATGTTCTCGTCGTTGCCCTCGGGGCAGATCTCGATCCATCGGCGACACCGGGCCTGCTCGAATCGGGGCACGAGTTCTATACGGTGCCCGGCGCCTTCGCCCTTCGTGACGTCCTCGAGTCGTTCGAGGGAGGGGACGTCATCATCGGCGTGACGTCGACACCGTTCAAGTGCCCGCCAGCGCCGAGCGAGACCGCCCTCCTCATGCACGACTTCCTGACTAGGAACGGTCGCCGGGACCGGTCCCGGATTTCACTCGTCATGCCCCTCGGTGTCCCGATCCCGCCGTCACCGGGTGCCTCCACCGCCCTGCTCTCGGCCTTCGAGGAACGGGGAATCAACTGGTATCCGGAGCGCATGGTCACAGCCCTCGACGGGGACCAGAAGGTAGCCGTCCTCAATGGCGGTGAGGAACTGCCGTTCGATCTCTTCCTGGGTGTCCCCGTGCACAAGGCACCGGCCGTCGTCACCGAGTCGGGGCTGGCGGTGGACGGATGGATCCCGGTCGACCCGCTCACGCTCAAGACGGAGTTCGACGGCGTCTATGCCATCGGCGATGTCACCAGCGTGGGTACGCCGAAGGCCGGCGTGTTCGCCGAGGGGCAGGCCTCGATCGTGGCCGACCAGATCATCGCGGCATCTCGAGATCGATCCTCGGCCAGCACGTATACCGGTCGGGGGATCTGCTATCTCGAATTCGGCGGCGGCCTGGTCGCCACCGTCGATGTGACATTTCTCAGTGGAGCGCCGCCGGTGGGTGATATTCAGGGCCCTTCCACCGCACTGGCGGCTTCCAAGGCGGAGTTCGGATCGAGTCGGATCGATCGGTGGTTCAACCGAGCTTGGGCCGCAGATACCGAGACGGACTGACGATACTGCCGACCTGGTGACAGGTAGCCCGGAAGTGGGAACTGGCTGTCGGGTCCCAGGTCGGCTGGCCTAGCCTTTCAGTCAGTCCGGGCGAGGGAAGGACCGACGCCGTGCACATCCCACTTCCTTTTCACGAGAAGACCACGGCCTCGGCCGTCTCCACCGGCGAGCTACCCACCCCGGAGGTGATCGCCTCGCTCCTCGGCGAGGTCTACGACCTCTACCGTTCTGTCGACGAGGGTGCTGTGGCCGACTACATCCCGGCGCTGGCCAACGCCGATCCTTCCTATTTCGGTGTCAGCATCTTCGGGGTTGGTGGCCGGAGCTTTTCGGTCGGAGATGCCGAGCGACTGTTCTCGCTTCAGAGCATCTCCAAGGCGTTCGTCTTCGCCCTGGTGTGTGACGCCCTGGGTCACGAATCGGCCCGCCAGCTCCTCGGGGTCAACGCCACCGGTCTGGCCTTCAACTCTGTGATGGCCATCGAGTTGAACCAAGAGCGCACGATGAACCCGATGGTGAACGCCGGCGCCATGGCCACAACCAGTCTGGTGCCTGGCGCCACCACCGAGGACCGGTGGGACTTCATCCGCGACGGGCTGTCCCGGTTCGCCGGCCGCCGGCTCGAGTTGGATCGAGAGGTCTACGCGTCGGAGTCCGATACCAATCTCCGGAATCAGGGCATCGCCCACCTGCTCCAGAGCTACGGCCGCCTCTATGCCGATCCCGACGAGACCACCGATCTCTACACCCGCCAATGCTCACTTCTGGTGAGCGCCGCCGACCTGGCGGTGATGGGGGCCACGCTGGCCAGCGGAGGGGTGAACCCGATGACCGGGCAACAGGTCATTGAGCCGTTCAACTGCAAGCACGTCCTTGCCGCCCTGGCCACCGCCGGCCTGTACGAGCACTCCGGGGACTGGCTCTACGAAGTGGGCCTCCCGGGCAAGAGCGGCGTCAGCGGCGGGATCGTTACCATCTCGCCGGGCAAGGGTGGTCTGGGGACCTACTCACCTCGCCTGGACGAGGCGGGGAACAGTATCCGGGGACAGCGAGCAACCCGGCACGTGTCGGAAAAGCTCGGGCTCAACATCTTCGCCTCCAAGCCGCTCGAGGTCGCGGCCACTCCCCGCGTCGGGCTCTCACCGACGATCGAGAGGTAGGCCGGCCCAGGACCGATCGTGGATCAGATCGCAACCAAGGTGGTGTCGTAAGCAACCCGACCTTCGTCATCCGACGATCGCCGACCCGCCGACCGCTGGCCGATCGGTCTCAGGTGACCTGGTCCTGCCGCATCCCCCGCGATCGTGCTGCCCGCCGGTTCTTCAGGGATATCTCCCGATGTCCCGCGGCTAGTTCGTCCTTCCATTCATCACCGCACCTCTGGCATCGGTGAATGAAACCCACCGGCCGCTGCTCCACACTGAGGAACCCGACCTTGATTCGCCACTTCTCGCCGCATGTGGGACATTCCAACATCGGACCGCTCGTGCCCATGGTGACTTCCTTCGCCGTCAAAAGCGAGGTTGCTCCTGTGCTTTCCAGCAGATTCGCCGATCGAATGCTAATGGGGGACAGCTGCAATTTGGTGTATCCGGTGATCTGACCGAGCGCGGGAGCCGCACCGGATCAAGATCTGATTGAGATGGGGAATGCGCGCTCACTCCCGCCGTTGCAGAGCTGTTCGAAAACGCGGCCGGGCGCTCAGCCCTGCGGAAGAGGGGTGCCGGGATCGGGCCCGTTGCAGCAACTCGTCCATGATCTGCTCGACCTCCCGTTCGATGTCCACCAACAGCTGACAGTCGGCCCGGGAACTCTTTCGGGTGTTCGTCAGTTCATCCAACTGCTCCCGAAGCCGGTCTCGTTCGATCCTCAGTTGCTCGTCGGTGAGAAGGAGGTAGCGCCTGTCGTCAGGGACCACCGTCAGACCGGGCGTACCGTGTTGCTCCTGGGCCGCGCCATCCCGCCGTATTGCCATGGGGACAGCATCGGCATTCTTGCGGTGGAGCTTGATGCCGGATCACAACGCAACCGTCCGCCTCACCCCGGCGGGTCGTGGCCCTGACCGGCGATGGCCACCGAGGGGCGGTCTCAGCCCGGTCTCCGGCCATCATGGGTCGAACTCGTCCACTCCCTGATTGGGCCGGGGACGAAGAGCGGGATCAGCTCACCAGCACATCGGGTCGGGGCAGGCCTTCGGCCTCGCACAGGGCGTAGTACGCCTGGAGCGTGCCGGGGCCGTCAAAGACGCTTTCGATGCTGCCGTCGGCGGCCAGGTTGAGGTTGACGCCGTACATCTGGAACCACACCTGGGTGTCATCCTCGACGCACTCGAGGGTGTGTACGGATCCGGCCGGCTCGAACAGGAACGAGCCGGCTCTGTTGACGTAGTCGTACTCGCGGTACTTCCAGGCCCCCGACACCGTGTAGCCGTAGACCGGTCCCGTGTGGCGGTGGGTCTGCACCGCATAGCCAGCTTGGAAGATGTTCTCGACGATCCAGAGACCCTCGGCCACGTCGACCTGAATCACCTTTATTTTGTTGCCTCCGCCGATCTCCACAAAAGGAAGGTCGGCTGAGCCCCGATGCTGGGCCACGGCCACTGTGTCGATACTCATGTGCGCTCCTGCGGTTGTGATCGGAATCGTGCGTCACCGAGTTGCCTCTGTGCATGCCCCACTCAGCTGGTGACTTCATACACAGTGGCATACATGGCCCGTCTGGATCCACAGATCGATGACCACCTCCACCGGCGATGCGATGACCTGGGCGGGCGGAGAGAGGGATAGCTACCGACGTTAACTCCGGCCTGCTCGTTCGCTCGTGTCGGCCGCGGAGCCCTGGTCGGCGCGGTCGAATAGGCATCGCGTCCCACTTTCGTCCTACGCGAGCCCTACAGTGCCGTCATGTCCATCAGTAGGCTGATTCTGGCTCTCGCGGTATTAACCGTGGTCGTTGGCTCGGTGCTGGCCGCGGGCGATCCTCCGGCGGTTGCTGCGGTGCAGGCGCAGCCTTCGGCCGGCTGCCAGCAAGGGACCGCGAACCTGCACAAGGGGGAGACCATCAACTTCTCCGCCGCGGGAGAAAAGGGGCTCTACATCGTGGAGCTTCCTCTCGACGAGAGCCCGAACCACCCGATGCCTCTGGTCATCGACCTCCACGGCTACAGCGAAACCGCTGAGCTCCAAGCTGACATCACCAACCTTGGCGGCTACGGAGCCTTCAACGGCTTCATCACGGTCACACCCCAGGTGAACGAAGCGGTGCAGCACTGGGTCACCACGCCGGGGAGTTCCGATCAGAGGTTCCTGATGGCGCTCATCGGCCATCTCACCAGCACCATGTGCGTCGACAGTCACCGAATCTTTGTGGCGGGGTACTCGAACGGGGCGTTCATGGCGTCGGCACTGGCTTGCACTGACGCCGGCAAGATCGCGGCGGTGGCCACCGTGTCCGGGATCCAGGCTCCTTCGGGGTGCCGTCCCTCCCGTCGAGTCCCGGTGATTGCGTTTCATGGGACCGCGGATCCCTTTGTGCCGTACAAGGGCGGGATCGGACCGGCGGCCAAGAAGCTACCGGCACCAACCGGTAGTGGCACGATCGGGTCCCATCTCAGTTCGAAAGTGGACCAAGGCATCCAACAGAACGATCTGCCGATCCCGGCGGAAGAGGCACGCTGGGCCGCCAGGAACGGTTGCTCGAAGACCCCTGCGACTTCGACGGTGACCAATGATGTGACTCTGATTGCTTACCGATGCCCGGGCAATGCCACGGTCGAGCTGTACCGGGAGAACGGAGACGGCCACATTTGGGCGGGAAGCGAAGCGATGGTCGCCATCGCCTCTGAGGTGGGAAAGACCACGTTCTCTATCTCTGCCAACCAGTTGATTTGGAAGTTCTTCGAGAACCACCCGCTCTGAGGGTTCGGGGGCTCCGCGGCTGGGATGGACCGTCGGTCCCGTTCCAAGAGTTGGGTCGCCGCCGGTCGAGCGGCTGTGCTCAGGTGTGATGCAGCCGGACCGGTGCTGACTCAGGCGTCACGCCTCACCATTCTCCAGGCACCGAGGGCGGTCCAGCCCACCAGCCAGGCGACGATGACGCAGACCGCGGCCGTCCTCGTTTCCGGCACCAGGAGCGAGGTGCCCTGGCCGCCATCGGGGCCTCCACCCCCTCCGAAGACGAAGCCGAGACCTGACGGTTCCAGATGGGCCACGCCCAACCCGACCACGGCGCGTTGGAGATTGATCATGTGGGGGATGGTGGCCCGCGACAGGATCGGGGTGATGATGATCTCCCACACGATCATCAGGATCACCGCCACGGTCCGTTGTCCGAGCAGGGACCCCAGTCCCAACCCGACCATGAAGCCCACGATGACCTCGAGCTCGATCCAGAGACCGGTGCGGACCATCAGCCCCACCGAAGGGGACAGGAAGTCCCTGGTGTATCCCGGGTAGTTCTGCCGGGCCACCTGCACGGCGGCGGCCCTGATCATCGAGGGTGTCGGCGTGGGGGAGGAGCCCGGAGGGCCCTGGAGGACGGTGCCGGGTCCACCCGGGCCGTTGCAGGGGATCGAACCGATGACGTTTCCGACGTGGCTGGAACCCGACAGGCGGTACGGGAAGCTGCAGACCACCTCGTCGGCGTGGTCCCCGGCCCAGTGCTCGAAGCCGGATTGGGACAATCCGGGGGGCACGTTGACGCCTTGAAAGTCGATCTGGGTGGGTGCGGCGAACACGCACACCGCGCAGACGATGGTGAAGCCGATGGCCACCAACGGGACCACGATGGCGAGGCCGGCAGGTATCCGGGCCAGGTAGAGCGCCAATCGCGAACGGCCGGTCACGACCAGATGGCGGAACATCCCCTCGGTGAGGTCGGCAGACCCGGCCGTGCAGCCCAAGGTGGCGGCCACGATGAAGCCGAAGACATAGAGCACGCCGGCCACCAGTGCGTTGAAGATGGCGTCCCCGCCGGCCGAACCGAAGGACTTCGGCGCGACGGCGTGGGCCACCAGGCGGATGACGAGGAAGATGGTGGGGATACCGACGGTCACGACGACCATGGCCATCATGAGACCCCGACGCTTCCGCAACTCCATGCACCGGGTGGCGATCATCCCCCCGGTCGGGATCCACGAGCTCCGGCGGTCGGGAGGGTGACCGAGAGGGATGGGGACCGGGGTCGAGGCCATTACATCGGAGGTAGTGGTCATGCGGACGCCCCCAATCGGCTCGTGACCTGCAGGAACCACGATTCGAGCGAGGTCTGCACGTGCTGGAGTCGGTACACCCGGATCCCGCCCCCCACCAGCACGCGGTTGATCTCGGCGATGACGTCGCGTCCCGTTTCCGCCGGCAGTGTGATCCTCAGACCGAGCGGACCGATCTCGACCAGGCCGCCGATGGCAGTGCCAGCCAGCAATTCGCCGGCCCGGGTCGGGTCGGAGTTTTCTACCTCCACCACGAAGGACGACCCGGCCAGCAGATCGCGGATGGCTCCTTGGCGGATGACCCTTCCCCGGTCCACGATGGCCACCGCGTTACAGGTCCTCTCGACTTCGTCCAGCAGGTGGGAGGAGAGCACGACGGTGCGGCCCTCGGCCACCAGGGAGAGGATCATGTCGCGCATGTCCTGCATGCCGGCCGGGTCGAGCCCGTTCATCGGTTCGTCGAGGATGAGGAGCTCCGGGTCACCGATCAGGCAGGCCGCCACCCCCAGACGTTGGCGCATGCCCATCGAATACTTGGAGACCTTGTCATCGGCCCGGTGCAGCAACCCCACCCGCTCGAGGGAGGGCCCGATCCGCCCTCGGGCTTCCGGCTCCCGGGCCGCGGCCAGGATCTGGAGGTTCTGCCTCCCGGTCAGATGTCCGTGGAACCGGGGCTCGTCGACGATGGCCCCGACCCGGGCCAGAGCAGCGGCACGATGCCGCGGCACGGGGTGACCGAGCAGCTGCATGGTGCCGGCGTCGGCCTGGGTGAGCCCGAGCAGTACCCGTATGAGGGTTGTCTTGCCGGCCCCGTTCGGCCCCAGATAGCCGAATGCGCATCCTCGGGGGACCAACAACTCGACCCCGTTCACGGCGATGTTCTCGCCGAAGCGCTTGGTGAGCCCATGGGTCTCGACCGCCCAATGACTGCTCGGGTCGCGGCGGCTCTCGGTGTCTCGGAGGGCGGTGAGGCTCATCGGGCCTGTCCGGTTGTCAGCATGAAGTCACGGTATGACGACCGGTGCGCGGATGGAATGCGGCTAGCGGGTCAATCGTGGTGGGGAAATCCCCCGAGTGGGTACGTACGAAGTCCGACGGCAACCACGTGGACTCGGTCAGCCGGCCGGTCACCGCAAAAGGTCTCGTCAGGTGTCGAGGAAGCGGAGCACGGCCAGGACCCGTCGGTGGTCCGACTGGGAGACGGGGAGATCCAACTTGGAGAAGATGTTGGTCACGTGCTTCTCCACCGCCCCTTCGGAGACGCAGAGGGAATCGGCGATGGCGGTGTTGGTCCGCCCCTCGGCCATGAGGGAGAGCACGTCCCTCTCACGGGCGGTCAGGACCGAGATCGAGTCCCGGCGCCGGGAGGCGCCCAGGAGCTGGGTCACGACTTCGGGGTCCAACGCCGTTCCTCCCGAAGCCACTCGTTCCAGGGCCTCGACGAACTGGCTCACGTCGGCCACGCGATCCTTCAGGAGATAGCCGATGCCGGCGGCATCGTCGCCCAGCAGTTCCTCGGCATAGCGGGTCTCGATGTACTGCGAGAACATCAGGATGGCCAATCCTTGGTGTTGACGGCGGAGTTCGATGGCGGCCCGGAGCCCCTCGTCGGTGAACGACGGTGGCATCCGGATGTCGACCACAGCCACGTCGGGCCGCTCCCGTTCGATGGCGATCCGCAGAGCGCCGGCATCGGCCACCGCCGCGGTGACCTCGAAGCCGCGGTCGAGGAGCAGCTGGACGAGCCCATCTCGGAGGATGACCGAATCCTCGGCAATGGCTACTCGGAGCGTCACGGCCGGCTAGGCCCGTAGGGGGAGATCGACGGTCACGACCGTGGGGCCCCGTGGGGGGCTCGTGACCTCGAGGCTTCCGTCCACGGTCCGGACCCGGTCGGCCAGCCCACTCAGTCCGCTCGAGGTGGAACCGGTGCTGACAGTCTGGGCCCCTCCGACACCGTCGTCTCGAACCACCAGGCGCAGCCAGCGACCCTGCTGGGCGCAGGAGACGCTGGCCCGCGAAGCGAAGGCGTGCTGGGCCACATTGGCCATGAGCTCGGCCACGCAGAAATAGGCGATGGCTTCGATGGCCGGGCTCGGCCGCTCGTCGATGGTGACACTCAGCTCGGTCGGGATCGTGCTCCGGGCCGCCAGGGTGGCCAGAGCGCCCTCGAGGCCCACGTCGAGGGCGGGCGGATGGATACCTCGGGCCAGGTCCCGCAACTCGACGATCGCCTCCTTGGCCCCTTTGTGGGCATCGTTGACGAGACTTCTGATCTGGTCGATGTCGAGATGGTCCGGGTCGGAGAGCTTCTCCTTGGCCATCCCCAGCCGCATGGCCAATGCGACCAACTGGGCCTGAGTGCCGTCGTGGAGATCCCGTTCGATCCTCCGGAGGGTGGCGGCGGAAGCGTCGACGGTCTGGGCCCTGGCCTGTTCGAGGTCCCGGACCCTGACCGTCAGGGCATCGGGGGCAAGCAGCGCTCGCATGAGCAGACGGTCGAGGTAGTCGATGAACCGCACCGGCCAGGGGGCCATGAAGAAGAAGATCGCCCCGGTGATGATGGTGGCCAGGGCGACGAACGGGCCGCCGCTCCCGGGAGAGAGGTAGCTGGGCTGGAAGATGATCCGGACGGCTCCCCATTCCGGCGGTCCGCTTTGGTTGGCGATCCCCCACAGTGGATAGGTGAGACACCGGAACGCATCCCACCAGAGGCTGAAGGCGGTGACGAAGGCCACGATGGCCAGAGGCACTTTGATGGCCAGGTAGGCCATGGCCTTCCAGCCTGTCCGGTCCCGGAGGGCGGACTGCAGCCACCCCAGGTAGCCCGGTCGCGGCGCGAAGGCTCCCGGTTCGTCGATGGTCTCGCCGAGAAGAGCCCCGGCCAACTTTCGCTGCATCCCACCGATGCCTCGGGCTCCCCGGACCGACACTCCGATGAGGGCGATTCCGATGAATGTGATGGCCAGCACGACGCCGCCGAACATGGTGATACCCACGAACGCCAATCCGACGACCGCTATGGGCATGCCCGCCATCATGAAGAGCAACTCCGACCAGGTCCGTCGGGTGAACGGAGTCTCGACGACCGTCCTGGCCATCTCCTCCAGCCGGGAGTTGGGCTCCGATCCCCAGGCGATCACCATGTGGCCGCGGGCCCCGGGCCCGGGCCCGGGTGGACGGGAACAGCGCCGCATCCGGGTGAGCCGCGCCGCACCGGATTCCGCACCTCGCCCATCTTCACAGGTCAAACATAGAGAATATTGGCGGGGGCGGGAATGCGGACAGCCGGATTCCTCCACGGGGGGTAGCCCCCCTCGCTCCCACGTCCCGTCCCTTCCCGGATCCGGCCATGGTGGCGGGGCCTGACCTCAGTCGCTGGCGCCGAATCCGGCCTGGGTGGAGTTCCGGTCGTCACGGGACCTTGACGGTGCCGGCATAGACCAACGTTGTGATCTCGTCGGTTGAGGTATCGACCAGTTCGACCTGGACCGGGGCGTCGGGCCCGGTGCCCAAGAGACTGCTCCGGGTACGGACCGGACCGGCCGCGGTCTTACGGAGGTATCGGAGGTCGAGCTCGGTCACCACGAAGCGCGAGTCGAAACGTGTCGCCATGAGCTCCTCGGCCGCGGCTTCGGCCAGGAGCGCCACCATGGCGCCCTGCAGAGTCCCGGCCGGATTGGTCAGGGCCGGGGTGACCTCGACCTGCACGATGCCCTCGGCGGCGTCGATCACCTGGACGCCGGCCTCATCCCGTAGGGGTCGGGCCAGTGTGGTCGGGTCCCGGAAGATCGACGGGACCTGTCCGAGCGGCACGTTCGGCTTGGGAGGATCGGTGGCCTTCCGGGCAACTTTGGCGAATCCGATGGCACCGGTGGCGATCGGCGCCCCCCGGTCCGTTTTCAGTTCGACCAGGCTCGTCGCCGATCGCCGGCCCTGGCGCAGGATGGTGCTGGTCGCTTCGATTCGTTCGGGTGCCGGGACCGGGCGCATCCGGACCGACATGTCAGATGTGAGCGTCCACATGGCCGGGTCTTGGTCCAGGGGAATCCCCGCCACCACGTCGATGACGAACGAGAGGACGCTGGCCCGGACCATCCCGTGGTGCAAGGTCTCTGCTTGGGGCCGCAGGTCGAGGATGAGGGTGCCTTCTTCGAACCGGGCCGTCACTCCGAGTCGGTTCGGCACAGACGGGCCTGGACCCGATACGTCTGTCATGCGGTCTCCAGAATCGACATGAGGCCCAGATGCTAATGGCGTTGGGCAACACCGCCGGCCGTTCGATGCTCCCCGAAACCAGGACGGTTGTCGCCGGTCCGCCCACGGAACCGGCCACTCGGCCCCGACGCCTCGAGGCCTCAGTGGAGAGCGGTGGCCTCGGCCTCGAAGGCGCGGTGGAGTGATCCGGCCAGCAGCGTCTTGCCGGTGAAGGCGTCTTCGAGGGCGTACCACCAGAAGTAGCCACCTATGTAGTACGGCAACCCGGGGTCGAGACCGTAGGCCCATTGCATGACCGATTCACCGGTGGCACGTGTCCGGAGGGTGACCGGACGGGGGAGCCCCACTTCGCCGAAGCCCACACGGGCGTGGGGGAACAGCGAGTGCAGGCTGCGCATCTCCGCCGCCGCCTGGGCGTCGGTGGGGTAGGTGTTCCCGCATTGGGTCGGGTAGTAGCTCTCGAAAACGTCGGTGAGCCCGTCGCGGACCGATCTCGGGACGTATTGCTGGGCGTACTGCACCGGGGTCAGCTCGGCATCGCCGTCGCCGCAATGGTCCGGTCCGTACTCGTTGGCGTAGAGGGTCAGGGCCGTCTTCCCTCCCGTGGCGGCCACGTCACGGTACGCCTCGTCGATCTTGGCGGCACCGGTGGCATAGGGGCCCGTCCAGTTCCCGTTGACCTCGTTGCCGATCTCCCACAGGTCGACCGACGAACCGAGGGTGGCCAGGTAGTCCTCGACCCGCGTCTGGAACGCGGTGGTGGAGATGCTGATGGCGTCACTCGAGTCGAGTAGCTCCCCCATGACCCGGCTGACGGTGTGGAGCAGCGGGACCGCCGACGCGTAATAGGTCGCCGGCTCCGACACGTCGAAATAGACCCGGGTCGTCGGACGCTGCGGCAGCGACTTCTCGGCCGCGACAACCTTGTCGATTCCCGTGATGCGGTCGATCGTCACCCCGTAGAGAGGAGAACTCTTCGCCCGGGTACGGGCGCCGGCGACCGGCACCGGAACGCTGGTCCCCACGGTGGCCAGAATGGCCATCAGGACCGCCGCCACCAGCGCCCGCCGCCCGATCGTCCTCATGGTGCCTTCATTGCTTCCTCCCCGCAGGCTCCGGTCCGATAGCCACTAGGGATGGCCCACGTGGGCCGGATCGGCGCCAGCTCACAGTGTGCCCCAGGTCCGGTCCGATGCGTCCGGACAGGATCGGATCACCGGGTCGCCGTCGGTTGTGGCCCACCCCTCAACGCCACGTTCCCGGGACGTGGGATGACGCCCGTGGTGACGAGCAAGTTCTCCCGACGGCCTCGTCCGACCAGGTGCCGGCTAGGGCAGGATCAGATGGGTGTCACCGAATTCGTGCCACCGAAAGCCCTGCGTCAGGGCGGCTTCGTACGAGGCCTCGAGGAGTTCACGACCGGCGATTGCTTCGAGCATCATCAAGTGGGACGACGCCGGCTCGTGCCATCCCGTGATCATCCCGTCGATGACGCCCACCCCGTTATCGGGGGAGATCACCAGATCGGTCCAGCCGTCGTAGGGGGCGACCGTTCCGTCGTCGCCGCCCGCGGTCTCGAGGGCCCGCACCACGGTGGTCCCCACCGCGATCACCCGGTGACCTCCGCGATGGGCGACATTCACCCACTCGGCCGTCGACTCGGGCACAACCATCCGTTCCGGGTAGGGGAGCTCGTCGGCCTCCAGCGAGGCGACGCCGGTGTGCAGCACCAGGGGGGCGACTCCCACCCCTTTGGCCACGAGACCGGTGATGGTTTCGGGCGTGAACGGACGGCCCGCGCTCGGCATCTCGGCGCTGCCCGGCTTGGTGGCATAGACGTTCTGATACATCTCGATGGGCCACGGGCGGTCGACATGGCCGTAGCGGATGGGGCGTCCATGGGCCGCCAGCCAGCTGAGGGTGCGCGTGCCGAGATCGAGGGTGGCAATCCACAGGCGGCCCTGCCCTCCATAGGGCTGCTCGAGTGTCGCCGACGCGCCGGCGGCCAACTCGAGCCGGCGTGGCGGCGGCGGCCCGCTCCACCGTTCAGTGGTGTTACCCGCCATCCGACGGGGCTCGACCACCCACCTGGCCCCTTCCAACTGGGTGGAGAGGTGGATGACCAGCGCAGTCCCGTCGTCGGCCACTGCATCGACTGCGGCCGGCAACGTACCGGACGTGTTGATGACCAGAAGATCGCCGGGATCCAAGAACCGCGGCAGGAAGACAAAGGAACTGGGCACGATCGACAGCGTCCCCCGGTAGGAGACGAGCATCCTGACGGCGTCCCGGGTGAGTCCCCGCGCCTCGGGTGGCTCGGAGGCCTCCAAGGCGTCGGGCAGGTCGTAGGTGTAGCGCTCCGGCACTGCCGTTCCCCGGCTCATGACTGCATCGCCCATGCATCGGCCCGGTAGCGGCCACTGGGGGCATCCGACTCGAGCAGTGCCCGAAACGGCTTCACCACCGACTCCGGCTCCGGTCGATCGGAGATGTCCTCACCGGGGAACGCAGCCTGGTGCATCGCGGTTCGCATGTCGCCCGGATCGAACTGGTAGACGCGCAGTAGCGGCTCCTCGGCCGCTAGCACCTGATGGAGTTGATCCAGGGCTGCCTTGGACGAGCCGTAGCCACCCCAGCCCTCATAGCCTTCGACGGCAGCATCGGAGGAGAGCGACACGATGGTCCCCCGTGAGCGACGGAGTTGGGGCAGTGCTTGTTGGATGAGGGCCAATGGAGCCATCACGTTGACTTCGTACACACGTCTCAGATCCGCCAGCGGATACTGCTCGAGTCGCGGCAGTGGGCTCGGACCGAGGGTGCTGGCGTTGTTCACGAGCAGATCCAACGAGCCGGACCGCACCGCCGATTCGACGAGGGCGGTGCGGTGGCTTTGCGAGATCACGTCTCCGGCGAGAAGCACCGCCCGGAGGCCCAGATCGTGCAAGGAGTCACCGACCTCCTGCAGCGATGTCGGGTCACGTCCATCGATGATCAGGCTCCAGCCGTCCTTGGCCAAGTCGACGGCCAGAGCCCGTCCGAATCCTCTCGATCCTCCCGTTATGACAGCGACCGGCATGGCAGCGCCTCCTGTTCCGGTGGCGCTCCACTGCGCCTGTTCCGTAAGCGTAAGACTTAAACTAATGTTTAAGTCAAGAGATTTGTACCGAGAGGCTGATTGACGTATGGAGAACATGCTCACCATCGGCGAGGTGGCCGAACGGAGTGGGCTGGCTCCTTCGGCCATCCGTTTCTACGAGCGCCAGGGTCTGGTGCATGCCCAACGCACCTCGAGTGGACAGAGACGGTTCCGACGGGATGTGTTCCGACGGATCGCTTTCATCCGGATCGCTCAGCGGGTGGGGTTGACGCTGGACGAGATCGTCACCGCTCTCGCCGTGCTCCCCGTCGACCATGCCCCCACCCGTCGGGACTGGGAACGCCTCACCTCCGCTTGGCAGGATCGCATCGCCCAACGGATCTCACTTCTCGAGGCGCTGCAGAGCGGCCTGTCGAGTTGCATCGGCTGTGGTTGCCTGTCCCTCCGGACCTGCGCGTTGGCCAACCCCGATGACGCGGCCGCCGCCATGGGCCCGGGCCCCCAGTATCTGATGGGTGAGTGAGCCCGATCGGCGCCATGTCCTCATCCCCCTGCTCCACCGGGCAACCGCCTGCTCCGACGTCGGGCGCACCTGGAGTTCCCGATCCCGGTCGCCTACGGTTGGGGCGTGGAGGCGGGAGCGGCAGCGGCCACCGAGAATGTGGCCATCTTGTTCACCGACATCGTGGGGTCGACCGAGCTGTCCCAGACGCTGTCGCCGTCAGCGGCCGATGAGGTCCGCCGCCGGCACTTCTCCATCCTCCACCACACCATCGCCGACACCGGCGGCACTGAGGTCAAGAACCTGGGCGACGGGGTGATGGCCGTTTTCTCCTCGGCATCCGCGGCCCTGGATTGCGGCGTGGTCATGCAGCAGAGGGTGGAGCGTGACAACCGTCGGCGGGAGCAGGTGGTCGGCCTCCGGGTGGGTCTGAGCGGGGGCGAGGTCAGCCGGGAAGACGATGACTACTTCGGCGACCCCGTGGTCGAGGCGGCCCGGTTGTGCGCGCAGTGCGAGAGCTCACAGATACTGGCCGCCGACGTGGTCCGGGCCATGGCCGGACGCCGCAGCCGTCATGAGTGTCGATCCCTGGGTGAGCTGGAGTTGAAGGGTCTGCCCGATCCGGTCGCCACGGTGGAGGTCCGGTGGGAGCCGTTCCGAGGGACGGAGGCCGGGGAGGGCATCCCTCTTCCGGGTCGACTGTCGCTGCGGCCCCCGGTCGGTGTGGTCGGCCGCCAGATCGAGGAAGCGGTCATCACCGACACCCTCAAACAGGTGGGGAAGGGTGAAGGGCGCCAGATCGTCCTGGTCTCGGGCGAGGCCGGTCTGGGCAAGACCACGCTGGTGGCCGAAACGGCGCGGTCCGCCTTCGAAAGCGGGGCCTGCGTGCTCTTCGGCCACTGCGAGGAGGATCTTTCCACCCCCTACCAACTCTTCGCCGAGGCCCTCGGTCACTTCGTGGCCCACGCTCCCGAGGAGCAGCTGGTGGCTCACGTCGAGTCCCATGGTTCTGAGCTGTTCCGACTGGTCCCGTCCCTGGCCAACCGGATACCGGACCTCCCGCCGTCGAGGGCCACCGACTCCGATACTGAACGGTTCCTCCTGTTCGATGCAGTCGTGGGGCTGCTGTCATCGGTCGGCGTCGACCAGCCGGTCGTCCTGGTGCTCGACGACCTCCAATGGGCCGACAGGGGCAGCCTCCTTGTGCTGCGGCACCTGGCCAACTCCGACGTGCCCATGCGGCTGCTCGTTGTCGGGACCTATCGAGAGACCGAGCTCGCCCACGCCCACGCCCTGGTCGAGACCTTGGCTGCGTTGCGTCGACAGGAGGGGGTCACCAGGATCGAGCTCGGTGGCCTCGACGACACCGGGGTCGCGGCTCTGATGGAGGCAGCCGCCGGATACGAACTCGAGGGCGAGGCGGTGGGACTGGCTCATGCCATCTATCGCGAGACCGACGGCAACCCGTTCTTCGTGATCGAGGTGCTCCGCAACCTGGTCGAGACCGGGTCGATTCGTCAGAACTCCGAGGGCCGGTGGGAGCCGATGTCGACCCTCGACCTGACTGCCCTCCCCAACTCGGTGCGGGAGGTGATCGCCGCCCGGGTGCTGCGGCTGGGCCCCGACGCCGGTCGGGTCCTCGGTGTGGCCTCGGTCATCGGGCGCGACTTCGATCTCGACCTCTTGTCCCGGGCCACCGCCGTATCCGAGGACGAACTGCTCGACATCCTCGAAGCCGCCGCCGCCGTTGCCCTGGTGCGCGAGCTCACCGGCGTCACCGGCCGGTACAACTTCGCTCACGCCCTCATTCAGCACACCCTGTACCAGGACATGGGACCCAACCGCCGGGCCCGTGCCCACCGTCAGGTGGCCGAGGCCCTGGAAGACCTTTGTGGCGATCACACCGAGAGCCGGGTGGGTGAACTGGCCCGTCACTGGATCAGTGCCACCCAACCGATCGACCTGACCAAGGCCATCGCCTACTCCAAACAGGCGGGTGACGCCGCCCTGGCGGCTCTGGCTCCGGCCGACGCCCTTCACCACTACGCCCAGGCCGTCGATCTCTACTCCCAGACCCCGGACCCCGACCCCGTCTTGGCCGTCGACCTGACCATCGGGCTCGGCACGGCCCAGCGACAGATGGGCGACCCCGTTTTTCGGGACACCCTCCTCGACGCGGCCCGCCGGGCCGCTGCTATCGATGACACCGACCGGTTGGTGTCGGCCGCAGTGGCCAACGACCGAGGCTTCTTCAGCATCGCCGGGGCCATCGACTCCGACAAGATCGAGATCCTGGAAGTGGCCCTCGGGCGTCTGGCCCCCGACCGTCCCGAGCGGGCCCTGGTGCTGGCCAGCCTGGCTTCGGAACTGACGTATGGAAGCCCGCTCGAGCGCCGGCGGGCTCTGGCCGACGAGGCCGTTGCCATCGCCGAGTCCTCCGGTGACGACGCCACCGTCGTGTGGGTGCTCAACCACGTGTACGTGCCACTCCTGGTGCCACAGCTGGTGGAAGCATCGCTGGACCGGACAGCCGACGCTCTCATCCGGGCCGAGCGCAGCGGCGATCCCGTCCTCAAGTTCTTCGCCGCCGGGTTCCGGGCCTGCACCGCTACCTACCTCGGGGATGTCGAGGAGACGAATCGGCAATTGGAGTCCCTGCCCGTCTGGGCCGGCCAGCTCGATCAGCTCAGCCTCAAATGGGTGTCGGCCTGGGTCCGTGGAGGGCAGGCCCAGATCGCGGGCGACATCGACGAGGCCGAGCGGTTGGCCACCGAGGCCCTGCAACTGGGTACCGACTGCGGGGAGCCGGACGCAGCCAACTTCTTCGGAGCCCAGCTGATGATCGTGAATTTCGAGCGGGGGACATTGGGCGAGATGGTCCCGCTCATGGAGCAGATCCGACAAGACACTCCCGGCCTGGCCCCCAGCATCGAGGGGTTGCTGGCCCTGGCCCACGTGGAAGGGGACCGCCACGAGGACGCCCTCCGCCATCTCGGAGGATTGGCCGCCAAACAGTTCGTCTTGCCGCTGGACCCCCTGGGTCTGGCCGGTATGGCCGCCTGCGCCGAAGCCGTGATCCAGTGCCGGGCCACGGACTACGCCCAGCCGATACTGGATCAGCTGGCGCCCTGGCCTCACCTGCTCACCAGCAGCGGCGGACTGGTTTCCCTCGGTCCCGTCAGCCACTACCTCGGAGGTCTCGCCGGACTCCTCGGCCGCTACGACCGGGCCAACGACTACTTCGCCCAAGCCGCCGAGTACAACCACCGAGCCGGGGCCAAGTTCTTCGACTCCCGGACCAATCTGTCCTGGGGACAGATGCTGGCCGAACGCGGCGCCGAGGGTGACGCCGACCGGTCTCGGGATCTTCTCAGCCGTGCCCAGTCAGCGGCCGCCGTCCACGGGTACGCGAATGTCGAACGACGGGCCGCCCAGGCCCTTCGAGACCTCGACTGATCGGGTCAGGCCCCCGGCCCATGGGTGTCCGGCTGCCGGGTGATCATCACCGGTCGACGGACGTTGACTCGGCCACCCCATCAGAGAGATAGCGACGGATCCAGTTGTGCGGTCGTCTCCCTGATCGCCGCGCCCAACTCGACCGAGGTACACCGACGATAGAGGGGTCCCGTCCCGTCTGTGAGCAGCCGGCTCACCATGGCCAGGCCTCGGGCCGGAGTCGGCCGCGGGGCCGATACTGCGTTCACCATCTCCTCGATGTCAGATCGGCAGGCGAGGATGGCATCGCGGTTGACAGGCACTCGCGGATCCCGTGGGACCGGCGGCGTGCGGGCCTGCACCACCAGGCTCTCCCACTGGTGGGCCAACGCCAGCCGCATGGCCGGCGACACCAGCAGGTGCGCCCGGGCGGCCAACAGGAGGCCCGATTCCGGTGGGCGTCCCTGGGCCAGTCGGCGATCGAGACAGGGAGCGAGTACCCGGGCGACGAGGCGGGCCCATCTCCTGTCGATCCTGGCCGTCAGCCGCCCGGATGTAGTCGGGTCGAAGAGGAGCAGGGTCCGCCCGCGGTCGGCGGCCTCCGTCTGGAGGCGCATCGACCGCCGCTCCTGTTGGCGCCGCCGGCGTCCGGCTCGCCGCTCGTCGCCGGTCTGGTCGTGGGCAATCACTGCGAAGAGTCCGGCGGTAGTAGTCATGACTCCCATCATGGGGGCGGACGGCGGCGTGCGAAAGTGGCATGATTGACACTGTGCGCAACATACCTGCCAAACAGTCGGCCGGTAATGGGACGGCCGGATCGGGGTCGATCCACCGGAGATCGGCTCGTGGCTCTCGCAACGTCGGGATCGTCGTCTACGACGGATTGACCCCGTTCGCTCTCGGGGTGGCGTGCGAGATATTCGGTGACGACCGATGGGTGCCACCCGGGGACCCGTGGTACCGGCTGTTCATCTGTGGGGACAACTCGGCTCCGGTGACCGCGGATGGAAACTTTCAGATCCTCGTACCCCACGGGCTCGAGAAGCTCGCCGAGGTGGACACGGTGATCGTGCCGCCTACCTATCGGCCGGCCGAGGTGCCCGAGAGTGTGTTCGCTGCACTGCGCCGGGCCCACGCCCGGGGGTGCCGGATCCTGTCGATGTGTTCCGGGGCCTTCGTCCTGGCCCAAGCCGGGCTGCTCGACGGGAGGCGGGCCGTCACCCACTGGTCGGAGTGCGAGGAACTGGCCCGCAGGTATCCCCACTTGTCGATCGACCCCGGTGTGCTTTATGTCGACGAGGGCGACGTCCTCACCGGCGCCGGCAGTGCCGCCAGCATCGACCTCTGTCTGCACATCGTTCGCCAGGACTATGGGAGCGAGGTCGCCACCCAACTGGCCCGCCAGTTGGTGGTGCCGCCCCAGCGCGACGGGGGTCAGGCCCAGTTCATCGAGCAGCCGTTGCCGAGGTTGGACAGCTCCGACCTGTTGGCCGAGACGGTGGCCTGGGTGCAGGATCATCTCCATGAGCAGGTGACGGTGGAAGATCTCGCTGTCCGGTCAGCCATGAGCCCGAGGACCTTTGCCCGGCGATTTCTGGCCACGACCGGGACCACCCCCTACCAGTGGCTCCTCCGACAGCGGGTGCAACTCGCTCAACGACTCCTCGAGGTCAGTGACCTTTCGATCGAGGCCGTGGCCGACCACAGCGGCTTCTGTACTGCCGCCAACCTGCGGAAGCACTTCAGCCGGATGGTCCACACCAGCCCCCAGAACTACCGCCGCACGTTCCAGGACCGGAAGACCGCCTGACCCCGGCGGTCAGGTCCCGGGAGCGAACGAGTAGCGGGTCCCGGGCCAGTACGTGTGGGGGTTGAAGCGCACCGGTCGGGTGGTGCCGGGCAAGCGCAGGGTGAGCGCTCCGACCGTCGGTGGGGAGCTGATTGGGGCCGGGAAGGTGGCTGATCCCCGCTCGGCCACCTGCTTCTTTCCGGCCAACCCGGCCACCGTGCCGTCGGGGAGACCGGTCACGACCACGTCGGGCTGACAGACACTCGAGTAGCCGTCGTAGGCCACGGTGTAGGGGGTCTGGCGGGCCTGCACCTCGAGGTAGGGCTGGAACGGGGGGGTGATCCCGAGCTGGAGGAGGTAGGAGAGGTAGAAGAGGGAGCCGTTGACCCAGACGGCCAGAGCACGTTGTCCCGTTGGTCTCGATGGCGACCTGCAGCGGTCCCGGCTTCCACGGCACCTGTTTCAGGATGTGTTCGGTGGCGTGGCTGAGATGGCCCCGGGAGTAGCCCACCGTGAGGTTCCGGTGACCGCTGGAAGTGACGTTCTCGGCCACGAAGACGTAGTTGATGTCACCGGTGGTGACGGTGTCGCTGGTCTGCACGGCCATCACCAGCTCGCCCACGGCCCGGGGGTACCAGCGAGATCACCGGCGGTGGCGATGCCGCCGAGAACTGGAAGGCGCACGCTGGACGGCGTGGTGCCGGTGGTGGTGAGGAACCAGCCCCGGAAGTCGGGTGTGGCCTGGCGCACACCGACGTGGAGCAGGCCTCCGCTGACCGATGGCCAGCCCGTTGTCGGCCCCGGCACTGCCGTTGGCCTCCCAGCCGGCGTAGGGGGGCAGGGCCAGGGAGGTGCTCCCCTGGATGGGCTGGCTCGGACCGCTCGGCTGGGAGAAGGTCACGTTCTGGTAGTCGGACAGCTGCGCCGCCCGTTGGCGGTCGCTGGCGGCGTCAGTGGCGGTGCGTCCGACAGCAGGGTGGCACCGCCGGTGCCTACCACCGACTGGACCTGGTCGATGGCGCCCTGGGCCGACGACGTGGTGTAGACGAACAGGCTGCGGCCAGCACGATCGCCACCAGCGGGAAGGCCGCCACCGCCCGACGTCCCCATGATGGGCGGCCGTGCCAGTTCCACTGCACCTGCCGGCGTTCCCCGGTCCGCTTCTCGTCGTCGGACGGGTCCCACGACTCGACCACGTCGTTCGGAGGCGCACTGCCGGGCGGGGCGTCGGCCACCGGCCTCGACAGGTTCGGGGCGGCCTGCATCTCGGCGGGTCGGCGATCGGGGTCGGGCGACTCAGAACGAGCGCATAGAACGACTCCTCGCCGGCCGACAGGACCCGGTAGGACGCCAGTGCCGGTGATGAGGGCGTAGACGCGCTGCCGGCCAGGAGCCCCCACGACGCCAGGGTCAGGTCCCCGCCGCGGACCAGCAGGGCGGTGACGACGGCGCTGGTGCACGGCCCCGGCCACTGCCCCGAACACGGCCGGCGCGGGGCCGGCCGAGGAAGAACAGGTACTGGCTGCAGAGCATGCCGATGGGCACGATGGCGAAGCCGAACGAGGCCACCTCCAGAACGCGTGAGTCCCGCCGGGGGTCCGGACCGAGGCGGTGAGGGTGGCCGGCAGCAGGTGCGAGCAGGATGCTCGGCAGGAACCACGCCACCACACCCGAGACCAGGGCCAGCACCGACACGGCCACGATCCACTCGCGCCGTAGGGCGGCGCGGGCCTGGCGCCAGCAGTCGAGGGTCTGGCGTCTCGAGCAGGGGACGCAGGCGCCGGCCGAACCGCTCGATGGAGGCATAGACCAGGCCGAGCAGCACCACCAGCTCCAGCAGGGCCAGGTCCACCGACCCCTCGAAGGTCGACGGGTAGACGAACTGGTCGACCCCGAGGCTGTGCCCGTAGGCGAAGCCGACGATCATCGGGCCGACCAGGATCATGACGAAGTAGGCCATGCCGTAGACGGCGTACGGTGCCGACTGCCACAGCACCACGCGGAGTTCGGGCGGCTTGACGACGGCGACCGGGTCACCGGCGCCCGGATCGGTCTCCGGTTCTCATGGTCAGATAGCTGGCGGCGATGACCACCATGGCCCCCGAGCCGACGGCGATGCCGAGCATCTGGGCGTGGCGGAGCCCGGAGGAGCTGGTGCCGTGAACAGCCGGGCCGTGGCCAGGGTGACAACCAGGGCCAGTCCGGTGGCCAGGGCCAGCGTGTAGAAGCGACGCAGCATGTACAAGCGGCGCGGCGCTTAGCAGGAAGACGAAGATGGCCACGGCGAACTCGGCAAAGAGCTCGCCGAGGTGCAGCCCGTAGTACGGGCACCACGTAGAAGGTGTAGACGAGGGCGATGACCAGGGCCGCCAGCGAGCACGCTGTAGATGAGGAACCGGGACACCGTCCAGCGGACCAGGGGATAGTTCTTCTGCAGGAAGTAGAACGTCCCCTTGCGGCCGATCATCTGGGAGCACCCGCCGGCCAGGACGGCGGCGAGGAAGAACGCCAGGGACACCATGGCCGCGGCCTGGGGGGTGGAGTCGAGCGACGACCACAGGGCCACCCGGCCGAAGAACAGGACCACGACCGACATGATCCACGGGACGCCGTACCACGACCCGGCCAGGTAGTCGTCGGCGAACCGCCGCCAGGTCCCCATCCGCTCGGGCGACCTCCCGGACCTGGGGCACGTAGTACAGGTAGGTCAGGTCGTAGACCGCCGCGGCCAGATCGAACACCGAGTCGAAGCCGAGCGCCTCGGCCCCGGTCGGTGGTGTAGCCCATCGACTCGAGGGCCACCGCGACGTCCCGGAGGTTGCGGGGCTCGGGGTTGCGGTCGAGCACCCGTCGGGCCTCGACGTGCAGGTCGTCGTAGACGGTCGAATCCTCCCGCAGCTCGTCGAGGTCGCGGGCGACCCGGTCGACCGGGCCGGCCGAGCGCGTCAGTGGACCGGAGCACGGGTCCGCACCTCGTCGTAGAGCCATCGGTAGCCGTCGAGGAAGACGTCGAGGGTGTAGGACTCGAGCATGGCCTGGCGTCCGAGCTCGCCCAGCCGGGCCAGGCCGTCGCGGTCGGCGGCCATGGCGCAGATGCCGTCGGCCAGTTCGAGCGGACGTCCGGGGGGGACCAGGCGGCCGTAGGGGGGCATGATGACCTCGGGCACGCCGCCCACCTCGGTGGCCACCATGGGTCGACCCGCCATCAGCGCCTCGACGGCGGCGAAGGGGAATCCCTCCGAGATGCTGGAGAGGACGGCGATGTCCCCCTCGTTGAGCGCCTCGCCCACGTCGGCGGTCGGGCCCCGGAACACGCACGACGGGCCGAGCTCCAGCTGCTCGGCCAGCGCGTAGCAGCTCCGGGCGTAGCCGGCGTCGCTCTCCGGGCCGTGGATCTGCAGGCGGCACCCCGGGGATGCGGTCGCGGACGATGGCGAAGGCCCGCAGCAGGGTGTGGATGTCCTTCAGCCGCTCGAGCCGGGCCACGGCCACCAGGGTCAGCGGGCCGGTCCCGCTGCCGGCCGGCCGGGTCAGCGGGAAGCGCTCCGGGTCGACGCCGTTGGGCATCGGGTGGATCTTGTCCTCGTCGACCCCGAGCTTCATCTCCCAGGTGGCGTTGAACCGGGCCACCGGGGCCACCAGGTCGGCCCGGGAGTAGGCCATGGCCACGACGGCGGCGTAGAAGTTCGACAGGAACACCCGATAGGGGCTGTTGGTCCGGTTGCGACCCAGGGCCAGGAGCCGCTCGCGGTAGTAGACGCCGTGCTCGGTGAGGAGGAAGGGGACGCCCCACCGCTCGCGCAGCACGACGGCGGGGATGGCGCAGAACGCCGCCGCCGAGGCGTGGACGACCTGCGGGCAGCTCGGCCGGGTAGTCGAGCGGGGCCAGGTAGCGGTAGACGGAGCGGGCCAGGTCGATGGCCTCGTAGGTGGTCAGCCGCTGGTAGAGCGGATGGGCGGCCAGGGTGTCGCGGAACAGCCGCCAGGTGCGACCGTCCCGCATGGCCCGCTTCAGGCTGTAGCGATCGGCGTAGATCGAGAGGGCGCACAGGGCCGCCACCAGGTCGTCGGGGCCACCCTCGCCGAGGGCCACCGAGACCACCAGCTGGGCGTAGGCGGGGAGGAACTCCTCGTCGAAGTGCCGCCCGGGCCGGCGCATGCGCCGGGCGATCCACCCGGGCCGGGGGTTGAACTCGGCGTTGTCCTCGGTCCCCCACAGGGGGACCTGGACACGTGGGCCAGGTTGGGGGGCGGCTCGTAGCGCACGGCCATGGACGGTGTTGGCGACGACGGAGTACACGACGAACTGCTTCTCGGCCAGGCCCGTGACCAGCTGGTGGGCCCAGGTGCTGACCCCGCCGGTGACGTAGGGGTAGGTGCCCTCGGTGGTCAGGAGCACGTCGATGTCGGAATCGGCGCCCCGGCCCGGGACCGGTCCGGCCGCGTGTCCGACCGGCTGGTCGGCGAACGAGGGTGGACGTGTCATGGCACCGGTCAGGCCACGTGGCGGGCCGGCCGCGGGCGCCGGAGGCGCCGGAGCCAGCTACGGCCGGCGACCACTCCGACCACGTCGGGCGCCAGCGGACTGGTCGGCCGGGGTCCCGGGCCGAGATCGATGGGGCCGGAGAGGCTCCGATCCGGGGCCGGCGGCCGAGGAAGATCGCACGCGTGGCCCGACGCTCGACTCGGAGATCGGCATCGTGGCCGTCCGGTCTCCGGTGGCGGGCGTGGCAGTCCCGGTCTCGGCCATCAGGTCGTCGTCGGCCCGGAGCACGGACTCGATGGCCTGGGCCCGACGCAGGCCCTTGGAGGCGACGTGGAGGTTCTCGACGCTGAGGAAGCACTTGGCCGCCATCACGGCGGCCTCCCGGATGAACGGGCAGCGGCGTCCGGTCGTCCTCGGTGACCCGAAGGTATTCGCGCCCGGCCAGGCGCATCCAGTGGTCCGACGCGTCCATGTTGCCCATCCGTCTGGCCGCCAGCGCCGCCTGGCGGTACGAGATGGCGGCCCGCTGAGGGGCCGAGTCGATGGTGCGCTGGGCCTCCTCGAGGAAGAGCGACTCGGCCCGTTGGAACTCTCCGGCGTGGAAGGCGCCGATCGCCGCCTCGAACAGCGTGGTCTCCCCGTCCTCGATCTCGAGGTTCAACTCCACCGCCACGCCGTCGCCCGGCGGCTCGATCTCACTGCCGGTGTCGGCACTGTCAGGCGGGGAGCCGGCGTCGGGCAGGATCGGCCCGGACGACTGGGGGACCGCGACCGGGCGCGGCCCCCCGTTCGGGCGGGCTCCGCCCAACGGTGCGTCGAACTGAACTGCCGGCACCTCGGTCATGATGCGCGAAACCACTTGGTGCCTGGCATGTCCATGGTTGAGTCTTCGACCAGGTGGGACGGATACTTGAGATGACCGGGACCGGTTGGTGGCCTGGTCGGGGGCCCGACCGGTCAGGTGGTGCCGGGCCCCGGGTCCATGGTCCCAGCGCTGCCGGGGCCCGTCATGACTAAAGGCGTGGTCGGAAGTGGACGATGGTGCAGTGGCGGAACCCGGCGGAATTCCGCCGCCGCCGCCGCCGGCGGTCGGTCGACGGTGCCGGCCTCCAGCGAGCTGATGGCCGGAGGGCGAGGCACTCCCCAATGCTGACGGGTCATCACCGGTCGACGGGACGCAGCCGCGTCGGTGACGAGCTCGACCTACAAGCGGTAGACGCGCTCGGCATTGGTGGCGAACAGCTTCTGGCGGCACGCATCGTCGAGGCCCGCCGTCACATCGCTGAACGCGGTGAAGAGATCGTCGAAGGTGCCGTAGGCCGAGTCGACCGGGAAGTTGCTGGCGAACATGCACCGATCGACCCCGAAGGCCTCGATGGCGTAGTCCAACCACGGACCGAGGGCATCGGCCCGTACCGACCCGAACGGCATGGCCAGCCCCGAGAGCTTGCACACGACGTTGTCGCCCAGGCCGGCCAAGGCGTCGATGCCGGTCCTCCACAGATCGCGCTCGTCGTCGGAGTCCGAGCGGGGCCAGCCGGTGTGCTCGACGACAACGGTCAGATCATCGAAGTCGGCCAACTGCTCGGCCGCCACCTGCAGCTGATCGGTGTGGGTCATCAGCTCGAACAGCAGGTTCCGCTCGGCCAGAGCGTGGAGCACCTCGTCCTCGGGGAGCGGCCCTTTGAAGGCGCCCATCGGTCGGACCCCACGGAAGCGGGCCGCGGTCATCTGCTTTTCGAGGAGCCCGATGGCCTCAGCCGCGGTGTCGGTCGGCGGGAGGCCGCCGATGATGGCATCGGGGCCGCCGACGGCACCGGCATTGCTGTCGAGCTCGATGGTCTCCTCGATCGAGTGACGGCCGGTGGCGGCAGCGACGTTGACGAACTTCTCGACGTTCCATCGGGCCGCCTCGGCCCGGTAGGTGCCGATGTCGAATCGGCGGAACATCCCTGTGCCGTCTCCGGGGTCGTCGGCCGGAGGATGAGAGAGGTACGGGTACCAGTCGGTGCGGGCCGGGTCCCACAGGTGCACGTGGGCGTCGACCACGCGGGCGGGCCGGTCGGTCATCTGGCCTCCCGGCCCGGTGGGGGGCCGTCGGCACCGGCGATCTCCCGGAGGGTGGCGTCGAGCCAGTCGGGGACGCCGGGTCCACCGAAGGTGACACTGCCGATCGGTCGGGGGTGGCTGCGAAGGCCGAGCCAGCCGTCGCCCACGACCAGCTCGGCGCCGGCCAGGTCCTTTGCCTCGGGGTGGGTGAGGAGGTGGGCGACGAGCTCGCCGGCCGGTTGGCCGGCGAGCTCCTCTGGAGCCTCGATGCCGGCGGCGAAGGCCGTGACCCGTCCTTCCGTCGCTCCGGCGGCGACCCGGGCGTGTTGGGCCGAGGCCTGGGCCCGGCTGCGACCACCGGTGGTGGTGGCGTCGGTGAGGGTGACCAGCCGGATCGGGCGGTCGGCGCCGGCGGAGTAGTCGGCGGCGGCCCGGGCCCAGCCGGCATCGGTATGGATGTCCTCCACGATCCCACCGTGCTCGGCCAGCACCCGCTCCCAGCCGCCGGTCGGGGCGACCGTCGGCCGGCCACCGCGCGGGGCCACGACCACGGCGTCGATGGGGCCGGCCGCGGCGACCACGGCGTCCAGCGCCTTGGCGGCCGCCCCGAAGCCGTGAGCCACCTCCACCTGGTGGCAGGTGATGGAGCGCCTTTCGAGCGCGGTGGTCAGTGCCGCCGCCAGCTGGGGGCGGTCGGTGACGATCGCACACGTCAGCACGTCCGCCGATGTCACCTCGGCCGGGGCCGGCTCGTCGAAGATGGGTCCGAACCGGGGGTTGCCCCCGCCCCGGCTGGCTTGGCTGGCCTCGGCCTTGGCCAGGGCCAGGGGGATGACATCATCGAGCACCCTGGTGAGCGAGACCACCTGGTCGGTGCGCACCACCTCGACCAGTCGGGGCTCGTCGACGATGGCCACCTCCGAGCCGCCGGCGAAGACGACCCGGCCGCGGCACCACCCGAACTCCTCACCGACGAGATAGGCGCCGAACGGTCCGAGCTCCGCCGGCTCGGCCACCGACAGGAAGGAGATGCCACCACCGCCCGACTGGCCCGCCTTTCGGGCCCGCTCGAGGGCAGAGGCCATCATCCGGGTGGCGGCGATGGGCGACATGGCGTTGACGGTGACGCCCGGCGGCGCCTGCCGGCCCAGCTGCCAGGTGAGGGCGGCGATGGCCCGTTTGGCGCAGCTGTAGGCGCCGGCATCGGCGGCCCGCCATCCCGACCCCGACGTCACCCCGAGGACGCGGCCGTAGCCGCCGGCGGCCATCAGCGGCAGCGCGGCACCGAGCACATTGAGGTAGCCCTCGAGGTGCACGGCCAGCACGGCCAGCCAGTCCTCCTCGGTACCCCGTCCGAAGTAGGTCTGCCGGGTGATGCCGGCCACGTTGACCACGGCGTCGAGTCGGCCGTGCTCGTCGACCAGCTCCCCGAAGAGGCCGGCGATGGCCTCAGCGTCGGTCACCGACACCGACGAGGCCCGGGCCGAACCACCCGCGGCCACGATGCGACCGGCGGTGGTCTCCTCGGGCTCGGGGAGACTTTGGGAACCGTCCAGCGTCACGAGCGGGTCGACGGTGACGACGAACCAGCCACCGCGGCCGAGCTCCTCGGCGATGGCGGCCCCGATCCCGCCGCCTCCGCCGGTCACGACGGCGACCCGCTGGCCCCTGCTCACGACGCGGCCGACCTGGCCTTGAGCTCCAAGCCCTCGAAGGCTCCGGCCTCGAGCCACTGCTCGAGACGATCTCGATAGGCGAACCAGTCACCGAATCTCCGGCCGTAGTTGCCATTGCGGGGGTTGAGCGCTTCGGGGTGGCCCTCGTTGTTGATGCGCGACGGTGTGCAGGCCGACATCACGGCGCTGCCGTCGATGAACGAGTCGACGATGGCCTGGGTCCAGGCCTCCTCGGCCTCGGCGCTCACGTCGAACACTTCCACGCCCCGCTGCTCGAGCAGTCCGACCGCCCTCCCGATGAACTCGGCCCCGAGCACAGCCAGCTGGGTGTAGTTGACGGTGACCACCGCCTGTTGCCCCGGGGCCGGCATCACGAACATGTTGGGGAACCCGCGGCTCATCATCCCGAACAGGCTGGCGGCGCCGTCGGCCCACTTCTCGGCCAGGCTGATGCCGTCCCGGCCGACGATCTCGTGGCCGGCCCGTCGGTACAGCGGGGTGAGCTCGGCCTCGAACCCGGTGCCGTAGATGAGACAGTCGACCTCGTACTGCCGGCCGTCGATGACGGGGCCCTGCTTGGTGATCCGGTCGAACCCGGCCGGACAGTCGACCAGTGTGACGTTGGCATGATTGAGGGCCGGGAGGTACTCGTCGTGGAAGCATGGCCGCTTGCAGATATAGCGGTAGTACGGCTTGACGATCTCGGCCTTGGCCGGGTCGGTCACCAGCTCCTCCACCCGGCGCCGGTGCGACTCCATGATCCCGAAATCGAGTTCCTCGGCGGCCCGCATGTACTCGGCCATCGTCATACCTTCGACCCGGGGGACGTTGTTGACGCTGGCGTAGTGCCGGGTCCATCCATCGTCCACCTGGTCGACCTCGGTCGGCCGGCCCAGGATGATCCCCTGGAAGTTGTCCATCCGGGCCCGTTGCCAACCCGGCTCGAGTCCCCGGGCGAAGTCGGGATCGGTGGGTCGGTTACCCCGCTCGCCGATGGCCGACGGCGTGCGTTGGAACACATAGAGCTGCTTGGCCGACTCGGCCAGCGGCGGCACGCACTGGATCCCGCTGGCGCCGGTGCCGATGAGGCCCACGACCTTGTCGGCCAGGCCGGTGAGGGGTTCGTCGGGTCCACCGCCGGTGTAGTCGTAGTCCCACCGGGCGGTATGGAACGAGTGCCCGGCGAAGTCCTCCATGCCCGGGATGGTGGGTAGCTTCATGAGGTTGAGGATCCCGACGGCCAGCACGTACCAGCGGGTGGTGACCTCGTCGCCGCGGTCGGTGTGGACCCGCCAACGGGACAGGTCCTCCAGCCACTCGGTGCGGGTCACCCCGGTGTGGAACAGGGCGTCATCCACCAGATCGAATTTGGCGGCGATGGCCTCGAGGTGGCCGAGGATCTCCCCGCCGAACGCATAGCGCCGGGTGGGGACGTAGCCGAGCTCCTCCAGCAGGGGCAGGTACATGTAGGACTCGACGTCGCACATGACGCCCGGGTACCGGTTCCAATACCAGGTGCCCCCGACCCCGCCGGCCTGGTCGATGATACGGATCCGCTCGACCCCGGCCCGGCGGAGGTTGGCGCCGGCCAGGAGCCCGGCGATCCCGCCGCCCACGATGACCACGTCCACCTCGTCGGCCACCGGTTGGCGGTCGACGAGCGGCGTGAACGGGTCCTCACGGTAACGGGCGAAGTACTCGTCGGTCGTGAGGTCCCGGATGCTCGACCGGTCGGGGACCAGTCGTTTGTCGCGCTCGGCGAGATACTTGGCGCGAACGGCCTCGGGGTCGTAGGCCGCGTCGGGCCGACGGGTTTCCGGCATGCGGTCATACTAGGGCACCACCGCATATCGACTCCCGTGGAGGGGACGGTCCATTCCTTCGACGTGGCCCGGCCCGGTTGGGCGGATGAGCCGCCCCCGGTGCAGGACGCTCGACGCGTCCGGGCTTGCCGAGACAGCCGTGCAGGAGACGGTCGCCGGTCGGATCAGGGCTCAGGTCGGTGGCGCCGCCCCGTCCTGGGATTGGACCGTCCCAATCTGGTCAGGGCCGCCTGCTTGAGTGTGAAGATGTACTCGGCCCGTATGGGGCTCCGGTCGGAGACCCAAGGGACCGGTGGGGACTCCAAGAACTGGGCCAGGTTGAGTAGCGCCACGTCATAGTTGACTCGCCATCCGGCAAAATCGGTCCACGCCTGCTCCCGGTCGGGCTTGAGATCTATGCCGGCTTCGGCCATCTCGTCGTAGGCGGCGTCGAACTCGGCCCTGGTGATGCTGACCGGGTCGTCGGGGGCCGGATTCGGGTCGAAGGGAATGCCGAAGGTGGAAGCGATCCACCGCAACGAGAGGAACCCGGCCCGTATGCAGAGTTGGGCATCGGGGTCGGACCCGTGCTCGACAGTGGATACCCACAAGCTGGCGGCATCGAGGAGGGTGCCGGCGGAATTGATCCACGACTGTTCCGAGTGCGGCGACCGGAAGAAGGAGAGCAAGGGATACGAGCTGTGGGTCTCCTCCACATCCACGAACCAGGACTCCCACGTTCTCCACAGCTCGGTCAGCCGGTAGTTCACGTCTTCGATGCGGTGATAGCGGATCAGCATGGTGGTGGCGCTGGGCGGCGACCCGGCCCGAACGGCCAGGAGGCTCACCCCGTTCTCCCGTCGCGAGAAGGACTGGTAGATGCTCGGGAGATAGGTGATCAACAGGGTCAACAGGACCAGACCGAGCCCGGCCTCGCTGTAGGTCAACAGTTGGGCGGCCAAATGGGGGGACCCGGTGGTGCCGATGGTGGTCACCGACGATCCGGACAGCTCCACGGCCCGCTTCGGTGATGAAGTCTCTATGCCCAGGAACATCAGTGAGTAGCCGACGACGATCAGCGCCATCCACGCCGCCAACTCGGCGATCAGGGTGAGCGGGCCGAAGTAGGCCATCACCCGGTCCTGACGCTCATAGCTTGTATTGCGTCGAAGGCGCAGCCGGAAGATCAGCCGCATCGACACCACTACCACCGTCACCACGCGATTTCGTACGGCTCGGGGAAGCACTGTCGACTTGATGGCCGAGGCCATGGCGGTAATGACCATGGCGACCCCGATGACGAAGAGCACGACGTCGACTGCGGTGTCCATCTGAGAGCTCACCTTTTCACCGAGGACGTGGGGCCGCTGGAAGCCACCGGACGGGCAGCGGGGGGCAGCCTACGATCAACGCTCCGACCTGCCTCCGCTGGTGGCAGCTTACGGACTGGTCGCGCCCGGCATCGCTTGGCTGGATCCAGCTCGAGGCACGCCCTATCACCGGAGGGCCGTCGGGTGGGGGGTCAGCCTAATATCGCGGCCATGCCGAACTCGCCCGAGCCAGCTCGTCTCGTCAACGTGCGGAAGTTCTTCCTCAGCCTCTCCAGTGACCAGCTCAACCAGGTCGACCATCTGCTGTCCCCTCGGATCACCTATACCGTTCCGGGCAGGAGCTCCCTGTCGGGCGTGTTCCGGGGACCCGCAGAGGTCAAGCGCCATCTGGCCAAATTGCTCGCTCTTTCCTCGGATACCTACGACGTGCTCAAGTGGGTCGATTGGATGGTGGGCGAGTCCCACATCGCCGTGCTCCAGTCCGTCCAACTCCAGAGGGACAGAGCCATCTACCGGGCCCAGACGCTGTTTCTGGTCCAAACCGATCCCGACGACCTGCTGTCCGACATCCGTGTCTATTTCGAGGACCAACAGGAGGCTGACGCCTTCTTCGCCTGAGGAGAGCCACGGGGGACGGCGGGCGAGGTGGCCTCAGGCCCGTTCGCCGGTCCCGGCATTTCGGTATGTTGTCCATCGAAATGGTGATTGTGTCCCCAACCCGGGAGCCGGGAGGCGGCGGTAGAGGTGACGCCGGTCTCGACCGGGCAGCTCCGGCGGCCACCATTGACCCGATCGGTTCGACAGGCGACCGGCGGTGAACGAGGTCCGCATCGACGATCTGCGCGAGCCCCGTCGCGAGGGCGCGGAGCAGTCGCTCTACGAGCACGCCCTCACCATGACGGTCGATCTCGACGTCGATGGGCTGGTCGCCGAGGCCTGTGCCGACACCGGACTGTCCGATTTCGGGGACCCGGGCCTGCTCGGTCGGCTGGCCGCCCAGGTCGACGCGGTGGAGACCGACACCGGGCTGTCGGGACTGGGTCGCTACATCGTGCGGGGCCGGCTGGTCGGACTGCTCAAGGCCCGGCTCCGCTGCGAGGACTTCGTGGGCCGTCATCCCGAGGCCGACGACGTCGAGCTCGAGCCACCGGTCATCGTGGTCGGGCTGCCGAGGTCGGGCACCACCCACCTGGTCAACCTCCTGGCCGCCGACTCCCGCTTTCGGTCGATGCCGTGGTGGGAGGTGGCCGAGCCGACCCCCGTGCTCGGGGACGGGCCCGGCCGCGACGGGGTCGATCCCCGCTACCTCCGGTGCCTCGCCACCTACGAGACGTCCCGCACGGTCGCACCGCTGGCGTCGTTGATGCACGACCGGCCCCCTTGGAGCATCGAGGAGGAGTGCGAGCTCCTCGACCTCGACCTGTGCTCCTACGTCCTCGAGTGGCACGCCCGGGTCCCGTCCTGGCGCGACCACTACCTGGGCCTGGACCACCGGGCCCACTACGCCTTCCTGCGCCGGGAGCTGCAGGTGCTGACGTACCTGCGGGGTCCCAACCGCTGGGTGCTGAAGACCCCGCAGCACCTCGAGCACCTGGGCCCGCTGCTGGAGACGTTCCCGGACGCCACCATCGCCTTCACGCTGCGGGACCCCGTGGCCGTGCTGCAGTCGGCGATCACCATGCTCGCCTACGGCGATCGGCTGCGGCGGGTGCACGATCGAGCCGGACGAACTGGCCGCCTACTGGATCGACCGGATCGAGCGTCTGCTGCGGGCGGCCGTCCGCGACGCCCATCTGATCCCGACCGACCAGCGGGTCGACGTCGAGTTCGGCGCGTTCATGGCCGACGACCTGGCCATGGCGACGACCGATCCTCGCCACCGCCGGCCTCGAGGTCACCGAGCGGTCGCAGGTCGAGCTGACCACCTACCTGGCCGGCAATCCCCGCGGCAAGGAGGGCCGCGTGGTCTATGACCTCCGAGGCGACTTCGGGCTCGATCCCGACGACCTCTACGAGCGGTTCGCCTTCTACTTCGAGGCGTTCCCCCAGATCACCAGGGAGGTGGTCTGACCATGACCGGCATCCACCGAGAACGACCGGGTGCAGACGCCATCGTCGCCGTCGACCGGAGAGCCCGCGACTCGACCTGGGCGACGGCATCTGGCTGTCGCCCGGGCTGTCGAACAGCTACCTGCTCCAGACCGACGACGGCACGGATCATCGTCAACACCGGCATGGGGTTCGAAGGCCCCCTCCACCGCCGGGCCTACGACGCCGTCGACGACGCTCCGACCCGGGCGATCGTGTTCACCCAGGGTCACTTCGACCATGTGGGCGGCACGGACAGCCTGCGCCGACGAGGGCACCGAGCTGATCGCCCAGGCGAACTTCTCCTCGTGGCGGGCCGACAACGAGCGTCTGGAGCCGTTCCGGTCGCGCAACGCCGCCTTCGCCTGGATGCGGGCCATCCTCGCCGCCATGGAGCATGCCGAGTCGCTGGGCGCCGGTGCCACCGCCCAGGCCCGGCCCGAACCGACGACGACCTTCGACGACCGGCTGGAGCTGGCGATCGGTGGACGCGAGCTCGTGCTGGTCTCGACCCCCGGCGGCGAGACGACCGACTCGCTCGTCATCTGGCTTCCCGAGAGCCGGACCGCGCTCACCGGCAACCTGTTCGGGGCGCTCTTCGGGCACGTCCCCAACCTGGTCACCATGCGCGGCGACCGCTACCGCGACGCCCTGACCTACGTCGACTCGCTCGACCTCGTCCTCGACCTGGCGCCGGATCGGCTCCTCACCGGTCATTTCGACCCCATCGAAGGGGCGGACCGGATCGCCGCCGAAGTGACGGCGATGCGCGACGCCACCCAGTGGGTCCACGACCGGACCGTCGACGGCATGAACGACGGGGACCGACGTCCACACCCTCATGCGCGAGATCCGCACGCCCGACCACCTCGACGTCGGCGAGGGTTACGGCAAGACGTCGTGGAACGTCCGGGCCATCTGGGAGAACTACGCAGGCTGGTTCCACCACCGCTCCACGACCGAGCTCTACGACGTGCCGCCGTCGGCGGTGGCGGCCGACCTGGTGGCCGCCGCCGGTGCGGACGCCCTGGTCGACGCGGCCCGGGCGCGGCTCGACGCGGCGGAGCCGGTGGCCGCCCTCCATCTCACCGACATCGTCCTCGCCGCCGAGCCGGACCACGCCGGCGCCCGGGCGGTGGCCACCGACGCCAGCCGCTCGCTGCTCGACGCCAGTACCAACTTCTGGGAGCGGGCCTGGCTCACCCGGTCGATCGATCGGATGGAGGGCCGATGACCAACCAGGTCACCTTCGACTTCTCCGACGCCGCGGTCCTGGTCACCGGCGGCACCAGCGGGATCGGCCACGCCGTCGCCACCGCGTTCGCCGCCGCCGGGGCGGCGGTGACGGTCACCGGCACCCGGAGTGGGCCGGGCGACTACGACACCGACCTCGGCCAGTTCTCCTACCGGCAGCTCGAGATGACCGATCCGCGACTCGATCGACGCGCTGGTCGCCTCGCTCGACCGGCTCGACGTGCTCGTCAACAACGCCGGCGCCAACTTCCCCGGAGGCCGGGACGAATGGGAGCCGGACACCTTCGCCGCCGCCCTCACCTTGAACCTCGTCGGCCCGATGCGCCTCACGACCGGCTGCCGGGACCGGTTGGCCGCCAGCGCGCTGGAAGGAGGTGCCAGTGTGATCAGCATGGCGTCGCTGGCCGCATTCCGGTCCATCCCCATCGTCCCCGGCTACGGGTCGGCCAAGGCCGGGCTCATCACGCTCACCCGCAACCTGGCCCGCCAGTGGGTCGAGTGACGGCATCCGGGTCAACGCCGTCGCCCCCGGCGTCATCGACACGCCGATGACCGCCCCCATGGCGCACTTCCCCGAGCTCTCGAACAGCCGAGCTGGCCCACACGCCGATGGGCCGACTGGGCACACCCGAGGAGATCGCCGGCGCGGTGCAGTTCCTGGCCAGCTCGGCCGCCAGCTTCATCACCGGCCACGTGCTCGTTGCCGACGGCGGCTACCTCCTCCCATGAGCACCGGCCGCTGTCGCCCCACTACCACGTCGGCATCGTCGTTCCCGACCTGGCCGCGGCCCAGGCTGGAGCTGAGCGAGCAACTCGGCGTCAGGTGGGGGCCGGTCCTCCACCTCGACGCGGCCGAGCTACCGCGACGGCTCCGGGCGTGATCTCGTTCTGCCCACCACCATGTGCTACTCGGTCGACGCTCCCCACCTGGAGCTGATCGAGGAGGTGCCCGGCTCGGTGTGGGTCTGCAACCAGTACTCGAATCTCCACCACATCGGGTTCTGGAGTGACGATCTGGCCGCTGACGGTGCCGAGCTGGCCGGGTCCGGGTGCCCCATGCAGATCTGCGGCCGCGCCGGTGACTGACGCGCCGGTGTCGTTCGCCTACCACCGCAACGACCTCGGCGTCCGCATCGAGATCGTCGATGCCGCCATGCGCGAGGCCATGGGGTTCCTGTTCCAGCCCGACGAGAGCTGACCGGAGCGCCCTCGGTGCGCCAGGTTCGGGTGCACGGTCCCGGTGACGTCCGGGTCGACGAGGTTCCCGAGCCCGACCCCGGGGCCCGACGACGTCGTGGTCCGGGTCGGCGGCCTGCGGGATCTGCGGCAGCGATCTGTCCTACATCAGGATGGGCGGGCTCGCCGGCCCGGGCGGGACCCCGATGTGCCTCGGCCACGAGATGGCGGGTGTGGTCGACTGGGTCGGATCCGACGTGACGACCGCCCGGGTCGGCGACCGGGTCGTCGTCCAACCCGGCAAGCGACGATCTCGGTCGGATCGGCAACGGGGCACCCGAAGGAGGACTGACCCCGCTCCTCCTGGTCACCGAGGCCGATCGCGGTCGCCTCCATCGTGTTCCCGACGATCTGCCGCTCGACGTGGCCGCATTCGCCGAGCCGCTGGCCGTCGGCATGCACGCTGCCGACCAGGCCGAGGCCGAGCCCGGCGACGGTGTCGCGGTGTTCGGGTGCGGGCCCATCGGCCTCGCCGCCATCGCCACTCTGGTCGACCGCGGCCACCACCGGGTGGTGGCCGTCGATCTCAGCCCCACCCGACTCGACCTGGCCCTCGGGCTCGGCGCCCAGGCCGCGCTGAACCCGGCGACGACCGACGTCTGGGAGGAGCTCGGGCGTCTCCACGGGATCGAAGCCCTTCCATGTTCGGACCGACCCCGGCCACGTCCGCCTTCATCGAAGCTTCGGGGTCGGCCGGTGTCATCACCGACGTCCTCGATCACGGGGCCGTGGGTAGTCGGCTCTCGGTGGTCGCCCTCCACTACGAGCCGATTCCGACCAACTACCTCATGGTGTTGATGAAACAGTTCACCATCCGAGGGTCGATGGAGTACCCACCCCGGTTCGCCGATGCCATCGATCTGCTGGCCCGGCGCGACCTGTCGGCGCTCATCACCCACCGGTTCCCCCTCGATCAGTTCGGCGATGCGATGGGCATGCTGGAGGCGATCCAAGGACTGCGGCAAGGTCCTCGTCACCATTGATCCGACGGCCCGGTGACGGGGTCGTCGCCTCCGACATCTCCCGGCGCGGTCAGACCCCGGTCGGGCAGGCTGGGACCGTGAGCGAAGACGGTTCGGCCCCGGACGCCGACGAGCTCGAGCGACTGGGTCTCTACGATCCCTCGGCGCCCGACTCCATTGATCGGCTCGAGCTCATTCAGTACGTGGTCGATCGGGGGGCCACCCTCGAAGAGGTCGCGGCCTCTACCGACCTCGAGGAACTGGCCATGGACATCAACCTGCGACCCCGGGGGCCGTTCACCTTGCGCCAGGTGGCGGCGTCACCCGACATCGGGCTGGATGTGGCCCAACGACTGTGCACCGCTCTCGGCCTCTCGGTCGATCCCGACAAGCCCATGACGGTCGAGGAGTCGGACACCATTCGACTCCTGGCCGTCGACGGAACGCACCTGCTCGGTGAGGAAGCGACCATGCAGCTGGCCCGGGTGACGGGCAGTGCCATGGCCCGGGTCGCCGAGACCCTCCTCGGGGGCTTCCGGCTCAGGGTGCAGTTGCCCCGGAAGGACCAGGGCACCCGATCAGTGGATTTCATCAAGGAGACCTCGGGACTGGCCCGCACCCTGCTGCCCGCCTTCGTCCGTACCCTCGATGCCCTGCTCCGCCGTCAGATGGTGGCGGTGGCCGAGCGGGTGTGGTCGACCGACGAAGAGCGATCGGCAGTGACGCTGCACCGCACCGTCGGCTTCGTCGACCTGGTCGGCTACACCGAGGTGTCCGCTTCGCTCACCGTCCGTCAATTGACGGCTGTGCTCATCGAGTTCGACCGGCGCACCGTGGAAGCGGTGGCTCGGGGCAACGGGCAGATCGTCAAGACGATCGGTGACGAGGCCATGTTCGTCACCGAGGACCCTGCCGACGGGTGCCGGATCGCTCTGGAGCTGGTGAGGGACTTCGGCCGGGACCAACTGCCGCCGGTGAAGGTCGGACTGGCCACCGGAGAGATGGTCTCGGTGTTCGGGGATCTGTACGGACCAGACGTCAATCTGGCGGCCCGACTCGTGACCGCCGCCGATCCGAGCACCGTTGTCGTGTCCGAGCCGACCCGGGGATCGACCAGCGAGTTCGTGTTCGATGTCGTTCCCGGTCTCGTGCTCAAGGGGTTCCCGGACCCGATCACGGCCTACCGGCTCCGCCGGTAGGCCTCGGCGTCCCGGCCGACCTCCCTTTCCGATTCAGGGTCCCTCGGGCCCTCCGACATTGTTCTCGATCCACTGTCTGAGCGGAGCGGTGGCTCGGAGGAATTCGATGACCCGTCGCTTGGGTGCCGCGGTGGCCAGCCAGGCTCCCACCGGCCATTCCTTCCACGCCGTGAGTCCCTTGTGCCGGAGGAGTTCGATTCTCGGGTGGTCGCTGGCGTACCCCCGTGGCGCTGACTTCAGGGTCTCGCGTGCCGATACCTGTATGTGTTTCCTTCGTAGCGCTTCCACCAGTCCTGTCAGCTCGGCACCACTCCTCTCATCGGCAACCGCGGCACGATAGCGGGCGAGCCGATCGGAGGATGGCAGGTAGAGCCCCGAACCGGCTCCGAGGGCGTCGGAGGACAGCGAGATGTAGCCGGCGGGGTTGTGAGCGGCGATGTTGGTCTTGTACGGAGACTTGTCGGAACTGAATCGTGTATCCCGGTAGGGCCGAAAGACGCGGCCTTGGCCGAACTCGGGTTCCAGCTCGGCCAGCAGTGCCTGCATGGGAGCAAGCACGGCGGCCACATAGAACTCCTTGTGGTCCGTCCAGTAGCGCTTGGTGTTGTCGATCTCGAGCTCATCGAAGAACTCGACGATCTCCAGCTGCCAGCCTCGAAACCGAGGACCGCTCTCGGACTGGCGGGAGGTCGAGGGAGCTGCTCGTGCCGGTGCCACCTCACGATGGTATTTGCTTCCCGGTCGCGGCTTCGAACCGCGTTGTTGTTCCGTCGACCGCCACCTCGCCCGGTCCCATCCCCGAATTGTCATATTTGACACTTAGAGTGGGCTCACTCGTCGGAGGAGAGAGAGGGCCATGTCCACGTCGCTGCTGTTCTACGGCGCCCTCGGCCTGGCCAGCACGGCCGTCGCCTTCTGGGCCAACCGCCGGCTGTTCGTCGGTGGCCGGGCCGGGCCCGTCACCGGGCTCGAGGGCATCTACTACGCCCTGGGACTCATCTCGTTGTGCCTCGGTTGGTACTTCAACATCCGCTATGTCCACCAATTCGGGCACCAGGCCACGTATGTGGCCTACGTCAAAGCCCTGTTCTCCTCGTGGGCATCTGACTCGGCCGCCCAGGACTACACCATGGTCAACGTGGTGATCCTGCCCCTGTGGACCATCGTCGACGGCCGGCGGCGGGGGATGGCGGTGCCGTGGATCTTCTTCGTGATGAGCCTCTTCACCAGCCTGGCCTTCGCGGTGGCGTTCTACCTGGCCTTCGTCGAGCGCCAGATCCGCTACAACCGAGAGGAGCCGGCCGTCTCCAGCACGTCGTACCCGCAGTTGTAGCCGGGGATGAAGGTGACGCCCGGCCCGCCGTGGCAACCGGCCCCGCAGAGGTAGAGACCCTCGATCGGTACCGGGCAGTCGGGCCAGCCCCGTGGCCCCGGACGGAACGGGCCCATGAACTCGGGCTGGAGCAGACCATGGGTGAAGTCGCCGCCGGTGCACCCGAACATGAGCTCGTAGGTGTGGGCCGGGTAGTTGAACTGCCGCTCGATCAGGTCGCCGAAGTTGGGGGCCCGAGCGGTGATCTTGGCCACGATGCGCTGGGCCATCTCGTCACGAAACGTGCTCTGGTCGGCATGGCTGGCTCCGATCGGGGCATAGAAGGCGAAGCTGCTGGCCACGTGCTTTCCCGGCGGGGCCAGGTCGGGATCCCGCAGGCTGGGAACCGAGAGGTTGAACGAAGGCGAGGCGGGCACGATCCCCCGGACGCACCCTTCGAAGTCGCGCTGGAGCTCCTCGGCGGTCCCGAACAAGGTGACGTTGTGGCGGAGGTCGCCCTGGTTGAGGACGTCGTACGGAGGGGCGTACTCAGGCAGACCGTCGAGGGCGAAGTGCACCTGGAAGTAGGCGGCACGGTGGTCGATGGCGTCGACCCGTTGCCCGAAGGACGGCCCCAGTGTCTCCCGGTCCAGCAGCTGGGTGAAGGTGGCGGTCGGGTCCAGGTTGGAGACCACCGTCGGCGCTGTGACTACCTCACCGTCGGCCAGGGTGACCCCCTCCACCCTGCCCCCCGACGTGTTGATGCCGGAGACCTTGACGTGTCGGCGCAGCTCGCCGCCGTGCCGTTCGAACAGGGCCAGCAGGTGCTCGGACATGGTGCCGATCCCACCACGGACCTTGGACATGGTGGCCTCTCCCGGTGAGGCGAGAGCGAAGGCCAGACAGAGGGCGCTCCCAGGCGAGTACGGGCCCCGATAGGTGGAGTTCACCGCCAGAAAGGCGAGCATGCTTCGGACCTGGGCGTGCTTCTCCCGGTCGGGCAAGAACTGGTCGACGACGTCCATCACGCTGCCGAAGAGGGCGGTGCGGATGGCCTGGAGCTCCTTCTCGTTGGTGGCGCAGGCCCACATCTCGTCCAGCGACCTGGGCGGCTTGCGCACGTCAAACCGACCGATGGCGCGCGCCGGCGCCTCCGCCCATCCCGCCACTTCGGCCATGCCGAGTACGGCGTCCAGTCCGAGTGAGTCGTTCAGGTGCTCCATGAGCTTGGTCGGATCGCTGTACAGCAGGACGGGAGGTTCTCCGGACGGACCGATGCTGGCCGACTGCACCTCGGGTTCGTAGATGGGGCAGGCGGAAAAGCCGAGATCGTCGAAGATCTCGTTCGGGACGGGGAATTGGATGGAGCCGGCCAGCTCGAACCGGTAGCCGCGGGCCAGTTCGGTGGTGGTGGCCATGCCCCCGATGAAATGGTTCTTCTCCAAGCACAGGACCCGCATCCCGCCCCGGGCCATCACCGCGGCCGCGGTGAGGCCGTTGTGACCGGCACCGATGACGACGGCGTCGTAGTCCGGCATTCGGGTCACGGTAGTGACGGGCCGAGGTTTTGTCTAATTTGACATACCGGAGCCATACATCGGCGGGACGGGGAGGAGGCCGCGCTCCAGCCGGACCAGGGCCAGCTCGGTGAGCCGGGCCAACTCGTCGAGGTCGTGGCCGGTCCGCATCCACTCGTCCAGGGCGGCGAAGGTGGCGGCGGCGATGCACTGGGCGCTTACCGCGGTGAGGAAGGCGGCGTCGGGGCCCTCGGGGACGCTCCGGCGCAGCAGGTGGCGTTCGATCTCCACCGCGAACTCGGCCTGGACCTGTCTGATGTGGCGTTCGACCCGGGCCCGGTCGACCTGGCGGTGGCGGAGCGCGACGATGTCGTACATGCTGTTCGCGCTCGAAGGGGAACGAATTGATGGCGGCCAGGACCGCCTGGGTGACGGTCTCCTCGGCGGGTCGGCTCTCCAACGCCACTCGGAACCAGGCCAGACTGGCGTCGTAGTCCTCGAAGAGCAGGTCGTGTTTCGAGGTGAAGTGGCGGTAGAAGGTTCGCAGGGTCACCCCGGCGTCGGCCGCGATCTCCTCGGCCGAGGTGTCTTCCACCCCCTGGGCCAAGAAGCGCACCTGCGCCGCCCGCCGCAGGGCCTCCCTGGTCCGCTGGCTGCGGGCAGTCTGGGGGGGAGCGGCACGGCCCGAGCCTACCGACACCTCCAGGGCAATCAGCAGGGACGGGTCAGTGGGACCACGCCCCGGATGCGGCCGGGCACCCAGTTGACCGGAAGTCGCATCGGATTTGGGGGGAAGGCGGGCGCCATCACCTCCGGCCCGGAGTGAACGGAGGGCAAGGTGCACCCTGAGCTGGACGTTCGTGCGCCCATCAAGAATCTGTTCGCAGCAGTCGATAAGAAAATCAATGGTGGAAATCACAGGTCAGGCTCCACGCGTCAGCGAGAGAGCGGACTCCGACGGCGGGTCTCGGTTCGGTTCGACAACCGACCGGCACGGACGCGGCCACAGGACGGCCGCCGATTGGCATCCCGGGGTGCGTCTCGTCTTGGTACTGGTGGTTGTGCTCCCGCTGCTGGCTACCGGTATCTTCACCGAATCCGGTGTGCTCTCGAGCTGGTCGTTTCGCCAACACGCCCAGGTGGTGGCGGCCGACGCCGCCCAGCTGCAGACCGTGGCGTCCGCCCGGGCCGAGATGAACCCCCTGTCGGTTCCGCTTCTGGCCGTGTCCTACGCCGCCCAGATCGGTGTCAGCGAGTCCGTGCTCGACACTCTGCTCAAGCCGGCGGTCCCGTTCCGCACCCAGCTGGCCGAGGGAACGGCGCGGATCGCCGGATTCCCGACCTTCTCGTCGACGCCGACCCTCAGGGCCGACGTGGCCCAGCTACAGGCCCTGATCCCGAGGGTGATGGACGACACCGTGTCATTCGCCGTCGCCCAGACCTTCATGGCCAAGATGTCGACCGATATCAACGACATCTGGTACGGGGATTTCAATCGCCTGGAGAACGACATCTCGACCTGGCAGGCACCGGGGTCGTTCGAGGTGCATGCGGCGACGCTCCGCCAGACCTACGAGTCGTTCCTGGCCGGTGGCCACGAGGTCGAAGGGGCGATCTATGTGCTCGAAGGGATCGGACCCACCACCGCCAAGCAGGAACTGATCCAGGCCAGCGGCGATTACAACGCCGCCACCTCGGAGTTCGCCGGGCACTTGAGCCCGATGGCACAAACCGCGTGGCATCCACATCCAGCACAACCCCGGCCGACCAGCATTTCGCCGGGACGATCCAGCAGGGACTGACCGTCGCCCTGGCCGGTTCGCCCCGCCCTTCGCCGGCAACGTGGCTTTCGCCGGCAGTTCCATGGCCCCGGGGCTCCACTACCTGGCCGACCTCAACTCACTGGTGGTCGCCGCCTCCCGGGACCTCCACAACACGGCGCTGGCGCTGGCATCCAGCGCCACCCACCGCCTGATCGGTGAGCTCGTCTTTCTGGCCGTGCTCGTCGTCGTCAGCGTCGGCGGGGTCATCCTGGCCGGGCGGGTGCTCACCCGTCCGCTCGAAACGACTCGCCACCACCGCCTTCCAAGTCCACAGCGGAGATTTCGAGTGTCCCCGCTTCCCGAGACCGGCCCTCGGGAGGTCGTGACCACCACGGCCGCGTTCAACGACATGAGCTCCACGTTGAAGGCGGTGGAGACAACGGCCGTGGCCCTTGCCGACGAAGACCTCTCACACCTGGAGCAACTCAACCCGCTGCCGGGGCGGACGGGCCGTGCCCTCCAGGCGTCGGTCGACACGCTGTCTCAGCGGATCCGCGAACGCGAGCTGCAGCGTCAACTGCTGCACGAGGCAGCCACCCACGACCAGTTGACCGGCCTGTTCAACCGGGCCGCGGTGCTCGATCATCTCAACAATGACGTCAGCCGGCGGCGAGAGGCGGGCGAGACGGTGGCGGTATTGTTCATCGACCTCGACGGTCTCAAGCCCCTCAACGACACCTACGGGCACGAGGTGGGCGACGCGGCCATTGCCAGCACCGGCCTGGCCCTATTGGATGCCACCGGCGAATGCGACGTGGTCGGTCGCCTGGGGGGCGACGAATTCCTGGTCGTGTTGTGCCACGAACACAGCTGCGCCGGGGACGCGGCGGCGGAGAACATTCGTCGCAGCGTGTCTCGACAGACGATCCGTGTGAACGGTCGGGTCGTTCCCCTCGAGGCGAGCGTGGGTGTCGCCCTGACCCGGTGCGATTCCGATACCGATCCGATGACGTTGGTACGCCAGGCCGACGAGGCAATGTACGAGGCGAAGAAGGCAGCCCGCGCCGTGCGCGACCGTGCCGCCGCATCGGTCGACTGAGCGCGGATCATCCGGTGGCCGGCGCGGTCCCGGATCCGAGGGGGTCCGCAGGGATCCACTGATCCCCGGCCAAGGCCGTACCCGAGCCTGACCGCTAGTGTTTCCCGTGAGCAAGGGGGAACCGATGCCGCTCACGTTTCGCCGGCGACGTCCGAGGGCTTGGATAGGGCCCGTGGCCGCCACCGCCATGTTGACGATCGTCGGTCTGGTCGTCGGCGGCGGCGTGGGCGCGGCCGGCCAACCGCGTGTTCCATCGACTCGGTCGGGTGTTCCTCCCGAGGTCCGCGGTCAGGCCGGTGCCTGGCCTCTCCCTGATCACGACTATTTGAACTCCAGAGACGCCGGGGTGTCGCCGATCCGGGCGTCAACGGTGTCCCGTCTGATGCCGGCCTGGAGCGTGCCCATGTCCATCGGCGCTTCTACTTCTCCGATCATCGTGGCCGGCGTGGCCTACGTCCAGGACGAGGGCGGAACGGTCTATGCCATCGATGTGTCGTCGGGCCGGGTGAAATGGCAGACCAAGGCGCTGGGATTCAGTATCGGCCCCTATGGCGTGTCAGTCGGGTGGGGGATGGTGTTCGCATCCACGCCCACCGGCGTCGCCGCCTTCAGTCTGTCCAACGGCGCCCCCCTGTGGAACCGTCAGATCACCACGACGCCGGGTCAGGGGGTCGACATCCAGACCCTCCCCTACGGGGGGAGGGTCTACGTGGCCTCGGTGCCGGTGGCGATCGGCAATCTCTACACCGGCGGATCGGTCGGATACCTGGAGGCGCTCGACGCCTTTACCGGCGACATCGACTGGACCTTCGACACCGTCCGCTCCAAGGACCTGTGGGGCAACCCCTCGGTCAACTCGGGCGGGGGTGGCTGGTACCCGCCGGCCATCGACATCAGCGATGGCGTTCTCTACTGGGGAGTGGCCAATCCGGCCCCGTTCGTCGGCACCAGCCAGTACCCCAACGGATCGAGCCGACCCGGCCCCAATCTCTATACCGACTCGATGGTGGCGCTCTCCGCCACCACCGGAAAGCTGCTCTGGTACCACCAGGCCTTTCCCCACGACCTCTACGACCGCGATGAGGTGCAGGCCATGCTGGTCCCGGTGAGCCGGGCCGTGGACGGGACCCACCAGGTCGCCGTCAGCGCCGGCAAGGGGGGCTACGTGCTCGGACTCGATCCCGGCACCGGCCAACTGTTGTGGAAGACGCCGGTTGGGATCCACCAGGACGGTGACCTGCCCCGGCTCACCGGTCCGACCACCGTCTTGCCGGGAACCTACGGGGGCGTACTGGCTCCACCGGCGTCGGCGGGCGGCGTGGTCTACGCGGCCGCGTTGAACGCCCCATCGACCCTCGAGCCCGACCAGACGGCATATTTCGGCGGGAAGATCGGCACCATGGACGGCGACGTCGTCGCCATGTCGGCTCGTACGGGAAGGATCATGTGGGACACCAAAGTCCCCGGTGATCCCACCGGAGGCGTCACCATTGTCAACAACTTGGTGCTCACTGCCACCTACCAGGGGACGGTGCTGGCGCTGAACCGGGCCGACGGTGCCGTGGTGTGGAGTTACAAGGGTCCGGGAATGATCAATGGGTGGATGTCGGTCGCCGGTGGCGAGATCTACCTACCGGTCGGCTCGCCGACGCAATTGGTGGCGCTCAAGCTGGCGCCCGCTCCCTAGGCCGTGGTTTTGGACCTGCCGGTCCCAACGGCGGCGTGAGGACGGTCGGTAAGCTGGGGCCCGTGGCCGTCAGCGAATCCGATCGATTCGATGTTGCCTACTCGATCTGCAGATTCCAACGGGCCTTCGACCAACACGATTGGGGCGGTCTCGAAGCATGTCTCGCCCCCCAACTGTGGATCGACTACGGCGACCTGCGGGGCACGCCACCGGAGCAGGAGTCGGCTTCCCACTACTGCGAACTGCGCCGAGCTGCCCTCGATCACCTTGACTTGCAACACAACCACAGCAATCTGGTGGTCTTCGACACGGAGGATCGCGGGAGCCTGCGGGCTCGGTGCAATTTCCAAATATTCAGGTTCGAGCGATCCGGCCCCCGGCACTTCCACTCCTTTGGGACCTACGAGTTCACGCTGAACAGTGACCGGCAGGGAGACTTCCGAATCGTCTCCATCCGGCAGACGGTGACCCACCAGTCCGGCGACCCGGAGATCCACCTCGGAGTCGATCCGACATGACCGAGGGCCGAGCCGGGGTGTCCGGCGCCGCCACCATCGCACACCCGGCTGGCCGGCCTTGGTTCGAAGACGGAGTCCCCCCTGGGTCACGAACCCGGCAGTGCCGACCTCGGCGGGCCGGACTCCCTAGACGACCGGGGGCGGTACCCCGTCGCCAGTGGCTGACAGCGCCGGATCCCAATCGCACACGGCGCACCCGTGGTGGTACGCAGAACGGCAGAACTCGAGAGCAGCCGATCGCGGATCGGAGCTTCCGCATACGTCGCTCCAGTTGAGAACGAACTCGCCAAGGGCCGCGTCCCAGTGGGCGGACTCGGGAGACAGCGTGGACCGGGACAGTTCCGGTGGGGCGGGGTGGGTGTAGGCATAGAAGGCGGCTTCGGGATATTTCTGATCCCCGGGCCACCAGCCGATGGCAATCTCCTGGGCATCCATGGCGTTGCGCATGATGAAATCGTCCGACGGCGGAGCTGCCGGTCGACCTGAGAACAGGCTGACCGCCAGGTCGAAGGAGCCCCACCAGGCATTGACAGGAGTGGAACGTCCCCGATAGGGAGCTCGAAACGTGGCCAGAACCAGGGCGGCCTGGGTGGCGGCGGCGAAGTAGGAAGCGACCTGATCGGGGTCGTAGCGGGCGTGCTCCTCGTCGACGTCGAGTCGTACGGTCCAGGGGACCTCTTGGGGTGTCATGTTGATTTCGACCGGGCCGACGAGGTCGTGGACCACGGCCAAGACCTCTCGGGTAACCGTGCCCACCGGACGGTCCGGGACCAGGGACACCCGTCCGACCCCGCCAGCACTGGCTTCGACCACTGCCTCATGAGATCGCAGATCGAGCGCGACCCCCAAGGTCCCCGAGCCGTCCGGAGCCGGCAGGGGAGCCGTCTCCCACCCCCGAGGAGTCAGACGCAGCGCCGCGTGTTGGAGCTGCGGCTCGGCCGGGGCCAGGGCCACCGCCAGTTTGCCGAGCACCTGAGTGTGCCCGTGCAATGTGTCGCATGTCTCGTGCCAGTCGTCATAGGTGACCGTCGGCCATGGGGAAGGCACAGTGGGACGCTATCAATACCGACACCGCCGCGGCTCGGGATCGCTGAGGCGGGCCGCCGGCCGGTCAATGGCCGGCGATCTGACCGCCGTCTATGTGGAGGATCTCGCCGGTGATGAACGGTGATGACTCGAGGAAGAGGATGCCGTCCACGATGTCGCTGACCTGCCCCACATGGCCGACCGGGGGGAGTTGGGGCCCGAGGCCGGCGTAGCTGTCGGCCGGCTGGGCCGGCGTCTGGATGATGCCGGGCGAGACTGCGTTCACCCGGATGCCCCGAGATGCGTACTCGATGGCCAGTGATTTGGTGGCCGAGGCCAGACCACCTTTGGTGAGTGAAGTAAGAACAGAGGGCGCGGCGGAGTTGGCGTAGTCGGCCAGGGTGGTGGTGAGGTTGACGACGTGGCCGCCCCCACCCGCCAACATCACGGCGATGGCGCGCTGGGTCAGCCAGAAGAACCCGGTGAGATTCAGACCGACCACGGCTTCGTAGTCGTCGGCGGTGTAGTCGGTGAAGGGCTTGGAGATGTAGAGGCCGGCATCGTTGACCAGGGTGTCGATTCGGCCGAAGCGCTCGAGTGCGCCATTGACGATGCGCTCGGCGGTGGCGGGGTCCGACAGGTCACCGTCCACGGTCAGCACGTCGGGGTCCTCGACCGGTCGGATCTTCCGGGATGTGGCCACCACGGCCCAACCCTGCCGCCGGAACCCGGCCACGATGCCGGCGCCGATGCCCTGCGAGCCCCCGGTGACGATGGCGACTCTCTGATCGGTCTTTCCCACGGTGCCTCCGGTCACCGACTGCCGGCCATGGCCGGGTCACTGGGGTGCGGGGTGAGCGGCGTGGTCATCACGCCGGCCCAGGGATACAGCGGCAGCGATTCCAGAATCGACTCCATCCGGGCGGCGTCGTCCGCATGCCACAGGCCCAGGGCCCGGCCCTGTCCGGACAGGGCCCACAGCCGGAGCAGGTGTCCCTGATCGGCCAACTCCCGGACCCGATCCACCTCGTGCTCTTCGGTGGCATCGACGGTGTCGGCGGGCGTACCCGGCGGGACGGTGACGGTGAACGCCACCAGGAACTCGTGGCTCCCGCCGTGCGGGGGCGGTCGACCGGGTGCGGGCGGGTCGTTGGGATGCGGCATGAGGGGCGTGACCTCGTCGCGGCGCCACATGCGCAGAGGCATCGAGGCCAGGACTTTCTCGAGTGCGGTGCCGTCTTCCGCGACAAAGAGACCGAGGGTCCGCCATTCGCCTGGCTGGAGAGGCGGGCGCCACAGGCGCAGGAGGTTCCCCTGCGCCGCCAGCTGGCGGGACCGTTGCGCCTCGCGGGTGCGGATGTCATCGACGGTGGCGTCCGGCGTTCCCTCGGGCACCTGGGTGGTCATCGAGACCAGATAGTCCATCGAGTGTCTCCTCGCCGATCGAGGTCGATCCCGGTTGACGACCGACATGGGACCCCGGGGATCTCGGCGACCACCGTACCCCGGTGCCTCGGTTGCCGTCGGATGCACCGTGGCGGCCGATCGAAGACCCGAGGTCGTCCTTCACCGCCCGGGGCCGGGGGTCCGACCCGAGAGCACCATCACTCCCCCAGGCTGCTGCGGAGAGTGTTGAGCGACGCCGTCAGTTGGGCGAGCTCTTGACGGAGGGCGTCCACCTCTGACCTGAGCTCGTCGACACGGTGCTCGAGGTCGGCCCGCCCGCCCTCGCTGCCGATCGATGGGGCCGCTCCGCCGCTCGGCGGTGGGGCGTCGGTACCGACGGGGATCCCTTCGTCCCCGGCCCCGGTCGAGCCGGACGAGGTCGGCTCCGCCGCCAGCAACTGCTGCCACCGGTCTTCTTTCTGACCCGGGCGCCGGTGCAGCTGCACCACCAGCGGTTCGGGTCGATCGGCCAGGACTTCCAGATCGCGCTGGATGGTGTCCAGTGAGTCGAACTCCGCCATGCGGGCCGTGCGCGACCGGAGCTCCCCCGGGGTCTGGGCCCCCCGCAACAGCAGCACCGCCACCAGGGCCAGCCGGGCGGGGTCGAGGCCGTAGGTCTCGTCGAGCACGTGGCGGTAGCGGATGACCGACTTCCCGTGCGACGGGAGGACGAATCGGACCAGGTGGAGCTCTTTGAGCTCCTGCAGCGCCCGGGCCGCGGCGTCTTCGTCCATCGCCAGCACCGGCTCGCGGTTGGTGGTCTGCGAGCAGGCCGATGACAGCGCGTTGATGGTGAGGGGATACTGCTGCGGTGTGGTGAGTTGTTTCTCCACCAGGCACCCGAGCACCCGGCCGCCCTCGAGGGTGATGGTCACGGGCCGAGACTAACCCGGCCCCCCATCCCCCTAGCGTCAGAGCACCACCTCGGCCAGTTGGTCCATGGACCGGAGCCAGTCGTCGACGTCCCGCCGCCACGGGGCTGCCACGACGTGTTGGATCCCGGCCTCGGTGAAGGCGGCCAGCTCGTCACGGATCAGGTCGGGATCCATGCCCTGGGGGTCCCAGCCGGTACGCAGTGAGATCGGGAAGCTGGCTTCGGGGTGGCCGCGGCGGATGCGTTCGGCCACCGGGCCGGCTTCTTCCGGGGTGAGGCCCACCGCCTGGTATCCGTCACCTCGCTCGTCGGCGCGTCGGTAGGCGGGCTCGCTGCGCCCGCCGATCCAGATCGGGATCGGATGACTCGGCTTGGGCAGGATGCGGAGATCTTCGAACGAGGTGAACTTCCCACCGAAGCTGGTCGGGTCCTCGGACCAGGCGGCCCGGAAGAGGTCGATGGCCTCGTCGAGGCGCTCCCCCCGGTCGTGGAAGTCGTAGCCGAGGGCCGTGTACTCCGGCTCGGACCATCCGACGCCCACCGCGATGGTGAGCCGGCCCCCCGACAGGGCGTCGAGGCTGGCCAGCGAGTTGGCCAGCTCGAGGGGATTGTGCATCGGCACGACCAGCACACTGGTGCCGAGCCCGATGTGCTCGGTCACGGCCGCCGCCCACGTGAGTGTGGCCAACGGGTCGAACAGGAACGGCGACGGGTAGGTCTGGGCGGCCGGATGGACCACGTGGTCGCTCACCCACACATCTGAAAAGCCGAGCTCCTCGGCCTGGACGGCCGCCCGCCTGATGGAGTCCGGGCCAGCCACCCGTCCGTACTGGGGTAGGTGCACTCCGACCCGCATCTGCATCCTCCCTGGTTCGTCCGGCCTTCTGGAGCACGCCGGCCCGCCCCGACCTCGGGGTCACGGTAGCAGTGTCGCCCCCAGCCCCGATGGGCCAGACTCTGCTCCGTGACCAGGCCGCTCCGATGGTTACCGCGGTACGTCTTCTGGGTGGGTGTCCCACTGGCCATCTCGCTGGCAACGTGCGGCGGCCCGGCATCGGCGGCGTCCCTTCCCGTCCCCAACCCGGCCAAAGGACCGGTCGGTCCCCTGCGGGCTCCGGGCGGGGCCTGGCTTATCGACCAGGAGGGCAGGACCGTGCTGCTCCACGGGGTCGACCTCGTCTACAAGATTCCCCCCTACGAGGTGGAGGTCAGCGGTACCGGCCGCAATGTCCTCACCCCGAACGAGGCCCAACGCATGGCCCAGCTCGGCTTCACCGTGGTACGCCTCGGGATCATCTGGAAGGGGCTCGAGCCGGGCCGCGACCCGATCAACGACGCCGCCATCTGCACGCCGGGGGCGCCACGGGCGTCAGGGCCCGGCCAGTTCAACGCCACGATCTTCGATACGTACCTGGACCGGCTCGAATCGACCGTCTCGCTGCTGGCCCACTATGGGATCTCCTCCCTGATCGACATGCATCAGGACGTCTACAACGAGGCCTTCGGTGGCGAAGGGGCGCCCAACTGGGCCGTGTGCAGCGACGGCATCACCCCCCGTCCCCGACTGCATGTGGCGAACTGGAGTGTCAACTACACCGGTCCGGGCGTGGCGGAGGCCTACGACAATTTCTGGACCAACGACGTGGTCGGCGACCTCCAGGGCGAGTTCGACACCATTTGGACCAGGATCGCCGCCCGGTTCCGGGGCAACCCGTGGGTGGTCGGCTACGACCCCTACAACGAACCGTACGGTCCCGGGCTCGGCACCTCGGCCGACAACCCTGCCTTCGACGCCCAGCTCGAGTGCTTCTACACCGGGCGGGCCCACCCGGGACTGGACCAGAACGGCCGGACCGTCAGCTGTCCGGCCGACGATCCCGAAGAGGGGCTGATCCCCCGCATGGAGGCGGCCGACCCCACCCACCTCGTCGCCTACGAAGGGAACTACGCCAACGACTCGGCCCTGCCCAACCACATCGGGGCCATGGACTACCCGCGCCTCGTCCTCAACTTCCACGACTACTGCTTCCTCCACGTCCCCAACGGCCCCGAGCCGCCCCGGTTCAGCTCCGTCTGCGGGCCACTCGAGCGCGACGTCTTCGGCCTGCGGACCCAGGAGCGGATCAACGGCTCGTCGCCGGAGCAACCGGGCGGACCCGGTTGGCTGGTCACCGAGTTCGGCGCCACCACCGACTCCGCCGACCTGGCCCGGATCACATCCGACGCCGACGTCAACCTGGTCGGCTGGATCTACTGGCAGTGGATTGACTACGACGATCCGACCGGTTCGCACTCGTCGGCGCTGTGGCCGCCCCGACCCGACACCGCCTCCCAGCTGAAGGTGCTGGCCCAGACCTACGCATCGGCGGTGGCCGGCACGCCCACCTCGATGTCGTTCGACCCCGACACGGCCGCCTTCGAGCTGCAGTACCGCTCCAACCCGGAGATCACGGCTCCGACGGTGATCGAGGTGCCGTTGTCGACCCACTACCCCCACGGCTACTGCCTCCGGGTGGTGGGGGCCCGGGTCACGTCGCGGCCCGGCGGGGCCGTGGTCGACATCGACAACGGTGCCACCGCCGCCACGGTGACGGTCTGGCTCCGGGCCGGCGCGTGCTGAGTCACACCTGGGTCGGAGGCCGGTGCTGGGGCCCGGCTCGGTGGCCCGGACCAGCGCGCTGTGCTAGGCGGTAGGCCACGACGCATCGTCGTGGCACCCATTCGAGCCGGGGGAGACCATGCCGGATCCGACCAGCACTGCACCAGCTGACTGTTTCGTCCCCGTCCTCCTCGAGGGCCAGGTGGCGGTGGTGACCGGCGGCGCCACCGGCATCGGCAAGGAGATCTGCCGGGTCCTCGGGGCCCACGGCGCCCGGATCACCATGGCCAGCCGCAAGCAGGAGAACCTCGAGAGCGCCGTCGACGAGCTGGCCGCCGAGGGTATCGACGTCTCCTTCGGCGTGTGCGACGTCCGTGACGCCGAGGCGGTGAGGAGCGTGATCGACCGGGTCGTTGCCCATCGGGGCCGGCTCGACATCGTGGTCAACAACGCGGCCGGCAACTTCCCGGCCCCGATGTCGAAGATCTCTCCCAACGGGTTCAAGGCGGTGGTCGACATCGACCTGCTGGGAACGTACAACGTCACCCGGGTCGCATTCGACGCCTGGCTGCAGGACCACGGAGGCTCCATCGTGAACATCAGCGCTCCATTCCAGCAGCGGGGGGTGGTCTACCAGGCGCACGTGGCCGCGGCCAAGTCCGGCGTCGACTCCCTGACGCGGACCTGTGCCGTCGAGTGGGGCCCGCACGGGGTCCGGGTCAACGCCATCGCCCCCGGCTCGATGAGCAACACCGAGGGCGTCCGTCGCTTCGCCTCGGCCGTGCCCGAGGCCTCGGCCCGGCCGACCAATCCCCTGGGTCTCGAGGGACACGGCTCCGACATCGGTTACCTGGCGCTCTTCTTGTGCAGCCCCGCCGCCCGGCTCATCTCCGGCCAGGTGATCGCCGTCGACGGTGCCGGCTCGACCGACATGCTCAGGCTGGGAGCCGGGCCGATCTGAGCCGGTCGGACGGTAGCTCCCGGTCAACGCCACCGGCGGTGCCGGGGCCGTGGCCCTGGTCCCGGCCCTCCCGCCCGGGGTATGGGACCTAAGCCGGCTTGCGGGCCCGCACCGAGTAGGCCAGCGGGATACCGGGGCCACCCGGGGCCAGGCGGAAGAAGCCGTCGTCGCCGCGAACCGTCCACGGCCACGGGGCGTTGGTGTACGAGTGCTCGCGGACGAGCTCGACGGTCAGGCCGGAGTCGAGCACGGCGGTCAGCACCTCGCTGACGGCGTGGGTCCGCTCGAAGGTGACCGTGTTGGACAGCTCGGCGTCGGGAACGGCGTAGGTCCCGCCCGGCGGCGGAGTGCGCCCCGTACCCGGCGGCGAAGGATGTCGTGGACCAGGGTGCGCCCGTCGTCGGCCAGCCCCGAAGACCATCGGATGGATCTCGGCCAGGTAGAGGACCCCGCCGGGGCGGAGGAGCCGGTGGACCACGCGGGCCCAGGCGCTCGAGGTCGGGCAGCCAGTTGAGGGCTCCGATGCCGGTGTAGACGACGTCGAACCGGCGGTGGCCGAGGGCGGCGGGGGCGTCGTACACGTCCGAACAGACGAACTCGACCGAAAGCGCCGCACTCGGCCGCCAGCCGCGGGCCGCCTCGACGGAGTTGGAGGAGAAGTCGAGTCCGACCACCCGGGCCCCCGACGGGCCCACGACAGCGTGTCGGTGCCGATGTGGCACTGGAGGTGGACCAGGTCCGACCGGACACGTCCCCGAGCTCGGTCGACCTCGAAGGGCCGCATGCGGTCCCGGCCGGAGCGCAACGCCGTCGAGGTCGTAGAACTCGCTGGCGGCGTGCAGCGGCGCCGCCTCCTGCCACCAGGCCAGATTGGCGCGCCATGCCCCCGCTCGGCTCGTCCTCCACCGGCCCGACGTAGTGGCGATGGCTCCGCGGCGCCGTCCCGGTCCGAGGACACGGCCGGCCATCGCCGGGTCGTAGAGTGAGGTCGATGGCCGCTGTCATCGATTCGGATCAGCATCTCTTCGAGACCCGCTCGCTGTGGGCCGACCACATCGACCCGGACCTCCGTGACGAGGCCCTCGCCATCGTCGACGACGAGCTGGGCTATTCCTGGCTGACCTGGCGGGAGCAGCGGCTGTCACTGGCCCAGGTCCAACACCCCGGGTCGACCGCCGAACTCGGCCGCCTGACCCAGCGCCGTCGCCAGCGCCTCCCGCCCGAGTACTCCTACGACGAAGAGCTCCCGTCCGACTACTGGGAGCCGGCGGCCCGACTCGGGCAGCTCACGGCCATGGGGCTCGACGGCGCCGTGCTGTTCCCCAACTTCGGCCTGCTGTGGGAGCGCTCCCTGTCCGGTGGCCCTCGACCGCCCTCACCGCCAACATGACGGCATGGAACCGATGGTGCGGCGACGGTGGTGGCCGAGGGTGGCGGGCGGCTCCATCCGGTGGCCCATCTCACGCTCCGCGACCCGGAGTGGCTGGAGGCGGAGCTGGCGTCGCTGTCGGCGGCGGGCGTACGTCTCGGCATGATCGCCCCGGCGGCCGTCGACGGGCGACCGCTGTCCCACCCCGACCACGACCGCCTGTGGGCGGCGTTCGTCCACATCGGCGTCACGCCGGTGTTCCACGTGGCCGACCAACCCCGGATCGTCGACGAGGCCTTCTACGCCAAGGCCGACGACACGCACCATCTCCGCCCTCGACTCGATCTTCCTCTGGGTACCGCCGGCCGATCGCGGTCACCGACCTCATCGTCAACGGCGTGCTCGAACGCCATCCGCGAGCTGCGCATCGGGATCGTCGAGCTCTCCTCGATCTGGGTCCCGCTCTACCTGCGGATGCTGGACGGTGGATGGGAGTTCACCTCGGCGCTCAACGGCGAGGCCCCGGCCGAGCTCACCGCGCCGCCCGAGCGAGTACTTCCGCCACCAGGTGCGGGTCTCCTCCTTCTCCTACGAGCAGCCGGGCCGGCTGATGGCGGCCTCGGGCGACCTGTTCATGTGCTGCAGCGACTACCCGCACTCCGAAGGGACGGCCACCCCGCTCGAGGACTACGCCGGCACCGGGGGCCCGCCGGCCGACTCGCCCGGTTTCTTCCACGACAACATCGGGGTACTGCTCGGATCCTGAGCGGGGCGGTCAGCCCTACTTGTCCTTCTTGACCTTCTTGGTGCTGCCGTAGCCCTGCTCGATGGCCGAGACGATGATGGCCTCGAAGTCCTTGTCAGTCAGTACCCGGGGCGTCCCGATGGACGCTGACCGCCAGTACAGCTCGGCCAGCCATTCGAGGAGCTCGAGGCGTTCGATGGCCTCACTCATCTTGGTGCCGTAGGCCACCGAACCGTGGTTCTGCATCATGGCCGCGTTGCGTCCCTGCAGGGCCTCGATCACATTGTCGGCCAGCTCCTGGGAGCCGAAGGTGGCATAGGCGGCGGTGCGGGGGGCTCCGCCCAGGCCGAGGCAGCTGTAGTGCAGCGGGGGTAGCTCGTCCAGACAGCAGGCGACCGCGGTCGACGCCATGGCGTGGGCGTGGGTGATGGCCAGGGCATTGGTGGCGGCGTAGATCCCGGTGTGGAGGGGGACCTCGGACGTGGGCGCGAGCTCGCCGTCGACCACCTGCCCCTCGAGATCGATCACCGTGACCATCTCGGCGGTGACGGTGGCCAGATCGGCTCCGGTCGGCGTCACCGCCACCAGGTCACCGTTCCGGGCCGAGATGTTGCCGGCGGTGCCGATGACGAGGCCCTCGGCGGCCAGGTGACGGCTGGCGCCGGCCACCGCCTCTCGCTCTTCAGCCAGGAGCAGATCGCTCATTTGTTGTTCCTCCCCGGGGATGTCGGGCCACATCTCATCACGCCGAGGACACCGACGCCACCTGGCGTCCGGCCGGCGCCGGGCCGCACCGCTACGATGTCGGCCGAGCCGAGGGCTCAGAGTCGGGGGGAGTGCCTGATGTCGGAGCGCGGTCGTTGGTGGGGGAAGCACGTGACTGGGACGCGGGCGGCGGTGGCGCTGGTGGCGTTGGCCGCCGTCATGGCCGGGCCGGCGGTGGTGGGGGCGTCGACGTCCGCTCCCCAGGTGGACTACCAGGCCGTGGCCTCGTTCACCAATCCGCCCGCCACCGGTCACATCAGCGAGCCGCTCAGCGCCCAGCCGTCGGAGCTGGCCGAGAACGGCTATGTCGAACAGGAGTTCTTCGCCTCGGGGACGGCCACCGCCTTCACCGCCACGTCCATGCCCAGTGACGGCAAGTGGTCGATCGAGCCGAAGAGCTCGGCTTCCTACCGGACCCGGATCATCGTGCGCCGGCCGAAGGACGCGGCCCGCTTCAACGGCACGGTGGTGGTCGAGTGGATGAACGAGAGTGCGGGCGAGTCCGCTCCCGACTGGGACTATCTCAATCCCATGCTCATGCGGGACGGGTACGCCTATGTGGCCGTGTCGGCCCAGGAACTCGGGGTGGACGGCGGCACGCCGATTCTGGGGGCGGCCGCCGGTGGCCTGGTCAAGTCCGACCCGGCCCGCTACGGGTCGCTCCACCATCCCGGCGACCAGTACTCGCTGGACATGTTCGCCCAGATCGGCAAAGCGCTCTACCGCCCCAAGGACGCAGTGCTGGGTGGTCTGCATCCCCAGCGGGTCCTGGCCGTCGGTGAGTCGCAGTCGGCCTACTACCTGACCACGTTCGCCGATGCCATCCAACCGAAGACCGATGCCTTCGACGGGATCTTCATCCACAGCCGGGGCGGTCCCGGCGCCTCCCTGGCCGGGACCACCATCACCTCGAGCCAGGGGCCGACCGACCTGCGGATCCGCACCGATCTCCACGTGCCGGTGTTCATGTTCGAGACCCAGACCGACCTCATCACGTTGGGGTACGCACCGGCCCAGCAGCCGAACACCAGCCGGATCCGGACCTGGGAGGTGGCGGGCACCTCGCATGCCGACGCCTTCGAGCTCGGCCCGGCCGCCGGTCTGCTCGGCTGCACCACCCCGGTGAACGACGGTCCCCAGCACACCGTGGTCCAGGCCGCCTTCACCGCCTTCGCCAAATGGGTGGTCCACGGGACTCCGCCCCCGTCCCCGCCGCCGTTCCGCCTGGCCGGCACCCATCCGGCCACGCTGGCCCTCGACGACCACGGCAACGTCATCGGCGGGGTACGGACACCGGCAGTCGACGTCCCGGTGTCCACCCTCAGCGGGGCGCCGGTGCCCGGGTCCAGCGAGCTGTGCGGGCTGTTCGGCTCGACGGTGACGTTCAGTCCCGCCACCCTGGCCAGCCTCTATCGCACCAAGAGCAACTACCTGGCCCTGTACAAGGCCAGTCTGGACAAGGCCATTACCGGCGGGTTCGTCCTCAGCGCCGACCGCTCGGGACTGCTGGCCCAGGCCGACCAGGTCCAGCTGCCCTCCTAGCCCCGGCGACGACGGGCGTCGCCCCGGCCCGGCCTCACGTCCACGGCATCGCCGCCCGCTCACCCCAGTAGGTTCCCGGGTCGAGGGCGAGGGTGGCCAACCGGTCGGTGTCGCCCCGGGCGGTGGCATCGAGGGCGGCCAGGTTCGAACGGAGCTGGCCGACGGTCGCCGCCCCCGACAGCACGACGTCGGCCCAGGGCTGGTCGAGGGCAGCACCGAGGGCGGTGGCGTCGGGGTGGTGGCCGAGGGTGGCGGCCCAGGGGCCGCCCGGGGCCAGGCGCCCGTTGGCGAGCGCCTCTTTGACGATCACCGTCCAACCGGCCGCCTTGGCCTCGGCCAACGCCGGGCCCACCGAGGTCTCGAGGAGGTTCCATGTGGCTTGGACCGCCGAGAACACCGGCCGGCCGTCGACCTCGATGGCGAGCGCCCGCCGCAGGGTCTCGGACTGACCCGGGCCGCTGACGCTCATCCCGACCGGCACGTCCAGCCCGGCCAGCGCCGCCAGCACTTCGGTGTCGTCGAGGATCCCGGACTCCAGGGTGGCCGAGTGGACCTGGTAGAGCCGCAGCCACGGTCCGAGCCGCGCCTCGGTCTCGGGCCACTGCCGGGACAGGGCGCCGACCGAGTGGTCCTTGACCTCGGGGATCTCGGCGCTCACCGACCAGTCGGCCGTGTAGGTGTATCCCCACTTGGACGACACCGTGACCTGGTCCGGCTCGATGCCGGCACCGGTGAGCCATCCGGCCAGGAACTCCTCGGCCCGGCCGTAGGAGCGGGCGGCGTCGAACCACCTGATTCCGCCCTCCCAGGCGGCATCGCAGACCTGCCGGCAGCGCTCCCCGGAGGGCCCCGACGCTGCGGTCGGGACCGATGTCGACACCGTGGTCGACGTTCAGGTATCCCGGTCGGCCCAGGGCGGCCAGGCCCAGCCCGAGGACAGCCATGGCCCGGTCCCTCTCCCCGTCGTCCTCAGCTCTGGGGGTCGAGGGGGTCGAACCGGACGCCGGTCAGATCCTCGGATGCCATCCAGAGCCTTCGGGCCGCACCCGGGTCCCGGGCCGCCCGGGCGAAGGGGGCCGACGTCGGATGGCCTCGGGCCCCGAACAGCCGGTCGGGACCGAAGAACGATCCGCCCCGGACCGTGGGCGATGTGGCCGCGAACAGGCTCGGCAGGGCTCCGTCGGCAGCACTTTGGGCCAGCAGGATGTTCCCCAGGCGGGTGGCCCACTCCATCAGGCCGGACCCGGTCATCTGGGGTGCCACGGACTGGAGGTTGGTGGCGGCATAGCCGGGATGGGCGGCCACGCTCACCAGCCCGGAGCCGCCCCTGGTGGCCCGCCGGTCCAGCTCGAGGGTGAACAGCTGGTTGGCCAGTTTGGACTGGCTGTAGGCAGACCAGGCGCCGTAGTGGTGCGATCGCTCCAGATCGTCGAACCGGATCCGTCCCACCCTCGCCACCAGGCTGGAGACCGTGACCACCCGGGCCCCGGGCCGGGTCAGCAGCCGGTCGAGCAACAGCCCGGTCAGGGCGAAGTGGCCGAGGTGGTTGGTGCCGAACTGCATCTCGAACCCGTCCGCTGTCTCCCGGCGGGGGATGGCCATGACCCCGGCGTTGTTCACCAGGATGTCGAGGCCGTGGTGGGCGTCGGAGAAGACCGTGGCGAACTTCCTCACCGAGGCCAGGTCGGCGAGGTCGAGCTCGCCGACCTCCACATCGGCGTCGGGCACGGCCCGCCGAAGCCGGTCCACCGCCTCGGCCCCCTTGACCCCGTCACGGCAGGCCAGCACCACCCGGGCCCCGGCCCCGGCCAGCGCGGTCGCCGTCTCGAAGCCGAGCCCGCTGTTGGCCCCGGTGACCACCGCCACTCGGCCGGCCAGCGGGGGGATGTCCTTTGTGGTCCATGGCGCCATCTCCGGGACCCTACTGTCAACCCTCCGAGTTCCGCCCACACCGACCGTTCGCATAGTGTTCCGTCGGCACCGCCTCGACCTGGGGGAGCACCGGCGGACGGTCGACGGCATGGACGAGCTAGAGGAGACAGGCCGCGATGACCTTTGCATCCCTATGACCGCCCGGTACGGGCCGCGTTCGTGGGCCTCGGACGCATCTACGACCTCAACATGCGCGCCTACGTCGACAATCCCGACGTCGAGGTGGTGGCCCTGGTCGACCCGAGCGAGGAGCGCCGGCATCCAACGCCAGGCCGACTGGCCCGAGGCCCGGACGTTCGCCTCGGTGGCCGAACTGGCGGCCAGCGGCCTCGAGGTCGACGCCGTCGAGGCCCTGCTGCCCATCCCGCTGCACGTCGACGGCGTCATCGAGCTCCTCGGCCACGGCTGGCACGTCAATCTGCAGAAGCCCATGTGCAACGACCTGGCCAGCGCCGCCCGGATGCTGGACGCGGCCCGGGCCAACGACCGCCAGCTCCGGGTGATGGAGAACTACATCTTCTACGAGCCGCTGGTCCGGCTGAAGGAGACGGTCGACTCGGGGGCACATCGGCGCGGTGAGCGGCTACCACATGAAGATGGTGGCCAGCGGCCGCGGCGGGTGGGACGTGCCGGGGAGCAGCTACGAGTGGCAGTTCAAGCAGATGCGCCAGGGTCGCGGCATCCTCGTCTTCGACGACGGCTGGCACAAGCTGGCCACCGCCATCTGGCTCTTCGGCCCGATCCAGGAGGTGCGGGCATGGGTGGGCGGGACCGAAGTGGTGCCGGGCATCGAGATCGACGCCCCCACCACGATCGTCGTGGGAGCACGAGAGCGGGATCCGGGGTGTGTGGGACATCACCCTGGCCCCCGACATGTACCTGCGGTCGGACTACTACACCAACGACGAGCGCTGGGAGGTCACCGGCCGCCGGGGCTACGCCCGGGTCAACCGGTGCACCGGCCGGGGCATCCAGCAGCCGAGCCTGGAGGTCTACGCCGACGGGGAGATGCGCTCCTACCACGCCCTCGACGACGACTGGGCCAGCAGCTTCCGCGACTCCGGCCGCCACTGGCTGCGGTGGCTCCACACCGGGGAGGGCCCGCATGCTGTGGAGCGGCGAGGAGGCGGTGGCGGTGCTGCGCTTCGCCCTGGCCGCCTACGCCAGCAGCGAGGCCGGCGGCGCCGGCGTGGATCCGGCCTCGCTGGAATAGGGCACCGACACCGACCCGGGCTGGCCGTGCCCGGTTCGATACCATGCGGTGGGGGAGGATGTGCCAGGCGTGACCAAGAGCCACAACGGCGAAGGAGGGGGGCGGCCCGGGATCACCCGTCGCCAGTTGCTGGCCGGCGGGGCGGCAACCGGGTTGGGCGCCCTCGTCGCCGGCTGCGGGGGATCCCCCTCCTCGACATCGGTCGAGCGCTCGAAGGCGGTCGCCCCGGCCGGATCGGACCTCGGCGCGGTCGAGCACGTCATCTTCTTGATGATGGAGAACCGGTCGTTCGACCACTACTACGGCACGTACCCCGGGGCCCGGGGCTTCGACGACCACCCGGCCGACGACCTCGGCGCCTTCTCCCAGCCCTATCCGGCCAACAGCTCCCGGGCGCCGGTCGGCCGGCTGCTGCCGTTCCACCTCGACACGGTCGAGACCGACCTGGCCGACTGCACCTTCGACCTGACCCACAACTGGGGGCCGCAGCACCAGTGCCGCAACGACGGGACCATGGACTCGTTCGTCCGGGTCCACACCGAACTCGCCAACGAGGGCCCGGTCCAGGGCCCGCTGACCATGGGCTACTACACGAGAGCCGACCTGCCCTACTACTACGCCCTCGCCGACGCCTTCACCCTGTGCGACGGCTATCACTGCTCGGTGATGGGCCCGACCCACCCGAACCGGCTCATGCAGATGTCGGGGACGCTCGACCCGGCCGGACGGGCCGGCGGGCCGGTGATCGTGACCAACCAGTCCCCGACCGCCCTGTTCAGCGTGAGCTGGGACACCATGCCCGAGGTGCTGGAGGACGCCGGTGTGAGCTGGAAGTACTACAACCCGGCCGGGGTCCTCTACTCCATCGAGTCCATGCGCAAGGTCGGCTTCACCACCGACAGCGTGCTTCCCTACTTCTCGCAGTACGACCAGCCGTCGTCGGCGCTTTACCGGAAGGCCTTCCTCCAGACGTTCCCGAACGACTTCGTCGCCGACGTCCGGGCCGGAACACTTCCCGAGGTCAGCTGGATCAGCACCCCGATCGGCTACGACGAGCACCCTCCGGCTCCGTCGTTCCTGGGTGAGTGGTTCACCGACCAGGTCCTGTCGACCTTGGTGTCCAACCCCGATGTGTGGTCGAAGACGGTCCTGTTCCACATGTACGACGAGAACGACGGGTTCTTCGACCACGTGTCCCCGCCGGTGTCCCCGCCCGGCACCGAGGGGGAGTACCTGACGGTCCAGCCCCTCCCCGACGACGCCGACGGCATCGCCGGGCCGATCGGCCTCGGGTTCCGGGTGCCCATGCTGGTGGTTTCACCGTTCAGCCGCGGGGGACACGTCTGCTCGCAGACCTTCGACCATACGTCCCAGCTGCGCTTCCTCGAGGAGCGCTTCGACGTGCGGGCGCCGAACATCTCGACCTGGCGCCGGTCGGCCGTCGGGGATCTCACCGCCGCCCTGCACATGGGCCGGGCCGACCCCGAGGTGCCGGGGCTGCCCGCCACCCGTGACGACCCTTCGTACATAGCGGCCAAGGGATGCAGCCAGCTCGACCTGCTCGAGATCGCCACCGATCAACCCGCCTACCCGCTCCCCGCCGTCCAGCGCATGCCGACCCAGGAGTGACCGGAGGGTCGACGGCGCGGTCAGAACCCCGGAAAGACGCGCCGTAACTCGTCGAGGGTCGTGGTGTCGGCGATCGGCGTGCGGTCGGGATCCATGCGCCCGTACACCAGCCGGACCAGTGCCTCGGACGGGAGGGCGAGATCAGGGGTGTCGAGAGGTTCGGACGGTCGGAGCTCGACGCGGTCGGGCCCGAGCGAGATCGTGAACCCGCGCTCGGGATCGCTGGTGCGGACACGGACCGACCGTTCCGTCCCGACCGGCTTTCCCCCGAATCCGGCCATCATCTCGAGATTGTCGATGATCACCGCGGTGGCGTCGCCGGGCAGCACCGCCGTCGGCTCCAGCGCCACTTCGATATCCCAGGTGTGGAGGGCATGTTCGTTGAGCCGCAGCCCGACGAACCCGCCGAAGTCGAGCTGCCTCGGCCCCAGCTCGAACCGGAACCCCCGTCTCTCGGTCTCTCCCACCGCGTCGATGGCGGCCAACAGGGCGGCGTCGGCCACCAGGGCGTCAGCGGCCTGGGCCTCGGGCTGCTTGGCATTCCACTCGGCCCAGACGCCCGGGTTGAAGTCGGCATCCGTCTCCCGACCGGCCAACCCGTCGTCGAGTCGCCGGTGGAGGATGACCGCACCCGAGCCGAGGTGGGACAGCACGTCGGCGATCGTCCACTCGGTCGGGTACGCCGACCGGCGGAGCTGCTCGCCGTCGAGCCCTGCCACCACATCGCGCAGGTGCGCCACCGAACCGCGCAGCGCGGCTATCTCGTCGCTCATCTGGCTCCCATCGTGATCGTGGCCCCCGAACCGGCCCCGGGGCTGCCATCTCCACGATTTGGTCATGCCCGATCGGCCCTGTCAACTTGTAGCCGATCCCTCCAATGGCCACCATGCCCCCGCCCAATGAGTAGCGTGCGGTCATGAGCAGAGGATGCGGGTCGCGCTCCCGCCTGGCCACAGTCATCGGAGCGGTAGCCATGGTCGGACTGGTGGCCACGGGGTGCTCGAGCTCCTCGACGTCCTCGACCACGACCACGACCCCGGCTTCGTCCTCGTCGTTGGCGTCGCAGGTGATCGGGGCCGCCTACGCCAACAGCGTCGGATTCCCGAAGACGGTGCAGGTGGCCAAGAGCACCAAGGTGACCAGCCAGAACGGCTGCACCAGCTCGATCGAGGCGGTCTACGAGGATGCCGCCGGCAAGACCGGTCTGGTCTCCGATGTCTTGAACTGCACGTCCGACGCCACGGCCAAGGCCGCGCTGGCGGCGGCCCGGAAGCATGTCACCCCTGACCCGTCCATCACCGTGCCGAAAGGGTTGGGGTCACCGTCGTTCGCCACCTCGAGCAACGCCCCCGAGTACCTGGTGGTCTGGCAGCCCCACGACCGGGTCGGCATCACCGCCATCGATGTCGATACCGCCGCCACGTCGGCCTCGACCACCGCCTACCCGATCACCGCGGCCCAGACCCAGACGCTGGTCAACGCCGCCCTCCACCAGAACTCCCTCTACACGAATTAGGGACGGCCCAGCCGGCGGCGGCCGGGGCCGGTCAGCACCGCAGCGGAGAGCGAATCGACATCGGGGGCCGATCGTTCGACCATGCTCGACACGGCCTTGTCACGGCCGAGTAGCCCCAGCCGCAAGTGGCGCCGCCTCGGGGCCCGGTCAGCCCAGGTAGGTGGTGATGGCGCGGGCCATGGCCGCGGCCGCCGACTGCTGGAAGGCGGTGGTGACCAGCAGGGCGGCATCGGTGGCGTTCTGCATGTTCCCGCACTCGATGAGCACCTTGGGGACGGTGGTGAGATTGAGCCCGGCCAGGTTGTTCCTCGGCTCCAGCCCGGCGACGCCGTCGTAGCTGCTCACCGGCATGCCGGTGTCGGCCAGGAAGGCGTTGCGCATGATGGTGGCGAACGTGGCCGACGATCCGATCACGCCGGTGTTGGGCCCGTCCGCCACCGGCTCGAGGACGGCAAAGCCCCGCCCGTTGACGGGGCCCCCGTCGGCGTGGATGTCGACGGCCACGTTGGCGTGGGCGTTGTTGATGATGGCGGCGCGGGTGGTGACGCACGGTCCGATCCCCTCATTGTTGGGTCGGGTCAGCACCACCTGGGCGCCTTCGGACTCGAGATCGGCGGCCAGGTAGGTGGCCACGTTGAAGTTGTACTCGGCCTCGGTGTAGCCGCCGGCCGTCTCGGTGCCGGTGGTGTCGCAGCTCTCGTCCTCCTGGCCGTTCCAGATCGGCTGATTGATGATCTGGGGGGCGGTGTAGTTGAGGCCGTTGTGACCGGGATCGATACCCACGATCTTGCCGGCCAGCGGCAGCGACCCGAACACCAGCCAGTAGCCGTCGCCGGTGGGCGTGGCCGCCATGCCCACCGCGGGGGCGGCCAGCTGGATGCCACCCTCCGAGCCGAAGAAGGGCGCGTTCCCGAACGTGAAGATCCCGCCGTCGGAGGCCACCAGCCAGTAGCCGGTCCCCCCCGGGGTGCCGGCCATGCCGACGACGGGCGCGTTGAGCCGGGCACCTCCCTCCGAGCCGAGGAAGGGGGCGTTCCCGAACGTGAAGATCCCGCCGTCGGAGGCGACCAACCAGTAGCCCTGACCCTGGGGCGTGGCCGCCATGGCGACTACCGGGGCGTTGAGTCGGAGCGAGCCGGTCGAACCGTAGAACCGGGCGGTCCCGAAGCTGAACACCCCACCGTCGGAGGCGACCAGCCAGTAGCCGGTGCCGCCGGGGGCCACGGCCATGCCGACGATCGGGGCGTTGAGCCGGATGGCCCCGGTCGAGCCGTAGAACTGGGCGGTCCCGAAGCTGAACACCCCACCGTCGGAGGCGACCAGCCAGTAGCCGGTGCCGCCGGGGGCCGCGGCCATGCCGACGATCGGGGCGTTGAGCCGGATGGCCCCGGTCGAGCCGTAGAACTGGGCGGTCCCGAAGCTGAACACGCCGCCGTCGGCGCCTACCATCCAGTAGCCTCCGCCGCCGGGCGTCGGGGCCATTCCGACGACCGAGGCGTTGGCGTTGGTCAGTCCGTTCTGCCCGAGAGAGGCATCACCGAAGGGCACCACCGAGTTGGCCGGTGGTGCGGCCGCCGCGGCCCGGGGGGAGCTCAACGAGGCTCCCGACACCACCGGAGAGAGACACCAGGTCACCGTCACCGCCGCCAGCACCGCCACCGAGGCCGCCATCCGGAGCCGGGTTGACCGCCGCCCCTCTCGCGTGTCGACCGGTGCCATTGCCGGATCACTCTAGTGAGCGGACCGAGCCGGGTTCCGGCTCCGGCGTGACCAGGGCGGCCATCTGTTCGGACGGTCGGCCCGCGGTCAGATCCGGGGCCGCGGGCCGTATCCTCGTTCGGATGGAACAGAGCCGACGGCCCCCCGCCCCCGCCCGAGGTCCGCGCTCGGCCTCGCCCGGTGGGACCGCCTTCGAGCTCGTGATCGGTGTGGCGCTGGCGGGATTGGCCACCCTGGCCGGTCTGGCCTTCGTCCACCGGCCCTGGCCCAACCGGCTCGACGTGTGGGGGTACCGCCTGCTCCCGGCCGACCCGGGGGCCCGATGGGCCCAGCACCTGGCCACCCTGGGCTCGTTGCGGGTGCTCATCGTCGGTGTGGTGGCGGTGCTCCTGATCGGCCTGTTGACCGACTGGGTCAGGGCCGTGGCCTGTGCGGCCGCCCCGGTGGTGGCGGTGCTGATCGTCCAGGACCTGGCCAAGCCCCTGGTCGACCGGCACATCGGGCTGACCGGCGCTTCCTCGTACCCGTCGGGGACCGTGGCCGCCGTGGCGGCGTTGGCCACCGCCCTCACCTTGGTCATGCCGGTGAGGATCCGGCCGGTGCTGGCCGTGGTCGGGGCGGTGGCGGCCGCGGCGGTGTCGGTGGCGGTCATCGTGCTGCGTTGGCACTATCCGACCGACACCCTGGGAGGGATGGCCGTGGGCGTGGGTGCGGTGCTCACCCTCGATGCTCTCGCCCACCTCCCCTGGGTCGTGGCCGGCGCCATCCACCCCTCCCGTACCGACCGGCGGGTCGGGTCGGGGCGGAGCCCGAGCCTGGCCTGACGGTTCGACCGGCGGCCGGGCCCCGGTCGGGCCGCCTCTAGGCCCGGGACTTCAAGTGGGCGTCGAAGAAGGCGACGATGCGGGTGCGGGCGTCGCGGGCCGAGGGCTCGTGGTGGTCAGAGCCCATCAGTTTGCCCATCACCGCCACCAACGCACTCTCGTGGTCGTTGAGAAATGAATGCCCGGCATCGGGGTACTCCTTCACGTCGTGGTCCACGCCATCGGCGGCGAGGGCCCGCTCCAGGCGGTCGGCGGCACCCCGGAGCGTGCGGTCCTTGGCACCGAAGCTGGCCACGATCGGGCAGGCACCGGCCAGAAAGCTCTCGGCGTCCTTGGGCACCTGTCCGTAATTGACGCTGGAGGCCGCGAATCCGTGTCCCGGGGCCAGTACCAGGGCGAACCCGCCACCGATGCAGTAGCCGATGACGCCGATCTCGCCCGTGCAGTCGTCCCGGTCCGCCAACCAGGTGCGAACCGCCTCCACCTCGTCGAACGTCCGGCCCTCCCGGGCCCGCAGGTCACGGAAGAGAGAACGCAGGCACGTCATCTTCCTGCCCCAGTGGAGCAGGTCGGGGGCGACGGCCAGGTACCCCTCCCCGGCCAGCCAGTTGGCCTGGTTCTTCACGTCCTGGCTCATCCCGAGGGCGTCGTGGATGACCACCACCCCCGGCCACGGACCTGTGCCCGCCGGCGTGGCGACGTAGGTCGGCAGCTCGCCCAGGATGGGAATCTTTACGTCGACCATCGGCGACCTCCGTTGCCTGTTGCTCTGTTGCTCACTCGGCCCATCCCCGTCGACCCGATCGGCCACGGCGGCGGCGTGGTCAGACGCTACTCGTCGCCGTTCCGACCGGTCCGGGCCCACCGCCCGGCGCCGGGATCGCCGCCGTCACCCGTGGGGGCGGGCCGTCGGCGACGCGCCCGGTGCGCCACCACGCCCACGTCCTTCCGACCACGTAGGCCACCGCTCCGATGGTCCCGACGAAGAAGCCGATGGGCCAGTTGGTCTCGTAGGAGGCGGCGATCGACACCCACACCGTGACGAGGGCGATCGGCCACCGAGAGGCGCGATGGCGGCGCCCGGCCGGTCGACCAACGACCGCGCCGCGGCCGGTGGTCCCACCATCAGGGTGAACATCAACAGGGCACCGACCACCGGGACGGACATGGTGGCGGTGAGGGCCACGAGCACCAGGAAGAGCATCTCGATCCGGTGGGTCCGCACTCCCTCGGCCTCGGCGATCTCGGGCGCGGCCGAGCGACAGCAGCAGCGGCCGGTAGAGGACGACGACCGCGGCGATCGACAGGACTCCCAGCAGGGCCGTCAGGCCCACCTCGTTGGCACTGACCCCGAGGACCTCGCCGAAGAGCAGCGAGTAGATGGCCGGGGCGTACTCGGTGCTCCAGCTCAAGAAGAGCGAGCCCAGGCCGAGCATCACCACCACGGCCAGCGCCGTGACCACGTCGTGGCGCCCCCGCTTGCCCAGCCACCCGATGCCCAGCGCGGCCGGCCAGGGCGAAGACGCCCAGCCCGAAGATGGCGTTGATGCCGAGCAGGCTGGCCCCGGCCGCACCGGCGAACGCCGACTGGGGCACGGCGTGGGCCACGAACGACGAGCCCCGCATCGACCACGAAGAAGCCGACGACGCCGGCCACCACGGCCACGATGGTCGCCACCTCCCAGGTGGTCGACCATGAGGCCCGAGAACACGTCAGCCCCCCGGGCCCGCGGCGGCGCTTCCGGGCCGCCGCCGTCGACACCGGTCGGCCCCGGGCCCTCGTCGCCCGCACCAGGTCCCAGGTCGGCCGGCCAGGTAGAAGATGAAGATCAGCGGTCACCACGAAGAAGCTCACCGGCCAGCCCTTCTCGGCCGGGGGCCAGTAGTAGCTGTCGTAGGAGAGGAGGATGCCCAGCCAGGTGGCGGCGACGCCGATGCCGCCGGCCAGCGACCATGGCCGTGCCGCGGCCGCCGGGTGAGCCGCAGGGCGGTGGCCGCCGGTCCGATCAGCAGCGCGGTGCTCAGGATGGTCCCGACCGCGACCGAGGACAGCGACACCGACACGCCCATCAGCAGGAGGAAGGCCAGCCCGACCGTCCGCACCGGAACGCCCTGGGCCGCGGCCAGGTCGGTGCTGACCGAGCTGAGCAGGAGCGGCCGGTACAAGACGGGCCATCGACCACCAGGCCGACCACGGCCAGGACGATCATGGCCGGGAACGGTGATCCCGCTGACCTCGAAGAGCGAGCCGAACAGGATGGTGATGGTCGCCCCGGTGGTGTTGGATGGGTGGTGTCGAGGTAGAGGAAGAGGGCCGAGAGCCCGAGCATGGCGCCGAGGACGATGCCCGTGGCCACGTCCCGGCCCCGCCGGCGCTGCACCCCGAACAGCTCCATGGTTCCCGCGACGGCCAGACCGGCCGCGATGTAGCCCAGCAGCGGGTTGACCCCGACCAGGTAGGCCCCCGAGCCGCCCGAGCGTTCCCATGTCGCTCAGGGCCTCGCCGGCGAAGGCTTGCCCCCGGATGACGGTGAACACCCCGACCATCCCGAGACCAGCGGCCACGATGGCGCCGATGAGCAGGGCCGTCTGGACCGGCTGGTCTGGAAGAAGCCGGGCTCGATCCAGATCGACGCCAACAGGCGTAGACGGCGCGTCCGGCGTGCGCGCCGGTCGGCGGGCGCTCCGGTGCCGCCGGTGCGGATGCCGGGACCGGGGTCGGGCCGGCCACGACGAGGATGCGGCCGTCCACCTGGAGCACGGCCACCGGGTGGCCGTAGAGCTCGCTCAGGACCTCGGTCCGGACGACCTCGTCGGTCGGTCCCGCTGGCCGCGTGGCCGTTGGCCACGTAGACGACCCGGTCCATCACCGGCAGCAGCGGGTTCATGTCGTGGGCGGAGAGGAGCACGGCGATGTCTGTGCTCGCGGGCGATCCGGGCCGAGGAGTGCGACCACCTCCTGCTCACTGCGGATGTCCAGGTTGGCGAGGGGCTCGTCGAGGAGAGCAGTCGGGGCCGGCTGATCAGGGCGTGGGCGATGAGCACCCGTTGCTGCTCGCCGCCCGACAGGCTGCCCACCCGGGCGTCGGCGAAGCCTCGGCATCCACCGCGGCCAGCATCTCGTCGACCGCCTGGCGGCGCCGGGCCCCGACGGCAGGGCCATCCCGAAGCGGTCGCCGTCGAGCCCGAGGGCCACCAGGTCCCGGGCCCGCAACGGGATGTCCGGGTCGACGGTACCTTCTGGGGCACGTAGCCGATCGACCGGTTGTGCCGGGGCAGCGGCCGCCCGCCCACCCGCACCGATCCGGCGGTCGGGGCTCAGCAGGCCCAGGATCACCCGGAAGAGCGTGGTCTTGCCCGCCCCGTTGGAGCCGATCAGGCCGGTGAACTCGCCCGGTGCCGACCGCAAAAGCTCACGTGCGTCGAGGATCTGGCGGCCGCCCAGCCAGACGCTGACCCCGTCCAGGCGACAGGACCTCGTCCTCGTGCTCGGCCCGTCGTCCCGGGGCCGGGTCACCGCGTCACAGCCTGGGGGCCGAGGTGCCGTGGCCAAGGCCATCGTCGAGGGCGCGCACCTCGGCCACCATCCAGGTCTGGTAGTCGTAGCCCGGGGTCGGCATGGTCTCGTACACGCCGACCACCGGGATGTGGTTCTGGTGGGCCAGGGTGAGCAGCGACTGGGTGAGCGAGTCGGTGACCTGCTGGTTGTAGACGAACGCCTTGACCTTGTGCCCGCGTGAACAGGTCGTTCTGGATGGAGACGTCCTCGGGGAGCGGGTCCACCCCGTTCATGATGTCGGCCTGGAACGTGAACGGCGTCATGTTGTCGGTGCCGGCCGCCTGGAGCATGTAGTCGGCGACCGGCTCGGTCGTGGCCACCGGGGCCCCGGGGTGCGCGGTCCTGAGCGTGGCGATGGCCTGGTGCCAGGACCGAGGGAGGCGGTGAACGCGGCGCCACGTTGGCGGCGAAGTACGCGGCGTGGGCGGGTGCGAGCGCGGCCAGGTCCCGAGCGACTGGCCGCGGCCACCGCCGGCATGGTCGTCGGCTTGTACCAGAGGTGGGGGTTCGGGGTGGAGTCGGGCAGGCCGAGCAGGGTCTGCACGTCGATCACCTTGCGGCCCGGCGTCGGGCGACGCCTGCTTCGATCTTGTTCATGAAGCCGTCGTAGCCCAGACCGTTCTGGACCACGAGCTGGGCCGACCCGACCTCCTCGGCGACCGCGGGGCTCGACTCGAAGGTGTGGGGGTCGGTGTTGGGGTTGCTCAGGATCGGCCGTCGGTGGCACGTACTCGCCCGCCGATCTGGCTGATGACGTTGGCGTACTGGTTCTCGGCCCCGACGGCGGTGATGGTACCGGCCGACGTCGGAGCGGCCGCCGGGGACGAGCACGCCGCTCCGACCAGCACGGTGACGCCCAGGGCCACGGCGACGGCGGCCCGGGGAATCCGTGACGCCGTGCGAGTTCCCATCCCCTGTGCCTGCTCCTTCCCGCCCAGCTCCCGACGCCCTGCCCCCGGGCGCCGTCCACTCATATGGGAATGATAATCACTCTCAACTTGGAAGTCCAGGTGTGGGGGCGGGGCGGGCGGCGCGGTCGCCGGCGGAGGGCTCCGGGGCGGTCAGGAGGCCCGGCAGTCGGGACAGAGCCCGAGCAGTTCGACCCGGTGTTCGGTCACCCGGTACCCCTGCTGGTCGGCGATGGACCGGGCGGCATCGCCGAGGGCCCGTTCCAGACGTTGCGAGGGCGGCACATCCTCGACCCGTCCGCAGGCTCCGCACACCAGGTGGTGGTGGTGGCCGGCCAGCTCCTCGCTCAGTTCGTAGCGTCCGTGGTCGTCGGCCCCGGCCACCCGGCGCACGACCCCGGCGTCGATGAGCGCGGTGACGTTGCGGTAGGCGCTCGACTGGGGCAGGGCGGGTGCCACTGAGAGGATCTCGGGGATGGTGAGGGGGCGGGCCGAGCTCGCCAGCGTCTCGACCAGCGCCTTGCGCAAGGGGGTGTAGCGCTGGTCGAGCCCGGCCAGGCGGTCGCCGATGGCGTCGTGGACCGATGCCGGGAGGGTCACGTCGCCCGACATTAGAGCGGATCCTCGGGCCGTCCCGGCGCCCGCCGGGTCCGGGTCGGCGACGGTTCGGAACTGTGGGCCAGAGCATCCCGGGCGATGTGGGCCACATGACTGTCGGTCAGCGAGTAGGTGGTCTCCTTGCCCCGTCGGGTGCCGACGGCGAGGCCGGTGTTGCGCAGGACCCGGAGATGCTGGGAGGTGAGGGACTGGGAGATCCCCACCCGGTCGACCAGCTCGTGGACGCAGCGCGGACCACCGGCCAGCTCCAGCACGATGGCCAGGCGGTGGGGTGCGCCCAGCGCCCGCAGGAGCTCGGCCGCCACCGACACCGCATCCAGATCGATGGGCGCCGTCGGGCCCGGCGCTGGGGCGGACACACCGGCGGACCCGATGGCGGCACTCACATGAACACATTAGCACCCGTGCATGATTTCGGACCGGCCTGTCACCCTGGTCAGACGAAGGTGATGAGCACTCCGACCGCGGCCAGCGTCAAGGTGCCGTAGGTCAAGGTCCTGACCGTCGAAACGCTCATTCCCTCCTCGGCCACGGCGCCGAGCCTGAGGCGAGCCAGGTGGGCGACCACCACCCAGCCCACGGCGATGGTGGCGACGACGGCCAGGGCCAGGACCGCCCGGTCCCGGGAGAGCGGCCACAGGTGCCGCAAGATGACGGCCACGGTGATGGCGACTGCCAGCCCCGACCGGGTCCACGCCAAGTCGGTGCGGTCCCGAACCGAGTCGAGGTCGGCGCCGAGGCGGTCGGTACCTTCCCGGTGGTCCGCGCCGTCCCCGCCGCCGGTACCGTCGTCCATCAGCGCGGGCCCAGGCTGGCGAGCACGACGGCGATGACCGCCACCACCCCGATCCCGATGGATAGCACCATGGGCATGGCCGAGCGGGGTAGTGGCTGACCGCGGCGCATGGCCCGCTGGTTGGCCTTCCAGTCGCGGAAGCTGGTGCCCGCCACCAACGCCCCCAGGCCGATCAGGGGTAGCCCGAGGATCCGTCGCCCGCTGTCCACGTGGAGTTCCGGGAGGAGCTGGGTGGCGGCGACACCGGTGGCGATGAGGGCCAAGGCGGTGCGGTTCCAGGCGAGGAACGTGCGCTCGTTGGCGAAGGTGAAACGCGGGTCCGGCTCCCGCTCGTCGGGTTCTGTGTCAGTTGCCGCCGGGTCGTCGCTCACGAGCACTGCACCGGCGAAAGCCTACCGGGCCCGGGGTCAGCCACCCAGGTTGATCGAGTCGGTGACGTCGTTGAGGAGCGGGGCTCCGGACCGGAACCGGTCCAGGTTGGCGGCGAAGAGCTCAGCCTGGCGACGCAGCCGCCCCCGGCCACCGGCGGCGTTGTGGGGGGTGACGCGCACCGACGGGTGGGTCCAGAACCGGTGCCCGTCCGGCAGGGGCTCGGTCCCGAAGACGTCGAGCACGGCGGTGCCGACCCGTCCGTCGTTGAGCGCGGTCAGCAGGGCGTCCTCGTCGACCAGGCTGCCCCGAGCCACGTTCACCAGGAGGCAACCCGGCTTCACCCGGGCCAGGAACTCGGTGTCCACCAGGCCGGTCGTGGCCACGGTCGCCGGCGGCCGCCAGCACGATGACGTCGGCCTGCCCGACGACGTCCAGCACCCGATCGGGCGCCACCGTGAGGTCGGTCGGGTCGTCAGCCGACGGGCTCCGGCGGCTGGCGATCACGCGTGCCCCGAAGGCCCTGGCCCGCAGGGCCACCTCGGTGCCGATCCCGCCGAGGCCGACGATCATCCAGGTCGTGCCAGAAACCTCCCGCCAGTCGTGGTTCCTCCACTGGTGGCGGGAGGCGAGGTCCCGCCACTCGGCTGCGCCCTGGAACTCGTCGAGGACCGCTCGCATCACGAACTCGGCGATGGGGAGGCTGTTGACGTGGGCGCTGGTGACACGGACCCCCCTCGCCGCCAGCTCGGAAAAGACCGGGGCGTCGTAGCCGGCCGCCGGTGACTGGAACCAGCGGAGTGACTCTGCTTTCCGGACCAGGCCGAAGAACTCCCGGAAGGGGGCCCCCTGGCGGAACAGGTCCGAGGTCCCCCAGGCGATCTCCGGCGCGGCAAGGTCCTCTTCGACCGGACCTCCGTCCTCGTCGAGGAGGTCTCCGTCGGTGCCGAGCGTCAGCCACTTGATCCCCGGGCGGCGGATCGTGGCCTCGAAGCTGCCGCGGGCCACCGACGTCAGGAGCACCAGCACGGCATCACCGTAGAGCCGCCGGCCTGTCGCCGTGTCATGAGAGGCCGTGTCATGGGAGGCAGTGTCATGAGAGGCCGTGTCACGAGAGGCCGTGTCACGGGAGGCAGTGTCACGAGAGGCCGTGTCACGAGAGGCCGTGTCACGAGAGGCCGTGTCACGAGAGGCCGTGTCACGAGAGGCCGTGTCACGAGAACCGACGGATGATCGTCTCGGCCTGGTGCCGGTAGCCACCGCCGAATAGGACGGTGTGGACCAGCAGCGGGATGAGCTGGAACAGGCCGATCCGGTCCTCCCAGCCATCGGGCGGCGGGCGGACCTCGTTGTAGGCCCGGAAGGTGGCATCGGGGACGGACCCGAACAGCCCCAGCATGGCCAGGTCCTCCTCGGGACAACCGCCGTGGATCGATGGGTCGATGAGCCACGGCCGGCCGTCGGACCCCCACAGCACGTTCCCCCACCACAGATCGCCGTGGACCAGCGTCGGACCGTCGGCGGGCAGGAGCTCATCCAGCCGGCCCGCCAACTGGGTGGCGCCGCCCTCCAGGCCGCACCGCCAAGCCAGGTCGACCAGGCGGGCCCCATAGAAGGAGGCCCCGCCCGGCCGGACTGCCGGGTCGACGGGGCAGGCCCCGATCCAGGAGGATCCTCCGCCCCATTCCGGCCACGGAGCCGCGTGCAGAGCGGCCAACATCCGTCCCAGCGCCTCGTCGTGGGCGGTGGTCCTCGGGCCCTGCTCGACCCAACGCATCACCACCAGGTCGGGTTCGACGGCCAGCACCTCGGGGACCGGCGGTGCCCCCGCCATTCGGGACAGCTGCGTCAGTCCCGCCGCCTCGTCGTCGGTGCCCGGCCCGACTTTGGCCACCACGTCCCCCGCCCCGGTCGTCATCCTCCATACCTGGCCACCGAGCGAGCGGGGTGGGCCGGTGGGCCCCACCAGCCTGGCGACCCGAGTCGGCCAACCGTCGGACCCGTTCACCGGTGGTCCACCCGACCGCCGACCGCGGTGGCAGTCCCGTCGGACACATACCAAGGGTAAATGGAATACGAAACCAATTGGCCGAGGCTCTCCGCCGGGCCACGCGCTCCGCCGCCCGGGCGGGCTCTGGCGTCCCCACGCTCTCCGGTGGCCGGCGCTAGCTCGGCCTGGGCCACGGCGGCAGGGAGAACCGCTCCCGAATGGCGGCCTGCACCTCGTCGACGGGCTTGGTGGCGTCGAACGTGGCCACGAATTCCTTGACCTCGAACAGCTCGATCAACGGCCGGGTTTCCTCGTGGTACTCGGCCAGGCGCACCGCCAGCGCCTCTGGATTGTCGTCGTCCCGCGTCACTAGGGCCCCGCCGCACACGTCACAGACGTTCGGGTGCTCGGGCCGTTGGCCGATCAGGTTGTAGTCCAGACCACACTGGGAACAGAGGCGCCGTGACAGCACCCGCGCCGCCACCTCCTCGTCGGGCAGGTACAGGTTGATGACTCCGTCGATGTCGTAGCTCTCGAGGAAGAACTCGGCCTGGCGGGCATTGCGGGGGAAGCCGTCGATGATGAACCCGAAGTTCCAGTCGTGCTGGGCGAGGCGCTCCTCGACCACCGACTCGACCAGGGCGTCGTCGACCAGGTGACCGCTGGCCACGGTCCGTTTGACCTGGGCCCCCAGCTTGGTGTGGTGCTGGACGTTCCAGCGGAAGATGTCGCCCACGCTGATGTGCTCGAGCCCTAGGTCGTCGGCCATCAACTTGGCCTGGGTGCCCTTCCCGCTCCCCTGGATCCCCATGATGATGTACTTGCGCATATCGGCTAACGCTCCGGACGGGGGACGGGAACCATGGGGCTCAACGGACGGCGTAGCGCCGGGGCACCCATGTTTGGCTGTCGATGGGCGGGCGCTGGTAGGAGCGCTGCTGGCGGGGCGGCAGCTCGATCTCCACGCGGGGAACCGGCTCGTAGGGGATGATACCCAACAGGTGGCTGATCAGGTTGAGCCGTGCCGCCCGCTTGTTGTCGGCGTCGACGACGAACCACGGTGCCTCCTTGATGTCGGTGTAGGCGAACATCTCGTCCTTGGCCTCTGCGTAGTCCACCCATCGGGCCCGGGCCTCGAGGTCCATCGGGCTCAGCTTCCACCACTTTCCCGGGTTGTTGATTCGTTCGGTGAACCGACGCTCCTGCTCGTCGTCGCTCAGCGACAGCCAGTACTTGATCAGGATGATCCCCGAGCGGACGAGTGCCCGTTCGAGCTGCGGGCAGGTCCGGCAGAACTCCTGCGTACTCCTCGTCGGTGCAGAACCCCATGACCCGTTCCACCCCGGCCCGGTTGTACCAGCTCCGGTCGAACAGGACGATCTCCCCGGCGGCCGGGAGGTGGGCGATGTAGCGCTGGAAGTACCACTGCGACCGCTCCCGCTCGGTCGGGGTCCCGAGGGCGACCACCCGGCAGTACCGGGCGTTCAGCCGATCCATGACGCGCTTGATGGTGCCGCCCTTGCCGGCGGTGTCACGGCCTTCGAAGATGACCACCACCCGCATGCCCTCGCGGATGATCCACTCCTGCATCCGCACCAACTCGGTCTGGAGCTTGTCCAGTTCCTTGTAGTACCCGGACTTGGAGACCACGGTGGTTGTGTCACCGTCCGGGCCCTCGTTCGTCTCCGGCGGGCCGTGGCTCATTAGCCGAGCCGATTGTAGCGAAGGCCCCCGACCCGGACGCCCACCCGGGGCGCCTCCCCATCGGACCCACTACGTTTCCTGCGGGGACAGGAGACGGACCGGTCAGGGACGGGAAAGGAGCCGAGGTGAGCGCCGAGACCAACAAGGAGCGGGTGCGGCTGTTCTGGGAGACGCTCTACCGGCGCGACTGGGACGCCATCGCCACGTTCTTCGCCGAGGACAGCGAGTACACCGACGTCCCCTCGCCCGACGACGACGTGGCCCGGGGCCCGAGCTCGATCGTGGCCCGGCTGCGCCTGGGGCTCGAACGGATCTCGGGCTACGAGCACGACCTCCGCCTGATGGTGGCCGAAGGCGACGCCGTGGTCACCGAGCACTCCGAGACCTGGCACTGGCACACCGGCGAACAGGTCACCCTGCCCTTCGTCTCCGTCCACGAGCTGCGCGACGGACGCCATCGTCCGGTGGTGGGACTACTGGGATCTGCAGACGCTGATGAACGCCGCTCCCGACTGGTGGATCGAGCACATCGCCCAGGGCTACACCTGAGCCGGCCGTCTCCGGCCCGGCCGTCCGCGGGCCGCCGCGGGACCGTCAGCTCTCGAACCCGTAGACGCCCTGGGCGTACTCGTCGACCTTCGACGTCGGGAGGCGGAGCCGGATGGCGGTGTAGTAGATGATGAGGCTCCAGACGGCGACCACCACCATGTCCCAGTAGAAGGGGATGTGCATGCGGCCGCCCCGAACTGGCCCAGGTAGGAGATGACGTCAGACCGGCCAGGTAGGGCCACAGCCAGATGGCCGCCTTCCAGTCCAGGGGCGAGTGGACCGGGTTGGCGTGGGTGATCCGGGAGATGCCCATCAGGACGTAGCCGAGGACGACGGCCACCATCAGCTTCCAGACCACCTCCCACCCGCTCCAGTAGATGATCAGGCTGGCCGAGACGAACGACGCCGGCGCCAGGACCTGAGCCCAGGGCAGCCGGTAGGGGCGCTCGGCGTCGGGCTTCTGGAGGCGCAGGGCACCGAGGGCCAGCGGCGCTCCGGCGTACATGAGCACGGTGGCCGAGGTGATGAAGCCGACCAGCTTCTGCCACCCGGGGAAGGGGAGGAACAGGAGCAGGCCCATGAGGAAGGTGAAGATGAGCCCGAACACCGGAACGTTGGACTTCTTGGTGGTCTTCTCGAAGACCGCCGGCACGTGACCGTTCTTGCTCATGCCGAAGGTGATCCGACTGGTGGTGGTGGTGTAGATGAGGCCGGACCCGGTGGGGGCGATGATGGCGTCTGCGTAGAGGATGTAGGCCAGCCAGGCCAGGCCCAGCCCCTTGGCCAGTCCGGCGAACGGTCCGAAGATGCCGGCGAAGCTGATGTTCGCCCACCCATGGGCCAGCGCGTGGGCGGGAAGGGCCCCGATGAACACCACCTGCAACAGAATGTAGATGGTGGCCCCGATCAGCATGGAGAAGATGACGGCCCGCGGCATGTCCCGCTGGGGGTTCCGGCTCTCACCGCCCAGTTGGACCGCCTGCTCGAATCCGACCAGGGGAACACCGCCCCGCCGTCACTGACCGCTTTCAGCACGCCGTGGAGTCCGTAGGGGGCGAACCCGCCGGCCCGGGTGAAGTTCGACGTGTCGAAATGGGTGAAGAAGATGACCACGATGGTCAGCGTGGGGACGATCACCTTCCAGGTGGTGATGGCGCTGTTGGCCCTGATCAGGTAGCGGACCCCGAACAGGTTGACCACCACGAACAGCGCCATGAGGACCACCGCCACCGCATAGCCGGGGCCGGTGAGCACCACCGTGCCGCTGACGGTATGGGTCAGGCCGTGCCAGTAGTTGGACGTGTAGGTGATGGCCGCCTCCACCTCGATGGGTGCGGTGCCCACCGCCTGCAGCCACGAGAACCAGCCGAAGGAGGCGCCGGCCAACCCGCCGAAGGCGTAGTAGGGGAAGCGGGTGGTCCCGCCGCTGACCGGGAACATTCCGCCTAGCTCGGCGTGGACCAGGGCCAGCAGGATCACCGCCACCGAGCCGATGAGCCAGGCGATGATGGCGGCCGGCCCGCCGTAGGTGGCGCAGAAGAGGGCCCCGAACAGCCATCCCGACCCGATGATCGATCCTTCCGACGTGAACAGCAGCCCGACGAACCCGACGTTGCGGGACAGCCCGTCCCCGGAGTCGGTGCCGCGACCCGAGCCGGCGGCGGGGGCGGGGGTGCTTGCCGTGGTACCGGTAGCGGCGGTTCCGTCGTCCATCGCACGACCTCCGTCTGCTCTCTCGCTCGAGGACGACCGGACCCCGGAAGGCCCCGGTGGACGGTGAAGCTAGTGGACCCTGCGAGCCCAGCTCAAGCACCGTCGGGAGCGCCTCCTTCGAGGTGGCTCAGCCCGACCGCTCGTGGTCCGAGAGCCAGTCGGGCAGGTGAGGCGCCTCGGCACCGATGGTGGTCTCCTCGCCGTGCCCGGTCAGCACGCGGGTGGCGGCCGGCAACACGAGAAGCCGGTCGCGGATGGACGAGACGATGGTGTCGAAGTCGGAGAAGCTGCGTCCGGTTGCTCCCGGCCCGCCGTTGAACAGCGTGTCGCCCGAGAACACCACCCCGCCGTCGGCGTCGTAGAGGCAGCAGCCTCCTGGCGAGTGCCCCGGCGTATGGATGATCCGGAGAGTGGTGGTCCCGACCGGGACGCTCATCCCGTCGGCGAGGGACCGGTCCGGGCTGCGGTCCGGGTAGACGACGCGCCAGAGCATCATGTCCTCGGGGTGCAGCCAGATCGGGGCGTCCACCGTGTCGGCCAGGGTCGCGGCCGCGTTGATGTGGTCGTTGTGCCCGTGGGTGGCGATGATGGCGACGGTGTCGCGGTCGCCGACCGCTTCGGCGACGGGCCGATGGTCGTGGGCGGCGTCGATCACCACCACCTGGCGCTCGTCTCCCACGATCCAGATGTTGTTCTCGACCTCGAAGTCGGAGCCGTCGAGGGAGAAGATCCCCGAGGTGACGACCCGTTCGATCACCGGAGGACCACGACCGACCGCAGCACCTCGCCCCGCTCCATACGGTGGAACGCCTCCTCCACGTCGGCTCGAGGGCGATGGTCTCGGTCACGAACCGGTCGAGGTCGAGCCGACCCTGCAGGTACAGGTCGACCAGCATCGGGAAGTCGCGCGACGGGAGGCAGTCCCCGTACCAGCTGGGCTTCAGCCGGCCCCCCCGCCCGAAGAAGTCGATCATGGGCAGGTCGATCCGCATGTCGGGCGTGGGCACCCCGACCTGGACCAGGGTGCCGGCCAGGTCACGGGCGTAGAAGGCCTGCTCCATCACCTTCGGGTTCCCCACCGCCTCGATGCAGACGTCGGCGCCGTTCCCCTCGGTCAGGCCCTGCACGGCCGCCACCACGTCCTCGGTCGGAGGCGTCGACCACGTCGGTGGCCCCGAACTCCCGGGCCAGGGTCGAGCTTGCCCGGGTCGAGGTCGACGGCGATGATCGTCGCCGCTCCGGCCAGCCGGGCACCGGCGATGGCCGCGCAGCCGACACCGCCGCAGCCGAAGACGGCCACCGAGTCACCCGGTCCCACCTCGCCGGTCAGCATGGCCGACCCCAGCCCGGCCATCACCCCGCAGCCCAGCAGGCCGACCGCCTCGGGTCGGGCATGCCGGGTCGACCTTGGTGCACTGGCCGGCCGCCACCAGGGTCTTTTCGGCGAAGGCGCCGATCCCGAGGGCCGGGGACGAGCGGAGTCCCGTCGGCGAGGGTCATCTTCTGGGTGGCGTTGGCGGTGGAGAAGCAGTACCAGGGTCGACCCCGCCGGCACGACCGGCACTCGCCGCACACCGCCCGCCAGTTGAGGACCACGAAGTCCCCCGGAGCCACCGAGCGTGACACCGGGACCGACCGCCTCGACCACACCGGCCGCCTCGTGGCCGAGCAGGAAGGGGAAGTCGTCGTTGATCCCGCCCTGGCGGTAGTGGAGGTCGGTGTGGCAGACGCCGCAGGCCTGCACCCGCACCACCGCCTCGCCGGGACCCGGGTCGGGCACGACGATGGTCACCACCGAGACCGGCTCCCCTTTCGCCATCGCCACCACACCCCGGACCTCAGTTGCCATGCTCCGCTCCCCATCGTGTCGCTCCGACCCTGTCGCGGGCCCAGTGTGGCATGCCGCGGCAGCTCAGGCCATGGTGGCCAGGATCTCCTCGATCATCTCCACCGTGGTGTCCGGGTGGAGGAGGGCCAGCCGCCCCACCGGCTCGCCCTCCCAGGTGGTGGGGACCACGAACCCGATCTGGTCCTTCAGCAGCTGGTCGGACCACCGCTCGTAGTCGTCGCGGTCCCAGCCGGTCCGTCGGAAGAGGACCACCGAGAGCTCGGGTCGGCGGACCAGTTCGACGTGGGCCAGCCGCTCGATCAGGTCGGCCGTCTGCTGGGTGACGGCGAGCACGGTCTCGATGGCGTCGCGGTAGGCGTCGGTCCCGTTGACGGCCAGCGAGAACCACAGGGGGAGGCCGCGGGCCCGCCGGGTCAGGTGGTAGGCGTAGTCGCTCGGGTTCCACTCCTCGGGCGCGTCGCTGTGCAGCACGTCGAGGTAGGAGGCGTCCTGGGTGTGGACCGCCTTGGCCAGATGGGGCTCCCGGTAGATGAGGGCGGCGCAGTCGAACGGGGCGAACAGCCACTTGTGGGGGTCGACCACGAACGAGTCGGCCAGCTCGATGCCGTCGAACCGGGCCCGGACGGACGGGGCGAAGAGGGCGGCACAGCCGTAGGCCCCGTCGACGTGGAACCACAGGGACCGCTCGCTGGCGATCGTCACCCACGCCGGCCAGGTCGTCGATGATCCCGGCGTTGGTGGTGCCGCCGGTGGCCACCACGGCGATCGACGTCGTCGCCGCGCGGGCTGGCGTCCAGGGCCGGCGCGGAGCGCGGCCCCGGTCAGCCGGTGGTCCTCGCAGGCCACCAGGAGCGAGTCGACCCCGAGGACCCGGAGGGCCTTGCCCACCGAGGAGTGGGCCTCCTCGCTGACGGCGACCACCGGTCGGTCGGGCGCACGGTCGCCCATGCGGTGGGCGGCGGTGTCGCGGGCCACCATCAGGGCCGAGAGGTTGCCGGCCGAGCCGCCGGACACGAAGCACCCGCCGGCGCCCTGCGGGCAGGCCGGCCAGGTCGGCCAGGACGCCGAGGGCCTGGTTCTCGGCGGCCACGGCCCCGGCCGCCTCCATCCACGAGGTGCCCTGGAGCGAGGAGCAGGCCACCACCATGTCGAACAGCAGCGAGGCCTTGGTCGGGCGCGGCCGGGATGAACGAGAGGAACCGGGGGCTGTCGCACGACACCACGGCGGTGGCCAGTTCGTTGTCGAAGATCTCCATGACCCGGTGGGCATCGGTGCCCGTCGGGTTGATCAATCCCTCGAGGCTGGCGTCGAGCGAGGCGGCCTGGGCGCCCCCGAAGTCCAGCGGGACCGGGTCGAGGGCCAGGCGCCACCGGCAGTAGTCGAGGACCAGGGTGGTCAGCTGCTCGTCGTAGACGAACATCGGATTTCGCATGGGGTCCTTTCGAGGCGCCGGCCATGATCGCCGATCCCTGTCGGAGCGATCGACGCCGGCGGCCCGGCTCGCCATCGGATCACCCGGTGGCGGTCTCCCCCGGAAACAGGCTGAGCTGGGGTTCGGACGCGGCGTCCAACCGGTGATAGCCGGGCAGCTCGGCCATCGGCGTGTCGAGGTACACCTTGGCCTCGGGCGGCTGGGCGAACCGCCCGTGGCTCCACCTGATCTCGACATGGCCGGCCACCGTGCCGCGGTCGACCGTCGTGACGGGAACGGTAGACGGCCGTCCAGTCGACACGCGGCTGTCCGGCGCGGCCGGGGGCGATGGTCAGCTCTTCCAGTTCGAACTGGTCCCGCCAGTCCCACGGGCTGGAGATCCGGTAGCGGGCGGGCGCCCCGGTCCGTCGATCGGTTCCCAGGACGAAGTAGGGGGCGCTGCCGATCCTCAGCAGTCGCCACAGCATGGTCTCGTTCGACACGCCCGAGGCCTCCAGCTGTCCGGACCATCTCCGTGACGAAGCGTCGCTGACCACTCGGCACAGTTGGCCGTACGCCTCCTTCGAGGCGGCGTCGGGATACGAGCGCCCGCCGAGAGCCTTGCGGAGCGCGCGAGCTGGTCCCTCGTGCACTGGGCCGGGGCCGGCGGCAGTCCCTCGAACCCGCTGGCCGACACGCACGCCCGGTACAGGGCGGCGGTCTCCGCCGGCGCCACTGCCTCGTACCAGTCGCCCCGCTCCCAGTTCCTACTGGTGGAGAGCAGGCCGTCGAACAGCCGACCGGGCGAGGCATTGGCCAGGATGTCCGACTCGTACTTGCAGCTGATCAAGTAGACGTGGTCGATCCGGAGGTCGATGGGGGCGACCTCATCGCCCGGCGGACGCCGTCCCCCGGTCCACTCGATGGTCAGGGGGGTCCGGCCCCGTAGGCCGTCAGGTGAGTGCAACAGGGCCCGACCGTTGGCGAAGGCGGTAGCCAGCTCGGCGGCGTATCGGCGGGAGCGGGCGATCCCGCCGAGCTGGTCCCAGGCCTGGTCGCCGATGTGGACCTGGGGAGGACGCTGGTCCAGGGCGGACTCGGCATCGACATAAGGCAGCGTCCCGAGGGCGGTGCCCAGCTCGGTGACGATGGTCCGCTCGTCGGGCACACGTCGATCATGGCACGGTCCGGATCCGGGCAGTGGATGGGCCGCGACCGGGGCTATGTCCCGGGCCGCGGACCGCCGGTCCGCGGCTGATGCGTCAGCCTTGGGCCAGGTACTCGCTGATGGATTCGCCCACCACTACGCAGGTGGCGAGAGAGAGGCAGCTGGCCGCGGTGAGGGACTGGGCCGAGTTGACCACCGCGGCGTCCTTCCACGAGTCGCTGTCCGAGCCGGTGAGGATGATCATTCCGGCCGGAGTCGACGTGGTGACCGTGCTCCCCACGGCCACACACTGGCCGATGGCCACACAGGACACGCCGGCCAGGCTGGCCGAGGAGGTAGGCACCGTCGGGGTCGTCCACACCGCGCCTCCGTTGTCGGATGTGAGCACCACCCCGTGTCCGGTCCGGGCGCCAGTCAGGCTGGTGGCCGTGGTGCCCACCACGGTGCACCGGGCTCCGGCCACGCCGACGATCGGCACCGGAGCGGTGGTCGTGGAGGCGGCAGCGGTTGTGGTCGTCGTCGCGGCAGTCGTCGCTGTTGCCGCTGCCGCCGGCACTGTCGACGGAGGGGCGGTTGGAGCGGTGGTCGTGGTGGTGGTCGGGAGCGCTCCGCTGCCAGCGGTCGATCCCTCCAGACACGAGACGTCGTTCAGGTATCCGAGGCCGGACGGGGTGGGGACCGTTGCCCATGTCAACCCGCCGTCGGTGGTCATGACCACCTGGCTGGTGACGTGGTCGCCGGACGGTTCGGCCTGGGCGGTGACCCAGCAGTTGCTGTCGTCCGTGCAGGAGATGGCGGTGGCCGTCGACAGGCCGGCCGGCAGGGTTCCGAGCTGGCTCCAGCTGGCGAGCGAGGTGGGCGAGGTGAGGGCGGCGGTGCCTGTCGCCGTCGTCCCGATGGCTGTGCACCTGCGATCCGCATTGCAACTGATGGCGGTGACGTCGAGGATGCCGGCCGGCACCGTCTCCAGGACCCAGGTGGCTCCGCCGTCGTCGGTGCCGATGACGACGGCCTGTCCGCTGGACGTCTGGTCCGCCTGCCCCACCGCGGTGCAGTCGCGCTTGTTGCTGCATGCGATGCGGGACAGGTACCCGACCTGGGGCGGGATGACCTGGTTGGTCCAGCTGGCCCCTCCGTCGGTGGTGGCGATGATCACCGCCCCGTTGGGCGCGCCACCGGTTCCCACCGTGGACCCCACGGCCCAGCACCGCGTCTGCCGTTGCACAGGCGACATCAGTCAGGGAGTTGACCGGGGCCGGGGGGACCGTCGGTTCGAACGCCCCCATCCACGGCGAACCTGAGCCGACGGTGGAGGCAGACGAGGTCGCTCCCGAGGTCGGGGTGGTGCTGCAGGCGGCGGCCATCACCCCCAGCGCGGCCAGGGCGACCGCGACGCACGCCCGCCGACGGATACGGCGGGCGTGGAGCAATCCGGCGGCGGACGCGGCCGGTCTGATCAACGCACCTTGATGACGTCGGTGTGCGCCACCTTGTCGTGGAACCCCTGGCGGCGCCGGTCCCAGAGCGGTGACAGGGCGGCGACCAACGTATAGACGGCGAGGATCGCACCGATGACCGGCAGCCACGACAGCAGGATGCCCGGATAGAGGACCAGAATTCTGAGGCCGGCACGTTGGGGGCCGATGGCGCCTCCCGACGCACTGTCCCGGACGGCGATGCCGAGCATCATCTGTCCGACGGTCTGGCCCTGTTCGCTCCCGTTCAGGAGGGCGAAGTAGGCGAGGTCGATCACGGCGAACACGATCCCCAGGGCGACAATCCCGCCCCGCCAGTTGGCACCGTACAGCCCGCTCCCGGAGCCCGATCCGAAGATGATGGCGGCCAGGATGCTCTTCGGGACGCCGAGGATCAGACCGTCGACGATGATGGCCACCAATCGTTGCCACCACGCCGCCAGGGGCCGGCCGAAGCGATCGACCGGCTCAGGACCGGTGCCTGACCCGTAGCTCCTGCCCGGACGGTTCGACGGTGGTGGCATCGGCGGCATCCGAGGCGGGGGTCGGCGCGGAGCCCGGGGTGGAGGTGGTGGCGGCATCGCCGGGGGAGGTGGCGGCGGCGGGTCTCCCCGGCCCTCCGGTCCTGACGCCGGAATCGAGTTCTCGCCCTCGAAGGGTGGCGTCAGATCGCTCACGATGAATCCCGTTCGTCTCCCTCGCATCCACCGCCCGCCAGCCGGCGAATCGTCCTTTTCGTACCCGATCTTGCCACGTGGGCACGGGGGGAAAGGTGATGACGGCCGATATTGACGTCGCACGTCTACCGTAAGCAGGTGGTGTTGATGCGCCGATCCCCCCTGGCTCCTGAGTCCACCATCCTCCGGCAGATCCGACCATGAACATCGTCGATCTGGTGGTGCTGGGCGTCGTCGCCCTCGCCGCCATCCAGGGTTTGAGGCTCGGCGCGGTCGTGCAGGTCCTCTCGTTCGGAGGCTTTCTGATCGGCCTCTACCTGGGGGCCCGACTGGCCTCGGTGACCGTGCGGGACGTGCACTCCCAGTCGTCGCGGACCCTCGTCGCCCTCGGGACCATGTTGGGTGTCGCTGTGGTATTCAGTGTGGCCGGTCGCCTGGCCGGCAACTTCCTTTTCCGCCGCGTGCATCGGGGATTCCTCGGGCCGGTGGACTCCGGTCTCGGCGTGGTGGTCGCAGTCCTCTCCTCGTTACTGGTCGTCTGGCTACTGGCAAACACGTTGATCAACAGCTCGTCGCTGAGCCTGAACAAGTCGATCGACCAGTCGCGGATCATCCGATCCCTGGACCGCGTGCTGCCGGCACCGCCGTCGGTGTTCTCGCAGGTGCAGAGCTTCCTCTCGTCGGAAGGGTTCCCTCCCGTCTTCGCCCAGCTGGCCCCGGCGTCGGCCGGACCGGTGTCGGTGCTCGGCAGTGGCGATCTGCGACAGGCCGTGGTGCACGCGGGCGCCTCGACGGTCAAGATCGTCGGACAAGGCTGCGGCCAGATCCAAGAAGGATCGGGTTTCATCGTGGGTCCCGGCCTGGTGGTGACCAACGCCCACGTGATCGCCGGCATCCCCCACCCGGTGGTCGAGGACGTACACGGTACCCACCCGACGACGGTCGTCTCGTTCGACCCCAACTACGATCTGGCCCTGCTGCGGGTCAGTGGACTGACCGAACCGTCGCTGAGCCTCGATCCCGTCAACGCCGGCCGGGGCACCGAGGCGGCGGTGCTCGGCTACCCGGGAGGAGGCCCGTTCACGGCGGTGTCCGCCGGGATCATGGCCGAGTTCGAGGCCGAAGGACGCAACATCTACGGCCAGGGCTTGACGGTGCGGAATGTCTACGAGCTCCAGGCCATAGTCCGGCCCGGCAACTCGGGCGGCCCGCTGGTGCTGCCCGACGGGGAGGTGGTCGGAGTGGTGTTCTCGAGGTCGACCACCGACAGCGACATCGGGTACGCCCTCACCTCGCCGGGGGTGCTGTCCCGGGTCCAGGGCGCCGCCTTCGACACGGCGGCGGTGGGAACAGGCGCCTGCACCTCCGACTGATGGGATCGACACCGTTACTCGGGCGTACTTTCCGTATGCCAAAGGCGAAACCAACACAGGCACGGACGTCCCCTGACCGGCGTTGACGGCGCGTCCGTCGCCCCGAAGACGCACGCGGGCCGATGCTCCCGACTAGACAGTGGGAATGGCTCTCCCCATCGAGGATTACGGCATCATCGGAGACCTCCACACCGCAGCCCTCGTGGGGAGGGACGGATCGATCGACTGGCTCTGCCTTCCCCGGTTCGACTCGTCGGCGTGCTTCTCCAAACTGCTAGGCGACGAAGACCACGGCTTCTGGAAGCTGGCGCCGAAGGGGTCGCACGGGGCCACCCACCGTCACTACCGGGGTGACACCCTGGTCCTCGAGTCGGAGTTCGTGACCGACGAGGGGACCGTCCGGGTGATCGACTGCATGCCGATCCGCCAGCAGCATCCCGAGGTGGTCCGGCTGGTGGAGGGCGTGCTCGGCAAGGTGACCATGGAGATGATCCTGACCATCAGGTTCGGCTACGGACAGATCGTTCCCTGGGTGCGCCGGACCGACGGGACGCTGAGCGCCATAGCCGGACCCGACGGCCTGTCCCTGTGGACGCCGGTGGACGTCCGGGGCCAGGACCTGTCCTCGGTGGCCGAGTTCACCGTGTCCGAAGGTCAACAGATCCCGTTCTCACTGACCTGGTTCCCGGCCAGTGAGGAGCCTCCCCGTCCCATCGATGCGGGCTATGCGATCCAGGACACCGAGCTGTGGTGGACCGACTGGTCATCACAATGCACCTACCAGGGCGAGTACCGCGAGGCGGTGGTGCGGTCCCTCATCACGTTGAAGGCCCTCACCTACGAGCCGACCGGCGGGATCGTCGCCGCCGCCACCACCTCGCTGCCCGAGACTCTCGGGGGCAACCGCAACTGGGACTACCGGTTCTGCTGGTTGCGCGATGCCACGTTGACCCTCGAGTCCCTGATGCGGGGGGGCTTCTACGAAGAGGCGATGGCCTGGCGGAACTGGCTGCTGCGGGCGGTCGCCGGCGACCCTTCCCAGATGCAGATCATGTACGGGGCCGGCGGCGAGCGTCGGTTGGACGAGTGGGAGATCGACTGGTTGCCGGGATACGAGGATTCGAAGCCGGTGCGGATCGGGAACGCCGCCGCCGGCCAGTTCCAGCTCGACGTCTACGGCGAGGTGATGTCCGCTCTCTACGAGTCGGATTCGTCCTCTGAGTCGGGGACCAGCCCCACCTGGGATTTCCAGCTCTCGCTGATGGAGTTCCTGCAGGACGGTTGGCGCGAACCCGACGACGGGATCTGGGAGGTCCGTGGTCCGCGTCGTCACTTCACCCACTCGAAGGTGATGGCATGGGTGGCCATCGACCGGGCCATCAAGACTGCCGAGGACTTCGGGTTGGACGGCCCCGTGGCCGCCTGGAAAGAGATCCGTCAGGAGATCCACGACCAGGTCTGCGACCAGGGATTCAACGCCACCATCGGCTCTTTCAGCCAGTACTACGGATCCGACCAGCTGGACGCCAGCCTATTGATGATCCCACTGGTGGGTTTCCTCCCGGCCAACGACCCCCGGGTCCGCGGCACCATCGAGGCAGTGGAGCGCGACCTGGTCGAGGGAGGCTTCGTACTCCGGTACCGGACGGTCGACACCGGCGACGTCGACGGTCTGACCGGCCGCGAGGGGGCGTTCCTCGCCTGTTCGTTCTGGTTGGCCGACTGTCTCACGATGTTGGGGCGCACCCACGATTCCCGCCAGCTCCTCGATCGGTTGCTGGGGCTGCGCAACGATCTCGGGCTGCTGTCCGAGGAGTACGATCCCGGTGGCCGGCCGTCTGGTCGGGAACTTTCCCCAGGCGTTCTCCCACGTGTCCCTGGTCAATTCGGCGTCGAAGTTGGCGGGTGAGGACGAAGCCGACCCCGGATCACCTGGTCTTTGGTCTGGCCCGGCGGGCGATCACCCAGAGCAAGGCCACCGGCGGCCGCCGGCGCCACATGGGGGGAGTCGCTGCGCAAGGGTTGCTGTCCAGGTTGGCCGAGAGCGTAAAGGTCGACGGTTCGGGCGGTGCCGCCCAGGCCATCAAGGCGGCGGTCCAGAGTGCGACCAACTCGACCAAACAGGCCACGTCGGCGAAATCGGCCAAACCGATCGCTACCGGAGCCGGCACTGGGGCCGGAGTCGACAAGGTGGAGGCGAATACCAAGGCGGCGGCCAAGGTCAAAAGGCGGGCCAGACCAACCTCGGCTCCGTCGGACAAGAAGCCCGCGATCATGGTGGACAGCGCTCCCCTGCGCGAGGCCGCACAGGCCGGCGCCGCTCTGAGGGCGACGGTGAAGAAGGCGGCAGCAAAGAAGACCCCGGTGAAGAAGAACCCGGCGAAGAAGATCCCGCCGAAGAAGATCCCGCCGAAGAAGATCCCGCCGAAGAAGATCCGCCGAAGAAGATCCCGCCAAGGAGATCCCGCCGAAGACGGCCAAGCGCCGGTAGGCAGTCATGGGTCATCCGACATCAGTTCCTGCCCCGGGGTGGCGCCAGCAATGAGCGGCGAGCACCACCATCCCAACTCCGATCCAACGACGGACGATCGTGCCCGTGCCGGCCGCCGGTGTCACCATCGCCGAGGGGGTGATCGAGCTCGACACCCTGCTCGGCGGTTGGGACCGGGTCACCGCCGGCTACCTGATCGAGGGAGACTCGCCGATACTGGTCGAGACCGGGAGCCAGTCCTCGGTCCCCGTGCTGCTCGCCCACCTCGATGCGCTCGGGCCTCGGTCCATCGGACCTGGCCGGAGTGGTGGTCACCCACATCCATCTCGATCACGCCGGCGGCGTCGGGGATGTGGCCCGGGCATTCCCCGAGGCGACGGTCTACGTCCACGCCAAGGGGGCGCGGCATCTGGCCGATCCGACCAGGCTGATCGACTCCGCATCCCGGGTCTACGGCCCGCTCCTCGATTCCCTGTACGGCCGTCTCGATCCCACCCCACCCGAGCGGATCCATGTGCTCGAGGATGGCGAGGCCATCCGCGTCGGCCAGTCGCGCTCGCTGATCGCGGTGGACTCGCCGGGCCATGCCAAGCACCACGTGGCACTCCACGACACCCTGAGCGGGATCCTCTTCGCCGGAGACGCGGTCGGCGTGAAGCTGCCCGACGCCGGCGTGCTGCGCCCGTCAACGCCTCCTCCGGACTTCGACCTGGACTCGGCCCTTCACTCGCTTCGACGGTTCGCCGAGCGACGACCGACCGGTCTGGCACTGGCTCACTACGGACTGCTCGGCGATCCGCTGGACCTCCTGGACGAGGCGGACGGGACCCTCAGGAAATGGGCGGACGTGGCCGAAAAAGCGTTTCGCAGTGGCGCCGACATCGCGGCTGCGCTCGCCACCGCCTTCGAGTCCGACCTCGACGGCGTCCCCGAGGAGCACCGAGAAAAGCTCGAGGTGATGAACGGCGTCCATTCCAACGCCGCCGGGCTCGAGCGTTGGCTCACCGTCAAGCGGTCTCCTGGGACCGACGACACCGGGGCCGTCGCCCCGGGAGGCGGCGCGAACTGATCGAAGCTCCGGTGAACGGGGTAGATGACGCGACGGGCCGGGCTCCATCATGAACATCTCGATCGTGTCGGGATGGATCCCGGTGGTGGCCCAGGTGCTGGCCGCGGTGGTGCTGGCACTGGCTGTCGACTGGCGGTCGGGACACTGGAAACGCCAGCTCGGCCGGGGTGTGCCGATGGCCGCGGCCGCGTCGCTGGTGGTCACCCTGGTGGTCAGGTTGGGGCTTGCGAAATCGTCAGACTTCCCGTGGTCCGCTTCGGCCTGGGGTGCCTTGTTGGCCCTGGCGGTGTGGGTGGCCGCCACCGGATGGCGGGGGTCGAGGTGGCCACGGCGGTTGGCCGGCATTGCCGCGGTGATCCTGACCCTGTTGGTCACCCTGGACTCGGTCAACCAGCGGACCGAGACGTTTCCGAGCCTCGAGCGACTCGTCTCCCTCGACCCCGAGAACGTGGTGGACACTCCCGAGCTCCAGCAGATCCGCGACCAGGTTGCCGCCACCGGCAAGCTCCCGGCGGAGGGGGCCGTGGTAGAGGTGACGATTCCGCCGACCGTTTCCCACTTCTCCACCCGTTCCGCTGACGTCTACCTGCCTCCGGCCTGGTTCGCCAAGGTCGTTCCGTCTCTCCCGACCCTGGTGCTGCTGCCGGGGGAACCGGGAAGCGCTGTCGGACTGGACCGCCGGAGGCGACGCCGACAACACCGCGGATGCGTTCGCAAAGGCGCATGACGGAGTGGCGCCGCTCATCATCATGCCCGATCCGGCCGGCTACGACACCGTCGACACCGAATGCGTGAACTCCAAGTTCGGCAACGCCGAGACCTATCTCGTCAAGGACGTGCCTGCCTTCGCCAGGAGCAAGCTCCACGCCTCGACCGCGCCCGGATCGTTGGCCATCGGGGGCTTGTCCGCCGGCGGCACCTGTTCGGTGATGCTGGCCCTCCGGCATCCGACCGTCTATACCACCTTCGCCTCCTACTCGGGGTTCGCGCACCCCCAGTATCAGGAGACCACCCGGACCCAGACCATCGACACCCTGTTTGCCGGATCCACGGCCGCATTCGACGCCCACGACCCGACCAAGCTCTTGTCCGGTGGCCACTTCAACGGGCTGGCCGGGTGGTTCGAGGTCGGGGACGAGGACAGCGAACCCCTGCAGGCGGCTCAGTACCTGCAGCCGGCCGCGCTGGCGGCCGGGATCGCCACCTGCATCAGGGTGCGCCCCGGTGGCCACGACTTCGACCTGTGGAGCCAGGCCCTGATCGACTCGTTCCCTTGGCTGAGCTGGCGCCTGGGCCTCAGCGCCGAGCCGGCCCACGAGCCGGCCACCTGCGCTTCGCCGTGAGGTCTGCACGGTGTGGGGGTCGGTGGCGACGGGCCCGGTCCTTGCGTGGTCGGTCATGTCTGGTCTCAGATAGCTGGGAGGAAACCGCCATGAGGGTCGGAGCATGAGGGTCGGAACATGAGGGTCGGAGGGAGAGGTCGATGAGCATCCTGTTCGCGTTGCTCGGCGCGTTCAGCCAAGCCCTCACCTCGGTGCTGCAGCGGCTCGCCAACGTGGCCAGCCCGAATGAGAAGCGTTCGGCGTGGCGGACCGCGCTCTATTTGGTCCGGCAGCCCATGTGGCTGTTCGGCATGGTGACCATGGGCGGCACGTTCGTCTTCACCGCCCTGGCCCTCTATTTCGGCACGCTGGCCTCCGTCCAGCCGATTCTCGTCACCGAGCTCATCTTCACCCTGGGTCTGCGGGTGGTGTGGCTGCGCGATCGGATTGCCCGCCGGACATGGGGAGCCGCCGCCCTCCTGTGCGCCGGTCTCTTCGGATTTCTGGTCGTGGCCAATCCCCAAGAGGGCCACGGGCATCCGTCCGCGGCCCGGTGGGTGGTCGCCGTTGGTAGCCGGGGCCTGGTCGTCGTGGTCCTCGTGATCGCCAGCCGCTGGGGGTCGCCGGCGCGTCGCGCCGCGGTGCTGGGCGCCGCGGCCGCCCTGGTGTGGGCGATCGACGCCGCGTTCGTGAAGACCGCGACCGAGGTGCTGGCCCACCACGGGTGGGGGGGTCTCTTCGTTCATTGGCCGATCTACGGTGTGGTGGCCACCGGGGTGCTGGGCACGGTGCTGCTCGAGTCGGCGTTTGCCGTCGGGCCACTGGCCGCGTCACAGTCGGCGTTGCTCATCGTCGACCCGCTGGCCAGCATCGCCATGGGCATCGAGCTCTTCGGCGAACAGCTCCGGTCCTCGCCGGCGGCGATCGTGCTTCAGGCGTTGTTCCTCGGCGGCATGTTCCTCGGGGTGGTCCTTCTCTCCAAATGGGCGCCACCCGAGATGGAGATGAGGAAACGCCGGCCACCCCCGGCCATCGCCACCGTCGGGGGTGCGCGTGGCGTCGCCCCCGATCCCGCCTGACCCCACGCTCATCGCCACCCCACCACCACCCCGGTGCCCGGGCCCGAGAGGATCGGTGAGCAGGGCGCATAGTAACTTGAGCCGGGTGACAGACGTGGCGCCAATCGCGCTCGAGGGGCCGACCTTCACCCCGGCGGCGGGCGATCCGGCCGGAGGCACCGAAGTCTCCCTGATCGTGGGGGGCATGACCTGTGGCGCGTGCGCAGCCCGGATCGAACGGAAGCTGAACGCAATCAGTGGTGTCACCGCCCAGGTGAACCTGGCCACGGAGCGGGCGAGGGTCACTGCGCCCGCCGGCATGCCGACGGATCGGCTGATCGGCGAGGTGGAGTCCCTGGGGTTCAGTGCCCGCCCCGCCATCGGGACCGGGCCCGGCATCGACCAGGCGGCCGAGAACGACCGCCGCGTCCGCTCGCTCGGCCGACGCCTAGTGGTCACCGGACTGCTGTTCATGCCCCTGTGCGATGTCTCCATCGCCTTCTGGCTCGTGCCCTCGATGCGGTTCAACTACTGGCAACTCCTGGTTACGGCACTGGCGGCACCGGTGGTGACCTGGGGAGCGTGGCCCTTCTACCGGGCCGCGATCCGCAACCTTCGTCACGGCACCACCACCATGGACACCCTGGTATCCACGGGCATCATCTCGGCCACGGCCTGGTCCCTCTACGCCATGTTCTGGCGCGACAACGACCATGTCGCCCACTCGATGTCCTACGTCATCACCCACCAGTCCGGCGGGGCTATCTATCTCGACGTCGCCGCCGGCGTCACCCTCTTCCTCCTGGCCGGCCGGTACTTCGAGGCGACATCGATGCGCCGGACCGGTCGGGCCCTGCGGTCGCTGGCCGCGGTGGGTGCCAAAGACGTCTCCGTCCTCGGTCCCGACGGCGTCGAACGCCGGTTGCCGGCCGAGTTCTTGCGGATCGGCGACCGTTTCGCGGTGCGACCGGGCGAGACGGTTGCCACCGACGGCACGGTCCGCAACGGGCACTCGACCATCGATTGCAGCGTCATCACCGGCGAGTCGGTCCCCGTCGACGTGGTGGTGGGCGATCCGGTGATCGGTGGAACCGTCTCGACCGGTGGCTACCTCGAGGTGGAGGCGACCAAGGTGGGGCGTGACACCCAGTTGGCCCACATGATCCGACTGGTGGAGGACGCCCAGAACCAGAAAGCCGCCGTCCAGCGTCTGGCCGACCGGATCGCCGGTGTCTTCGTCCCGGCCGTGCTGGTGATGGCACTCCTGACCCTGGGCGGCTGGCTGCTGGCCGGCGCCTCCCCGACCGGGCGTTCAGCGCCGCCCTCTCCGTCCTCATCATCGCCTGCCCGTGTGCGCTCGGACTGGCCACGCCGGCGGCGCTGATGGTGGCCTCTGGCGCAGGGCGCCCTCCATGGGATCTTCTTCAAGGGCTACCAGTCGCTCGAGGCCTCGTGCCAGGTCGACACGGTGCTGCTCGACAAGACGGGAACGGTGACCACCGGCACAATGGTCGTCACCGACGTCGAGTGCGCACCCGGGTTCGACCGCGCCGGCGTGCTTCGGTGGGCCGGAGCACTGGAGCAGGCGTCCGAGCACCTGGTGGCCCGAGCTGTCGACCATCGCGGCCCGACGCGGGCCGGGCCGATTGCCCCCGGTAGAGCGGTTCGAGGCACTGCCCGGCCTCGGCGCCCGCGGCTGGGTCGAAGGCCACGAGATCTCGATCGGCCGCCCCGAGTTGTTCGCCGGCTCGTCGGGCGAGCCCGCCATCCGATGGGCTCCTGATCCAGTGCGGGCAATGGGAGGCGGCCGGGAGGACGGCGGTGCTGATCGGCCGGGACGGCGCCGTGGTCGGGAGCGATGGCCCTGGCCGACACCGTGCGGGACTCGGCCGGTCCGGCTGTCCGGGCCCTGCAGGAGCTCGGCCTCCGCTGCATTCTCATCACCGGGGACAACGAGCCCACGGCCCGGGCCGTCGCCGCCTCGATCGGGGTGGACACGGTCATCGCCGGAGCGCATCCGGCCGACAAGGTGTCGGTGATCGATCGCCTCCAGGGCGAGGGTCGGTCGGTGGCAATGGTCGGGGACGGGGTGAACGACGGTCCGGCGCTGGTGCATGCCGATCTCGGACTGGCAGTCGGTTCGGGTACCGACGTGGCCATCAACGCCGCCGATCTGATCATCCTCCGGGACGACCTGCGCGTGGTGGCTACTGCCATCGCCCTGGCCCAACGGACCATCAGGACCATCCGGGGCAATCTGGCCTGGGCGTTCGCCTACAACCTGGCGGCGATCCCGCTGGCGGCGTGTGGGCTGCTCAACCCGCTCATTGCCGGAGCGGCGATGGCCCTGTCCTCCGGATTCGTGGTGTGGAACAGCTCGCGCCTTCGGCACTTCGCCGGCCCGGACCGGGTCGAGGCGGGACTCCTGTCGGTGGCCATGCCCGATGCCCGGTGCCCAGACCGGGAAGCAACCGGCAATCCGGTGGGTGTTGGCAGTGCGCCTTCCACCGGCTGACAGGGGCGGGGACCATCGCGGCTCGGTTGGCCCTGCCCCCGACCGAGCGGCCGCCTGGGGCCATCCTCCGCATCCACCCCGAGGGAGTTGAGCAGTGTCGAGCGCTTCCCCCTTCCTTGTGATCCCCGCCAATCTGCCGCCGCCGCTCGACTGGCAACGGCTGGATGCCACCCACATCGACTTCGTGTCGGTGCTGCTGGTCGCGGCCGGCGTGCTGTACGGAGTCGGTGTGCGACGGGTGGGTCGCTCCAACCCGGAGCGGCCCTGGTCAGTGAAGAGGACCATCTCATTCGGGGGCGGACTGGTGGTCATCTTCCTCGCCGTCGAGTCAGTCATCGGCGTCTACGACGACGTGTTGTTCTACGACCACATGATCCAGCACCTGATGCTGATCATGATCGCAGCTCCCCTCTTGGCCATGGGTGCGCCGGTCGAGTTGGTTGAGCGGGCCACGACCGGCCGGACCAACCGCGTGGTCGAGTGGGGCCTCGGATCGAAGGTGGCCGAAGTGGTGGCCCACCCCATCGTCGACTTCGGTCTGTACGCCGTGCTCATCCCGGTTGCCCACCTGACAAGCCTCTACAACGTGGCATTGACCCACCAGGCCGCCGATGACGGCGAACACCTGATGTTCCTGATCATCGGGTATCTGTTCTGGCGCCATGTCGTGGCCATCGAGCCGTCGCGTCACCCTCTGTCCCCACCCGTCCGTCTGATCTACCTGGCGCTGGCGGTACCGGTAGACACCTTTACCGGTCTCACCCTCGCCTCGACGACGTACGAGATGTTTCCGGCCTACCTCCACATGCACCGGACCTGGGGACCGTCACCAGTGCTGGACCTGCACGTGGGCGGGGCCATCATGTGGGTCGGCGGGGACTCGCTGATGCTCCTGGCCATGATCCCCTGCGCCATCCAGTGGTTGCGCTACGAGGAGCAAAAGGCCGCCGAGATCGACCGCCAGCTGGATCTCGTCGCCGCCCGGGCCCGGCCCGACCCCGACCCCACGCCCGATGCCGTTCCCGGTGACCAGACTGACGTTCCCTGAATCGCCCGGCCGTGCTCCCGCTCGGTGAGCAGCGATGAGCCGGCTCAAGCCGACCGGGACAGAAGTGGGGAATGGTCCCGGTTTTAGAGGGCGTACCCTCGTGCCCGCCGGGTCCGAGAAGCAGATAATGCCTGGAGCGCCAAACACCGGTGAACTCGTGAGGTCGGGTCCGCTGAGTAAGGGCGGACCAGAAGGACACGCTGATGAGTCAAGAAAACCGCGAGCCGTCGTCGGCCCCCCGGGTGTTGGTGGTCGGGGACGAAACCGACCGGCGCGTCATCCTCGGAAAAGAATTGACGTTCATCGGGTGGGAGGTCCTCGAAGCCTCGACCGGAACGGAGGCACTGGTTCTGGTCCGACGGAGCGAGCCGGACATTGCGCTCATGGACCTCGGGCTTCCCGACGACGACGGGCTGGCTTTGTTGTCCGAGTTGAAGCAGTCCGCCGAGATGTCATGGATGCCAGTGATCGTACGGTCAGCTCCTCTGGGGCCGGCCGGGGTGGCCGAACTCCTTCGGGCCGGGGCCCAGGATCACATTCCCGAGTCATGCCCGATCGATGAGCTGGACGCCCGCCTGGTGGCGGGGCGACGGGTGACCGTCGAACATCGCCTCAGGGTGGCCAGCAACAATCACTGTCAGCACCTAAGCGAAGAGATAGCCAAGCACAAGTCGGATTTTCTGGCCGTCGTCAGCCATGAGATGCGCACGCCGATGAATGGCGTGATCGGCATGACCGAGCTGCTGCTCGAGACCGACCTCGAAGAGACCCAGCGCGACTATGCGGAAATGGTGCGCCATTCGGGTGAGGTTCTGATGGTCATCATCGACGAGATCCTCGATTTCGCCAAAGTTTCGAACGGAAAGGTCCAATCCGAGCACATCGACTTCGACATCGAGTCGGTCGTCGGTGACGTGGTGGACCTGCTGGCCGGGCAAGCCCAGGGCAAGGGGATCGAATTGATAACGGCCATCGACGAGTCGGTGCCCAAGATATTCAGGGGAGATCCGGGTCGATTGCGCCAGGTGCTGACCAACCTGATCGGAAACGGCATCAAGTTCACCCGTGACGGTGAGGTGGTGGTGAGAGCCACTTCCCGTCGGGGCGAATCCGGCACCACCGTGATTCGCTTCGATATTGCCGACAGTGGCGAGGGCATCCCAGCCGAACAGCTGGCAATGATCTTTCAGCCCTTCGTCCAGGCCGACAGCTCGACATCGAGGAAGAATGGTGGCACCGGTCTCGGACTATCCATCAGCACCCAGCTGGTGGAGATGATGGGAGGGGCATGGGGCGTATCGAGCCAGGAGGGCGTCGGTAGCAATTTCCTGGTTCACGGTTTCGGGTCCGACCATCCCGGCCAGACGCAGCTTTTCGGCCCACGCCGACGGAGATGGCCTACAAGGCGTCCCCGTCTTGATCGTGGACGACAATGCCGCCTATCGGAACATGTTGTCCCGGCAATTGGCCGGGTGGGGTCTGTCCGTCGGCACGGCCGAATCGGGACAGGCAGCCTTGGCCGAGATGCGAAAGGTGGCGGCGACGGGCCGGCCGTACCGCGTGGTCATCGTCGACCAGATGATGCCGGGGATGAACGGAGTCGAGCTGGTCGAGGCGGTGGCCGCCGACCCGGCCTTGTCCGTCGGGGTGGTGATGATGACGGCGCGGGACAAGGGGTCGACGTCGGTGATCTCCCGGCGGTGGGTATCTGTGCTTCGGTCTCCAAGCCCATCCACCGGTGGCAACTCCGGGCTGGGCTCCGGGTCGCTCTCGAGTTGCCGCCCGAGGCGGTTTCTGGACCGAGAGGACCCTCTCCGGCTGTCACCGGCGACCTCCGATCGGGACATCTCCTGGTGGCCGAAGACAATCTGCTCAACCAAAAGATCGCGGTGGCGATGCTCTCGGCCGCCGGGTATCTCGTCGATGTCGTCGCCAGCGGGACGGCAGCGGTGTCGGCGACAGTTGCTCAGTCGTTCGATGCCATCTTGATGGATTGCCACATGCCGGGGATGGACGGCTATCAGGCCACCGCCGCCATTCGGGCCCACGAGGGAACCGGTCGGCACACCCCGATCATCGCCATGACGGCCGCGGCACGACGTGAGGATCGCGACCGGTGTTTGTCAGAGGGCATGGACAGCTATATCGCCAAACCGATAGGCAAGCTCGATCTTCTGACCGTGGTGGCCCGTTCCATCGATACCGGGTCGGCCACGATGAACCTCCGCCAACGGGTGCTCACCGGAGGCGCCCATAGAGCAGCGCTGTGACCTGCAGAGTTGCCCGACTCCCGGTGCCAGACCGCGGCCGCAAGAGGGTACACGCTCGAATGATTTAGGGGATTCCTCGGGCCGCAAGTCTCCCTATTTCCTTCATTACATGATGTACTTGTCCGAAGAATATCGAAGAAACATTCCGGAGATTGTCCGGCTGTTTAGAACAAAAAGCCCGAACCCGTATGGAGAAAAAGAAGCATCCGTCTCCTGTTGAACAAGACGGCGTCACCTGCCCACGGAGTGATCGAGTTTGAGGATCGACTCCATGACGAACGGAAACCGACATCATGACGACGACCTCGACCTCGACCTCGACCTCGATTGAAGAGACCGATTTCGGAGTATCACTGGCGATGCTCTGGCAACGGCACCGCCAGACCAACCTCGATCGCATCTCGCTCCTCGAAGAGACCACGGCCGACGTTCTTCGGGCTACGGCCACCGCCGACGAGGTGGCGACTGGCGGCAGGGCCGCCCACATGTTGGCCGGATCGCTCGGCACCTTCGGTTTCGACAGTGGGAGCCGGGCCGCCCTCGAGGCAGAGTCCCTGCTTCGGGAACCGGTGATCGACGGGCGCCTGTTGGCCGAGGCGGTCACCGCGCTGCGCAGCTCGGTCGAGGGAGACAACGACCAGCCGGGGGAAGTGACTGGTCCGGTTTCCAATGAGGGGATGCCCGGCTCCCACCTTGGGTTCCGGCTGGTCTCCTCCGATCCCGATCTCGTCTCACGGTTGACAGTCGAGGCGGCCGCCACCGGTCTTGCCGTCACCTCGAGTCCCGAGATGCCTCCCAGCACCGGCGGCCCCGACGGTCTGGACATGATCGTGGTGGACATCGCCAACAGCTCGTGGACCGGAACCGGGATGGTCGAGGCGGTGGCCGAGCTCGCCCACACCACGCTGGTCGTCGTTCTCACCGACGCCGACGGGTTCGGGGACCGCATGAACTTCGCCGGGGCCGGGGCCGTGGGGGTGGTGCCCCGATCCCAAGGAGCCCGCCAGACGATCGCTTTTGTGGCCGAGCTGCTGGCCTGGAAGAGACCGTCTCAGACCACCGTCCTGGCCATGGTTCCCAATGGCGTTCTCCGCAAGCAACTCCACAGCGCAATCTCCCGGCCCGATTGCCTCTTGGACATTCGTATCGGTGCCGCCGACTTCTGGAAAGCCCTGGAGGAGCACGGAGCCGATCTAGTGGTCATCGGGTGTGCAGGGCCGAAGGTCATCGGTCTCGATCTGTGCCGGGCGATCCGGGCTCACCCCCGGTGGAGGCGTCTGCCCGTCGTGATCGTCGGCGGGGGCGGCGTATCCGGTCTCGACGATGCCATGGCCGCCGGGGCCGACGACTATCTCGATGCGGAACTCTCCCCGCACGATCTGGGACTACGGCTGTCGAACCATCTGGATCGAGGAGGCGTGGCCCAGGCCCGTTCCGACCTGGATCCGCTGACCGGTACCGACAACCGGGCGGCAACCGAGCGGGCGTTGGATCGTGACTGCCGGGTTGCCACCCGCCAGGACTCGCCGTTCGCCCTGTCCCTGATCGTGGTGGACCAGATCGAAAAAGTGCGTGAGGTGGAAGGAAACGCGGTGGCCGACATCATCCTGCGCCGACTGGGCGAGCGGCTCATCGACCGGTTCCGGGGTGAGGACATCGTCGGACGGTGGACCCATGATGGATTCGCGGTGGGGATTTACGGCACCGCCGGCGAGCAGGCCTGCGAACGGATCAACGGCGTACTGGCCTCGTTCGTGGCCGAGCAAGTGCATACGACCTCGGGAAAACTGGCCCGTCACACCTTCAGCGCCGGGGTGGCATCCATCCCGGCTGACGGTACGAGTCTGGCCTCGCTGGAGCGGGTGGCGGAGTCGGCTCTCCGACGGGCCAAGGCCGCTCAGAATTGCGTGGTGGGGGCATCCGAACGATCCATTGAACATCCAGAAACCGTCGACGTCGTGCTGGTGGAGGACGACGACTCGGTGGCCGAAGTCGTCGAATACGCCGTCGGTCTCCGGCACTACGAGTTCATGCGATTCAGCGACGGAGCCGAAGCGGCACGAGCCCTGGGCGAGGGCCATATCAAGGGCCGGGTGCTGCTCCTCGATGTCGGGCTCCCTGGCCTCGACGGGTTCGGGGTGCTCAAAGTCCTACGCCACCAGGGAGTGCTGGCCGACACCCGCGTCGTCATGTTGACGGCGCGCTCCAGCGAGGCCGAGATGCTGCGGGCCCTGGGCCTCGGCGCCACCGAGTACATCACCAAGCCATTCAGCATCCCGATTCTGCTGGGTCGGCTCGACCACACACCGGTGGGAGCGGACGCATGAGTGCCATGGAGCTGCTCATCATCTCGTTGATCATCATCGGTGCCGCCATCACTGCCGTCCTCATCACCGTGGCCGTGAGCAGTCAGCTCGAGTCACATCGGCTCCGAATCGAGCCAATGCTCGGTGATACTCGTCGGACGATCGTTACCGCACTGTCCGGCGGAGAGTCTGAGTTCGACGCCGCTTGTGTCAGTCTGGGCCGGCTCACCGAGCGCCAAGGCACCGCCGTGCTGTTGGATCTGGCCCCATCGGTCAGCGGTGAGTCACGATCGATCCTGGTCTCGCTGGGGGAGAGGGCCGGGGTGCTCAAGCACGCCCGATCCGGCGTGATGCGGCATCGGTGGTTCAACCGGTTGTACTCGGCTCGCATCCTCACCGCCTTCGGAGTGGAGTCCGAAGAGCTGTACCGGCTGCTGGCCGACCGGTCTTCGGAGGTGCGTACGCAAGCTGCGGCCTGGACGGTGGTCGCACCCAACCCCCAGTCGGTCGACCGTCTCATCGGCCTTTTGAACGACCCCGACGGCCTCTGCCGGTTCGCGGCCCAGGACGCCCTCATCCGGATCGGACTTCCCGCCACTGAGGCGCTCATCGGCGCCCTCGATACCGACGACGGAGAGGTGATCGGGCGCGTGCTCGAAATTGCCGCGGCCATGGGCGACGCCCGGTTCTATCGCCACGCCTCGGCCCTCACCGCCGATCCCTCGCCGGCGACCCGGGCCCTGGCGGTGGCAGTGCTGGCCCGCACGGCCGACCCCAAAGCCGGTCCGGCTCTGGTGGCGTTGCTCGACGACCAGTCCGAGGACGTGGTTCTGGCCGCAACCACCGGCATCGCCACGCTGGAATTCTGGCCGGGGGCGGCCAATGTCGAGCCGTTGCTCGGCCATCCGTCCTGGGAGTTGCGCAAACAGGCCGGGCTCACCCTTCTCGCCCTCGGTGCCCCGGGCGCCATCCTGCTCAGGACCACCGCCCCGGGCGATGGCCTGGCCGCCGAGATGGCGGTTCAAGCGCTCCAACTGCGGTCCATCGCCATCCGATCGGAGGCGGCGTGAGACATTTCTACGCCACATTCCTCCTGCCGGTGACCTACGTCGTGCTCATCTACTTCGCCGCCCTTGGCCTGTTCTACCTGGTCATGTATGCATCGGCCGTGGTGGACATGCGTCAGCACCTCCGGGTGGTCCGGGCCGAGAGGTATCGCGAGATCCTCTCGTCCGAGATCGCCCCCAGCATTTCCATGCTGGTGCCGGCTCACAACGAGAACCAGAGCATCAAGGAGAACGTGCAAGCCCTGCTGACGGTGATGTACCCCCAGCTGGAGATCGTGGTCGTTGATGACGGATCGACAGACGAGACCCTGTCGACGCTGACGACCACATTTGATCTGGTCCCCATCCAGCCGATCTTCGACACCCGACTTCCCACCGAACCGATTCGGGCTATCTACCGCTCCCAGCAGTTTCCCAACCTGATCGTGGTCTCGAAGGAGAAGGGCGGAAAGGCCGATGCCCTCAACGCCGCCCTCAACATCTCGAGCGGCGAGCTGGTTTGCAACATCGATGCCGACACCATTCTCGATCCCGACGGTCTCCGCCGCCTGGTCCGACCGTTCATCCGATCCGCCGATGTGGTCGCCGCCGGTGCCACCATCCGGGTCGCCAATGGCTGCACCATCATGCGGGGCCGGCTCTCCTCCGAGCGCGGTCCCCATCGGGCCCTGGCCGGTATCCAAGCAGTCGAGTACCTCCGAGCCTTTCTGTTCGGCCGCCCAGGGTGGAACCGACTGGGGGGCAATCTGTTGATCTCGGGAGCATTCGGACTGTTCCGGCGCCAGCGCCTCCTTGAAACCGACGGCTACGCCCAAAGCGTGGGCGAGGACATGGAGCTCGTGGTCCGACTCAGACGCCATGGATACGACACCGGTCAACCGGCCCGCATCGAGTTCGTGCCGGATCCGGTGGCCTGGACGGAGACGCCCACCGCATTCAGACAGCTGGGTCGCCAGCGCGAACGGTGGCAGCGGGGATTCACCGATGTCCTGTGGCGGCATCGCGGTGCCGTCCTGAGGCCCCGGTACGGGGTGCTCGGCCTGGTCGTGCTGCCGGCCTTCATCCTCTTCGAGTGGCTGGCGCCGATCATCGAGGCCATCGGGATAGTCCTGGTCGTGGTGGGGGTCCTCCTCGGCGAATTGTCGCCGGTGTTCGCCGTCTTGTTCTTCTCGCTGGCCTGCGGGTTCGGCATCCTGCTCTCGATGCTGGCCCTCATGCTGGAGGAGTTGTCGTTCCGCCGCTACGGCCGGGCCCGGGACCGGGCTCTGCTGGTGGTGTGGGCCGTCCTCGAGAACCTCGGCTACCGCCAACTCACCGTGTGGTGGCGACTCCGGGGCATCGCCAGTTACCTCCGGGGGAAGAAAGCGTGGGGAAAGCAGACCCGAACCGGCTTCAACTCGGCCGACACGGACGACGATCCCGTGGTTGTCGTTCCCAGCCGGGTTCCGGTGGGGGCGTCGCCCGGGGCCGGCTCGACGTGGTGATGCTCGAACGCGGTCAGGTCCGGGGAGCTTTCGAGATGTACTGGTCGGGTGTCGAGCCCACGCCTTCTCCGGTGCAGGTCCTGGTGGTCGAAGACGATCCCACCACCCGGGACGTCGCCCTTCTCATTCTCGACCGCCTCGGGTACCAGGCTGACGCCGCCGCCAACGGTATCGAAGCGCTGGCCGCGGCCCATGGCCGGCTGTACGACGTGATCCTCATGGACCTCCACCTGCCGGAGATGGATGGCATGGAGGCAACCCGCCGGATCCGTTCCGAGCTCCCGTCCTCCTGCCAGCCCACCGTGATCGCCATGTCCGCCAATGTCTCCACCGACGTGCAGATATTGTGTCTGCTGACCGGCATCGATGACTATCTCAACAAGCCCATCCGCATCCGCGACCTGGCCGTCGCCCTGGAGGCCTGGGGGACGCGCTATGACCCGGCTGCTCAGCTGGCCCACTCCGCTCAGCCCGTTCCCGAAATTTTCGGCGCCGGCATGTCAACCTCGCTATCGGTCGCCCCGTCGGCGCCACTGGTGCCGGTCAGTCCAGTCGAGGGGCCATTGGTCTATGACCCGGGTCCTCTCGACGCCCTTGTTTCCGACCTCGGCCCGGAAGGTGGGCCAGTTCGGAGGGAGATTATCGAGACCTTCCTCGACGGCGCTGCCGACCGGGTCGTGGCCATTGGCCTGGCCGCTCACGATGACGACGGAAGAGCGCTGGCCTTCAGCGCCCACGCCATGAGATCGTCCAGTGCCGCCCTCGGTCTGCTGGCCTTGTCCGAGGCGGCGGGTCGGATCGAGTCCGCATTCCGGGACACCCCCGAGGGGATGGACGTTGCCTTTGAGGCCGTGAGTCTGGTTGCCCACCACAATCGGGCCACCGCCGCGCTTCGAGTCGTGCTCGAGACCCAAGCCGGCAAGGAGCTTTGAGCACCACCTTCTCGCCACCCGGTCCCAGGTGACTTCCGACGTTCAGGTGGTCGCGGTTCTGGCCGGAAGGCGATCGAAGTAGCGACCGAGGACATAGCTGGGGACAGCGGCGATGGCGATGATCATTAGGGCGAAGGGCGCGGCCTGACCATAGGAGAGGTTCTGCTGGTAGGCCCAGAACTGGGTCGACAGGGTCTGGACCCCGGTGGGTATCAGGATGAGGGTGGCGGTGAGCTCGGTGACGGCGGCCAACAGCACCAGACAGAATGCCGCGGCCAGTCCGGGGCCGATGAGAGGAAGGGTGACCCGCAACAAAACGGTCAGCCGTTTCTGGCCGAGCGACCGTGCTACCTCCTCCAGGCTGACCGGGGCGTGGGCGACGGACGCCTTGACTCCTACCAGCGCCAGAGGGAAGAACAAGATGGCGTAGGCGATAATGAGGAGCGGAGCGCTCTGGTAGAGAAAGGCGCCGGCGTACCGTTCCGTGAAGTAGCTCAGGGCAAAGGCGATAACGATGCCGGGCATGGCCAGTACCAGAAAGGTGCTCCGTTCGAGCATGCGGACGCCGCTGCCCGTATTGCGGACGGCCAGCAGGGCCACGGGCAGTGCCATCAGCGTGGCCAGTGCGGCCGCCGATCCGCTGTAGAGGGCGGTGTGCCAGGTGGCACTGGCGATGCTGACTCCGCCCAGCGCGTGGGCGCCGCCCTCGAACGTCCAGTAGATGCAGGAAGCGACCGGGACCCCGAGGGCCAGCCCCACCAGCACGACAAACCCGATCAGGACGGGCACAGTGGCCCGGCCGAGGCGGTGGGGCTGGGCCACCCGCTGCACCTGAGGGCCGATGCGCGTGACCCGGCCCTTACCCCCGGTCATGGCCTCAGCCCCCAGCACGACCAGGCCCAACACCACCAGCACCAACACCAGGGCCGAGGCGGCGGGGATGTTGAACGAAACCTGGAACTCCGTGAAGATCTCGGTCGTGAAGGTCTGATAGCCGAGGATCTCGAATGCGCCGTACTCGGCCAGCATGACCAGGGCCACCAACAGGCAACCCCCGAGGATGGCGCCCCGTGCCTGGCCGACCGTGATCCGGAAGAACGTGCGGACCCGGCCGATCCCCAGGCTGCGGGCCACGTCTTCCTGCCCGGGATCGGCGGCCCGCAGACTGGCGGCGACCGGTAGGTAGACCAGCGGGTAGACGGCCAGGGTCATGACCAGTACTGCGCCCCGAAAGCCCTGGACCCAGGTGGTCAACGACGCCCAGCCGAAGCTCACCACGAAGTCGGGGATGGCAAAGGGGACCACGACCAGCACCGCCCACACCCGTCGTCCTGGTAGATCGGTCCGCTCGACGCACCACGCCGCCAGGGTTCCGATGATGGCGCAGAGCACGGTGACGACCACGGTCAACCGGACTGTGTTCCACAACAGGGTGGCCGTGAGCGGGCGGTCGATGAGGTGGACGATCGTGGACACACCCGCACCGCCGGCTTCGATCAGGAGGAAGACGAGCGGGGCCAGCAGTACGGCAGCCACGGCCAGGCCGATGGCGATCAGCACCCATGGGCGCCGGGCCGAACGGGCGCGGACCGGCGCATCCATGACGGCGGCAGGCTCGGGGCCGACTGTGACCGTCGGGTACGCCGTCACCGCCCGTCGCGATTCGGACCTGGGCCACTCGGGGTTCGGGCCCCGGTCACAGCAGTCCCGCTTGCTTCAGCAGGGCGATGGCGGTCGAACCGTCACCCAGCTCGGCGATGGTGATGGGGCTGGGTTGCAGCTGATCGAAGGGAGTCTCCGGTTCCGACGTGGTCACTCCCGAGGCGATCGGGTATTCGAAGCTGATCGAATGGGCGATGATTTCCTGGCCCTGCTTGGAGGTTATGAAGGCCAGAAACTTCTGGGCGGCCGCCTGATGAGTGCTCGATTTCAGTACGGCGGCGGGGGAGATGTCGAGTACATACCCAGGATCCTGCGGGGCGAAGTAGGTGATCTGAGAGTGCATGTTGGAGGCACCGATCTCCGCTTGCATCCGGTACCAGTAGTACTGATTGACCACGCCGAAGGCCACCGCCCCCCGATTGACCTGGTCGGCGATGGTTTCGTTGTCGGGAGCTACGTGGCCGCTGGCGTTGGCCTTGATGCCATCGAGCCACTTGAGCGTGGCCGCCGTTCCGTAGGCGCGGTCAACCGAGGTCACGATGGGCTGGAAGTCGGTCTCTCCGGCGGCGAACGCCAGCTGCCCTCGGTAACGCGGATTGGCCAGCTGGAGCACGGACGTCGGGAGTTGGCTCTTGTTGATGAGACTGGGGTTGTAGATGAGCACGCTCACCCGGGCCGACACTCCCACCCAGTCACCCTCGGCGGAGTTGTACTTGCTCGGTGTATTGGCCAGGGTGGAGGGGTCCACTTTGGCGAGCAGCCCCTTGTCGGCCAGGTACTGCACGGCCGGCGTGTTCTCGGTGTAGATCACATCTGCAGGGGACCGGCTGCCCTCCGTCACGATTTCGTCGGACAGCGTGTCCTCGTCGTCGCTGCGGACATTGACGGTGATCCCGGTTGCCTTCTCGAATCCGGCGACCAGTGAGTCGGTGGTCTGCACGTGCTGGCCGCTGTAGAGGGTGATCGACTCTCCCGACCCCGGGGAAGAGCCGCCGCAGGCGGCCAGCAGGCCACCGGTCAGAACCAGGGCCAGGGCGACCATGCTCCACCGCCGAGGACCCGGCCGAGGCGCCTCCCGGACCGGACCGGGGTGGAGGTGCCACCGGGAGGTCATACTCCGGCTCCGGTACCGGGACAGAGGGAGTTGATCTTGGCTGCGGCTTGGTTGACGGCGTGGGTGGCGGCAGTGCCGACCCCGTTGGCCTGGTAGAACTGCCGGTAGGCGGTGGCCAGGTTGTCGATGGCGGTCCGAAGGGTCTGGTCGGAGGTCTTGATCTGGCCGAGCGGGTCGATCTGAGCCAGGGCGTAGCCGACCGGGTCGGCATCCGGATCGGGTCCGTCGCTGAGCACCGCGCCCACGGCTTGACAGGTCCCTTCCGTTGCCTGGTGCGAAGCCTGGGCCGATCCACCCGACGATCCGCAGGCGGTGACCAGAGCCGCCGAGACCACGGTGGCCCCGACGAGAGACAGCCAGTACCTGGTGGCCGTCCGGCGAGCTCCGCCGATCCTCGATCGGTCATCGGATCGGGTCGATCCGATGACCCGATGGGACGGGGGTGGCTCCGATGCCGGTCGGGAGGTCTCTTGGTCCACCTCCATTTATTAGGCCAACCTAAGTTATATTGTCAAGTCAACCTTAAGCCAGGAGCCCGTCCTCGGGAACCGGATCGGAAATACCGAGGTCAGCCCCCTGGAACCGACCAGACCACGGCCGAGCCGGTGGCGGTGATCTCGACCACAGTGCCGTTGGCCACCACCAAATCGCCCTCGGCCCGTACCGTGATCGGCCCCAGGTCGGCGGGCGACTCCGGAGCGACGGTGATCACGGTGTCGTGCCCGTGGAACTCGGTCCGTACGATTGCAGCTCGCAGTCCCTGTCCACTTCCGCCGGTGGAGATGACCAGTTGCTCGGGCCGGACCAGAGCCATCACCGAGCCAGTGCCGGTGACGCCGCCAACGTCGGTACGCAGACCCAGGGCTCCGAACGGAGTCGTGACCATGCCGCCTTCGACTGTCGCCGGCACCAGGTTGGCGTTACCGAGAAACCGGGCCATGGCCGGGTCGATGGGGTGGTCGTAGAGCTCTTGTGGTGACCCGCACTGTCCGATGACCCCGTTCCTGATAACCGCCACCTGATCGGCGACCGAGAGAGCCTCGTCCTGGTCGTGGGTGACCAGCAGCGCAGTGATCCCACCGGTGCGGAGCACATCCTGGACATCGGAGCGGACGCTGGAGCGGAGGCCGGCGTCGAGTGACGAGAATGGTTCGTCCAGAAGAACCAGGGCCGGGCGGACGGCCAGGGCCCGGGCCAGGGATACCCGTTGTTGCTGACCGCCTGACAGCTGGTGCGGGTAGCGATTGCCCATCCCGGTCAGGCCCACCATCTCCAACAGCTCGTCGGTGTTGCTCCCGAGCTTCTTGCGAGCTGCCCGTTGCACCCCAAAAGCTACGTTGGCCGCCACCGTGAGGTGGGGGAAGAGCGATCCCTCCTGGGGGACGTAGCCAATCCCCCGGTGTTCGGGGGGAAGAGCGTGACGGGCATCCTCGACGATGCGGTCTCCGAGGGTGACGGTTCCCCGGTCGGCCCGTTCGAACCCGGCCACCACCCTGAGGAGCGTTGTCTTGCCGCTGCCTGATGGCCCCAAAATGGCGGAGAGGGATCCCAGCGGCACCTGGAGATCGATGCCGGTCAGCACGGTGTGTGATCCGAAGGACTTGTGCAGATCGGATATACCCAACCCACTGTCTCCCGATCCGGACGTCTCCGGGCGTCCGCCCGTGACTGAAGCCGGTCGAGCCATTGACCGAGGATATAGCGTGCCCGGTCGGTCCGAGGTCAGCTGCTCGTCACCGGGTGCCCGTGGGAATGAATGATCACTTGTGGAAATGCCGGGCGATTGCGGTGAAGGAACAACTCGGGGTGCCGACTTCCGGCCAGAGTGGGGCACGCCGCGAGCGGCTCGGTGACGAATGAAGTTCGCACCGGTATACCGACCCGTCGTAGTTAGCCACTGTTCACCAACCGAACGGTGGTCGAGGCGGCGTCCAGGCAAAATCGATGTTAGGAAATGCGCACCACGGTGATCTTGGCCCTCACAACAGCTACGCCCCCACATTTTCCCTGCAATGTCTAGTCTCTTCGGTATCCCAACCGTTCGAGCGAGAGAGGGCCGCGTGCTGCGACCGGTCTCCATCGCCTCTCTGGCCGCTGCCATGTCGCTGCTGGCCTGCGTGGCGCTGTTGTTGGCGGCCCTCCCGGCCGGGGGTGCGACCGCCAATCGTTTTCCCGTGTCGGCCGCCTTCGGGGCGACGGGACCCTTCGCCACGACGATGAGCACGATCACCGAGGGGGCGGCGACCTACGACGTCTTCCGGCCCGTCCACTACGACGGGCTCGGTTTCAAGAGCCCCATCGTCACCTGGGGAAACGGGACAAACGCCACGCCGACCATGTACGCAACCCTGTTGAGTCACTTTGCCTCCTACGGCTTCACCGTCATTGCCACCACGCTGGACAACACCGGCAGCGGGCGGGAGATCGATGCCGCTGCCCACTACCTGGTCAAAGCGGACGCCACCTCCAACAGTGCCTTCGCCGGCCATCTCGACGTCCACCGGGTGGCGGCGGTCGGCCACTCCCAGGGCGCTACCGGAGCTGTGCGGGTGGCCACCGTCGATCCCCGGCTGATCACATCGGTCATGACTTTCTCTCTGCCCAATAGCAGATGGTCGCTGCCCAACCCCGACTGCCCGGTCAGGGCCGACTGCGAGGCCCATCCGGGCCGACTGACCCAGCCAGTCTTCTTCATCTCGACCCACGGGCCCATCGACGCCATCATCGCTAGCCCGGCGACCGAGCGGGTTGACTTCGAGAGCGTCCGAGGACGCGCCGTCATCGGCATCATCGCTACCTCCGGCAGCCGCCCGGCTGACCACAACAGCGTCCAGGACATCGACGTCGGGGGTGATCCCCAGGGTGAGATGGGGTACGCCACGGCTTGGCTGGAATACACACTGCGGGCCAACGAGAAGGCCGCCGCCGCATTCACCGGTCACCATCCCGAGTTGACGTCCAACCCCGAATGGCCCGGAAGCATGGTGAAGAAGTGAGGCCGCACACCCACGGGCAATCCCGGCCGGCTCTCTCGCTCGGCGAGGATGAAGATCGCGCCGTCCGACTTGGTGCGCCCCCCCGGACTCGAACCCAGGAACCTGCAGATTAAGAATCTGCTGCTCTACCGTTGAGCTAGGGGCGCTCGGGAAGCATAAGTGTACGGGCCCTAGGCGTCAACGAGAGAAACGTTCGACTTCCGGCTCAGGGGATCGGCGGCGTGCACTGCGCTGGAGTGTCCTTCGGTGGTGGCGTCAGCCCGAGTTTCCAGGACAACCATGGGAGTGAGGTTTGAAATGCAGCCGCCCAGAACACGAAGGAGTGGTCACCAGGCGGAGTCGTCCTGCACACCTGCATGCCGGCCTTCTCGGCTAGATCGGCGAGCTGGCCGACCGCGGCCAGGGGCTGGGGGTCGCTTTGCCCGGCCGTGAACCATCCGGCCAATCCGGTGTACTTGTTGGTCTGAAGCAGGTGGACCGGATTGTGGGCCTCGTAGTCCGCCTTCGACCCGCCATAGAGCTGGACGATGGTCTGTTGCTCGTCGTCGTTGATGTAGGTCGGTGACGCGTAGCCCGAGTAGGAGGCGAAAATCGAGAAGGTGGATGGATTGCGCAGGGCGAGGATCGAAGCGCAGGTCCCGCCGGCCGAGAGCCCCACCACGGCCATGGCGTGCTTGCCCACGGCCGCGTTGAAGTTGGCCTGCATGAAGTTGGGAACGTCCTTGACCAGGTAGGTTTCGGCGTTCCCGAACACGCTGTTGGAGCACTCGGTGTCCGAAGTCTTGACCCCATTGTTGTCGGGGATCACCAAAATCGGTGCTGTGCCCTTGTGCGCTTCGGCAAATGCGGTAGCCGTGGTGTCCGCGTAGCCGGCCCTGGTCCAGTCGGAGGGCTGGCCGGGCACCCCGGCAATCATCTCGATGAGCGGCAACTGGGGCTCGGGGCTACGGAACCACGCAGGCGGAAGGTACACATAGGCCTGACCGGTCTGGAATTTCGAGATGGTCGCCGGGATGGTGATGGCGATGGTCTCGCCATGGTCTGGAAGTCTGCCGGTCTGGCGTACTTCGGTACGGATGGCTTTGAGCTGGGGCAGGCTGGCGAAGTCGGCGGCATTCTTTCCCAATAGCCGTTCCAGGGTCGGGTAGTAGTCGTAGGTCTTGTTGATGGCCGTGAATGCGGCAATCACGCAGAAGACCAGCGCGATCACCGAGAACGTCCGCAGGATCCAGTGGGCTTTGGTCCACCCGAGCACGATGATCACCACCGAGAACCAGATGAGCCACGCCCACAGGTAGAACGACCTCGGGAACTCGGCCGGCACCAGCTTGAACACGTGGATGGCCACGGCCGTGAGGACGGTCAGTACGAAGCTGATGGGAATCCCCAGCGGGAGCTGCCACTTCCACGCCCCGTCGAGCCACCCGACCGAGAGCACGACTGACGCCAGTGCCACGATCACCACTGTGATCGGGAACCAACCCGTGATCAGGTCGATGTTGACAGCCGCGTCTCTCATGATGTCGCTGCATAAGATAGCCAGATCAGCAATCCGGAACTGGGATCGAGTAGCGGGGCAACCCGGGAAGAGGGCGTACATCGTGACAGAGCCCCGTGGTGAGGAGCCCGAGCCCCGTGCCTCGGACGCGCTGAGTGCCGAACGGCGCAAGAAGCGCGACAACCTTTCCGACCAGGGAATCGATCCCTACCCCACGCGGTTCGACCGAACCGCGACCGCGGACGACCTCCACCGTCGCCACGCCGATCTGGCCGCCGATGTACGCACTGGTGAAGTGGTCAAGATGGCGGGCCGGCTGACCAGTATCCGCGGCCATGGGAAGCTTTCCTTCGCCACTCTCACCGATACGACTGGTTCGATTCAGCTGCTGATGCAGGCCTCTGCCCTTACGGACCAGGCCAGGGCGGTGCTGGACAACGTCGATCTCGGGGACTGGGTCGGGGCCGAGGGAGAGGTCATCACCAGTCGACGCGGAGAGCTCTCGGTGGACGTGAGCGAGCTGTGGCTGCTGTCCAAGTCGCTTCGTCCACTACCGGACAAATGGCACGGACTGTCGGAGACCGACACCCGGTACCGGCAACGCGAGATCGACCTTCTCGCCAATCCTGATTCTCGGAGAGTCTTCGACATTCGTTTCAAAACCATCGCCGCCCTGCGGGCCCAGCTGGTGTCCGAGGATTTCGTCGAGGTAGATACCCCGATCCTGCAGCCCCAGGCCGGGGGAGCCATCGCCCGGCCCTTCATGACCCACGCCAACGCCCTCGACATCGATCTCAGTCTGCGAATCGCGCCCGAGCTCTATCTGAAGCGGCTGGTCGTCGGGGGGTACGAGCGGGTGTTCGAGATAGCCCGTAACTTTCGAAACGAGGGCGTGGACACCCGGCACAGCCCGGAATTCACCGCACTCGAGGCCTACCGGGCTTTCGGGGATGTCAATGACGGTATGGATCTGACCGAGCGGCTCGTCGCCGGGGCGGCAGAGTCGGCCACCGGGCGCCTGATGTTCAGCGTCGGCGATCGCGACATCGATCTCTCGCCATCATGGCCCCGTCGTCAGCTACTCGACTGGCTGGAAGAGACCGTCGGCCGCAGATTGCATCCGACCGATGATGTCGAGGATGTGCGATCCGTGTGTGAGAAGCACGGGGTCGACTACCTTCCCGAGTGGGGCTCGGGGAAGCTCATCTTCGAGCTGTACGACTCGGTTCTTCTGCCCACAGTGGTCAATCCGGTCTTCGTCTGTGGATTTCCGATCGAGGTTTCGCCCCTGGCTCGGCGGAGCCAGGACGACCCCACCATGGCCGATCGGTTCGAGTTGGCCATCGACGCTAAGGAATTCGCCAACGGCTATAGCGAGCTCAATATCCCCGAGGAGCAACAGGAGCGATTTCGCCACGAGGCCGATGCGGCGGCCCGCGGCGATCTCGAGGCTCACCCGGCCGACATGGCCTTCGTCCGAGCGCTCGAGTACGGGCTGCCGCCCACATCCGGCATCGGGATCGGTGTCGACCGACTCGTCATGCTCATCAGTGGGGTCGAAGCCATCCGGGATGTGATCCTCTTCCCGATGATGCGCCCGGAGACGGGCAGTTGACCGACGTAGTCAACCAAGCGGCGGTGGCCACTGAGCCGGATGTCGAACCGCTGGCCGCGGCATCGCCGGCCTTCCTCATCGCCGAGGAGATCGAGATCGAGATCGAGGCGGGCGGCAGGACCGTCGTCGTGAGCGACCTTCACTTGCCGGTGGTGGCCACTCCGACATCGACGGCGGTGGCAAACGAACTGGCCGACGTGCTGGCCCAGTTCGACGGTCCCGGTGTGTTCATAATTGCCGGCGACGGATTCGAAATGCTGGCCGGGCCGCCCGAGGTGGGCAAGATCCTCGATGCCCATCCCCGGTTCACCGAGGCAGTGGCGGCGTTCGCGGCCATGGAGCACCACCAAGTAGTTGTGCTCTCCGGCAACCATGACGGGCAGCTGGCCTGGGACGGATCGGCGGTAGCGATCTTGCAGGAACGGCTCGGAGTACGGCAGTTCGCCCTGGTCTGCAATCTGGCCGTCAGCACCGACGGGGGGCCTCAAAAGGTCCGGGTGGTCCATGGCAACCAGGCCGATCCGTACAACACATTCGAGGACCCGTGGTCGCCGGTGGACACCCCGTTCGGCCACCACGTGGTCAGGGATCTCCTCCCCGAGCTCGAGTCCCGCCAGTCTCCGGGCTCGCTGCTCGAAGGCGTGCAGTGGCTCGACGGGGACATTGCCGATTTCATGGGGTCGAGGCTTTTCTACCGGAAGATCGTCGGCAAGCTCTGGCTGGCGGCAGTCCCGTTCGTGGCGATCCTGCTGCTCCGTCTCCTCTGGTTCCTCCCCGGGGTTCATCAGTTGCTGCATCACGACGCCCAGCGCTGGCTGCTCTGGTTCGGAATACTGGTGGCCATCATCGTCATCGTGGCCGGAACTGCGGCGGCCGCCACCCTGTTGCGGGTGAACCGGGCGCTGCGGGAGACAGCGATCAGCGCCAGGTCCGACCCGGCGAGCCACAACGCCCCGCCCCGGGCAGAGGCGGCCCGCCTGGTGGTCCGGGGTTACGCCGGCATGATCTCCGGTCACACCCACGAGCCGGAACTGTCGGTAGTGGGAAATGGGTTCTACGCCAATACCGGAAGCGGGACCGCCTCGGTGGTCAGCCGGCCGTCGCGCCTCCGCCTTCCCCATCCTTTTGTCACCGTCCACCGTTTCTCCTTTGTCGAGATGACCGGCGGTGCCGTACTCGAGCTGAAACTGTGGCTCCGGGAGGTGCCGGTCCGATCCCCGGTCCTGCTGGAGAGGCTGGCGTCGGCCCGGAGCAAGGCGGATCTTTCCACCACATCCGTGGTCGGCGCTCTCCCCTACGGACCCACCTGGCCCCTGAACGAGACCGGGCTCAAGCGATGGGTCATCAGGCGGCGGGTCCGCAAGACGGCGGCGGCCGTATTGCTGCTTTCGGGCGTTCTCAACGTCATATTCGCCGCGCTCTGGGAGGTCAGGTCCACGCGGTCCGTCGACTATTGGCTCCCGTTCGGCGTGCATCCGTTGTCCGTTCTCGAGGCACTCGTGGCCGGACTGGCCCTGGTCGGCCTGGCCCGGGGGGTGCGTCGAGGGCTTCAACCCGCCTGGGTCGCGGCCATTCTGCTGCTCGTGGCCACAACCACCGATCGGTTGATCCAGGGACATTCGGCCGAGGGATCGACCGTGGCCCTGGTGTTCAGCCTGTGGATGGTCCTCGAGCACCAGCACTTCCGGGTCAGGCCTTCGGGGGTCAGTCGACTGTTCGTCTGGCTGGCGGCCGGCGGGCTGTTCGTGATCGCCGCCACCGCCGGTGTCGGAAACTTGTTGGGTCAGGGCCACCGCACCCGCTTCGATGTCTTGTTCCTCCTGGTGGTGGCGGCCGTACTCGTTTTGCTCCTGGTGGTGGCCCGGCCCGGCCGGGAGTCGCGTCGCACCGGTGCCGCCCGGCAGGAGGCATTCGATCGGGCCCTGGCCATCATCGATACCCACGGCGGTGACACCCTTGACTACTTCGCCCTGAGGGACGACAAGTCGTGGTTCTTCAGCGGCGAGTCGCTGGTGGCGTACTCGGTGATCAACGGGGTCATGCTGGTGTCTCCGGATCCGATCGGCCCGCCCCAGGATCGGGCCGAAGTGTGGTCCGATGTCATGGACATGGCCCAAGCCAACGGTTGGCAGCCGTCGGTACTGGCAGCATCACAGTCGTGGCTCGGTGTCTACAGGGCCTCTGGACTTGTCGATCACTACATAGGCGACGAGGCCATCGTGGACGCCACTCAGTTCAGTCTGGCTGGTAAGTCGATGAAGTCTCTTCGGGGCGCATACAACCGGATGAAGAAATCCGGATGTCACGTCGAGTGCTATCAGTCGGTGGACGATGTGCCGTCCGAGCTGAGAGACCAGCTGCTGTCGCTCATGACCGAGACCCGGCAAGGCGAGGCCGAGCGGGGCTACTCGATGACCTTGAGCCGCATCTTCGACCCACGCGACAGGGGATTGCTGCTGGCGGTGTGCTTCGATGCCGACGGCCGTCCCATGGCTTTCAACCAGTACGTACCGGCCGCCCATGTCGACGGGTATTCCCTGGACCTGATGCGACGGACCAGTGATCCGGACGCCCCCAACGGCCTCACTGATTTCGTGATCATCGAAACCTTGCAGTGGATGGCGGAACGTGCCTTCCGCGGTCTGGGTCTCAACTTCGCCACCATGCGGGCGGTGGTCGCCGGCGAGTCGGGAACCGGGCCGTGGACCTCCCTCGAACGCAACGTTCTCCACAAGTTCAGTGAGACGTTACAGATCGAGTCGCTGTGGCGGTTCAACCAGAAGTACGACCCGGTATGGAACCCCCGCTATGTGGTGACTGGGCCCCACCTGCCGCTGGCCCGGAGCAGCCTGGCCATTGCCCGGGCGGAGGCCGTCACCGAGATTCCCGTGGTCGGGGGACTGCTGAAGACCCATCAGCCGGTCCATTCCGGCGACCAGAACTAGTTAACGTTGGCGGTTGGTCCGTGCGTTTCCCGGGCGCCCTCAGAGCGCCGGCCATTCACTTTTCGGATTGGTATGTGACAAAGGCGGAGTAGGCGATGGGCGGAACCACATGGCCGAGGGAGGTCCCGGACCGTCCCGGCCTCAGTGACCGGTACCCGCTCCGGGGTCGGGGCCCCGTCCCTAGGCCCCGACGCCGGGCTGGAGCGTGGGTTCCGGGCGCCCCCCGTGGCGCCCGGCTTCCCACGCTCGATCTCGGAAGCCCTCAGAACCCGAAGTTGGTGCGGGTCCCGTCGGCGTCGATGAGGGCGTAGCCGGAGCCGGTTGGGCGAGACGATGAGTCCCGACCGCTGGCTTGCCGACGTTGCCGCCCGATCCATGGAAGCTGGCGTCCCCGAAGGTGAAGATCCCGCCGTCGGAGGCGACCAGCCAGTAGCCCTTGCCGTCTCGGGTCGGAGCCATGCCCATGATCGGCTGGTTCAGCCTGATGGTCCCGGTCGACCCGTAGAACTGGGGGTCACCGAAGGTGAAGATGCCGCCGTCGGAGGCCACCAGCCAGTAGCCGTTGCCGCGATGGCGAGGCGCATGCCCACCACCGGCTTGTTGAGCTGGATGTCCCGGTCGAGCCGTGGAACTGGGCGTCACCGAAGCTGAACACCCCGCCGTCGGAGGCCACCAGCCAGTAGCCCTTGCCCGTCGAGGGTGGTGGTGATGCCCACGATGGGCTGGTTGAGCTGGATGGCCCCGGTCGACCCGTAGAACTGGGCGTCCCGAAGGTGAACACCCCGCCGTCGGAGGCCACCAGCCAGTAGCCCTTGCCGTCCGGGGTGGCGGCGATGCCCACGATCGGGTCGTTCAGGTGCTTGCCGGCCATGGAGCCGTAGTTGGCGGCCGTGCCGTAGTCGGCGATGGAGCCCGATGGGGTCGGACGATCCAGTAGCCGGCCGTCCGGCGTGGCCGCCAGCCGGTCGCCGGCCGGCCAGGGTGGGGTCATGACGGGCGGGCTTGACCGTCAGGGTGAAGGCCTGGGCTGGACCTCCCGTGGCGTTGGTGGCCAGGAGGTCGAGCGTGGGTGACCGCCGGCCCCGTGCGGGGTGCCCGAACGATGGCCGTGCCGTTGCCGTTGTCGGTGAAGCTGACCCCGGCCGGCAGCGTCCCCGTTCCAGCCCGAGGACGGGGCCGGATACCCGGCCGTGGTCACCGTGAAGCTGAAGGCCTGGCCGGCCGTGGCCGGCTCGAGGTGGCACTGGTGACGGCCGGCGTACCGAGCTCACCTGGATGACCAGGGACTGGGTGGCGTCGGGCAGGATCCCGTTGGTGGCCGTGATGGTCACGGTGGTGGCCCCGGCCGCCGTCGGGGTGCCCGAGATCAGGGCGGTGCCGGGTGTGGCACCGGGCCCCGAAGGTCAGCCCGGCGGGCAGGGCCCCGCTCTCGGTGATGGTGGGTGTCGGCCCCCCGGTGGTGGTCACGGCCACCGAGCCGGCCACGCCGAGGTTGAAGTAGGCGGTCGAGGGCTGGTGATGGCCGGGGGCCCGAGGCGCCGCCACCACGATGCTGAGAGCCAGGGTGGCCGTCGACCCCGAGGAGTTGGTGGCGGAGATGGTCACCGGGTAGGTGCCGGCAGTCGGCGGTGGTGGTGCCGGAGATGGTGGCCGACCCGGTGGCCGGGGACGGGCACGGTAAAGGTCAGCCCGGCCGGCAGGGTGCCGGACTCGGCGATGGTGGCAGCCGGGAACCCGGTGGTGGTCACGGTGTAGGTGCCGGCCGACCCGGTGTAGAAGTCGGCCGTCGGCGGACTGGTGATGGTCGGGGCCTGCGAGTTGGTCAGGGTGAAGGCCTGGGTGGTCGTCCCCCCGGCATTGGTGGCGGTGATGGTGATGGGGAAGCTCCCCCGAGCCGGCCGCCGGGGTGCCCGAGATGGTGGCGGTCCCGTTGCCGTTGTCGACGAAGGTGAGCCCGGTGGGCAGGGCCCCGGTCTCGGTCAGGGCCGGAGCCGGAGTACCGGTGGTGGTCACCGTGGCGGTGAAGGCGGCCCCCACGATGGAGGTGGCGAGTTGGCGGCCGAGGTGATGGTCGGGGCCTGGTTCTCGGTGAGGACCAGGGACCCACCGGCGGCGATGCTGGTCCAGGTGGACAGGGCCCCGCCATAGGCGGCTGCCATAGGCCACGCCCCCGGTGGTGGTGCCGGGAGGAGCGGTGAAGGGGACGTTGACGGCCGAGGTGCCGGAGTTGGTCACGGTGACCACTCCGTTCTGCTCGGTGGCCTTGACCGGTGCCGGCGGTCTGGGCCGCGGCCCACGCCGACTGTTCGGCCAGGACCTGGGCCTCGGTGGTGTCGGTCATCTGGACCAGGGGGGCCGCCGTGCTGGTCCAGGTCTGGTACTGGGACAGCATGTCGTTGATCAGCGACAACAGGGTGTAGCCGTAGTCGGAGGTGGTCCCGCCGACGGTCTGGGTGGCCGGGCCGATGAGGTCGGTCTGGTGGGCGTAGCCCACCCGGGGATTGTTGGCCAACACGTGGCTCAGCATGATCCGCGACTCCGAGGCCAGGAACGAGGACTCGGTGGCCGGTGTGGTCAGACAGGTGGTGGCCGAGGTGTCGTCGCAATGGCCGGTGTCGGTCGGATAGGTGGCGTTGTCGAGCGAGTCACCCGAAGCCACGTACAAGGTGTTGTACTCGTTCAGCTCGTCGGGCCAGTTGCTGGCGTTGTAGTAGATGTTGCTCGGATACCGGGGAGCCGACTCGGCCGCCCCCAGGGCGTACTGGGTGGGCTGGCGGGAGGCATCAGAAGCGAAGGTGGTGATGCCGTTCCCGGCCAGGGCGGTGGGCATGTTGGGACTCTCGATCCCGGAGTGCTCACCGGTGACCACGGCGGCAGCGTTGAAGTTGGGCAGGGCATTGGCGGCGGCGAAGGCCTGGTCCATGCCGATCTCCTGCTCGATCGAGGCGTCGGGCGAGGTGCTGGTGGCCGGGTCCCAGCTGCCGGCGGCGCTGGAGCAGTCGATGCCGGGGTTGGTGGCGGTGGGGAAGGGGCCGGTGGAACTGGTGGAGCTCGGACCGTCACCGGGGGCTGTGGCCCCGGTGTCGGTGAAGGTGTAGGTGGGGGCGGTGCCGTTCTCGGCCACCTGGCCGATGTAGCCGAAGGTGGTGGAACCCGGGTTCTCCCGGTAGACGTTGTAGCCCCAGAAGCCGGTGCCCCCGGTGTGGTTGGCCTCTTCGGCGGCCAGGGTGGGCCCGGCCGTACCGTTGGTGCCGGTGCCGTTGGTGGCGTTGGGCCAGATCAAGGTGACCGAGCCGGTGGTGCCCGAGGTGGTGGCCGAGAGCGGCGTGGCCGTGGGCTCCGACTCACCGTAGGCGGTGGCGGCGGTGATCTCGTAGGTGTAGGTGCCGGCGGAAAGGGTGCCGCCGGTGGCATTGGGGGTGGCACTGGTCAGGGCCTGGCCCTGCCACACGATGCAGCCGAGGAACTGGTGGGACCAGGTGTGGTTGATCCAGTTGAAGTCGGCCTTGTCGGCCAGCAGGGCGTTGATCAGACCCTGGTCGTCCGGATAGGAGGAGTCGACGGTCTGGCCGGGGTCGGCGTAAGTGCCTCCCGGGTCGGTGACCGATCCGGTGCACACGGCACTGGACTCGTCGGCGGCGGTCGGTGCCGTGCAGGCCCCGACCCCGTTGAAGGCCAGATTGAGCTTGATGCCGGTCTGCTGCTCCCACGCCACCACGTAGGCCACGTCGGCCGCGCTCATCTGTACGTCGGCGGGCACACCGGGGGCGGATCCTGCTGCCGCTCCTTGGACGGCCGCCGGACAGGTGGTGTCGTCGGGCTCGGTGGCCGCCGGCGTGCACTGGTACTGCGAACTCCACTCGTTGTCGGAGATGAAGTTGTCGTCGACGTCCTGGCCGAAGTAGTTGCGGGACGAGGCCGAGGTGGGTGTCGTTGGTCACCCAGTTGATGAGGCCGGGGGCCAGCAACAGCCACTGGAGGTCGGTGGCGTTGTAGTCGAAGTTGAGGGCCAGCTCGGACACCCCGGCCTGGGGGTCGGTGGTCGGGTGCTGGTAGACACCGGCCAGCACCTGGCTCGAGGCATTGTCGATCCAGGGGGTGAAGGCGGCCCCGATGGCACCGGTCACCACCGAGGCCGGAACCCCGTAGGTCCCGGTGTCGAAGGGCACGCTGCCCTTCAGGCCGGGCAGGGCGGCCAGACCGGCCGCGGTCAGGGTGGCCGTTGGTGTTGTCGAGGGTGGTGCTGGCGTCGGCGACTGCCGTCTCCCCGATCGCTGGGATGGGGTAGGTGTAGCCGTCGATCTGGCGCACCTGGTAGGTGGACTCGTAGGAGAAGAGGGAGGTGAGCTGGCCCGAGGCGAAGCCGGCCGGGGAGTCGGCGATCACCACCGCGTCGAAGTTGCCCACCGATCCGGTGGTGAGGGCGGGCAGGGTGACCGTCTCGGCCCCGTAGGTGCCGGTGGCGGTGGCCTGCGTGAAGGCCACGCCCTCGTCGGTGAGGGCCGACGACCAGGCCGCCGTGGTCGGGTCGGTGGAACCGGTGCCGACCAGGAGCACATTGAGGCTGAGCTCGGGGGCGGTGGCGGCCGCCACGACGGAGGTGTTGGCCACCGACAGCGAGGCGACACAGAGCATGGTGGCCAGCGCACAGACTGTCCCCATCTTGATTGCGGACCGATGCAGACGGTTCATTGAATTGGATCTCCCTCACGCTCGCGCCTTGGGCGCGCAGCTGCTCTTCACGGTGCATTCGACGACATGGGCACGGTAAGTCGGACGAGGACGTCTGCCTACCCTGCACAAGTCATTTCACCCTGGACTTTGACCGCACCGAACCGGCACGACCCTGGTAATCGACTCGGTGGCTCGCCAATGCCACCAGAAAGGTCACGGACCTACCCCGTCGGTGGCGTTGCGACCACTCGTGGGCGGTCCAGCGGCGCCGCGTCGACGCCACTGCGAACGCGGCCAGATGGACGGTGAGTCCACGTAGTCCAAGGGTGGAGGGGAGTTGTTTACAGGGTCTCTCGACATGGCGCTCGGGTGGCGGGTCGATGTGGCGAGTGCAACCGCGGAGCCGGGCGGTCAAAGTCGGGGGTGTTCACATCGGTCGTCGATCTCTACTGTCGTAACTGCGATGAAACCGAACCGACTGGTATTTCCGATGAGCACCACGCGTCCCGCATCACGTCGCCACCACAGTGGGGCGGCGTGATGGACATCGCTCTTCTCGCCGAGGGTACCTACCCCTTCCATCCGGGAGGGGTGAGTGTGTGGTGCGACCAGCTCATTCGAGGGCTGGCCCCTCACCGCTTCACTGTCCACGCCATCACCGCCGGTGATGACGACGAGCTGTTGTGGGACATTCCCGACAATGTCGACGAGCTCCGCCACATCGCCTTGTGGGGCGCCACGCCGTCACCCGCGCGATCGGTTCGCAATTCCGAGGAACTCCTTTCAACCTTCCGCCAGTTGACGGAGTCGATGGTTCGCCCCGACGGTGAACCGGGGTTCCTCGGTGCCCTCCGGCGACTCTACGAGCTCTCGACGGAGGCCCCGCTGGTCGGTGCCCTGTTTACCGACCGGGCACTCGAGATTCTCCTCGGGGCCATGCAGCAGGCATCGCTCAGCGATCGGGACTCCGGCACTGATCCGGTGCCGGTGACGATCCACGACGCCAGCGTCGCCCTCGGACTCATCGAGCATCAACTCCGGCCTCTGTTCGCCAAGCCGCCGGAAGCGGACCTGTGCCACGCCACCGCCAACGGACTCTCGGTCTTGTTGGCGCTCGGAGCGTACTGGGCCCACGAGACCCCCCTGGTGCTCAGTGAGCACGGCATCTACCTCCGGGAGCGCTACCTGGCATTCGGGTCCCACCAGTTCACGTTCCCGGTGCGGTCCATCCTGCTCCGCTTCTACCGGCGCCTCACTTGGGCCGGATACCAGATCGCCAGTTCCATCGCCCCCGGGAGCGAGTACAACCGCCAGTGGCTCGAGGCCAACGGTGCCGCTCCCGAGCGGATCCACCCGGTCTACAACGGAGTAGATGTGGCGAACTTCGCCGACAGCTCCTCAGAACCGGAAATCCCGACCCTGGTGTGGTTGGGCCGGATCGATCCGCTGAAGGACGTCGAGACCCTCATCCGCTCGTTCGCCCAAGTCCGCAGAGTCATGCCCGAGGCCCGCCTCCGGATCTACGGCAGCGCCTCGGCCGAGAACCAGCGATACCTCGACCGGTGCGTCTCCCTCAAGGATTCGCTCGATCTGGGCGACTCGGCCACGTTCGAAGGAAGGGTCGAATCGGTGGTGGATGCCTACCACTCCGGTCACATCGTGCTGTTGACGAGCATCTCGGAGGGATTCCCCTACACCCTGATCGAGGCGATGGCTTCGGGAATGCCCACCGTTGCCACCGATGTCGGCGGGGTGAGGGAGGCCACGCGGCAACGCCGGCATCACTCGTTCCTCCCCAACAGCCCGACGTCATAGCCGAGGCGTGCCTGGCGTTACTGTCCGACGCCAAACTCCGCAGGTCCATCGGTCGGGCTGCTCGGGACCGGATCCTGTCGAGGTTCACCCTCGAACAGAGTCTGGCGACATTCGCCGATATGTACCGCAAGGTGGTCGATCGGACCGCGGCCGTCCCCGTCCCAGAGAACGAACCCGATCATCGGCGTGAGGAAGCTTCGCTCTCCGGATTGGCGGCATCATGAGCACGCCCACGCCACCATCGGGCGGGGAGGGTCTCGACACATTGGATGAGAGCCTGCATCAGAGATTTCCATGTCACGTACCGGAGGCACCTACGGGGGCGGAGTTCCACCCCCTCCAGTTGTCAGACGCCGGTCGCTCTGCACCGATTGCCGCCTGGGTGTCGGCTGACCCGCGACTGGTTGCCGAGTGCGCAACTGCGGTCGACTCGTTGGAGGTCGCCGCCCGTCTCGAGACCCACGGGATGAGCAGCCGGGTGGCGGTCGACTCGTTCGGGTTCCCCGATGTGTTCACCGCGGCCGAGGCCGTCTACGCCGCGGTGCCCTTCGCAGACCCCGATCCTCCTCCGCCACCCTCGCAGCCGATGGGAGGGCCTCTGGACCTGCTCCGGGGGGCCCTGTTCGCCCTCCCGGCCCTCTTCCTCCCCGTCGTCGTGGCCGGGTTCGCCATCCATCCGAGCTGGTGGGTGCTGCCGGTCGGGCTCACCGTCGCCTGGGGTACCAGCCAGGCGTTCGCAACTTACGCGTGGGCGCTCCGGGGCCGGAAAGATCGTCGGAGCGACTCGCTGCTGGCCGTGGCGTCGATCGTCATCAGTGCTGTCCTCTGTCTCGGATGCGCGGTGCTGGCCCGGTGGGCGCTCGGTGGCAATGAGACGAGCGTGGCCGTGGCGGTGGCGGTGGCGGCCTACATCGCCGCCAGTGGGATGCTGGTGTTCCAAAAGGCCGAGTGGCTGCTGGCTGCCTGCATGCTTCCGGCTGCTGTGGGGTCGTTTCTGGCCCTGGAGGCGCTACCAGTCACCATCACCCACCGGGCGGCGGCGTGGTGCGTGGTGGCGACGCTGGTCCTGGTAGTGGTCACCGCCAATCGCCACGTGTTCGGGGCCGGATGGCGGCGGCCCGACCTGGCGAGGGCCGAGACGATCCGTGCTGCCAAGTACCTCTGCTACGGCCTCGGGTGCGGCCTCCTCATCTCGGTGTTCATCGATTTTGCCGGCGAGCTCGACGGGAGCGGCGACGCTCTGGTCATCGCCGTGGGGCCGTTGCTGGTGACCCTGGGGCTGATGGAGTGGCAGCTGCGCTCGTTCCGGAGCCGGGCCACAACCGCTCTCACCACCGCCTCGATCTCCGCGACTTCGCCCGCCGTGTCCGCTCCGCCTTCGTGTGGTCGATCGGCCTCTACGTAGTCATCTCTGGTCGGCCTGTCAGCCGTTGGCGTCGTGATCGGCGACAATCGGCACGTCTCGTTCGTTCCCCTCCTGCTCGCCTGCAGTGGGTGCCATCGGGATCTCCTTCTTCCTTGCCCTGCTGCTGGCTTCTTCGGGCCGGATCGATCTGGTGCTGGAGTGTTGGGTGATCGCCTTCGCCGTGCTCGTGGCCGTCCTGTCCACCATCTACGGCGTCCGCAGCCACATCACCCCGGTGTCCGGGCTGGTGGCCCTGCTGGCCGCATCGGTGACCGTCGATCCTCATCTTGTCCGTGCTGTCCAGACGGGTGCTCGACCTCACCCCTCAGCTACTAACCCACCACAGAAAGTGACCACACCAATGTCCACCACCGTAGCGATCACCGGAGCCGACGGATTCATCGGCTCCCATCTGGCTGAGACCCTGGTCGGGTCCGGCTATCAGGTGCGAGCCATGGTCCAGTACAACTCGTTCGGATCGTGGGGGTGGCTCGAAGTCGCTCGACAGCGAGACGCTGGCCTCGATCGAAGTGGTGCCCGGCGATGTCCGTGACCGGAACTCGGTCATGGCGTTGATGACCGGAGCCGACATGGTCTGCCACCTCGCCGCGCTTGATCGCCATTCCCTACTCGTACCAGGCTCCCTGGTCGTACCTCGAAACAAATGCCGGTGGCACGCTCAACGTGCTGGAGGCAGGCACGGGCAGCTCGGGACGTCGCGGATCGTTTGCACCTCGACCAGTGAGGTCTACGGGAGCGCCCGGATCGTCCCCATCTCCGAGGACCATCCGCTGCAGGCCCAGTCGCCCTATTCGGCGTCCAAGATCGCCGCCGACAAGCTGGCGGAGAGCTACCACCTGAGCTTCGACCTCCCGGTGGTCACCCTTCGGCCGTTCAACACCTACGGTCCCCGGCAGTCGGCTCGGGCCGTCATCCCCACGGTGATCTCCCAGTTGGCCGCCGGACGCCGGGAGATCGCGCTCGGATCGTTGACCCCGACCCGGGACTTCAACTTCGTTCTCGATACCGCCGCCGCCTTTCGGGCCATGCTCGAAGCTCCGCTCGACGACGTGGTCGGTGGGACCTTCAACGCCGGCTCGGGCTTCGAGATCTCGGTGGCCGACACCGTCAAGCTGATCGCCGAACTGATGGGAACGGACGTGGAGATCCAAGTCGAGGGCGAACGGCTCCGTCCCGAGCGGTCGGAGGTGACCCGCCTGGTATCCGACAGCTCAGCCATCCAGCGGGCTGCGTCCTGGAAGCCGGCCCACACCTTGTCCGAAGGTTTGAGCAGGACCATCGAGTGGTTCTCCGATCCCGACAACCTGAGCCGGTACAAGACCGACCAGTACAACGTCTGATCACCGGTCACAGAGAGGGGCATGACAATGACTGATCTCGTCGACATCCAACGAGACTCCGCAACCGACACCCGGCACGTGGTCATTCTGGCTGGGGGAAAGGGGTCCGTCTGCGGCCGTACACCACGGTGATCCCGAAGCCGCTGGTGCCCATCGGGGAGCAGTACTCGATCCTCGAGATCGTCCTGCGCCAGCTGGCGGCGAAGGGCTTCCGCCACGCCACGCTGGCCATCGGCCATCTGGGCCAGCTGATCCGCGCCTATGTCGGCGACGGTTCCCAGTGGGGCATCGAGGTCGACTACGTCCACGAGGAGTCGCCGCTCGGCACCATCGGACCGGCACTGATGGTCCTGGACCGACTTCCGGAGAACTTCCTCCTCATGAACGGCGACATCCTCACCGATCTGGACTACGCCGACCTGATGGACACCCATGTGGCCAGCGGTGCGCCGCTGACCGTGGCCACCTACAGCCGTGTGCACCAGGTCGACTTCGGCGTCCTCGACGTCGTCGACCGCAAGGTGACGAATTTCACCGAAAAGCCACCGATGACCTACGCGGTCAGCATGGGAATCTACGGGGTCAGCAAGCGGCACCTCGAGCGGTACACCGCCGGCCTCCCCTACGGATTCGACGACCTGATGCTCGACCTGATCGAGCGGGGGACGCTTCCGTCGAGCTACCACTTCGACGGGTTCTGGCTCGACATCGGTCGACCCGACGACTACGACCAGGCCAACCGAGAGTTCGATGTGCTCGGTCCGAGACTTCTGCCAGGGCTGCGGTGAACAGGTACCTCCTCCTCGGCGCCAATGGATTCCTCGGAAGCCAGGTGCGTACGGCCATCGAACGGTCCGGCGATTCGTCGTACCTGGTGGGCGTCAGTGCCCACGCGCCAAGGATTGCTCCGTCCGCCAACTGCCAGTGGCGACGGATGGATATGGTTCGTGCGTCGGTCGGGGACTTCGCCTCCCTGCTCGACTTCAGCAAACCGGATGCGGTGATCAATTGTGCCGGATCGACCTCGGGCTCACCACAGCTGCTCGAGGCCGTCAACGCCACCGTTGTCGACAAGCTGGTGAGGGCGATGGCACTGGCTGAACCCATACCGCTGGTGCACATGGGATCGGCGGCCGAGTACGGCAATCAACCTGAGGGAATCGCCATCGCCGAGACGGCTACCGCCCGTCCGGTAGGCGATTACGGGAGGACCAAGCTGGCCGCCACCGAACTGGTGACCAACATGGTCGAACGTGGAGCCATCCGGGCCACCGTGCTCAGGGTGTTCAACCCCGTCGGTCCACGGGCACCGGCCAACTCCTTGGCCGGCACGGCGGTTCGCGAGATCAAGCGGGCCCTGGTGTCGGGTCAGACCTTCATCACGCTCGGCTCGCTCCGGTCGTACCGGGACTTCCTGGCCACCGACGATGTTGCCACCGCAGCCTTGTTGGCGATCCGGAGCGTCGACTCCCATCCCATCCTCAACGTCGGGAGAGGTGTGGCCATGTCTTGCCGGTCAATGGTCGAGCTACTGGCGGCCGCGGCCGGATTCGAGGGAGATGTCTTCGAATCGGTCGGCGGGTCTCGGCGCTCGGCTGCGGTGCCGTGGCAGCAGGCAAACATCAATCTCCTCCGCAAGCACCTCCAGTGGGCTCCAACTACTCCAATCGCCGAAGCCGTCGCCAATCTGTGGCAGTCAGGAATCTGAGAACATGTGTGGAATCATCGGTGTCACCGGCGTCGACGACGCCCTGCCCCTCTTGCTCGAAGGACTCGGTCGTCTCGAGTACCGGGGGTACGATTCGGCCGGCGTGGTCCTGGCCACCGAGGACGAGCTGTGGCGGTCCCGGGCCGCCGAGGGGACTCATTCGGTCAGCGATCTGCACTGGCTGGGCAAGGAAGCGCCCCCGCGATGCCGGAGCGGGGTCGGCCACACCCGATGGGCGACCCACGGGCATCCGACGACGCAAAACGCCCATCCGCATTTCGACTGCTCCGGCCGGCTGGCATTGGTGCACAACGGCATCATCGAAAATCACATCGAACTCGCGGCTGAGCTCACCGCCGATGGACACGTGCTGGTCTCCGAGACCGATTCCGAGGTTCTGTGCCACCTGATCGAATCGGAGATGGACGCGGGCCCGGGTTGGCCGAAGGAGTGCGGCGGGCATTGCGACGAGTCCGAGGGTCCTTTGCCGTCGCTGCCGTCCACGCCGACGAGCCTGATCTGGTGGTGGCGGCCCGGCGGATCTCCCCCCTCATCGTGGGGGTTGGTGAGGGCACCTCATATCTGGCCTCAGACATTCCGGCTCTGCTGGGATCGACTCGGCAGCTCTTCGCCCTCGAGGACGATCAGCTAGCCGAGCTCAGGCCGGGATCGGTGGAGATCACGACTCTCGGGGGGCGTGCGGCTCAAGCCACTGAGCTCACCATCGACTGGGACGTGACCTCGTCCCACCAGGACGGCTACGACGACTTCATGACCAAGGAGATCCACGAGCAGCCCGAAGCGGTGGCGGACACCCTTCTCGGCCGCCGACTGGCCGATGGGACCCTGCGCCTCGACGAGGCATCGGGGTTGACCACCGACGTGCTCCGCGGTATCGAACGGGTCTGCATTGTGGCCTGCGGCAGCAGCTACCACGCCGCTCTGGTGGCCAAGTTCGCCATCGAGAAGTGGGCACGCCTGCCGACCCAGGTGGACATCGCCAGCGAATTTCGTTACCGCGACCCGATCCTCGACGATCGGACTCTGACCATCGGGGTCAGCCAGTCCGGCGAGACAGTCGACACCCTGCAGGGGCTGCGGGAGGCTCGGGCCTCCGGGTCGAAGGTGCTGGTGGTGTCCAACGTCGTGGACTCGTCCATGGCCCGAGAGGCAGACGGTGTCCTCTATACCCGGGCCGGGCCCGAGATCGGGGTGGCCGCCACCAAGACCTATCTGACCCAGATCGTGGCGCTCGAGCTCCTGGCCCTGGTGCTGGCCCAGGCCCGCGCCAGCCTGTCGGCAGTCGAGATCGGCGACCTCATGGATCAGATGCTCGACCTACCCGACCAACTGGCCCGAGTGCTCGACCGGACCAAGGATGTGGCAGAAGTGGCCCAAGAGCTGGCCGAGGCCCGTGACTTCTTCTACCTCGGTCGCCATGTTGGTCATCCGGTGGCCCTGGAGGGCGCCCTCAAACTGAAAGAGATCTCCTACCTACGGGCCGAGGGTTACCCGGCCGGTGAGCTGAAGCACGGGCCCATCGCCCTGATCGAACCGGGCACGGTGGTGGTGGGCGTGGCCACCCGCAACCGCTTGTGGGAGAAGATGTGTTCCAACATTCGGGAGGTGAAGAGCCGGGGAGCCACCGTCGTCCTGGTCGCAAATGACGGCGATCAGCAGTCGGCGGAGCTGGCTGACCACATGTTGTGGGTTCCGTCGGTCGAGCCGATGTTCTCGCCTATCGTTGATGCACTACCCCTCCAGTTCCTCGCCTACTGGCTGGCTCAGGCCCACGGCCACAACGTCGACCGGCCCCGGAACCTGGCCAAGACGGTGACAGTCGAGTGACGAGCTGAGCAGGATCGACGGGGGATCCACTCCCCGGCAGTGCCGCACTCCGACCAGATGGGGCTGGGCTCCTTCAGCCGGCGAAAGAAGGTGGAGAGCGGCACCGACAGTTTAGGCTCTGCCAATGCACCGCGCCTCTGATCCCCAGTGCCTGTCGTGACGCAACGTCCCCATGCCCGATGATGCACAGCCGGGCCGCCGTCTACGGGGCGGGAATCGTGGCAGTGGTCATCGTGTGCCTGGTGGTGCTGGTATTGCTGCCATCTGACCGCGGCTCCGCCCCCAACCCCGGGCAGAGCGGAAACTCGGACCTCGACCAACAGCTGGCGGTGCCGGCCTATGTCGATCCGATCACCGATCCCGGTACCTGGACCGAGTTGACCGGTGCCAAGGCCGGAACGGTGGGGATCATCGTGGCCAATGTGGACAACGGCCCTGGGCCCCAGCCGGTACCGGCCTGGGCCTCGGCCATCCAACAGGCCCACGCCAACGGGAGCAAGGTGCTCGGCTATGTCGACACCGGCTATCTGGGCAGTGCAACCGGCAGCCATCCCGGCGGGCTGTCGACGCGGTCCGGGTCGGGAGGCCTCCATCAGTGGCTGAGCCAGATCGAGTCCGACATCGACGCCTGGTACCAGTTCTACGGGTCGGACCTGGGCGGGATCTTCATGGACCAGGGCACAACTGCTTGTGGTCCCGGCCCGCTCTCCACCGCCTTCGCCGACCAGTACCGGGCCCTCACGGACTTGGTGAAGCAGGCTCACCCCGGGGCGATGACGGTCCTCAACCCCGGAACGGCGGTGGGGGACTGCTTCAGGGATTCGGCCGACGTCCTGGTGACGTTCGAAGGAAGTTTTGGTGAGTACACAGGCCCCCCTCGGTCATCCAACGAAGCATTTCAGCCGCTCACGTGGTCACCTGCCCCCGACAAGATCTGGCACATCATCTACGGGGCGAGTTCACACCACGAGTTGATGCGGGCCCTGTCCTTGAGCAAGACCAGGAAGGCGGGGTACGTCTACGTAACCAGTGCCGTCCCTCCCGATCCGTTCGACACACTTCCGGCCGCGCCGTACTGGTCGGACGAACAGCGCCAGATCTCTGCAGCCGTGAACCGCGCCGCGTCGACGTGACCCGGTCAGAGGGCCGAAGCGTCGAGCAGCTCTCCACCATCGTCTTCGTCGTCCCCTAGGGCGAGGGCCAGACTGTGGCGCGAGTCGACGCCGAGTTTTCGGTAGGTCTTGGCCAAATGACCCTCGACCGTTTTCACCGTGATGTAGAGGTCGGCCGCGATCCCCTGATTGGTCTTGCCGGCTGCGGCCAACCGCGCCACCCGCCGTTCGGCAGGCGTCAGCGAGTCCGGTCCGATGTACCCGAGTCGGCGGGGCCGGGCGCCGGCCGCCCGCAATTGGATGCCGGCCGACTCCACCAGTTGATGGGCACCACACAGGGAGGCGAGATTGGCTCCACGGCGAAGCACGCCTCTGGCCTCCTCTTTCCTCTTGCGCTCGACCAGGACCATCCCCAGCTCGACCAGGGAGTAGGCCGCTTCCAGGCGGGCCGGTGACGGTTCCAGCAGGTCCACCGCCTCGGTCAGGAGTGCGGTCCGCTCGATGGTGTCGGGGGTGGCCGCCGCCGCCGCCCGGAGGGCGACTCCGAGTGCCCGGGTGGCGCCGAAGGCTCTGGCCAGGCGGAGGTGCTCGTCAGCGAGCCGTCCAGCCTCCGCCCATTCGCCGAGCACGGACAGCACCATGGCTGCATCGGCACGCCACGAGCTCAGGGCCGGGTTGATGAGGCCCTCTTCCAGAGCGTCCTTGCCGGCCAACAGGAACTGCTCGAGACCCTCACGGAGGTGACCCCGGGCCACGAGCAGTCGCCCATGCTGGACCCGGACGATGGCCTCGAAGGCGGGATTGCCGATCTTTTCCGCCCGCAACTGCTCAAATGTCCGTTCCGCCTCGTCGATCCTCCCCTGTCGGAGGAGCGCATCGACCAGCCCGACCGTCACCCAGCTCTGCTGGCCGGCACCGAGCTGGGCCCCGAGTGTCAGCCCGCGCCCGAATGCCTCCTCGGCGGCGGTGAGGGAGCCCTGCCACAGGAAGGAGGTGGCCGCCAACACGGTGGCGAGTTGTTCGGACCAGGCGTTGCCGCGTTCACGGGCCCGACTCTGAGCTTTGCCGAGGAGCTCGTCGACCACTGAGAACTCGTCCGTGCACAACAGGCCGACGAACGACATCGCTTGGATCTCTTCCACCATTGAGTCGGCGGCGACCAGCTGGTCTGCATCCACCACCGAGCCGAGTATCCCAGCCAGGTCACCAGCCTCGACCAGACCGCCGACGGCGTCGTGGAAGGTGACGAAGGTGCTGGCCAGCTTGGTCAAGCCGGTTTGGCTGGAATCGGTGTCATCGGCATGGGCCAGGAGCTGTCTGAGCCGGGCCAGGACCTGGTCGCGCTCTGCTGGCTGGCTCGATGCCATGGCCAAAGCCAGTTCGAACTCGATGCGAAGTTCTCGATCGAGACCCTCGAGCCGGTAGGTCAACTCCTGCACGGCGCGTACCGCTTCCGCTCTGAGTTCAGGAGTTCCGGCCAGATCACGTAGGAGCCCCACCGCCACCCGGATCACCTCGGCGTCATCGTCCACGCCCAGCTGTACGGCTCGGCGGAAGTGGGAGAGAGCCGATGGCATTTTCTGGGCCAGCTCGACCGAAGCCAGATCGAGGTAGAGACTGCCCCCCCGCCCGGCCGGAGGCGACTCGGCCAGGGCCCGGTTGAGACAGCGCAGTGCCAGGTGCGGGTCACCGGCGGCAAGCACGTCCCGCCCCATCTGCTGGAGCCGGTCGGCGGTGGTGGCGTCGCCGACCGGTTCAGTGGCCAGGAGGTGCTCGGCCACGGTCATTTCGCCGGCCCCGTGCTCGGTGAGCAGCTCGGCGGCCATGGAGTGCAAGTGGGATCGTCGTGCTGTCGGGATGTCGTAGTAGACCGCCCAACGGATCAGCGGAGAACTGAAGGCGAACGGCCGCCCGGGACGCAGGAGCTCCATGTGTGCGGCCGCATCGGCTGCCCGTTCGGCTGCCAGGGCGTCGATCTTCGCCAACAGTCGCGCCACCGTCGGTTCTGCGCCGTCTCCGAGAACGGCACAGGCCTGGAGGAGATCGGCCGCCGCTACCGGGAGCTGTTGCAGCCGGGCCAGCACGAACTGCGTGATCTTCGGAGCCGACACCCGCTCGACCCGGCTGGCCATGTCGGCAGTGGGCCGAACCTGCCAGCGGGCGAGACAGGGCAGCAGCGTCTTGAGGAACAGGGGTCTGCCCCCCGAGGCCTCGCAGCAAGCCGAGACGAAGGCCGGATCCGGCTGCTCGTCCAGGTATCCGGACAGCATGAGCTTCACGCTCTCTTCTCCCAGCGGTTCGAGGATGAACTGCCGGGTCTCCGACTCGGTGAGGAGCCCATCGACCGGGCGCAGGCCCACGCCGGCATGGAGGGGTCTAGTGCTCACCAGGAGCCAGATCTGCTGGTTTTCGAGTCGACGGACCACATAGCGGAGCACGGCCAGGGTCTCGCGGTCGGCTAGGTCGGCGTCGTCCACAGCCAACAGCACCGGACCGAGCTCCCGGAGAGCGATCACCAGGGCATGGAACAGGGGACCGATGGTGCTCGGATCGTGCCGGGCACCGTCCTCGGACCCCAACACCGCCTTGATGGCGCTCGCCTCGGCCCGAGCCGATTCAGAGTCGGCGCCGAGCACAGCGGCCGACTCGACGAACTTGCCGAGCACCGCGAACGGCACCTGTTTCTCGACGTCGCCCCCCGTGGCCCGCAATACCAGGCAGTCGAACTGGCGTGCCGTCTCGCATGCCGCGTTTACCAGGGCGGTTCGCCCGGAACCCCACGGCCCTTCGATGGCGATGCAACGACTGGGAACCTGAAGGGTCCTGCTGAAGATGGCCTCGAACTCCGCCAAGAATGGGGCACGCTCGAACAGCCTGGGACCCGTCTCGTGGCGGGAACGACGGTCAGTCGGCGCCGGGTTCAGATCGGAGATTGCCACGACCGCTCCCCGTCGTCGACCGAAGCCAGGCCCCGCCCACCGCCGATGAATTTCGCCGATCGGGCGCCACCGTAGGTGGCGACAGCCGGATGCTCTGGTAACCCTTGTACGTCTTGCATTGGAAGCAGCCCTGCCCGCTGGATCGTTTGCTATTCAGTTATTGATTGGTTGAGCACGCTCGCACAGTGGTTCCCGACACACGGAGAGTGCTCGCCATGAATCGTATGGCACGGCGCGCAATTAGCGCAATGGGCTCCCGATCCGGGCGGGGAATTGGGTCCGACCGTGGGTCCCCCGACGCCTCCAGAGGATGCGAACGGCCGTTTCCCGACTCCCCCGGGATGACCCCAGGGCTCGGATGACCGGGACCGACCCGGGCGGTGTTTTCCCCTGCTCGATCGGCGAGCCGCCATCGCCGTGCAACAAGCTCGTCGAGCAATTAGCCCGCCGCGCAATTAAACAGTCATCCGCTCAATTGGCAGTCATCATCGTCCAACTGGGGACAGACGCTCCGGGGGCGGACGAGACCCCGACAAAGGGGACGAGACCCAACAAAGGACGGACCAGACATGCCGGTATACCCACAAAAATCGCACCCACACGCCATCGAGCGACTGGCGCATCGGGACAAGCCCGTTCTCACTGAGGATGTTCTGAGGCAGAAGAGTACGGAATTCAACGCCTGGTTGGCGCTCAAGATCACCGACGGAGTTGGCACCATGTGGTGCGCCTACATCTTTGCTGGTCTTGCCCTCGTGGGTCTGCCGGCCGCACTGAAGCCGGGTGGCGAGGGGATCATCGCCTGGATCGCCCAGACCTTTCTCCGGCTAGCCCTGTTGTCCATCATCATCGTGGGTCAGAACATCGCCGCCGCGTCTTCCGATCAGCGCTCCATCAACACGTTCAAAGACGCCGAGGCGATTCTCGGTGAGGCGATCGAGATCCAGAAGCACCTCCAGGCCCAGGACGAGCAATTGATCTCGGCGCTGAAGGACGCTCTCTCGAAGGTGCCGTCCGCCTAGCAACGCCCCCATTGCCGCAGGTCACGGCTCATACCGTGCGCATCGGGGGGACGGCTCCAGTGACCCCACCCTGCCGGTGCCCCTTGTTACGCTGACGTCATGGCTGAGCACGACCAGCGCGGGCGCGCTCCTGATCCGGAGCCGCGTCGCCGTCGGCGCAAAGCCACCCCGAGCGAGAGCGGCCTACAAAAACTCGGCGAACAGATGCAGGTGGCCAAAGGATCTACCGCTCAGGCGGAGACGACTGATGGTGCCGAGACGGCGGCGAAGAAAGGAGGCGCCGCCATCCCTGACGTGGCCAACGCGTCCGGGCTGATGGCCCTCGGCGAGGAGATGAAGCGACAGGGCGGGGGGCGCTCCGGTCGGAGGCGGTCGAAAAACCGAAGCCGGCGTCGTCGCCGCTTTCGCCGAGGAATCATCATCGGCCTCGTCGTCGTGCTGGTCCTGGTGGTCGGTGGCGCAGGCTACGCCTATTACCTCACTCACGACCTCCACCGGGTCGAAGTGCGGGGACTTAGTACCGATCTCACCACCGGGCAGGAGGGAGGCACGGAGAACATCCTGATGGTGGGGTCCACCTCGCGCTGCGCACTGACCGTCCAGAATCCGGCCTACGGGCTCTGCTCCCAGGGGGTCAACGGGGTGAACAGCGACGTCATCATGATCCTCCACGCCGACCCCGTCCATCATCGGTTGGCGCTGCTGTCCATTCCCCGTGACCTGTTCATCCTCAACGCTCGCAGCACGGGTCCCAACAAGGTCGATGCCGGTCTCTACCAGGGCCTCAGCCAATTGGTAGTGGCTATCGAGGAGGACTTCGGGATTCCGATCCAACACGCCGTGTCCCTCAACTTCGATCAGTTCGCCAACATCGTCAATGCCCTCGGTGGCATCAACATGGCATTTCCGGTCTCGCTGTTCGACGCCGAGTCAGGCCTGAACGTCCAGGCCGCCACCTGCGTGCACCTCAACGGCACCCAGGCCCTCCAGGTGGTGCGAGCCCGTCACCTCCAGTACGACCTCGGCACCAAGAGCGACTATGCCCCGGACTGGCCCCAGGAGAACCAGAGCGACCTGGCCCGCATCCGCCGCGACCATGAGTTTCTCCGGGTATTGGCCACCGCCGTGGCCAAGCAGGGGCTCGGAAATCCGATCTCCGACTTCAATCTGATCCAGTCGGTCAAAAGCGACCTCACTTTCGACCAATCGTGGTCGGTGAACGACATGGCCAACCTCGTACTCGACTTCCACTCGATCAGCATCAATTCGGTGCCCCAGCTCACTCTCCCGGTCTCGGTGGTGAATGATCCGGACGGGGCTGGCGGTGGCTACGAGTTCGATGACAACAACTACGGGGACGTCGAGTTCCAGGCGCAGTCACAGGACCAGGCGGCCATCGATCAGGTACTCGGAATCGGGGTCACCACGGACTCGATGACCGGCGAGCCGTTGCCGGCGGCTGCCTCGGTGACCGTCTCAGTGCAGAACGGTACCGGCACCTATAACCAGGCCACCACCACGTCGAACGCGCTTGGTGCGCTCGGGTTCAAGGTCGTGGGCGTAGGCGACGCCCCGGCTGTGGGAGACCTGGCCGAAACGGTTGTGTACTACGGGTCCCTGAGCCCGGCCGTCGAGGCCGCGGCCGAGGCGGTAGACCGTTCGATGACCGGCGCCGTGACGATGGCCTACAACCCGAGCCAGGTCACTGACGGTGCCCAAGTCACGGTGGTCACGGGCACACAGTTCGCGGTCAATCCTCCGACTCCACCGGCGGCGGCCACAACGGGAACCACGGGAGCGGCCAGCACCGCCCCCACGGCTGCCGCGCCGACCACGACTACCACCACCACGCCCCAGTCGTCATCGAATATTCAAGCTCCGTCTGCGGCCAACACCAGCCTGGCGCAGTGGGACCCTCGGGCGTGCCCGGCGGGAGCGACTCCGACTGCCCCGGTCGGAAACCAGACCTGACGAGCGATTGGCGCCGAGGGCCGTGCGCCCCCGAACCAACCCGGGGCGGAGTAGAACGGGTCCATGACCTGCCAGTTCGGCGGACCTACCGGGACATCTTCCGAGCCTTCGTCAAAGCTCCCGATCTGTTCGAACAACTGGGTTTGAACAGGGACAAGGAGCAATTGCGGAGTGTCCGATCGAGACCGTCCGATCACACGCCCGTAACTGAGCGGCCCGCTGGTTCAGCCTTCGCCCCCGCCACCAAAGTCACCTGGTCGTTCACGGAAGGTCGGTGAACGAGTTGACCGAAGTCCCCGAACGCTGGGCTCTGGTCCGCGTGCCAGGGTTTTGCTATGTATCGGGTTGGATGCGACTACTGGCCCTCAAGTCTCAAGCGCGCGTTTGCTAACCTGACCGCGGTGAGTCCGACCGTGGGGAGGCGCTAGTGCAGCATCCGATCGCGAACGTGTTCACTTGGCCGGCCGATGATCCGCAGCTGCTCGGTGGTCAGTGCAAGGACTGCGGGGCGATCACGTTCCCGGTGCAGTCGCGGTGCCCTCGTTGCGGCACCGCCAGCATGGCCGAACTCCCCCTACCCCGCCGCGGCACCCTCGTGTCTTGGACGACCCAGGAGTTCGCGCCAAGCGTCGACTACGGGAATGATCCGACCGGTCAGTCTTTCGAGCCATTCGGGGTGGGCTTGGTGCAACTCGACGATGTGGTGCGCGTCGAGTCGCGGCTCACTACGTGCGATCCCCAAGAGCTCGACTTCGGTATGGAGGTCGTGCTCCGAATTGTCCCGTTCTATGTGGACGACGACGGCAACGAGATCATGACCTTCGCCTTCGCGCCCGCCGGCGCGCAGAACAGTGAGGAGCGCTGAATGGATGACGTCGCCATCATCGGTGTCGGGCTGCACCCCTTCGGTCGGCACGGCGACAAATCGCCGTACGAGATGGCCGCCGACGCCGTAGAGCTGGCGTTGGCCGACGCAGGTGTGACGTGGAACGACGTCCAGAGCGCCTTCGGCGGGAGCTGGGGGGTCTGGACCGACCCCCTCACAGGTCTGGTCGGTCTCAGCGGCCTTCCGTTCATCCACGTGTTCAGCGCATGCGCGACCGGCGCTGCCACGATCCAGCAGGCGGCAAACGCCATTCGCTCCGGCGACGGCGACATCGTCGTGGCCGTCGGCACTGATAAGCACGCTCGCGGCTCGTTCAAGGGCGATCCGACCACCACAAATGTGCCCGCCTGGTATCGGGAGAACGGGCAGTATGTCACCACGAAGTTCTTTGGCATGAAGATCAACAAGTACATGCACGACCATGGCGTTTCCCCGACGACGTTGGCCAAGGTGGCAGCGAAGAATTACCGCAACGGCGCTCTCAATCCGAAGGCATTTCGTCGAAAGCCGATCACTGAGGAGGAGATTCTCAGCTCCCCGATGCTCAATTACCCGCTTACCTCGTATATGTTCTGTGCTCCGGACGAGGGCGCGGCGGCGGTGGTGCTTTGTCGCGCCGACATAGCTCACCGCTACACGGATACGCCGGTATATGTAAAGGCCACTGCCATTCGCACACGCAACTACGGCTCGTACGAGGTCAACACCACCTGGGCTCCTATTGACGAAGATGTTGCCCCGACCGTGTACGCATCGCGGGCCGCCTACGAAGAGGCAGGGATCGGGCCCGAGGATGTTGACGTGATTCAGGTCCAGGACACCGACGCTGGCGCTGAGGTCATCCATATGGCCGAGAACGGTTTCTGTGCTGATGGCGATCAGGAGAAGCTTCTGGCCGACGGCGCCACCGAGATCGCGGGCCCAATGCCGATCAACACCGACGGTGGTCTCATCGCCAACGGAGAGCCAATCGGAGCCTCTGGCCTCCGTCAGGTCCACGAACTTGTGCTCCAGCTCCGCGGCCAGGCCGCCGACCGCCAGGTCCAGGGTGACCCGAGCGTCGGCTATGCCCAGGTCTACGGCGCTCCCGGCACTGCCGCCGTCACCATTCTCGCCCGCTGAGGAGCGGTTCAAATCCCGACTCCGCCCCTGACTGAAACTGAATGGGGTCAACCCCACTTGGCGGAGGGAGTGGGATTCGAACCCACGGTGCCTTGCGACACAACGGTTTTCGAGACCGTCCGATTCGTCCGCTCTCGCATCCCTCCAACTGGACTTTCGCCTCTCTGAGCCCGTTTCCACCGGCTTTGGCGACCGGTTGATCGTGGCCGTCGAGACGGCGGTTGACGATGATACATGCACGGGGGATAGTGCCCTGCTGACTCCACTCGGCCCGGCTGGTGACTCGAGCACCCGCCACCGCCGCCGGACCCGCCGTCGAGTTCGGTCGTCGGTCGGCGTCCCGACCCCGACCGACCGGGACGACACCCACCTGATCGCTATCAAGGTCCCAGGTCGATTGGTCGATCTTGTGGGAGTGGGTGAGGGCGAGAATTCCCGACAATTGGCGAACTCCATGCTCGGTGCACTGCTCGCCGTCGTCCGTGCGACGGCGGGAGATGTGGCCCTATCGCGGGTCCTGTCCAGGGCCGGAGAGCGCCGATCGATCGCCGATCTCGAGCGTCCTGGCGGTTGGAGCTCGTATGAGCAGGGCCTGGCTCTGTTCCAGGCTGCCGCCGACGAGCTCGACGATCCCGATATCGGTCGCAAGGCCGGCGTCGAAGTATTTCGTCAGTACGCCGGTACCGAAGTCCTGGCCCTGCTTCGATCAATCGGATCGCCGGCCGAGATGCTCCGGGTCTACCCGGCCATCTCGGCCAAGCAGTCGACCATCACCCGCTGCGAAGTGGTCGATGTCGGTGAGAGGCACGGTCTCATCAGCGTCGCCACCCCTCATCACAAGAGGGACCCCCTGTTTTGCGGCTACACCCTGGGCGCACTCTCCCAGTTTCCCGTGCTGTTCGGAATGGAGCAGGCTGATGTCAGGGAGTTCGAATGCCAGACCCGGGGCCACTCCCGCTGTTTGATCCGGTTGGACTGGGACCCCACTTCATCGGCGAAGACCGGCCTCGAGCGCGAAGTGGAGATTCTGAGGGAGCAGATCCTCGTCCTCACCAAGCGCTACGAGTCGCTGGAGTCGGTTGCCAAAGAGCTGGCCTCCATCCGTGACGTGAACTCGATGCTCGAGACCATCACCAGGCAAGCCGGGGTGGCGGTTCGGGCGCCGCGTTACCTACTGGTGGCACAGCTACCCGGAGACGCCGCCCCCCGCGTTCATCACGTCGGCTTCACCGACGACGAGGCCGCAGGTGCCGCCCGCGAAGTCCTGAGCTCCGCCGACATCCCTGACGGCCAATCCCGCCTGGTGGTCGACATCAAGTCGGCCCGTCGCAGCTTCGGGCGCCTGGCCGTGTTCTATCCGGAGAGCTACCACTTCTTGCCTCAAGAGAAGTCGCTGCTGATGGCCTACGCCGGCCACGCGGCCGCCGCCCTGGAAACAGCAGCTGCTCTGGCCGAATCCCATGATCGCAACGCCGCGCTCAGCGCACTCTTCGCTCTTGGCATGTCCCTGGCCGAGCAGTCCTCCCGATCTGCCGTGGCCCAACGATTGGCAGATGCCCTACCGGAGATCGCGGGATGTGATCAGGCCTACGTCCTGTTGTGGGACGAAGGCGACGCCGTCCTCGCCCGTGTGGCCTCGGCCACTCGAACCTCGGTCAGGCCGGCGGCCCCAGATGCGACGGCGCTGAGAGGCGAAGACATGGCGAATCGACTACTCGAGATGGGAATGCCGACCGCGGTCTCGGACGCTTCGGACGCCGTCCTGACGTCGGTCCTGTCGTTGACCGGTCTTCCGTCGGGGGTGGTGGCGCCGATCACGGCCCGCAACAAGCTCTTCGGTGTGCTCTGTGTCGACTCCGAAGAACGCAATCTCGACTCCGATGCGATCCTGCAGGAGCGGCTGAGCGGTGTAGCCAGTTTGGCGGGGACTGCCCTCGACGGTGTCGCTCTGCTCGACGAAGTGCGCCACCAAGCTCTCCACGACCCGGTCACCGGACTTGCCAATACCCGGTTGTTCGAAGATCGGATCACCCAGTCCTTGGCCGTCGCCCGTCGAAGCGGTCGTCGTCAGGCGATGCTCTTCGTCGACCTGGACAGATTCAAGATCGTCAACGATGCTCACGGGCACAAAGTCGGAGACGAGCTGCTCCGGGTGGTGGCGGAGCGGTTGCTGGCAACCGTCCGGGGTGAAGATGCCGTCGCCCGGATCGGAGGCGACGAATTCGGAGTACTAGCCGGGGGAGCGACCAGTCCAGAGGCGGCCCAGATCGTCGCCCACCGGATCGTCGCCACCTTGAACGAACCCTTCGTCGTCCGTGGCCTCACCCTCTCCATCGGGGCCAGCGTAGGGGTGACCATGTTCCCTTCCGCTTTCGACAGCTACGAATCGATCGTGTCGCGGGCGGATTCGGCCATGTACCGGGCCAAGGCGGAAGGTCGCGGTCGGTTCCACATCTGCTACCCCCACGACATGTGAGAGGACAGAGGCGGCTCCATCGGCTACGCCGGCTGGTTCCGCCTGTTCCCGAAGAACTCCTTGAGCTGTCCGGTCACTTCGGCGGAACGCACTCCGGCCGAGACGGGGACTTCGTGGTTGAGCCGGGGGTCGGAGCAGAGGTTGTAGAGGGAGCCGCAGGCTCCCGCTTTGGTATCGGCCGCTCCGAATACCAGTCGGCCCACTCGGGCGGCCACCAGGCCGCCTGCGCACATCGGACACGGTTCCAAGGTCACCACCAGCGTCACCTCCGAGAGCCGCCAGGTGCGGAGTTCCCTCGCTGCGTCGGCCAGGGCCAGTAGTTCGGCGTGGGCCGTGGGGTCGCCCTGCCTCTCGCGCTCATTGTGCCGGGAGGCGATGACCCGGCCACCGTGAAGTGCCACCGCCCCGACCGGGACGTCACCGTGGACGACGGCCTTGGCCGCTTCGGCCAGGGCCAACCCCATGGCTTCATCGTCGCTCACGGTCGACCCACCCGGTCCGGCATGATCGGGGCTGGCCGACCGTGGTGAAGGCGCGTCGGAGTTCATGGGGCGGAGGCGGTGGGATTTGAACCCACGGTGAGTTTCCCCACACACGATTTCCAATCGTGCCGATTCGGCCGCTCTCGCACGCCTCCGGATGTTCGACTCCCACTGCGAACGTCAATGGGTGCCAGCAGCCCCGACAGGCTACTCCCACCCTCACTCGGGCCCGTCGACGTCGCGGGACCGGCTACCGACGCCGGGACTAGCATGTTGGCGTCCCGACGTTCCGTGCGACGGCTGGGTCCTGCGCAACGTTCTCCTGTGAATCGAGTCAGGGTCGGAAGGCAGCAGCTCTCAGCAGGTCAGGCCGTGTGCCGCAGTCAACCTGGCCGTCGCACCGAACGCCGGGACCGCGGTTTTGGGTCTTGCTGATGGCGGAGTGGCGGTCCCTGAGGCCGCCCCACCACCGGAGAGGCCCGCTCCGGCGGCCGATAGGCTCCCTGGGCGTGGCCGACACCCCCGACGACACCCCTTACCAGTCGCTCTACCGCCGGTTCCGGCCGTCCACCTTCGGCGAGGTCCGGGGCCAGGATCACGTGGTCCTGGCCCTGCGAAACGCGGTGCGGGATGGCCGGGTGGCTCACGCCTACCTCTTCAGCGGGCCACGCGGCACCGGCAAGACGTCGACGGCCCGCATTCTCGCCAAGGCCCTCAACTGCACCGATCTCCGGGACGGCGAGCCGTGCGGTGTCTGTTCATCCTGTGTCGAAATAACCAAAGGGGTCTCGCTCGACGTCCACGAGCTCGACGCGGCATCCAACAACGGGGTCGAGGCCATGCGGGACCTGGTGTCCCGGGCCGCGCTGGGGACGCCCGGACGCCAGAAGGTCTACATCGTCGACGAGGTCCACATGCTCTCGACCCCGGCTTCGAACGCGTTGCTGAAGACGTTGGAAGAACCGCCGGCCCATGTGGTGTTCGTACTTGCCACCACCGACCCCCAAAAGGTGCTGCCCACCATCCGCAGCCGCACCCAGCAGTTCGAGTTCCGCCTACTGGGGCCGGATACCCTCGGGGCCTTGCTCGACCAGGTACGTCGCGACGCCCACCTCGAGGTGCCGGACGGGGCCCTCGCCCTGGCTGTCCGTCGGGGGCGCGGTTCGGCCCGGGATGCGCTGTCGGTGCTGGACCAGGTGGCGGCTTCGGACTCGGTCGAGGACGACCTGCCCGCACTCGACGAGGTGGTCGAAGCTCTGGCGGATCGGGACGCCAGCGACGCTCTGGTGGCGGTGTCCCGCCTGACCTCGGCCGGGTTCGGTCCCCAACAGCTGGCCGGTGACCTGGTCGACCATCTGCGGCAGGGCTTCCTGGCCCTGGTGGCGCCCGACCTGGTTGCCGTCTCGGGATCCGAGCGCCAGGGACTGGTGGAACAAGCGGGACGGGTGGGCCTGGCGGCGCTGGTCCGGGCCATGGAGGTCCTGGGTCAGGCCCAGGTGTCCATGCGCGACGCTCCCGATCCCAGGGTGAATCTCGAGGTCGCCCTGGTGCGGTTGGCCCATCCCGAAGCGGATGAGTCCCCCGAGGCCATGCTGGTCCGGATCGAACGGCTCGAGTCCGAGCGCGGCGCCCCCGGGGCCGGAGGTGACGTCGGCCAGCGCCACACCGACCCCGTCGCTGACCCGGATCGCGTCGTGTCGGCGCCGGCGGACAGCCGCCCTGAGTCCGCCGCCCGCACCAGTGTGGATGGCCCGCCCCCCGGTCGCCACACGGTGGGTGCGGTGCGGCGGGGGGCACCCCCGGCGCCGCCGGTGGCGTCCCCAGCTCCGTCGACCGACGGGGACCCGGTCGAGGCAGGCGAACCTGGCGGAGGGGCCGTCGCCCAGGACCTCGGTGATCTGTCCGTGGCTCCCTTCCCGACCCGGGATGAGCTCGTACAGGCCTGGGGTGATCACGTCATCGGTCGACTGCGGCCCAAGGCCAAGGCGTTGTTCCAGGCCGGTCGGTTCGTCGGCGTGGAGGGCGACCGGGCGGTCTTCGGGCTGCCCAACGAGATCCACCGGTCCCGCTGTCTCGAGGTGCAGGGTGAGATCGAGACGGTCCTGTCCGATCACTTCGGTCGCCCCGTAGGGTTGGCACTCGTCGTGGATGACGGGACCTTGGATGGGGTAGGCGAAAGCGTCCTCCCCCACCAGGGGACTGAGCCGACGGCAGCACCATCGCAACTGCCCTCGCCGTCGGCGCCGTCGACGGCGTCCCGGTCGACCCCAGCACCAGCGGCACCATCGATGCCGGCGGCCAGCTCCGGAGCCAGCCCTCCGGAGGCAGCCGCATCGGCCCCACCCGCACCCGGTCGACCGGCCACCGCCGGTCGACGTGGCGACGAGGGAGTCGACATCGAGGACCTGTCCGCGTTCGACGAGTCCGAGCTGGGAGAGGTCGCCGAAATCGACAACTCGGCGGAGACCAGACTGCTCCAGGCCTTTCCCGGTGCCGAGGAAGTCGGCTGATGGCGATCTTCTCGGGTCCGTTGCAGTCGCTGATCGACGAGCTCGGACGCCTTCCCGGGGTCGGACCCAAGTCGGCCCAGCGCATCACCTTCCATCTTCTGAAGGTGGCCCCCGAGGACGCCCTCCGCTTGGCCGAGGCCATCATCGCCGTGAAGGAGCGCATCACTCTTTGCACCCGCTGTTTCAATGTGGCCGAGGGGGGACTCTGCGCCATCTGCCTCGACGACCGGCGCGACGCTTCGTCGGTCTGCGTGGTCGAGGACCCCCGCGACATCGTCTCGGTCGAGAAGACCGGTGAGTTCTCGGGCAAATACCACGTCCTCCAAGGAGCCCTCAATCCGATCGAGGGCATCGGCCCCGATCAGCTGAGGGTGCGCGAGCTGTTGATACGAGTGGAAGAGGAGGGGATCACCGAAGTGATTCTCTGCACCAACCCCAATCTGGAGGGTGAGGCCACGGCCATGTACCTGGCCCGCCTGCTCAAGCCGATGGGCCTCACCGTCACCCGCATCGCCAGCGGTCTCCCGGTCGGGGGCGACCTCGAGTACGCCGACGAGCTGACCCTCGGACGGGCGCTCGAGGGTAGGCGAGAGGTGGACGCCTGAGGCCGGTTGGGGGCCCGGACGAGCGCCGCACCGTTCGCGTGGTGCACGATGAGGGGATGGAGTCGCCAGCCAGAGCTCCCGAGCGGTACCTCTGGCTCTTGCGGCACGGCAAGGCTGCTTCCGATGCCCCCTGGGGCGGCAAGGACCGCGATCGTCCCTTGACCGGCCGGGGTCGGCGAGATGCCGGTGCCCTGGGCAGGAGGTTCACGGGGGACGACCCGGTCCTCGGTCTCACCGGAGTCCCCAAGCCTCAGATGGCCATCTGTTCCTCGGCGGTGCGCACCCGCCAGACGGCGGACCTGGTGGTGAAGGAGATGGGCGACGGGTTCCCGCTCTTCTCCTACGACTCGCTGTACGGAGCGGAGACCGATCTCGTGCTCCGGTTCATACGGGAGATCGACGAAGAGGTCGGGAGCGTGCTGGTCGTGGGTCACAATCCCACCATCTACCAGCTGGCCTGGGAGCTCCTCACCGACAGGGACGACGGCACGGAGCGGAACGACCGCGCCATTCTCGAATCCCACGGCTTCCCGACCTGCGCTCTGGCTGTTCTGGCTCTCCAGGTTTCGGCCTGGGAAGACACGGCTGACGAGTGCGCCAGGCTGAAAGGCCTGTACAAGCCCCCTTATTGACGGGGAACCGGGACAGGGGTCGGCACCGTCGCTTGGTGCCGCGCCGAATTTTCGGGAATTGCGGAACGCCCACCGGGTGGGCTCGGCTGACGACCCGGTGGGTTGACCGCTCGATCCGGCCCCTAGCCCGGAGGGGACCTGGGCCTCAGGACGTGAGGAGAGTGAGGAGCATCAGAGCGTGCGCAGGATGGCGGCGTCACCCTGACCGCCACCACCGCAGAGGCTCACCGCAGCCGTTCCGCCACCCCGTCGCTTGAGCTCCAGGAGTGAGGTCAGCGCCAGGCGGGTGCCCGACATTCCGACCGGGTGGCCGAGGGCGATCGCTCCACCATTGACGTTGAGGATGTCGTCGCTGATTCCCAGATCGCCTGCCGAGGCGCAGCCCACGGCGGCAAACGCTTCGTTGATCTCGAAGATGTCGATGTCCTTGACGGCGAGGCCGGCCTTGTCGAGGGCTACCGAGATGGCATGCGAGGGCTGATGGAGCAACGAGGCGTCCGGTCCGGCCACTTGGCCGTAGGCGACGAGCTCACCGAGCGGGGACAGCCCGAGCTCTTCGGCCTTGGCCCTGGACATCACGATGACGGCGGCACCGCCGTCGGAGATCTGGGATGCGTTGCCGGCGGTGACGGTGCCGTTCTTGTCGAAGGCGGGTCGCAGCTTGCCCAGGGACTCGGCGGTGGTCTCGGGCCGAACTCCCTCATCGGTGTCGACCACCAGGGGATCCCCCTTGCGCTGGGGAACGCTCACCGGCACGATCTCGTCGGCGAACTTGCCGTCTTTGATGGCTGCCGCCGCCCGCTCGTGGGACAGCGCACTGAAAGCATCCTGGCGCTCCCGGGAGACCCCATCGGCTCCGTTGTACCGTTCGGTCGAGAGTCCCATGGCGCACTGGTCGAAGGCACAGAACAGGCCGTCGTACATCATCGAGTCGACCACGGTGGCATCCCCGATCCGGTAGCCGGCGCGGGCGCCCGGCAGGAGATGGGGCGCCTGGGTCATCGATTCCATCCCCCCGGCCACCACGATCTCCGCCTCGCCGGCGTTGATCATCAGATCGGCCAGGTAGATGGTGTTCAGGCCGGAGAGGCAGACCTTGTTGACGGTGGTGGCGGGGACGGTCATCGGGATGCCGGCCTTGACCGCGGCCTGGCGGGCCGTGATCTGGCCGGCCCCGGCCAGGATCACCTGGCCCATGAACGTGTAGTCGACCTGGTCGGGACGGATGCCGGCCCGCTCCAGGGCCCCGGCGATGGCGAATCCGCCCAGTTCGGTGGCGGCGAAGCCACCGAGGGCGCCCGAGAGCTTTCCGATCGGCGTGCGGGCACCTGCGACGATGACGGTTCCGGGCATGATGGACCTCCGAGGCCGTGCGGCCTGATCAGGCGGCGATCCCCCCTTGGGCCCGCCACAACAACGCCACCATGATACGGCCTCCCCTATGACGGTGACCAGACGGCTCGGCCGGGCCGCCCAGGGGCCGGTCCCACCAGGCTGTCCGGCCCCGGTCGGTGTCGGTCCGACCGGGCTATCCTCGCATCCCATGCAGGAGTTCCTTCGTGCCATCCAAGCAGGTGCCTCCGGCGAAGAGCTGGCCGCCACCCCCCTCCCGGACTCGTACCGGGCGGCTTTCGTGCAGCGGAGCGATGTCGGGATGTTCGAGGGTCTGGCCACCGAAGACAAGGACCCCAGGAAGTCGCTCCACGTCAGCGGGGTGGCCGTGCCCGAGCTGGCCCCGGACGAGGCGTACATCGCGGTGATGGCCAGCGCCATCAACTTCAACACCGTGTGGACCTCGATCTTCGAGCCCCTCCCCACCTTCGGGTTCCTCGATCGGCTGGGCAAGGAGAGTGCATGGGGAAAGCGGCATGCGCTCGACTACCACGTCGTCGGCTCGGACGCGGCCGGCGTCGTGCTGCGGGTCGGTTCGGCGGTGCGGAATTGGAAGCCGGGTGACAGGGTCACGGTCCACTGCAACTACGTCGACGATCAGAGCCCCAGCGCCCACGACGACTCGATGCTGGCTGACAACCAGCGCATCTGGGGTTTCGAAACGAACTTCGGCGGGCTGGCCGACCTGGCGGTGGTCAAGGCCAACCAGTTGATGCCCAAGCCCAGCCACCTGACCTGGGAGGAGGCGGCGGCCAACGCGCTGTGCAACTCGACCTCGTATCGGATGCTGGTCTCGAAGAACGGGGCCCACATGAATCAGGGCGACAAGGTGCTGGTATGGGGGGCCTCGGGCGGTCTCGGTGCCTATGCCGTCCAGTACGTGCTCAACGGGGGAGGGACGCCGGTCGGTGTGGTGTCGTCGCCGTCGAAGGTCGAGCTCCTCCACGACCTGGGGGTGGACGCGGTGATCGACCGCAAAGTGGCCAATTACCGGTTCTGGAAGGACGAGCACACCCAGGACGAGTCGGAGTGGCGCCGCCTCGGCAAGGACATCCGTGCTCTCGTCGGTGACGACGTCGACATCGTGTTCGAGCATCCCGGGCGCCAGACCATGGGGGCTTCGGTGTTCGCGGCCAAGCGGGGCGGAATCATCGTGACGTGCGCGGCCACCTCGGGCTACATGATCGAGTACGACAACAGGCACTTGTGGATGAAGCTCAAGACCATCAAGGGCTCCCACTTCGCCAACTACCGCGAGGCGTGGGATGCCAACCAGTTGGTGTGCGAGGGCAAGATCCTCCCCCCGCTGTCGGCCGTGTACAGCCTGGAGGACGTGGGCGACGCCGCCTACCAGGTGCACCGGAACCTTCATGAAGGCAAGATCGGTGTGCTGTGCCTGGCCCCCGAAGAGGGACTGGGCATCGACGATCCCGAGTTCCGGGACGAAGTGGGAGAGGACCGCATCACCTTGTTCCGGAGGCACGGGGCGTGACCGAGCCACTGCTGACCAACATCGATCACGTGGCCATCGCCGTGCCCGACCTCGAGGCGGCGATCGCCTACTACGCCGACACGTTCGGGGCCACGGTGGACCACCGCGAGCGGGTGGAGTCCGACGGCGTGGAAGAGGCGCTGCTGAAGGTGGCGGACAGCTACATCCAACTGCTCACCCCGATCAGCGGGGACTCCCCGGTGGCCAAGTACCTCGAGAAGAAGGGTCCGGGACTCCACCACGTCGGCTACCGGGTGGCCGACTGCGCCACCGCCCTGCAGTCGGTGAAGGACCACGGGGGACAGGTCATCGACCAGTCCCCCCGGCCCGGATCGCGTGGGACGACGGTGGCCTTCGTGCATCCCAAGGGCGCTTTCGGCACGTTGATCGAGCTCGTCCAGGAGTAGTCGGCCGGCCTCGCTGTCGGTGACCTCGGGGCGGGGCCGCGCCCCGGGCGGGTCGGAAGCCCAACGTGCCTCGGCGGGTCCGGTAGCCTCGATGGCCATGGATCACCCCATGACCCAACGACTCGAGGAACTGGCCGAGCGCCGCGAGCTGGCCCGCAACGCAGGATCTCCGCGGGCGGTGGAGAAACACCACGCCAAGGGCAAAATGACGGCCCGGGAGCGCATCGACTACCTGCTCGACGACGGATCGTTCCAGGAGCTGGACATGCTGGCCCGTCACCGGGCCCACGGCATGGGCTTGGAGGAGAACCGTCCCTACACCGACGGGGTGATCACCGGGTTCGGCACCATCGAGGGCCGCCGGGTCTGCGTGTTCAGCCAGGATTTCACCGTGTTCGGCGGGGCCCTGGGTGAGGTCTTCGCCGAAAAGATCCACAAGGTGATGGATCTGGCCTCCTCCATCGGGGTGCCGATGATCGGCCTCAACGACGGAGCCGGAGCCCGCATCCAAGAGGGCGTGGTCTCCCTCCACTCCTACGGCGGCATCTTTCATCGGAACGCCCAGGCGTCGGGGGTGATCCCCCAGATCAGCGTCATCCTCGGGCCCTGTGCCGGCGGGGCGGTCTACAGCCCGGCCATGACCGACTTCATCTTCATGGTCCAGGGCACCAGCCACATGTTCATCACCGGACCCGACGTGGTGAAGACGGTGACCGGCGAGGACGTGACCCTCGAAGAGCTGGGCGGGGCCATGAGCCACGCCACCAAGTCGGGGGTGGCGGCCTTTGTTGCCCCGGACGAAAAGGCGTGCCTGGACGACGTCCGCTACCTCTTGAGCTTCCTCCCCTCCAACAATTTGGAGGAGGCGCCTCTGGTGGTGTCGGGCGACGATCCGGAGCGGCTCACCCCCGAGCTCAGCGCCCTGATGCCGGCCTCGCCCAACCAGCCCTACGACATGAAGAAGGTCATCGAGGCCGTGGTCGACGACGGCGAGTTCTTCGAGGTCAACCACCACTGGGCCATGAACCTGGTGTGCGGGTTCGCCCGTATCGACGGCCGGGCGGTCGGCATCGTCGGCAATCAGCCCCAGATGCTGGCCGGAGTGCTGAACATCGACGCCTCCGAGAAGGGCGCCCGGTTCGTGCGTACCTGTGACGCCTTCAACATCCCCCTGATCACCTTCGTGGACGTGCCCGGGTTCATGCCCGGGACCGACCAGGAGTACGGGGGCATCATCCGCCACGGGGCCAAGCTGCTCTACGCCTACTGCGAGTCGACGGTTCCCCGGGTCCAGATCATCACCCGCAAGGCCTACGGCGGGGCGTACGTGGTGATGAACTCCAAATCGATCGGCGCCGATCTGGCCTATGCCTGGCCGTCGGCCGAACTGGCGGTGATGGGGCCGGAGGGCGCGGTGGAGATCGTCTACCGTCGGGACCTGGCCGAGGCCGACGACCCGGTGGGCCGACGCAAGGAGCTGGTCGAGGAGTACACCGAGCGCTATGCCAACCCCTACGCCGCGGCCGAGCGCGGCTATGTCGACGACGTGATCGACCCCGCCGAAACCCGCCGGGTCCTGGCCCGGAGCCTGGCCCTGCTGGTGTCCAAGCAGGAGGACCTTCCCAAGCGCAAGCACGGGAACATGCCGCTGTGACGACCGACACGACCGCACCGGTCCGACCGGCCGGCATCGCTCTTCGGCCCGAGGTGGACCCCGAGGTGATGGCGGTCCTGGCCGCGGCCGTCGACCAGGCCTGGCCCCGCCCGGTGGTCCTGGCCGATGAGGCCGGCCCCGCCACCCTCCCGGCCTGGCGTTTCAGCGGCCGCTGGTGGTCGAGGCCGCAGACCACCCGCCGCGAGCGCCCGTGGGCGGCCAGTAGCTGAGTACGACGTCAGGTGGCTGAGCCGGCCCGGTAGGCCTGGGCCAGGGTCACCATGTCGTCCATCATCTGGCCGATCTCGAAGTCCTTGGGCGTGTAGATCCTCGCCACCCCTTTGCCCAACAGGATGTCGGCGTCCTCGGGGGGGATGATGCCACCGACCACCACCGGTGCTTCGACCCCGGCCGCCCGGAGCCGGTCCACCACCTCGGGGACCAGTTCGAGATGGGAACCCGACAGGATCGAGATGCCGACCACGTCGACGTCCTCGTCCCGGGCGGCGGCGGCGATCTCGGCCGGCGACAGGCGGATGCCCTGGTACACGACCTCGAACCCGGCGTCGCGGGCCGCCACCGCGATCTGCTCGGCCCCGTTGGAGTGGCCGTCGAGCCCCGGCTTGGCCACCAGGAGCTTGGGCGGTCCTCCGGCGTGCTCGGCCATGTCCCTCGACCGGGCCAGGACGGCGCGGAACTCCGTCCCCCGGTGGCCGACGCCACCGCTCACCCCGGTGGGAGCCCGGTACTCCCCGAACACCTGGCGCAGCGCTCCGGCCCATTCGCCGGTGGTGCCCCCGGCATGAGCCAGGGCGATGGTGGCGGGCATGACGTTGTCGGATCCCTCGGCGGCCCGGCGCAGATCGTCGAGGGCGTGGCCCACCCGGGCGTTGTCGCGGGCGGCCCTCCAGGCCTCCACGTCCAAGCGCAGCTCCGTCTCGACGGCGGGATCGACCCGGAGGATCGAGGCACTGCCGGACTCGGCGGACAGTGGTGACTCCGCCGTCTCGGTGAAGCAGTTGACCCCCACCACCTGCAACTCTCCCGTTTCGATGCGCCGGACCCGGTCGGCCTGACTGGCCACCAGTCGGCTCTTGAGCTCGTCGATGGCCTCGAACGCCCCACCCAGATCGAGGACGCTCTGCAGCTCGGCCCATGACGCTTCGGCCACTTCGTCCGTCTTGTTCTGGATGACCACCGAACCCTCGAAGATGTCGCCGTACTCGAGCAGATCGGACTCGAAGGCCAGGATCTGCTGGATGCGGAGGGACCACTGCTGGTCCCAGGGCCGGGGCAGGCCCAGCGCCTCGTTCCAGGCCGGGAGTTGGAGGGCCCTGGCCCTGGCCTTCTTGGACAGGGTCACGCCGAGGGCCTCGAGCACGATGCGGGGCACGTTGTTCTCCGGCTGGGCCTCGGTCAGTCCCAGGGAGTTCACCTGCACGCCGTAGCGCATGCGCTTCATCTTGGGATCGGTGACCCCGTAGCGCTCGGTGCACACCCGGTCCCACAGCGCCGTGAAGGCGCGCATCTTGCAGGTCTCCTCGATGAACCTCACCCCGGCGTTGACGAAGAAGGAGATACGTCCGACCACCGCCGGGAACTCGTCTTCGGGGATCTGTCCCGAGTCGCGCACGGCGTCCAGCACGCCGATGGCGGTGGCCAGGGCGTAGGCCACCTCTTGATGGGGAGTGGCCCCTGCCTCTTGGAGGTGGTAACTGCAGACATTGATGGGGTTCCATGTGGGGACGTTGCGGACGGTGTAGGCGATGGTGTCCACGGTAAGTCGGCGGCTGGGGATCGGTGGAAAGATGAAGGTCCCCCTGGACAGGTACTCCTTTACGATGTCGTTCTGGGTGGTGCCCGACAACACCCGCGGGTCGACGCCCCGGTCCTCGGCGTTGGCGATGTACAGGCCGAGCAGCCACGCCGCCGTGGCATTGATGGTCATCGACGTGTTCATCGATTCGACCGGGATCTGGTCGAGCAGCTGGGCCATGTGGCCGAGATGGGCCACCGGGACACCCACCTTGCCGACTTCCCCGGCCGCCTCGGCCGAGTCGGGGTCGTAGCCGATCTGGGTCGGGAGGTCGAAGGCGATGGACAGACCGGTCTGGCCCTTGGCCAGATTGGTTCGGTAGAGGTCGTTCGACGCCTTGGCCGAGGAGTGGCCCGAGTAGGTCCGCATCACCCACGGCTGGTCACGCGAGGCGGCGGGAACGGCCGGTGCTCCGGTCGGTTGGTCGCTTCGGGTCACCAATCCCACCTCGTCGCTCGTCCCCGTGGCCAGGTCGACCATCCGCCGCCCCGGCTGTTGGCAGGCATTCACGTTCGGACCCTCCATTGTCTCTCCTGGGCCGCCACGAGGGAAACCGACGAGAACCGGTTCCAACTGCCAGCCTTCGATGCCCGGCTCCCCGGAGCCCGTACCGGCCGCCAAGGGTGTGACGCCAGGTTACCCCGGGGTCACTTGTGGTAGTCGAGGAAGCCCTGTCCTGACTTGCGGCCGAGCTGCTCGGCGGCCACCATCCGACGCAGGAGGGGGACGGCGGCGTAGTTGGGGTCTCGAAACTCCTGGTAGAGCGCGTCGAGGATGGCGAGCGAGGTGTCGAGCCCGACCAGATCGAGCAGGGCGAAGGGACCCATGGGGAATCCGCAGCCGCCCTTCATGGCGGTGTCGATGTCGTCGATCGAGGCCACCCCCTGCTCGTAGAGCCGCACCGCGTTGTTGAGGTACGGAAACAGCAGGGCGTTCACGATGAAGCCGGCCTGGTCCTTGACCTCGACCGGGGTCTTGCCGCAGGACTCGGCGAACTGGCGGACGGCGGCGATGGTGTCGTCCGAGGCAGTCAGGGGGCGCACCACCTCCACCAGTTCCATGACCGGAGCCGGGTTGAAGAAGTGGACCCCGCAGACTTTTTCCGGGCGACCGGTCTGCATGGCCAGCTCGATGACCGGGAGGGTTGAGGTGTTCGTGGCCAGAATCGCCTGGTCGCCGGTGATCCGGTCGAGCTCGTTGAACAAGAGCTTCTTCACGGCCAGGTCCTCCACCACCGACTCCACCACCAGGTCGACATCCTTCAGGGCGCCGAGGTCGGATGTGGCCGTCACCCGGCCCAGCGCCGCATCGCGCTCCTCTTCGGACTTCTTGCCTTTCTCGACCTGCCGGTTCAACGATTTCTCGATGGCGGCCAGGGTGGCATCGGCCGTCGACTGGCTTCGGGACCGCAGCACCACCTCGAAACCGCTCACCGCGGCAGTTTCAGCGATGCCCGAGCCCATGATCCCCGAACCGACAATTCCTACGCGTGCGATTGACATAGGGGTCGATGCTAGTGGCGAGCCGGGAGGCCCCGCCGGTGCCGTCCCGCTCCTGGCCGCCGTTGATCCTGATCCGTCGCGGGCCCGGTCCGGGGGTGCCGCTTGCCATCGCCCGGCCCCCCCGACACGATGTGGTGATGGGACCCCCTGACAAACAGACCGAATCCTCCGCGACCGTGGCCCGTCCGCCGGAAGGTGAGGCGTCGGCCAAGGGGGCCGCCGCCACACCCCGGGCCGCCAAAGCCACCAAGGCGCCCGGTGCCGCCAAAGCCACCAAATCGACCAGAGTCGCCAAAGCCACCAAGAGGGCGCCGGCCCCGCAGAAGCGGGCCGTCCCCCGGGTCGCCGACCCGGGGGACGAGCCCGCCGGCGCGGGGGTCACCGGCTCCGGTGGGCCGGAACCCGAGTCCGAATCGGATAGGGCGGGCCAACGGCTCCGGGGTCGGGCCCGCAACCGGGCCCTGTACAGCCGGCCGGTCCAGAGGAATTTCGAGCACTGGTCCCTCGGGGCCCGGGGCCTGGCCGCGGTCCTGGCCCATCCCGAGCTGGTCCTGGCCCTCTTGGGCAAACGCGAGCCGATCGAGCGGGACGGACGGGTGCTCAACCGGAACACCCAGGCCATGATCGAGCTGATCGCCCGGTTCGACCCCGCCAACCGTGATCCCGCCGCCGGGGCGCGGCGGCTCGACGCCCGGACCATGCGGAAACAGATGCGGGCCTCGGCACGGGTCACCATGCCGGTCCGCACCGACGTCCACGCCTGGGGCCGGACCATCCCCGGAGACCGGGGAAACCCCGGCATCCCCATCCGGGTCTACCGCCGGTTCGGGGAGGGAGTCGGCATCGGTCCCGACGAGCGGGGTCGTCCGCCGGCCATCGTCTACTTCCACGGCGGCGGCTGGGTCCTCGGTGACCTCGACACCCACGACGCCCTCTGCCGGTTGCTGGCCGCGGCCAGCCGCTGCGTGGTGGTGGCCGTCGACTACCGTCTAGCCCCCGAGCACCCGTTCCCGGCCGCCGTCGACGACTGCCTCACCGCCTATGCCTGGGTCCACCGCCATGGTGAGGAACTGGGCATCGCCGCCGGCCGGGTCGGGGTGATGGGCGACAGTGCCGGAGGCAACCTGGCCGCAGTGGTGGCCCAGCAGTCGCTCGGAGCCGCCGCCTTCTCGCCCGACGACGTTCCGCCCCCGGTGGCCCAGGGCCTGATCTATCCGGCCATGGACGCCAGGCTCGACACCGACTCGTCCCGCTCGTTGCAGGATGGATTTCTCCTCACCGGCGAGGTCATGGAGTACTTCCGGGAACAGTACGTTCCCAACCGCTCCGACTGGGAGGACCCGAGGGCCTCACCCCTCCTGGCCGACGACTTCACCGGCGGGGCTCCGGCCCTGGTGGTGACGGCGGGCTTCGATCCTCTCCGCGAGGACGGCGTCAACTACGCCGAGGCGTTGCGCAAGGGAGGGGTCGAGGTCGAGTACCGGTGCTACCAGGACCAGATCCACGGGTTCCTCGGGGCCGGGATCCTGCCCGATTCGCTGGCACTGGCCACCGAGGTGTGCGACGCCATGGGTCAGATGATGCGCCGCCCGGAGGGATCGGTCGGGTCCCGGTCCTGAACGGTCCGCTCGTCGGCGGACACGGACACCTCGCCGGAGGACTCTACAGTTGGGCATGACCACTGGTCCCGGAATGCTGGCTCTGGTTGGCGGTGGCGAGTGGAGCGAGGGATGCTCCTTCGACGCCGGGTTCCTGGCCGCCTCGGGATCGGACGAGGTGCTGGTGCTGCCGACGGCAGCCGCCTACGAGCACCCGGAACGACAGGTGGTCCGGGCCGGCGAGTGGTTCGCGCCCATCGGCGGTCGGGTCGAGGGACTGATGGTGCTGTCCCGGGCCGACGCCGAGGACACCGGTGCGGCCGCGGTCGTGCGCGGCGCCCGCTTCGTCTACCTCAACGGGAGCTCGCCCATGCACATCCGCAGCGTGCTGAAGCATTCAGCGGTGTGGGTGGCGCTGGTCGAAGCCTGGTCGAACGGCGCCGTGGTGGTGGGGTCGTCGGGGGCGGCCATGGCCCTGACCGACCCGATGGTCGATGCCCGGGGCGGGGGCCTCACCATCGGGCTGGGCCTGCGGAGCGGATTGGCCGTGGTACCCCACTTCGGCGACACCCACGAGGACGAGCACGGCGAAAAGCTCCACCGGTCCGTGCAGTTGGCGCCGGCCGGTACCCCGGTGGCCGGCATTCCCGAACGGACCGCTCTCATCCGGGACCCCGATGGCCGCTGGCGGGCTGACGGCCTCGGCGACGTGGCCGTCTTTCTCGACGGCGCCCGGGCCGTGGCCGGCCTCGGAGCACTACCGGCCTGACCCGTCCCGGCTCAGTCCGACTCGGTGATGGCGACCGACTCGATGACCACCGGCTCGGATGGGGCTCCCGACCGGCTGCCCACCGATTCGATGGCCTCGACCACGTCGAGGCCCTTCACCACCTTGTCCGAACAGCGAGTAGCTGGGGGGCAGCGACGTACCGTCGGGTCCGCTCACGATGAAGAACTGGCTGCCGTTGGTGTTGGGCCCGGCGTTGGCCATGGCCAACGAACCGATCTCGTAGCGACCGGGCGCCGGGAGCTCGTCGTCGAACCGGTAGCCCGGGCCCCCGCGACCTGACCCTTCGGGGTCGCCTCCTTGGACCATGAACCCCGGGATGATCCGGTGGAAGACGATGCCGTCGTAATAGTGCCACCGGGCCAAGAACACGAAGTTGTTGACGGTGGAGGGGGCGGCGACCGGATCGAGGGCGATGACCAGGGTGCCCTTGTTGGTGACCATCTCCGCCGTGTAGCGCTTGGCCGGGTCGATGACCATGGGCGGGGGTCCGTCGAACCGCTGGGTCTTCGGGCTCGATCCGTCTGCTGCCGGGATCTCTGGGGCCATGACGGCTTCTCCTCTTGTCTTGGGGGCTCTGGGGGCTTGGCTAGGTGTGGTCGCCGCGGTGGTGCGGCCGGTCTGACATCAGCTCTCGGTCACCGTGACCGAGACCATCCGGTGGAGCGTGGTCGGCGTCCCGCTGGACGAGCCGCCCTGGTTGATCTTGTCGATAACGGCCATCCCGGACGTGACCTTGCCGAACAGGGTGTAGCTGGGGGCCAGGCTCTCGCCCTGGGATCCGGCGACGATGAAGAACTGGCTGCCGTTGGTGTTCTTACCGGAGTTGGCCATGGCCACCGATCCCAGGGGGTACTGGGGACTCGCCGTCTTGGGCAGTTCGTCGGCGAACTGGTAGCCGGGGCCACCGGTGCCGCTGCCGGTCGGATCGCCGGTCTGGTCGACGAAGGACGGGATGACCCGGTGGAAGATGATGCAGTCGAAGAAGTGGTGCTGAGCCAGAAACACGAAGCTGTTGACCGTGATCGGGGCGGCTTTCGGATCGAGCAGGACGGTGAAGGGACCGATGTCGGTGGTGATGGTGGCGGTGTAGGTCTTCGACGGGTCGATGGTCATCTTGGGAGCGGACGAATACGTCGGCTTGTTCAGCGTGGCACTGAAGTTGGCGGGGCAGTCTGCCGAGGTGGTGATGGCGCTCGGAGACTTGTTGCCCGAACCTCCCGGTGGCGCCGCATTGGTGGTGGAGGTCGTTGTCTTGGTGGTGGTGGTCGTCGTCGAGGTCGACTTGCTCGAGCGATTGCCGTCGGCGATCCAGTACGAGATGCCGACCACCACGGCTGCCACCACCACGATGCTGATGAAGCGACGGAGGTTCCGCTTCCGCTTCCGGGTCTTCTCCTGCTCGGCCAGTCGGGCCTGACGGCCGGCTTTCTGGCGCTGACGCTTCTCGGTGGGCACGGGGTGCCAGGGTAGCCGCTCCCACCCCGGATCCTCCCGTCAGCCACCCGACCCCCGACAGGAGGCGGAGATGGCCCCTGTAGCCTTGGCCCCCATGTCTCTGGTGGTGCAGAAGTTCGGCGGGACGTCGGTTGGTGACGCCGACCGCATTCGCGCCGTCGCCGACCACGTGGCCCGGACGGTGCGGGCCGGCCACGAGGTCGTCGTGGTGGTCAGCGCCATGGGCAAGACCACCGACCAGCTGGTCAGGCTGGCCGATGATGTGTCGTCGGTGCAGCCTCCTCGCGAGGTCGACATGCTGCTCAGCTCAGGTGAACGCATCTCGATGGCGCTGCTGTGCATGGCCCTGGCCGAACTCGGGGTGGAGGCCACCTCGTACACGGGGAGCCAGGCTGGCATCATCACCGACGCCGTGCACACCCGGGCCAAGATCATCGAGATCAAGGCCGACCGACTGCGGGCCACCCTCGATGGGGGTGGGGTCCCGGTCGTGGCCGGATTTCAGGGGGTGTCGGTGGAACGGGACGTGACCACGTTGGGCCGCGGTGGCTCGGATACCACCGCGGTGGCGCTGGCCGCCATCCTCCGTGCCGACGTCTGCGAGATCTACACCGACGTACCCGGCGTCTTCAGCGCCGATCCCCGCATCGCCCCCGAGGCCCGCAAGCTGCCCCGGGTGAGCTACGAGGAGATGCTGGAGATGGCGGCGACCGGCGGGCGCGTGCTCAACCTGCGCTCGGTCGAGTTCGCCCGCAACCACGGCGTGCCGTTGCACGTGCGATCGAGCTTCACCTGGGAGCCCGGGACGTGGGTCGAAGAGGAGGATGCCACCATGGAAGACGCAATCGTCACTGCCATCACCCATGACGTGACCGAGGCCAAGGTCACCGTGATCGGGGTGCCCGACCGTCCCGGACTGGCCGCCCGACTGTTCCGGGGGCTGGCCGACCGGCACGTGAATGTCGACATGATCGTCCAGAACACCTCCTTGCACGGCACCACCGACATCTCCTTCACCGTGCCCGGCTACGACCTGGCGGTGAGCACCGAGGTGTGCGAGGCGCTGGTGCCCGAGCTCGGAGCGACCGGAGTGACCAGCGACGACGGCGTGGCCCGGGTCTCGTTGGTGGGGGCGGGCATGAAGACCCATCCGGGAGTGACGGCTCTGACCTTCGAGACCCTGGCCGCGGCCGGGATCAACATCGAAATGATCTCGACCTCTTCCATCCGCATCTCCTGCATGGTGCGGGCCTCGGCGGCCGAGGACGCGGTCCGGGCTCTCCACGCCGCCTTCGACCTGGGTTCCTGAGGCCCGGTCGCTCGGGCCGCCTTCCCCCTCGCCGGACCCGGGAGTCCGGCCGTCGGGCCCCACGCCCGTAGACTGGGCCGATGCGTGTCGCCGTGGTCGGAGCAACCGGTCAGGTGGGATCGGTCATGCGGTCCATCCTGGTGGAGCGAGACTTTCCCCTCGACCAGGTGAGGCTGCTGGCGTCGTCGCGTTCGGCCGGGCGGATGCTGGCGTTCCACGGTGCCGATCTCGTGGTCGAGGACGCGGCCACTGCCGATCTGGCCGGGCTGGACATCGCCCTCTTCTCCAGTGGGGCGGCGGCGTCGAGGGCACTGGCTCAGAAGTTCGCCGCCGCCGGTTCCGTGGTCATCGACAACTCCTCGGCCTGGCGGATGGACCCGGAGGTCCCGCTGGTGGTTCCCGAAGTCAACGCATCGGCCTTGCGCTCCCTGCCCAAGAGGATCGTGGCCAACCCCAACTGCACCACCATGGTGGCCATGCCGGTCCTCAAGCCGCTCCACGACGATGCCGGGCTGCGCCGGCTGATCGTCTCCACCTATCAGGCGGTGTCCGGGGCCGGTCTGGCCGGAACGGCGGAGCTGGAGACCCAGCTGGTCAAGACGGTCGACGGGGCGGCCGCCCTCACCTTCGACGGGCGGGCCGTCGACTATCCGGCCCCGACGGTGTTCCCCGACGTGATCGCCCACAACGTGGTGGCCGTGGCCGGCTCACCACTGGCTGATGACTCCGGCGACACCACCGAAGAGCGGAAGTTCCGCGAGGAGAGCCGCAAGATCCTGGAGATCCCCGATCTCGAGGTCGTCTGTACGTGCGTCCGGGTCCCGGTGTTCACCGGGCACTCGTTGTCGATCGTGGCCGAGTTCGACCGGCCTCTCAGCCCCGAACGGGCGGTCAGCCTGCTGGCCGAGGCACCCGGGGTGAAGCTGTCCGAGCTACCCACGCCGCTGCGCGCCGCCGGGACTGATCCCTGCCTGGTGGGCCGAGTCCGCCGGGCCGAAGGGACTGCCAACGGATTGGCCCTGTTCATCAGCGGTGACAATCTGCGCAAGGGTGCCGCCCTCAACGCGGTACAGATCGCCGAGTCCCTGGTGTCACTCGGCATCGTCGCCTGACCCGCCCCCCGGACGAGCCCGTTATGACCTGAGAATCGATCGGTCCCGACCTCGGGACCGATCGATCACGTGTTCTGGGTGATCCGCATGGCACCGGGGGTCAGCGCCGCCACCCGTCTGGCCAGATTGACCGCGTGGTCTCCGAATCGCTCATAGAAGCGGGCCACCATGGCCAGCTCCACCGCCACCGGAAGCGGCATGGTGCCGGCCACCACCTCGACGGTCAGGCTCACGTGGAGATCGTCCATCTCGTCGTCGAGAGCGTCGACGGTGGCCGCCGCCGTGGGCAGTCGCTCGGCGTAGGCGTCGGTAGTGGCGCGCCACATGTGCACGGCCACCTCACCCATCCGTTCGACCAGACCCCGGCTCCGGGCCGTCAGCTCCATGCCCAGTCCGCGTGCGGCTCGACGGGCCACGTGCTCGGCCAGGTCCCCGTTCCGCTCGAGGTCGGGAAGCATCCGTATCACCGTCACCAGGAAGCGGAGATCCTCGGGCGAGGTGATCCCGGACACGGTGAGCTGTTCGAGGGTCAGCTCCTCGATGTCGTGGTAGAGGGTGTCCACGTCCTGGTCCCGATCGGCCAGCAACTTGGCCGCTTCCCGGTCGCCGGACAGCAGGGAGAGGGTGGCCCCCGACATCCCTTCTCCGACCAGAGCGAAGAGGTGGAGCACCTTTCGATCGATCTGTTCGAGGGCGCTTTCCATCGGGGCCACCGTAGCGCCACCCCGATGGGCCGTGTCCGCCCGGTAGTGGGTCAGTTCGAAATCAGTCAGTCGGAGATGAAATCAGGTGGGACGCCGTACCGCTCGCACCAGACGTCCCGGGTCAGGGATTTGAAGTCCTGCTCAATGACTGCCGCCTGGTCCTTGGCTTCCCGAGGCTTCTTGAATACGGCGATGACCCGGGCTTCACCCCTTGCATTCGTGGCGACGACCGACGGACCTCTGGCCGAGTAGCTCTCGAATCCAACCGTCGGCGACTCGCTGGCAGCTCCGCCGAACATCGGTTTCATCAGATCCCGGAAGTACGTGCCCCAGTTTATCTTCGAGTTGATAAGACTGAACTGGAGTGTTCCCGATCCCGCCACATGGTCATGTTCGCCTACCACCGAAGCTCGTGCAACCAGTTGGCTGGAACGACCGGGATCGACGGACGGGGCCAGATTTGGAACTGACCCACTTCCGTCGGCCCCATGTCGGTCCGACCGGCCCGGACCGACCGCGGCGAGGTCAGTCCGCCGGGTCCGACCCCTCCCCCTGTTCGAGCTCGTCGCTCACGATGACGCGGGGCCCCGAGCCCCACGACAGGTAACGCCAGGACCAGTTGACCAGGACCACGATCCGGTTGCGGTACCCGATGAGGTAGACGAGGTGCAGACCGAGCCAGGCCAGCCATCCGAGCGTGCCCCGCACCACCGCCCCCCGGGGGAACTGGGTCACGGCCGCCCGCCGTCCGATGGTGGCCATGATTCCCTTGTCGTGGTAGTGGAACGGCTCGGTGGGTCGGCCCCCGATCCGGTGGAGGACCTGGTCGGCGGCGTGCCGGCCCGATTGGATGGCCACCTGGGCCAGTTGGGGGCAGAGGTCCGGGTGCCGGGTCGAGTGGGGAGCCCACGGCACCGCGGCCGCGTCGCCGACGGCATAGGCATCGGTCCGGCCGCTGATCGAGAGATCTTCGTCGACCACCAGGCGACCGTTCGGTCCCGCCGGGACCCCCAACCTCGAGGCAACGGTGTTCTCGACGGTGACGCCGCCCGCCCACACCACCGTCCTGGTGGGTATTTGGGTGCCGTCGTCGAGCTCGACGCAGGACCGGTCGACCGATCTGACCATCCGGCCGAATATCAGCTCCACCCCCCGACTCTCCAGGGTGGTGGCGGCGTAGGTGCCGGCTGAAGGCGTGAACGGGGTCAGCAGCCTGTCGACCCCGTCGACAATGATGATCCGGACCGACCGACGGTCGAAGTTGAAGCCGTCATGGCGGACGGCGACGTCGAGTAGCTCGGCCAGGGCTCCCGCCACCTCCACCCCGGTGGGCCCTCCGCCGACGACCACGAAGGTGAGGGCCCCGCCGACCAGGGCATCCGGATCGGCGTCGGCATCCTCGAGCCGGCGCAGGACGTGATCCCTCAGGGCCCGGGCGTCGGTGAGGGTGTAGAGGGGGAAGGTGAACTCGGCCGCACCCGGTATGCCGAAGAACCGGGTCGTGGCCCCACTGGCCACGATCACCGAGTCGAACGGCAGGGAGGACGAACCCTCGGCGGTGATCGTGCGGTGGTCCCAGTCGACCCCGGTGACCCTGGCGAATCGGAAAGTCACATTGTCGGCCCGGCCGAAGATGGCCCGGATCGGGTAGGCCACGTCGCCCGACTCGAGGCCGGCGGTGGCCACCTCGTAGAGGAGCGGCTGGAATGTGTGGAAGTTCCTCTGGTCGACGATCGTCACCTCGACGGGCCGGCCGACCAGCGCCCGGGCCGCCGACAGCCCGGCGAATCCGGCCCCGACGATCACCACCCGATGCATGAGCCATGCTGGCACACCTGCGGGATCCCTACCGTCCCCCAGCTCCGGCACACCCTCTCGGTACGCTGGCCCCGTGGGCCTTCGGGGCCCGATGAGGACTCGAGGAGGACTCGTCATGATCACCGGGCTCATAGTGGGACTGCTGGCCGGCGCCGCCCTCGGCGTCGTGGTCGGCCTGTTGGTCCGTTCCAACCAGGTCACGGCGGCACGGACCGCCGAGGCCCGCCTCGGCGACGCCCTCGACCGGAACCAGGTGCTGACCGCCGAGGTCCAGGGGCTGCAGGCCCAGCTGGCCGAGCAGCATCGCCAGGTCACGTCGCTGGAGGCCACCGCGGCCCGGCTGGCCGCCGAGCTCGACCACGAGCGTCAGGCGGCCGAGCAGCGGGCCAGCGCCTTCGAGGAGACCCGCACCCAGCTGACCGGCGAGTTCGCCCGGCTCTCCACCCTGGCCCTCCAGCAGAACAACGAGCAGTTCCTGCAGCTCGCCGACACCAAGCTCAACGAGACGCGCCAGGCGGCGGATGGCAGAGCTGGCCAAACGGCAGCAGGCCATCGAGCAGCTGCTGAAGCCGATCGGCGAACAGCTCGGCAAGTACGAGGTGGGGATGCAACGCCTCGAGGTGGAGCGCCAACGGGCCTACACCGGATTGACCGAGCAGATGAAGCACCTCTCGACCTCGCACGACCAGCTCCAAAAGGAGACCCGCAATCTGGTCACGGCCCTCCGGTCCCCGCAGACCCGGGGCCGCTGGGGTGAGTTGCAGCTGCGACGGGTGGTGGAGATGGCCGGCATGCTCGAGCACTGCGACTTCGACGAGCAGGTCACGTCGGACGCCGACGGCGGCCGGATGCGTCCCGACATGGTGGTGCACCTCCCGGGCGGCAAGAACGTGGCGGTCGATGCCAAGGTGCCGATGCAGGCGTTCCTCGACGCCAACGAGGCGGACGACGAGACGGTGCGACGGGGCCACCTGGCCAACCACGGCCGACAGATGAAGGCCCACGTGGACGCCCTGTCGAAGAAGGAGTACTGGAAGAGGGTCGACCCGTCACCCGAGTTCGTGGTGGCGTTCATCCCCGGCGACCCCTTGCTGACCGCGGCGCTCGAACACGAGCCCGGGCTGATGGAGTACGCCGTGGCCAACCACGTGCTGTTGGCCACGCCGACATCGCTGATCGCCCTGCTGCGGGCTGTCGCCTACGGATGGCAACAGGACGCGCTGGCGCGAGAACGCCCGCGAGGTCCAGCTCCTCGGGGCCGAGCTCTACCAGCGGCTTTCGTTGCTGGGTGACCACTTCGCCGGGGTGGGCAAGGGACTCAACAGCGCGGTGACCGCCTACAACAAGGCGGTCGGCTCGCTCGAGGGTCGGGTACTGGTCACGGCCCGCCGGTTCGTCGAGATGGGGGTGGTCGGGGCGGGGGAGAAGGAGCTGACGCATCCCGCGCCGGTCGACGCCACCACCCGTGGCCTCCAATCACCCGAACTGGGCACGCCGTCGTTTGAGCTTCCTCTCCTCAACGGATCGGTCGAGGTGGTGGAGGTCCTGGTGCCAGGAGCTGCCGGAAACGAAGGGTGAGTTTGTTCCACCCGCGGCCGCCGGATCTATGTCGGGTTCGCAACTGGCCGTTTCGTTCGGTACCTTATGGTTTGCTATGAACATTGACAATCTCCCCCGTTCTCAGTTGAATCCAAGGTCAGCTGGGTAATAGTTGCCGGTACAAGCCCGCTCAAGCCGTTCGATGTGGCTCGAGCGTTCGTGGCTCAAATAGGAGAAAGAGGAAACGTGAAGATCCTGGTGCTGGGCGGCGATGGTTATTTCGGGTGGCCTACCGCGCTGTACTTGTCCCGGCGCGGGCATCAAGTTGGCGTTGTCGACAACTTTGCCAGGCGAGGATATGACTCCGAGATGGGCGTGGAGAGCCTGGTGCCGATCGTCAGCCTCCAGCGCAGGATCCGTCGCTGGCAGGAGATCTCCGGTCTCACCATCGACACATTCATCGGCGATCTCACCGATCCGGCTTTCGTAACCGAGACGCTCGACTCCTTCGAGCCCGAAGCCGTCGTCCACTTCGCAGAGCAACGCTCGGCCCCCTACTCGATGATCGACCGAAAGCACGCCGTCTACACGCAGATAAACAACGTGGCCGGAACGCTCAATCTCCTCTACGCCATTGCCGAAAAGGACCGCGACATCCATCTGGTGAAGCTGGGAACGATGGGTGAGTACGGCACTCCCAACATCGACATCGAAGAGGGATTCATCGAGATCACCCATAAGGGACGCACCGATGTCATGCCCTATCCGAAGCAACCCGGCTCCTTTTACCACCTGTCGAAGGTCCACGACAGTGCCAACATCATGTTCGCCTGTCGCATCTGGGGAATTCGGGCCACCGACCTCAACCAGGGCATCGTCTACGGTCATGACACCGAAGAGACGGTCCTCCACCCCGAACTGGCCACCCGGTTCGACTACGACGGTGTGTTCGGAACCGTGCTCAACCGGTTCTGCGTCCAGGCGGTCATGGGTCACCCGTTGACGGTCTACGGCTCGGGCGGCCAGACCCGGGGAACCCTGAACATTCTCGACACCCTGGCCTGCGTGGAGCTCGCCCTCGAGCACCCGGCCGAGCGAGGCGAGTTCCGGGTGTTCAACCAGTTCACCGAAGCCTTCTCGGTCACCGAGATGGCCGAGCTGGTGGCCACCGAGTACCCGGGCGACGTGGTGATCGACCATGAGCCGGACCCCCGGGTCGAGAAGGAGGAGCACTACTACCGGGCTGCGCACACCAAGCTGCTCGACCTCGGGCTGGTCCCGCACCTCCTCACCTCGGCCACCATCCAGTCGATCCTCGCCGTGGCCGACCGGAACAAGGCCAACGTCGACCTGGCCGCCATCCGGCCCACGGTCGAGTGGCGCAATACCCAGAGCGAACTCATCACCGCCGGGACGGCCACGAGACCCCGGTCCAACGGCAAAGTCGACCACTCCGTCTCCGAGGCTTCTTTCGGCCGCTGAGCTGCGGCTCCCACCACGCAGCCGGGCCGCCGGCTGTAGGCCCCCGCCGTCGGTGTCGGCACTATCGTCCTCTGGATGCCGATGGCCAGACGGAGACGGAAACTGTCTGTCTCCGGGCGGACGCGGCGGTCCCGGGGCCGGACAGCGCTGTGGGTGGCGCTCGTAGCCCTCACGCTGGTGGTCGTGATCGGTTCCCTGGCCGAGATCAACGCCCAATCCGCCGGGTACCGGGCTTCGATCAACACGGGATACGCGGCACTGGCGTCGCGGCTCGTCGTCGAGTCCAACCTGACCGGGCGCCGGCTGGCCACCCTGGTGGACGACGCTCCCGAATTTCGCCAACATCCCCTTGCCGAACACGGTCGGTCAGACGGCCCGGTCCGAGATCCAGCAAGGTCTCGACCAGGCGGTGAGCGACTCCACCCGGGAGGCGACCGAGGCGGCCCGGTTGGTCCCCCCCTACCCCACCGGGAACGTGAGCGCCGGCCTGGCCGCGGTGATGGACACTCGCGCCACGGCCGTCACCCACCTGCGGACGGCCGTCGACCAGATGCTCGGGATGTCACCGTTGCCCGTTGCCGGGTCGCCGTCGTCCACCACCACGACGACGTCGGCCGCTCCTCTGCAGTCGCCGGAGATGGCGTCACAGGCGATGAGTGCCGCCGGACGGTTGTTCGAGAGGGCCGACACCGCGTACCGCCTGTTGGCGTCACATGCCCGCAGCCAGCCCACCCCGGTCCGTCTGCCCCGGTCGGCCTGGGTCTCCTCGCCGGCCGCCGACGCCGCTCTCGGCACCGTCCGCCTGGCCGCTTTGGCTCCCAACCTCAACGCCTCGGTACGCCCTGTACCCGTTCCACCAGCTGGTGATCACCGCGGTCGGCCTCTCGCCTGCCGCCGTGGCGTCGGGTGCGCCTGGCACGGTCGGAGTCGGCTGTGCCGCCGCCGCCCAGTCGGCGGGGACCGGCACCACGCCGACCGTGCTGCCCCCCACCGGCACCGTCACGGTCGATGCCACGGTGACCAACTGCGGAACCGTGGACGAGTCCGATATCAAAGCGACCGAGACCCTGATCCTGGTCGGTCCGGGCGGCACGGCCCCCCCGCCGGCCGGCGCCCGAGGTGCCAGCTCGCACGTCGAGGTGTCCGCTCCAGCCGGGGCCTCGGTCGCACTCGATCTGCCCCCACTGTCTGTCGCCGGCGGATACATCTACACCCTCCAGGTGTCGATCTCCATCCCGTTCGGCCAGCGGTCCGGTCCCTACGGGTCCGCCGGCTCCTCACAGGAGTTCCTGGTCCAGATCTCCGCCTGACCGGAGACCGTCATCGGTCGCCGGTGCCCTGCCCGGGCACCCGTCCCGGGCCCGCCGGTGGCGCCTCCCGGCTGGTCAGGAGTGGTGGGTAGGGAACTAGGATCAGGCAATAGAGACATGAGCATCGACAGAAGGGTCTGGGGACCAGTGGCCGAGAGCATCACGATCACCGACAACCGCACCGGCGAGTCCCTCGAGATCCCGATCGAGAACGGGGGGGTCTCTGCTGCCCAGTGGGGGAAATTGCTACCAGGGGTGTGGTTCTACGACCCGGGGTTCGTGTCCACGGCGGCGTGCGAGAGCGCCATCACCTTCCTCGACGGGGAGGAGGGGATCCTCCGGTACCGGGGCTATCCCATCGAGCAGCTGGCGGAGAACTCGACTTACCTGGAAGTGGCCTACCTCCTGTTGAACGGCGAGCTGCCCACCACCGAGCAGTTCGAGGTGTGGGAGCGCGAGATCACCCTGCACACGTTCATCCACGAGAACGTACGAAAGCGCTTCCTCGAGGGCTTCCACTACGACGCCCACCCCATGGGCATGCTGGTATCGGCGGTAGCCGCCCTGTCCACCTTCTATCTGGACGCCAAGGACATCTTCGACGTCGACTCCCGGAACAAGCAGATCATCCGCCTCATCGCCAAAATGCCCACGCTGGCCGCCGCCGCCCACCGGTTCAGCGTGGGCATGCCTTTCGTCTACCCGGACAACTCCCTCCCCTTCACCGCCAACTTCCTCTCCATGATGTGGAAGATCGCCGAGCCCCGGTTCGAAGCCGACCCCATCCTGACCAGGGCCCTCGACGTCTTGTTCATCCTCCACGCCGACCACGAGCAGAACTGCTCGACCACCGCCATGCGAGTGGTCGGCTCGTCGCATGCCGATCCGTACTCGGCCACCGCCGCCGCCGCCGCCGCCCTGTACGGCCCCCGCCACGGGGGGGCCAACGAGGCGGTGATCCGGATGCTCACCGACATCGGGTCCATCGACAACGTGGAGCCGTTCATCCGATCGGTGAAGGAGGGATCGGCGGGCCGGCTCCAGGGCTTCGGCCACCGCGTCTACAAGAGCTACGACCCCCGGGCCACCATCATCAAGAAGACGGCGGACGAGGTGTTCACCGTGACCGGGAAGAACCCGCTGCTCGACATCGCCCTCAAACTCGAGGAGATCGCCCTCTCCGACGACTACTTCATCTCCCGCAAGCTCTACCCCAACGTGGACTTCTACTCCGGGCTCATCTACCAGGCCATGGGATTCCCGCTCGAGATGTTCCCGGTCCTGTTCGCCATCCCCCGGACGGCGGGCTGGCTGGCCCACTGGCAGGAGATGCTCGATCAGGACTCGAAGATCGCCCGGCCCCGCCAGCTCTACATCGGCGACGACGTACGGGACTACGTCCCGATCAGCTCCCGCTGAACGGCCGCCGGTCGTCCCCGTCGTCCCTCCGGTGGGCGGGAGATCTTGCGCATCAGGCCCTCCTGCACGAGGGACACCACCAGCTCGCCGTCACGGGTGAACAGGAACCCGCGGGCCAGGCCCCGTGCCCCGTACGCCACCGGGCTGTCCATGTCGTAGAGCAGCCACTCGTCCGCCCGGAACGGTCGGTGGAACCACATGCAGTGATCGAGGCTCGCTCCCATGAAATCGGCATCGTCCCAGGTCACGTCATGCGGGGCCAGCATGGTGTCGAACAGCGACATGTCCGAGGCGTAGGCGGCGATGCAGGCGTGCAGGAGCGGGTCGTCGGGGAGGGTGCCGTCGGCCCGGATCCAGAGACGCTGGATCGGCTCCTTGCTGGCGTTCTTGCTGTAGGGGAGCTCGCCGATGGGCCGCTGGTCGATCGGGTGCGGTTTGGCGAACCAGTCGCCGAGCAGCTCCCGGTAGGGCTCGAGCCTGGTGGTCAGCGAGTCGAGGTGCTCGGGCTCGGGGACCTCGGGCATGGGGAACTGGTGGGCCAATCCCGGCTCGTCCACGTGGAACGAGGCCGACAGGTTGAAGATGGCCCGCCCGTGCTGGATCGCCACCACCCGGCGGGTGGTGAACGACCGGCCGTCACGGATGCGGTCCACCTCGTAGAGGATGGGGATGGTCGGGATCGCCCGGCCGCAGGAAGTAGGCGTGCAGCGAGTGGGGCCGCCCGGTCTCCACCGTCCGCCCGGCCGCCATCAGCGACTGGGCCGCCACCTGGCCGCCGAACACCCGCTGGCGTTCCTCGTGCGGGTTCACGCCGCGGAAGATGTTGACCTCGATGGGCTCGAGATCGAGTAGGTCGACCAGGAATTCGAGTGCGTCACTCACCCCTCCATCCTTGCATCCGGCAGACGGCACCCCGGAACCCCTGGGGTCCCCTGGCCGGCGTCACGCCGACCCACTCCGCCACTACGGTTGCCGACCGTGGCCGACGTCGAGTTTCCCGAGGGCTTCGTGTGGGGGACGGCCACGGCCGCCCATCAGATCGAGGGAGGCAATGTCAACAACGACTGGTGGGTGTTCGAACACGATCCCTCGTCCCACTGCCTCGATGTGAGCGGCGATGCCTGCGACTCGTTCAATCGCTATGCCGAGGACATCGCCCTGGTGGCCGCACTCGGCCTCACCGCCTACCGGTTCTCCCTCGAGTGGAGCAGGATCGAGCCCGAAGAGGGGGAGTTCTCCCTGGTGGCGCTGGACCACTACCGCCGGATGGCGGCCACCTGTCACGAGCACGGGGTTCTGCCGGTGGTGACCTTTCACCACTTCACCCATCCCCGGTGGTTGGCGGCGTCGGGGACGTGGGAGGCCAAACAGGCACCCGACCGGTTCGCCCGGTACTGCCAGCGGGCCGCCTCCCACCTCGGGGATCTGATCGGTGTGGCCTGCACCGTCAACGAACCCAACGTGGTGGCCACCATGGGGTGGCGCCACGGGATCTTCCCTCCCCGGGTCCGGGACCGGCACCGTCGGGACGCCGTCAACCAGGCTCTGGTCGACGCCCACCGGAGGGGGGTCGAAGCCATCCGTTCGGGACCCGGTGACGTCCCGGTGGGACTGACCCTGTCCATGACCGACTACCAACTCCAGCCCGGGGGGGAGCAGTGGCTCGAACGGCTGCGCCGCCCGGCCGAGGACGTGTTCCTCGAGGCTACCGGCGGCGACGATTTCGTCGGGGTCCAGACCTATACCCGGATGCGGGTCGGCCCGGACGGCCCCCTCGGGGCCCAGGAGGGTGTACCCACCACCCAGATGGGCTACGAGTTCTGGCCCGACGCCCTCGAGGCCACCATCCGCCGGGCCACGGCCAAAACCGGGGGTATCCCGGTCTACGTCACCGAGAACGGCATCGGCACGGACGACGACGCCGCCCGGATCGAATACGTGCGACGGGCCCTCGCCGGCGTGAGGCGATGCCTCGATGACGGGATCGACGTGCGGGGGTACTTCTACTGGAGCCTGCTCGACAACTTCGAATGGGTGCTCGGCTACCGCCCGACCTTCGGTCTGGTGGCGGTGGACCGGGGCACATTCGAGCGGCGCCCCAAGCCCAGCGCGGCGTGGTTCGGCGGCATCGCCGAGCACAAACGGCTGGTGAACCGCCCCCTCGGGCCCGTCCTCCCGCGGGTTTTGCGGGAATATGACGGCTAAGGTTCTCCGAATGACTGAGCTCATGCGGTGCGTGTCGAGCACGTCTGGCAGAAACGCCGGACGCCTGAGGCAAAGCAGCTCATCCGGTACACGATGGTGTCGGTGATCTCGACCATCGTGTCCTTCGGGGTCCTGGCCCTGGTGTTCGGGGTGCTCCACCTTTGGGGCGAGATCGGGAGCACCGTCTTCGCCAATATCGTGGCCACGGTCCCCTCCTACTACCTCAACCGCAAGTGGGTGTGGGGCAAGGGCGGTCGCTCCCACCTGACCAAGGAGATCGTGCCGTTCTGGGTGATGTCCGCCGTCGGCATCGTGGTGTCGATCGGTGGTGCTGCCGTGGCCCGGCACATCGGTCGGGCCCACCACCTGAGCCACTTCGACCAGACGTTGGTGGTGCTGGCCGCCAACATGGTCTCGTTCGGCCTGTTCTGGGTGCTCAAGTACATGCTCTACAACCGGCTGTTCCACGTCCACCCGGTCGAGGAGCTGGACGAGCTCGTCGAAGCTGCTTGACGCCGGGAGCACACCTCTGGCCAGCGGGCCGTGGTGCCGAGGGGGTGGATGACAGGTGGATCTGGTCGGCCCACGGGCCAAGAGCGTGACCAGGCATCCGTCCCGGTACAGTCCCAGCCGATGACCGGACCCCGGGCCCTCAGTCCCTGAAGTTGCTGAACTGCAGCGGGATCCCGAAGTCCTCCGCCTTCAGGGCGGCAATCGCCGACTGAAGGTCGTCGCGCTTCTTGCCGTTGACCCGGAGCTGATCGCCCTGGGTCTGCGAGCTCACGCCCTTCAGGCCGAGGTCCTTGATGAACTTGTTGATCTTCTTGGCGTGGTCCGAGGAGATGCCGGCCTGAATCGTCAACCGCTGACGTGCCGCCCCTCGGGAGGCCTCTTCGACTTTGCCGACATCGAACGACTTGAGCGACACCTCCCGCTTGACCAGCTTCTCCTGGAGCACTTGGAACAGGGCCCGCAGGCGGTCCTCGGTCGAGGAGTTGAGCACCAGCTCCTTGTCGGTGAGCTCGATGGAGGATTCGGTCCCCTTGAAGTCGAACCGGGTGGCAGCCTCGCGATTGGCCTGGTCGACCGCGTTGCGGACCTCTTGCATGTCGACTTCGGAGACGACGTCGAAGGTGGGCATGCCGAAACAGTAGCTCCGCGTGACGGGATAACCTTCCGGCCTGCGGGTCGGTGCCCGAGCGGCCAAAGGGAGCAGACTGTAAATCTGCCGGCATTGCCTTCGAAGGTTCAAATCCTTCCCGGCCCACGCAGCGAGATCCCTGGTCAAGGCGTCAGATGGCGTTCTGATCGGGGATCTTGTCGGGCCCGGGACCACCCCGGATCGGGCGTTGGGGACGGCACAAGAGCAGCGGTGCCGGATCCGGGCTGGGCCGCGGCCCGGAGTCCCCGACGCTCCCCCGGCCGGCGGCCGACGGGTCCCGCCGGCGGGTCCATTGTTGAATAAACTCCATCACTTTACTAGGAATAAGACCCGGGATCCTCTTTTGCCAATGGCAACGTTTCCGTCGGCCGGAAATAGCCCGGTGACGGGCCTCTTCTGGGCACAAAACGCCACGCAATGTGCCCCCAGCATCACCAAGTGTGGCGGTTTACATATTGTTCACAGGTTGCCTCCATTTTGGCTTGTTGACACCGGGCATTTAGTGGCATTGTTGCGGAAACCGGAGCGGGGAAGGGATTTCTGATCCGGTTGATAACGAAGTTCCTAACCGTGGGTTTCGATATCGAGGAGCAATCGAGCAGTGGAATATGGGGCAGCGGGACTGACGTATCTCGGGGGGACAACGAAAGGCTGGGCCTCCAAAGGCCTGGCGCCGCCACCTACTGTGGCCGATCGTCGGCGGGCACCATGCGGTGAAACGTGGAGAGGTCTACATTCGACTCTCTGCCTTCGGTCGGATTCCTACGGATCAGGTGGTCGCCATGAGTCGATGTAGCGAATCCGACACAACCGGCCCCGCTGGAGCCATCACCCTGGTCTCGGCCGGAGAGGTGCACAATGTGGACCGACCCAACCGGGGTGCGAACCTGGCCATGTTGCGGTCGGTCGCCTCCCGCTCGATCACCGGTGTCGACTACGAGGCCCTCGCCACGTGGGACCGGGTCGTGGTGACCGGCGGATCCGGCTGCGTGGGAACCGCCTTGCTCCGGCTGCTCAAGCGGCTGGGGATCTCCGACGTCACCAGCATCGCCAATCTGGCCCCGACCAGAAAGCGGGTGGTCCCCGGAGTCGAGTACCTGTTCGCCGACATCACCGACCGTGCCACGATGGAGTCCCTGCTCTCAAGGATCCGGCCCGATCTGGTCGTGCACCTGGCCGGCATCAGGGACCCGGGGCTCGCCGAACGGCGGGTGCTCGACGCGGTCTCGGCCAACGTCTTGGGCACGGAGATCGTCCTGGAGGCGGCCCTACAGGCCGGGGTGCCGGTCACCGTGGCCGCGTCCACCGGCAAGGCCATGCGGCTGTTCACCTCGGATATCTACGCCTCCTCGAAGCAGCTCCTCGAGTACCAGGTGGCCAAAGCGGCGCAGACCAGCGGCATGAGAACCGGGTGCGCCCGCTTCACCCACATCGTCGACAACTCCCTGATCCACGACAAGATGCTCCGGTGGGCCACGGCCGGCCAGCCCATCAGGTTGCACGGTCCCAACGTCGACCTCTTCGTGCAGTCGGCACGGGAGGCCTCCGAGCTGCTCATGCTCACCGCCCGCATCGCCTGCGACAACCCCCAGCCCGGTCGGGTGGCCGCCATCACCGATCTGGGATGGCCGCCGGTCGACCTGTTCAGCCTGGCCATGGACGTGGTCGAGGAGACCGGGAGTTCGTCGCCGATCATCTGCATCGGGTTCCCTCCGGGCTACGAGGAGGTGCCGTACTGCGGTACCACCGACCCCTCGACGGCCGGGGATCATTCGCCTCTGTTCAACGCCCTGGAGGCGGCCAGGTCGACCAGAGCCAGCGGGTGCGTGGACTCCGTCGGCTCCACCACCCTGCCCCCGACGGCCGACACCGTGGACCGGAGCTTTCATGAATTGAAGGGGTCAGTGGCGAGCCGATCGGCGGAGGTGGTCAGAGAACATCTCCGGGTGACGTGTCTCGACTACCTTCGGGTGAAGTTGGGCCACGCCCCCCGCGCCGAGGTGTCCTCCATGGCCAAGCGCGGGTCCGGCCGCGAGCTGTTCAGTGACGATCATCGCATCGCTCACACCGTGATCACCACCCACCTCGAAACTGAATGCGAGTCGACTGAGTCGACCGAGTCGACCGAATCGGTCGACTCGATGAAATCAGCCGACCCGGCCACCCTGACGTCGGTCGGCTGACCGGCAGCGCCTTGTCAATGGGCCCGTCATCTTCGAACGCTGTTCGATTGGAGTTAACGCAGAGCGTCGTCGAATAACCACGCTGAATGAGGAATTGAATCAATGAAAGGCGGCTGTAGTTCCGGCCGAAATAGTGGGCAATGCGTGTGAACATCATGCCTTATAGGCTTTGACTGTACTTGGTACCAGGGGCGATGAAGTGTCGAAAAGGTGGCGAATAGATTCGATGAGAACGCCCCCACCTGGTGGTTGGTCAGTCCCGGACGGCAGACCATCGGCCGGACGCCCTCGCCCCGGATCTCCAGCGAACCGAAAAGGCCCGCTCCCACCGGGCGCGGGGGTACCGGAGGGACCCGGCACCGGGCTCGGTGCCGTCCTGTCCGACATCGTCGGGTCTTTTCCACCGATCGGGCAGTCTGACCGTCGTCCGGGGTCGGGCCCGTTGCCCGGACCGGCGCCGTCGCTGGGTGCCGGCCGGTCGGAAGGTGGTCGCTGGAGGTGGCCGGCGTGACGATCACCGAGTTCCTCAGCCCGGGCCGGCGGAGGCGGCTCGACGACGAGCCGGTCGTCGACGAGTCGGCGCCGGCCGAGTTGGTTCCCGGGGACCGGCCGTCGGCACGTTCGGCCCGGTTCCTCAACTGGTCAACCGGGATCCGGTGGTCCCTGTCCCGTCCCACCTCCTTGGTGGTTCTGGCGTCGATGGTGGTGGGAACGGTCATCCGCCTCGATGTCCCCCGCGGCCTGTGGCTGGACGAGGCGGTCAGCGTGTCCGAGGCCCGGATGCCCTATGGAGCCATGCTCCACCGGTTGGCCACCACCGACGTCCACCCGCCCCTCTACTTCACCGTGCTGTGGGCGACGATCCGGCTGATCGGCCACGGGGACTACGCCGTGCGGGTGCCGTCGATCCTGTTCGGGATCGCCCTGATCCCGATGGTCTACCTGTTGGGCAAGGAGGCCTACGACCGGAGGACCGGGGCCGTGGCCGCCGTCATCGTGTCGGTGGCGCCCATCCTCGTGTGGTACTCGCAGGAAGCCCGGATGTACATGATGTTGATGGTGTTCGGAGTGGCGGCCCTCTGGGCCCAGCTCCGGATCCTCCGGCGCGGTGGGTGGTACCCCTGGGTCGTCTACACCCTGGCCACCGTGGCCATGGTCTGGTCGCAGTACTTCGGGGTGTGGCAGCTCCTGCTCCAGCAGCTGGTCTTCGTCGGGATCATCGTCGTCATGTGGCGGCGGGACCGCCGGATGCCGGCCCTGCTCCCGCCGTGGCTGTGCAGTGCCGTGCCGATCGTCCTCACCTCCATCCCCCTGGCCTTGCTGATGAAGCAGCAGTTCGGGATTCACCAGGCCACCGGCCAGGCCTTCGGACCGGCCGCCAACTCGGTGGTGGCCACCGGCACCCTCAGCATCTACTCGATCATCACCAACTTCGACTATGGCGTCTTCGGCTACCACTCGGCCGCAGTGGTGTCGGACGTGATCCTCGTTCTGGCCCTTCGGCATGCTGGCCGGCCTGGCCCTGCTCGGGACGGCGGGTCAAGCCGGTGACCTACCTGCTCTTCGCGGTGGTGCTGGTCCCGGTGGCGGCCATGTTCCTGGTGGGCGAATTCAAGACCAGCCTGTTCGACATCCGCTACATGTCCACCGCCGTACCCGTCGCTCCTGGTGCTCATCGCCCGGACGGCCACGGTGGTGGCGACCAGCAAACGGCTGGTGGCCATCATCGTCATCGCCGTGGTGGCCGCGATGCTGGTTGCTTTGTTCGACCAGCAGTTCTCCAGCGCCAATCCCTGCCGGTTCAACTTCAGGGAGGCCCTCCAGCGGGTGGAGGCCCACGCCCGCCCCGGAGACACCATCCTCTACGACCCGGTGAACTCCCAGTTGAACACCCTGACGAGCTACTACTCGCCCAAGGTCAAATCCGCCCCGCTCACGGCCAAGCCGACCATCAAGGCCGGTCAGACCATCTTCGTGGTGACCAGCAAGAGCTGATGACCGGGTCCGACCGAGTCGATCATGTACAGCGCCCGAGGCCTCGCTCGGCTGTCGCGTGCAAACACCGCCAGCACTGGGTCTTCCCCAACGTCGACGTATGGGTGTACCAGTATGACCGCCGTCGATGAGGCCATGAGGCCGGACGATGTGCGTCGCCAGCCACCGGTCGAGCCATCTCGGACGAGCAGTGGAAGGTCGGTCGACCGCCGGCTCCGGATGCTCCTACCCATCGGCGTGGTCATCTCCATCGGGTACCTGCTGTGGTTGCTGGTGCCGCAACGGGTCGGCAACCCGTATCTCTTCGGAGCCCTGATCACCGCGCAGATCTTCAACTTCTTCCAGGGCATCGGCTTCATGTGGACCGTTTGGCCCCGTCGGCGGCGCCCTCCCTTTCCGGCCCTGACCGGACCGCCGCCGGACGTCGACGTCTTCATCCCCGTGTACAACGAGCCGCTCGACGTGGTGGCGCCGGTCGTGGCCGCGGCCGGCCACATCCGGGGCGGAGTGGTGACCGTCTTCCTGCTGGACGACGCCGGCCGGCCCGAGCTCGCCGATCTGGCCGAGGAGTTGGGAGTCCGTTACATCCACCGAGCCGACAACATCGGCGCCAAAGCCGGCAACCTGAACCACGCCCTGGCCTTTGCCGAAGCCCCGTTCGTGGCCGTCTTCGACTGCGACCATGTACCCGACCCCCGCTTCCTCGAGGCCACGCTGGGCGCTATGGAGGAACCCGACGTCGCCGTGGTCCAGACGCCGCAGTACTACTCCAACGCCCATACCAACCGACTGGCAGCGGCCGCGGCGTCACAACAGGATCTCTTCTTCGGTGCCATCGGCCGGGGCAAGGACACCCTCGGGGCGATGATCTGCTGTGGGACCAACTTCCTCGTGCGCCGGGCCGCCCTCGACGAGGTCGGCGGTTTTCCTGTCGAAGGTCTGATCGAGGACGTCGAGCTGTCCATAAAAATGCAAGAGGCGCATTGGAGAATCGTCTACATCGACCAGGTACTGGCCCGGGGACTGGGCCCCGAGGACATGTCGGCCTACGTGAGCCAGCAACTCCGTTGGGCGCGAGGTTGTGTCTACGCCATCCGCCTGGTCATCCGGGGCAACCTCCCCCCCCGTATCCGCCTCCAGTACATGCACTCGTGTTCGTTCTTCCTGACCGGTTGGACCATCCTCCTCTACCTCTCCCTCCCGGTCATCTTCATCTTCTCCGGTGCCCAGCCCTTCAACGGGTCCACCTCCACCGAGATGCTCCTGTACTTCGCCCCCTACTACATCATCAGCCTGATCATCGTGGCCGCGGCAGGTGGGGGCTCCTACACGTTCGAGGCCTACTGCCTTTACATCGCCAACTTCTGGATCCAGATAGCCGCCGCCATCTACGTCATCACCGGCAGCAAGATGGTCTGGGTGGTCACAGCCAAGCAGAGTTCGCAGAAGAGGGAGCCAGCCAGCGTCGTTCCGGCTCTGGTGACCCTCGGCATCTTGGCGGTGACGGCGGTGTACGGGATCGCGAGCGGGTTCACCCCGGCGGTCGCCAACAACCTGGCCTTCGCGGCGATGTACGCGGTGATTCTGCTCTTCGGGATCTGGCCTGCCCTCACCGGCGGTCAGCGTGATGTCGCCGCCCCTCCCGACGTGGACGCGCCATCTGAGATCGAGGTACCACCGGAGATCGACGTGCCGCCGGCGATCGACTCGCCCGTCTCCACCGAGCTGGAGCCGGTATGAGCGTGATCGAGGGCTTGGTTCCGCTGACCGAAGACCCCGACCTCCCGGACGAAGCGGTTCGGGTCGAGGAGGCGGCGGCCCCGGTCGAGGACCTCGATGGGCGGCCGATTGAGTCGGACGAATCGGACGAGTCAACCCCGGTCGAGGACCTCGATGGGCGGCCGATTCGGACGATTCGGACGAGGACTCATGGGCCGATTGAGTACGAATCGGACGAGTCAACCCCGGTCGAGGACCTCGATGGGCGGCCGATTGAGTCGGACGAGTCGGACGATGATGGACCGGCACGGTCGGCCGGTGCCGTCACGGCCCCGGCCCTCGGCAAGCACCCTGACGATCCGCCCGGCGCCACCCGGAGGATGATCACCGCCATAGCCGTCGTCGTCTTGATTTTGGCGGCTGTCGCCGCCCTGACTGTGGATGGGGTGTCCAAGCAGCACCATCGGACCGGGGTCAGCTCCCACCCGGCTCCGGCCTCATCCGTCCGTCACGGGCACACCACGTCGAAGGCCGGGGCCTAGGTTCTGAGGGCGTCGCCAGTGACACCAGCCGGCCGGCGAGTGGCCCCAGTCCGCTGGTCCGCCCCCGCCGGACCGCTCCGACGGTTCCGATCCGGACCATGCCGGCTCACGCCGACATGCGGACGGCGGGTCCGTCTCCCATACTGAAGGGATGTCGGCAGCCCGCCAACCAGCGCCACGGCCACGTCCACGGGGCCTCGGCTGTGCTTCCGTGGTGGCAGCGGCGTTGGTGGCGTTGACCGCCCTCCTATCCGGATGCTCGTCGACCTCGGCCACACCGACGACCACCAGCACCAGCACCACCACCCCGGAGGCCAAGAACCTGGCCGTCGCCTTCCTCGACCGCTACGTCGAACCCAACGGCCGGGTGGTCCGCTGGGACCAGGGGGGCGACTCGGTCAGCGAAGGGCAGGGATACGGTCTGCTGTTGGCCGTGGCCGCCCACGATGCGGCCCGCTTCGCGGCCATATGGACATGGGACAAGGACAACCTCCTGGAGGCGGGCGGGCTCTTCGCCTACCACTGGAGCAACGGGGCGGTGGTCGGGACCGGCAACGCCACCGATGCCGACCTCGACACGGCCTGGGCCCTGGTGCTCGGGGCCACCGCCTTCAAGCAGCCCGCCTACAAGAAGGCCGGACTGGCCGTGGCCTCGGCCATCCTGGCCAACGAGACCGTGGTCAGCGCGGGCCGCATCGAGCTGGTGGCCGGCCCCTGGGCCCGCAACGCCCCGTATTCGGTGGATCCCAGCTACTTCTCACCCGAGGCCATGGTGGCGCTGGCCGCGGCGTCGGGCGATCCGCGCTGGAACCAGCTGGCCGTCAACAGCCAACAGCTGGTCTACGAACTGCAGGGTGGGAATACCACTCGCTCTCTTCCTCCCGACTGGGCTCTGTTGTCGGCATCGGGCTCCGTCATCCCGTCGAGTCCGCCTTCGGGCGGCGGCCCCCCCTCCTATGGCCTCGACGCCCAGCGGCTCCCCATCTGGTACGCCGCCGACTGCACCGCCACGGGCCGGGCCCTCTCGGCGGACAGCTGGCCCACCATCAGCGGTCTGGCCGCCTCGGGCTCGTACCAGGCCTACAGCCTCACCGGCTCCGTCCAGGAGCCCTACTTGAACAACCTGGGCCTGGTGGCGGCGGCGGCCTCAGCCGATGCCGATCGCCAGTTCGGCACGGGCCAAGCACTGCTGACCCAGGCCCAGAGCGGCAGCCACGAGCAGAACTACTACGGGGACGCCTGGGTGGCCCTCGGCACTGTCTTGTTGACCTCCACCTCGCTGTCCCCGTGTCCTCCCGACCGGGCCACCTGACCGACGACGAACCGGGCGGCTGAGGGGGCCCCGAGGCCGGCGCGCGCCTCTGGCCAGGCGACTTGATCACGTCCTCCGATTGATTACAATGCCGTTACGGATTGATTGCGGTCGGGACTCTCCAGGTGTTGGGGGAGCCTGAAGGGGGTTCGCACTCCATGCCGCAGACGGGACTGACGCCGGCGCCGGGTCGCCGATAGGAACAGCTGGAGACCGCCATCAGTTCGACCGAGGAGAAGCCCCCACAACCTCATGCCAGACAAGATCACGGCGGAGGAGTGCGCGTTGGCTGAGGGCCGAAACGATTCGGTTCCGGATGCGACCGGGACCGGTCTGCGGACCCTGGCAAAAGAGGCGGTCGGTGCCGGGCTCGGTGTTCTCGACGGAGTGGCCACGTCCGCCCGCCGGAGGATGGGCTCCACCCCCCGCCTGACCGACGTTACCGTGGCCGACGGTGCCGGGGTGCCAGCTCCGCGGGGCCTGGTGCTGCGCCCGGCCCTGCTCGGCTTCGCGGCGATGGTCTGTATCGCCATCGGTGCCTCCATGCCGAGCTCGCCCTTCAAGCTCGAGTTGCCTGGGGTGTGGTTCTTCGGCGAGCCCAGCACCACCCAGGGCTCCCAATGGGGTGTGTACTTCACCTTGGCCGCCGTCTACGGCGGCCTGTTGCTGCTCATGCGGGTGTGGTGGGGGATGACCCGCCTCTACGCCCGGTGCCCGGGCGTCTCCACCCGCCAGCTGATGTGGGTGTTCGCACTGTGGGCGACCCCGATGATGGTGATCGCCCCACTGTTCAGCCGGGACGTCTACTCGTATGCCGCCCAGGGCGAGATGGTCAGCCATCACATGAACCCCTACCTCTATGGGCCCTTCGAGCTCGGCAACAACTCCTATACCGCTCCCGTCGACAGCCTGTGGGGCAACGCTCCGGCCCCCTACGGGCCCCTGTTCCTGCAGATCGACGGGTTCTTCACCCGGATCACCTTCCACAACGAGTTGGCCACCGTGGTGCTGCTCCGGCTGCTCTCGCTGGCCGGGGTGCTGCTGATCGCCTGGTGTGTCCCCCGGCTGGCCCGCCTCTACCACCGGGACGGGGCCGAGCTGTTCACGTTGATGGTCCTCAACCCGGTCACCGTGCTCCACCTGATCGGCGGAGCCCACAACGACGCCCTCATGCTCGGCCTGCTGGTGGCCGGGCTCACCGCCGCCAAGGAGAAGCGCCCGTTGGTGGGGATCCTGTTGTGCGCGCTGGCCACGGCCATCAAGGCCCCGGCCGCCATCGGGATCCTCTATATCGGCTGGAGCTGGCTGGGGCCCGAAGCCCCGGTGCGGGACCGAATACGGCCCGTGGTCACCGCCGGCCTGATCGGGGCGGGGGTCCTGGAGTTCTTCTCCTACGTGAGCGGGCTGGGCTGGGGTTGGGTGAGCACGCTCGGGACCCCGGGCACGGTGCGGTCGTGGACGGCGCCGACCACCGGGCTCGCCATGTTGGTGACCGGCATCGCCCACTTCGCCCACCTCGGTCTCGGCCTGGGAGGTGTGCTGACCATCACCCGTTTCCTCGGGCTGTTGACCGCGGCCGTGGCCGCGGTGTGGTTGCTGTTCAACAGCGATCGAATCGGCACCCTCAAGGCGCTGGGCATCACCCTGCTGGTGTTCGTCATCCTCGGCCCGGTGGTCCAGCCCTGGTACTTGTCGTGGGGCCTGATCCTGCTGGCACCGGTGGCTCTCGGCCGCCTGCGCTCACTAATCGTCGGGCTGTCCATGGTGACCGCCTTCATCGAGCTTCCCGGCGGTTCCCAACTGGCCCAGACCATGATCCACGGTGATCCCCTGCTGATCGTCCTGACGCTGTTGTGGATACTGGTGGTGCTCACCGTGCCGCTGGCCAGCTGGGAGCGGACCGATCACGACGTGGGAGATCGCCAGGCTCCGGTCGGGCCCGGCCCGGTGGCGGTGACGACCGCGGCCTGAACCGGCCCGGAATCCCGGCCGACTCCCGGGCGGTGGGTCACAGCATCCGCTGGAGCACCGATACGTCGAGCCATCGATTGAATTTGCGACCCACCTCCCGCTCCACCCCGACCAGCTGGAAACCGCAGGCCTGGTGCAGCCCGATCGATGCCTGGTTGTCGCCGCCGATCCGGGCCACGATGCAGTGGAACCCGTGCTGGGTGGCCAGGGTCACGAGCTCCTCGAGCAGGACCCGGCCCACGCCCCGGCTGCGCTGGGAGCGGTCCACGTACACCGAGTCCTCGACGGTGGTGGAGTACGCGGGCCGGTCCCGGAAGGCCGACAGCGACCCGAAGCCGAGGACTCCGTCCTGGTCGCCGACGGCCACGATGGCCGGATAGGGCCCCCGATGGTCCCGCAACCAGATGACCTGCTCGTCGGCGGTCCGGGGCACCAGGTCGAACGTCGCCGTCGACCCGGTAACCTCGGCGTTGTAGATCGACCGGATGGGCTCGGCATCGGCCGATCCGGCCAGGCGGACATGCATCCGCCGATGGTAGCCAGGCAGGCCGTTCTACTCGTCGAGGCCCCCGTTGGCTATGATCGTTCCTTTGCTGCTCGCTCGAGCCGCACTGCCCCCTTAGCTCAGTCGGCAGAGCACAGCCATGGTAAGGCTGGTGTCGTCGGTTCGATTCCGACAGGGGGCTCGCCCGTGGCGGCGTAGCTCAGTTGGTCAGAGCACACGGCTCATAATCGTGGGGTCGCCGGTTCGAGTCCGGCCGCCGCTACCAATTTCGGACAGGCAGGACAGAGGGCACACAGGTCAGACAAGGGTAAAGATCACCGGGCGACGTGGCCGGTGAAGATCGAGGACGGGTGCACGAGGCACTGGTACGAGGCATGGTAAGGAGTCACCGTGGCAAAGAATGACAAGCGCATCCAGGTCACCCTGGCCTGCGAGGTGTGCAAACGACGGAATTACATCACCACCAAGAACAAGCTGAACGACCGTGAGCGGATCGAAATGAAGAAGTTCTGCCGCTGGGATCGCCAGCACACCCTGCACAAGGAGACCCGCTAGCACCAGGGGCCCGCCGGTCGCCTGGGAATTGCCATCGGGCCGGTGGTAGCCTTGGCGACCGCACCTGTGTCAGGCTCGTCCATGCGCGGCACGGCGGTCGGCAGAGGGCAGTAGCTCAACTGGTAGAGCACCGGTCTCCAAAACCGAAGGTTGGGGGTTCAAGTCCCTCCTGCCCTGCTCACCACCCGTGGAAACGGTCGAAGGAACCAGCACGTGAACCGAGAACAGAAGCGAGCAATGCAGCGCCAGGGCCAGGACCCCGATGGGGAGGCTCCGGCCAAGCGCACGGCGGCCCCGCCCCGGCGTCCGCCCAAGCGCGACCCGTTCCGTCCGGGGCAGTTCCTGCGCGAGGTACGATCAGAGCTGCGCCAAGTGGCCTGGCCCAACAGGTCCGAGGTAATCAACTACACCACCGTGACCCTGGTCACCCTGTTGTCGCTGATGGTGCTCATCTTCATCCTCAACTACGCCTTTGCCAAAGGCGTCCTCTGGCTGTTCAAGACGTGATCGGTGTGACTGTGACCCACGACGAAACCAATACGCCTGCCGGCGACGACGAGGGCCCCGAGGCCGTCGAGACCTCGGTCGCGCCCTCCGAGCGCCATCACCGCCCCCGCTGACCTGGCGGAAGTGGTGGAGGAAGCCGAGGTGGCGGCGGCCGACCTCGAGTCCGACACCGGCGTCGGCGACGAGCCCGATGTCGGACGAGTCGACGAGAGACGACGACGAGCCCTTCGTGGTCAGCCCCTACGACCAGCCCGGCCGGTGGTTCGTGGTCCACACCTACGCCGGCTACGAGAACAAGGTGAAGTCGAACCTGCACAGCCGGGCCGTCTCGATGAACATGGAAGACCGCATCTACGAGGTGGTCATCCCGATGGAGGACGTCATCGAGTTCAAGAACGGCAAGAAGGTGGTGGTCCAAAAGAAGGTGTTCCCGGGCTACCTCCTGTGCCGGTGCGAGCTCGACGACGACAGCTGGTCGGTCATCCGGAACACCCCCGGGGTCACCGGCTTCGTGGGCCCGGGCACCAAGCCGACCCCGCTGTCCCGCCGCGAGGTGGAGGGCATCCTCCAGGTCAAGGTGGAAGGGGTCGAGGCACCGTCCAAGCGCAGCCGACCCCGCCTCGAGCACGAGGTCGGGGAGACGGTGCGGGTCAAGGAAGGTCCGTTCGCCGACTTCTCGGGCCAGATCGCCGAGATCAACGAGGATCAGCTCAAGCTCAAGGTGCTGGTCAACATCTTCGGTCGGGAGACCCCGGTCGAGCTCGAGTTCAGCCAGGTCGCAAAGCTGTAGGCCGGCGGATCCAGGTAAGGAGACGTAACCAATGCCACCGAAGAAGCGCGTCGTCGCGGTCGTGAAGATCCAGCTCCCGGCCGGGGGTGCCACACCCGCGCCCCCGGTTGGCACCGCGCTCGGGCCCGCACGGCGTCCAGACCATGGAGTTCTGCAAGCAGTACAACGCGGCCACCGAGAACCAGCGCGGTTCGATCATCCCGGTGGAGATCTCCATCTACGAGGACCGGACCTTCTCGTTCGTCCTGAAGACCCCGCCCACCCCCGCCCTGCTCCGCCAGGCCGCCGGCCTGGAGAAGGGGGCGGCCACCTCGGGTCGGGAGCAGGTGGGCACGGTGACCAGCGCCCAGGTGGCCGAGATCGCCGCCGTCAAGCTTCCCGATCTCAACACCGCCGACATCGAGGCGGCCAAGCGCCAGGTCGAGGGCACCGCCCGGTCGATGGGCATCGCTGTCGCCGGCTGAGGCCGGCACCGCACATTTCGAGGAAACGGAGACATCACCATGTCCAGGGGAAAGAAGTACAAGGCGAGCGTCGCCGAGTTCGACCGCCAGCATCTCTACACGCCCTCCGAGGCGATCGACCTGGTCAAGGCGTCGGCCAAGGCTTCGTTCGACGAGACAGTCGAGATCGCCATCCGCCTCGGGGTCGATCCCCGCAAGGCCGACCAGATCGTCCGGGGGACCCTGTCACTGCCGGCCGGCACCGGCCGGACGGCCCGGGTGGCGGTGTTCGCCGCCGGCGAGAAGGCGGCCGAGGCCCGCGCCGCCGGGGCCGACGTGGTGGGCGCCGACGACCTGGTGGCCCGGGTGGCCAACGACGGTTTCCTCGACTTCGACGTGGCCATCGCCACCCCCGACCTGATGGGCCAGGTCGGGACCCTGGGCCGGGTGCTCGGGCCCCGAGGCCTGATGCCCAATCCGAAGACCGGCACGGTGACCGACGACGTCGAGCGGGCGGTCAACGAGTTCAAGGGTGGCCGGGTGGAGTACCGGACCGACAAGGTGGGCAATATCCACCTCCGGATCGGCAAGGCCTCCTTCGACCGGCCGAAGCTGCTGGAGAACCTCCACGCCGTGATGGAGGAGATCCACCGGGCCAAGCCCGCCTCGTCCAAGGGCCGCTACGTGAAGGCGGTCACCGTGTCGTCGACCATGGGCCCCGGTGTCCACATCGACCCGCTGCTGGCCCGCAAGGTCGACGAGGAGCTGGCGGTCAGCGCCTGATCGACCTCCGGCGCTGCCGGGCTCGGGCTGGCCGGGCGGCCGGTTGGGCTAGAGTTCACCGTTTCCTGATTTTGCAGATTGATCGAACTGCCGTAGACCTCCGGTGTGCCGCTCCTCGGCACCGAAGGGACCCGATCGGGGTCCGCCTGATGAGGCGTTCCGTGCCGAGCACTCGCGTGCCGGCGCGACACCACTCGATGGTGTCTACGGCCCTGACCCGAGCGAATCGCTCGTTGGAGGGACCATGGACAACCCGAGGCCTGACAAGGTCGCGGTCGTCGACGAGGTGCGCGGTCGCCTCGAGTCGTCTGACGGGGCCGTGCTCACCGAGTACCGCGGTCTCACCGTCGCCGAGCTGGCCGACCTCCGTCGCGACCTGGCCGCCGCCGGTGGCGACTACAAGGTGTACAAGAACACCCTGGTCCGGCTGGCCGTCGCCGGCGGGCCCCAGGCCGAGATCCACGACCTGCTGACCGGCCCGACGGCCATCGCCTTCGTCAAGGGTGACGTCAGCGCCGTGGCCAAGGCCCTGCGGGACTTCGCCCGGGGGAATCCGAACCTGGTGGTCAAGGGAGGTGTGGTCGGTTCGGGCATCCTGTCGGCCTCGGACATCAACGTGCTGGCCGACCTGCCCCCGAGGGACACCCTGTTGGCCCAGTTCGCCGGGGCACTGGCCGCCCCGCTCCAGCAGCTGGCCGGACTGGTCCAGGCGCTGCCCCGCAACCTGGCGTACGGGCTCTCCGCCCTGATCGAACAGCGCCAGGCCGGCGGTGAGGTGGTCGAGGCGCCGGCCGGCGCCCCGAAGCCCGAACCGCGACACCCGAAGCGGCCGAGGCGAGCCGAGCCCCGACGGGCAGAGCGCCAGTTGCCGAGCCTCAGGCTGAGGCCGAGACCCCGAGCGGCCGAGGCCGAGCCCCCGGCGGCCGAGGCCGCGGCCGGCGACGACCGGGGACGACTCCCGCCCCGGAGTAGGGCCATCGCCCGGCCGATCCCACGGCCGACCACATCCGGACCCGAGAACCAGCAACGAAGCACAAGCAAACAAGGAGCAACGAACAATGGCAGGTACCCTGACCAAGGACCAGATTCTGGACGGCATCTCCGAGCTGTCCGTCCTCGAGCTGAGCGAGCTGCTCAAGGAGTTCGAGGAGCGCTTCGGCGTGACCGCGGCCGCCCCGGTGGCGGTGGCTGCGGCCGCACCGGCGCCGCGGGGGCGGCGACGCGGGCGGTGGCGAGGACGAGAAGACCGAGTTCGACGTCATCCTGACCGCGGCCGGCGACAAGAAGATCCAGGTGATCAAAGAGGTGCGCTCGCTGACCAGCCTGGGCCTGAAAGAGGCCAAGGACCTGGTGGACGGTGCTCCCAAGCCGGTGCTGGAGAAGGCCAACAAGGAAGACGCCGAGAAGGCGAAGGCCCAGCTCGAGGGGGCAGGCGCCACCGTCGAGCTCAAGTAGCGGGGCCCGGTTCCCGGCGACGGGGTCGCCCGACGGCCGGGACCGGGAGCCACGGCCGGAGTGCGGGACGGCCGACGGCGGTCAGCACCGGCGTCGACGATCCTTGACGCCGGGGAGCTGGTCTCCTAGCCTGTGCAGGCCTGGATCCGGGTATTCCGTCCTCGGGCTTGTGATCCTGTCCGAATCCGGATAGGATTACTGGTTGCCGTGCCTGCTCCTTCCGCCTTCCTCCGTGTTCGGCTGATTGACGCGCGCCCTGGCGCCCCTTTCGACCGCTCCGGCGGTAGTTGTCGACCCCGGAGAAGGTCCAGACATGCAGTCCACAATTCCTCGAGCAGTGATTCACCGCAGTACCCCTTCGTAGCCCCATTCGCCACGCAACTGGGAGGAGTAGGCCGTTGCCTACACGGTCCAACAGCCCGGAACGTTTTTCTTTCGCCAACATCGATGAGGCCCTGCCCTTGCCGGACCTCGTCGCCATCCAGCGGGACTCCTTCCAGTGGTTCCTCGATCGCGGCCTGGCCGAGACGTTCAACGACATCAGCCCGATCGAGGACTTCACCGGCCAGCTGAGCCTCGAGCTGGAGTTCGATCCGACCGATCCCGACCTGCGACCGCCACCGAAGTTCTCGGTGGAGGAGTGCAAGGAAAAGGACATGACCTACGCCGCGCCGGTCTTCGTGCGGGCCCGGTTCATGAATGCCGGCACCGGCGAGATCAAGGAGCAGACGGTCTTCATGGGGGACTTCCCGGTGATGACCGACAAGGGGACCTTCATCGTCAACGGGACCGAGCGGGTGGTCGTCAGCCAGCTGGTCCGTTCCCCCGGGGTGATCTTCCAGCCCGGGCGCGACGCCAAGACGGTGTTCACCGGCACCATCCATCCCTACCGCGGCGAGTGGATCGAGTTCGACGTCGAGGCCAAGCCGGGCAAGGACGTCACCGCCGGCTGCCGGGTCGCCCGCAAGCGCCGGCTCTCCCTGTTCGTGCTGCTGCGCGCCCTCGGCTACGAGGACCAGGCCTTTCTCGAGCGCTTCGTCCGCCACTTCGACTTCCTCGAGGGACAGTGGGAGAAAGAGCAGAACCTGGCCCCCACCCGTGAGGAGGCCCTGCTCGAGATCTACAAGCGGGCCCGTCCCGGCGAGCCGCTGTCGGTGGAGGCCGCCCGCCAGTACTTCGAGAATGCCTTCTTCAACCCCAAGCGCTACGACCTGACCCGGGTGGGTCGCTACAAGCTCAACCGGAAGCTCGGACCCGAGATCGAGCGCATCTCGGAGATCCTCGCCATCGACCTCGAGCGCCCGACCCCGACCCAGGGCGTGCTCAGCCCCTCGGAGATCCTGGCGTCCTCGACCTACATGCTCCACCTGGCCAAGCACATGGCCGACGGCGAGTCGACCTACCGCATCGACGATCAGGATCACTTCGCCAACCGCCGGATCCGTTCGGTCGGCGAGCTCATCCAGAACCAGGTCCGAGTGGGTCTGTCCCGTATGGAGCGGGTGGTGCGCGAGCGCATGACCACCCAGGACGTCGAGGCCATCACCCCCCAGACCCTGATCAACATCCGCCCGGTGGTGGCGGCGGTGAAGGAGTTCTTCGGGACCAGCCAGCTGAGCCAGTTCATGGACCAGAACAACCCCTTGTCCGGGACTGGCCCACAAGCGCCGGCTGTCGGCCCTCGGGCCCGGCGGCCTGTCCCGGGAGCGCGCCGGCTTCGAGGTCCGAGACGTGCACACCTCCCACTACGGACGGATGTGCCCGATCGAGACCCCCGAGGGCCCCAACATCGGCCTGATCGGCTCGCTGGCCACCTACGCCCGGGTCAACGAGTACGGCTTCATCGAGACCCCCTACCGCAAGGTGGTCGACGGACAGGTGACCAAGGAGATCACCTACCTGGCCGCCGACGAGGAGGAGGAGCACGTCATCGCCCAGGCCTCGGCGGCCCTGGACGACAACGGGCACTTCACCGAGGAGAAGGTCCTGGTCCGCCGGGGCCCCCAGGGCACCGGCGTGCGGGTCGGCGCCACCACCACCTCGTACGGCACCACGTCCGAGATCGACTTCGTGCCGCCGGCCGAGGTCGACTTGATGGACGTGTCCCCCAAGCAGATCGTGTCGGTGTCGACCGCCCTGATCCCCTTCGTCGAGCACGACGACGCCAACCGGGCCCTGATGGGCGCCAACATGCAGAAGCAGGCGGTGCCACTGGTCGTCCCCGAGGCCCCCTACATCGGGACCGGGGTCGAGGCCCGTGCCGCCCGCGACGCCGGCGACGTGGTGATGGCCGAGGGTGACGGCGTGGTGACTCGACGTCTCCGGCGACCAGATCGTCGTCGAGTACAAGGCCGGGGCCAAGGACCGCCTCGGTGCAGTGCTGGGCAAGAAGACCTACCGGCTGGCCAAGTTCCGCCGCTCCAACCAGAACACCGCCATCAACCAGAAGGTCATCGTCGACGAGGGCCAGAGGGTCTGCCGCCGGCGACGTGCTGGCCGACGGACCCGCCACCCACAACGGTGAGCTGGCCCTGGGCAAGAACCTCCTGGTGGCCTTCATGCCGTGGGAGGGCTACAACTACGAGGACGCCATCATCTTGTCCGAGCGCCTGGTGAAGGACGACGTGCTCACCTCGATCCACATCGAGGAGCACGAGGTCGACGCCCGGGACACCAAGCTGGGCGCCGAGGAGATCACCCGTGACATCCCCAACCTGTCCGAGGAGATCTTGGCCGACCTGGACGAGCGGGGCATCATTCGCATCGGGGCCGAGGTCGGTCCCGGCGACGTGCTGGTCGGCAAGGTCACCCCGAAGGGCGAGACCGAGCAGACACCCGAGGAGCGCCTCCTCCGGGCCATCTTCGGCGAAAAGGCCCGTGAGGTCCGCGACACCTCGTTGAAGGTCCCCCACGGCGAGCAGGGGACGGTCATCGACGTCCGGGTCTTCTCCCGCGACGACGCCCACGAGCTGCCGCCCGGTGTCGAGCAGCTGGTGCGGGTGTACGTGGCCCAGAAGCGCAAGATCTCCGAGGGCGACAAGCTGGCCGGACGCCACGGCAACAAGGGCGTCATCTCCAAGATCCTGCCCATCGAGGACATGCCGTTCCAGGCCGACGGGACCCCGGTCGACATCATCCTCAACCCGCTCGGAGTGCCCAGCCGGATGAACGTCGGCCAGGTGCTCGAGTCCCACCTCGGCTATGCCGCCCGGTGGGGCTGGGAGGGCGCCGGCGAGGCGTCACAGGTCCCGCTGCGGGGCACCGAGACCAAGACCCGGCCCCGTACCGATCCGGCGGTGTGGGTCTCCACCCCGGTGTTCGACGGCGCCCACTGGGACGAGGACCGACGCCGGTCGTCATCCGACCATCCAGCAGATCTTCCGCCGGCTCAACCCCGACGGCGTCGACGGCGCCGTCCAGGTGTCCGATGACGGCAAGAGCCAGCTGTGGAACGGCCGGACCGGGGAGAAGTACGACAACCCCATCTCGGTCGGGTACGTCTACATCCTGAAGCTCCACCACCTGGTGGACGACAAGATCCACGCCCGCTCGACCGGGCCCTACTCGATGATCACCCAGCAGCCTCTGGGCGGCAAGGCCCAGTTCGGTGGCCAGCGGTTCGGAGAGATGGAGGTGTGGGCCCTCGAGGCCTTCGGGGCCGCCTACGCCCTCCAGGAGCTGTTGACCATCAAGTCCGACGACGTCCTCGGCCGGGTGAAGGTGTACGAGGCCATCGTCAAGGGGGAGAACATCCCCGAGCCGGGGATCCCCGAGAGCTTCAAGGTGTTGATCAAAGAGATGCAGTCCCTGTGCCTGGACGTCGAGGTCCTGGCCCCGGGTGGAGAAGAGATCGAAATGCGTGAGCTGGACGAGGACGTGTTCCGCACGGCCGAGGAACTCGGCATTGACATCAGCCGGCCTGAGCGCGGGTCGGACGAAGAGGATGCACGGCGCGCCGCGGAAAGGGGATTCTGATGTTGGATGTCAACGACTTCGATCAGTTGAGGATCGGTCTGGCGACAGCCGACTCGATCCGGGGGTGGTCCAACGGTGAGGTGAAGAAGCCCGAGACCATCAACTACCGCACCCTCCGGCCGGAAAAGGACGGGCTCTTCTGCGAGAAGATCTTCGGTCCCACCAAGGACTGGGAGTGCTACTGCGGCAAGTACAAGCGGGTCCGCTTCCGGGGGATCATCTGCGAGCGCTGCGGCGTCGAGGTGACCCGGTCCAAGGTGCGCCGCGAGCGCATGGGGCACATCGAGCTGGCCGCCCCGGTCGTGCACATCTGGTACCTGCGCGGCACCCGTAGCTGGCTGGCCTACCTGCTCATGGGGACCGAGGCCCGCGAGGAGCTGAAGGCCAAGCAGCTGGAGAAGGTCATCTACTTCGCCGCCAACCTGGTCACCTGGGTCGACGAGGCCAAGCGCCACGAGGACCTGCCCGACCTCGAGGCCGAGCTCCGAGTGGAGATCGCCGACATCGAGAAGAAGCGCGACCTCGAGATCGACCGACGCTTCAAGGTGCTCGAAGGGCGAACTGGCCGACCTCGAGAAGTCGGGGGCCAAGGACACCGAGGTCAAAGCCCGCCAGCGCAACGTGGAAAAGGAGATCGCCACCGTCCGCGAGCGCTACCAGGGCGAGATCGAGTTGGCCCAGCGCTCGTTCGACGAGTTCAAGAGCCTCCACTCCCGCAAGATCCTCGAGGACGAGATGCTGCTGGCGCGAGCTGCGCATGCGCTACGAGGACTACTTCGAGGGCGGCATGGGCGCCGAGACCATCTCACGGCTGATCGACCGGATCGATCTCGATGTCGAAGAGGTCAAGCTGCGCGAGATGATCGACGCCGCCGACGGCCGCAAGCCCCTGTCGGCCCAGCGCCGCCAGAAGGTGATCAAGCGGCTCAAGATCGTCACCGCCTTCAACCGCCGCGACGAGAACGGGCGCCGGGTCAACGACCCCCGGGCCATGATCCTCGACTCGGTCCCGGTCATCCCACCCGACCTGCGCCCCATGGTGCAGCTCGACGGCGGCCGGTTCGCCACCTCCGACCTCAACGACCTCTACCGACGGGTGATCAACCGGAACAACCGGTTGAAGCGACTGCTGGACCTGGGCGCGCCCGAGATCATCATCAACAACGAGAAGCGCATGCTGCAAGAGGCAGTGGACGCCCTGTTCGACAACGGTCGCCGGGGCCGGCCGGTCACCGGGCCGGGCAACCGCCCGCTCAAGAGCCTGTCGGACATGCTGAAGGGCAAGCAGGGCCGGTTCCGCCAGAACCTGCTGGGCAAGCGCGTCGACTACTCGGGGCGCTCGGTCATCGTCATCGGCCCCACCCTGCAGCTCCACCAGTGCGGACTGCCCAAGCTGATGGCCCTCGAGCTGTTCAAGCCCTTCGTCATGAAGCGGCTGGTCGACGCGGAGTACGCCCAGAACATCAAGTCGGCCAAGCGGATGGTCGAGCGCCGTCGTCCCCAGGTGTGGGACGTGCTCGAGGGAGTCATCAAGGAGCACCCGGTGCTGTTGAACCGGGCCCCCACCCTCCACCGCCTGGGCATCCAGGCGTTCGAGCCGGTGCTGGTCGAGGGGAAGGCCATTCAGGTCCACCCGCTGGTGTGCACGGCCTTCAACGCCGACTTCGACGGTGACCAGATGGCCGTCCACCTGCCCCTGTCGGCCGAAGCCCAGGCCGAGGCGCGGGTGCTGATGCTCTCGGCCAACAACATCCTGTCGCCGGCCACCGGCCGCCCGATCACCGTGCCCACCCAGGACATGGTGTTCGGCATCTACTACCTGACCCTGCCGGTGGAGGGGGCCAAGGGCGAAGGTCGTGTCTTCCGTCACGCCTACGAGGTGGAGACCGCCTTCGACGCCGGGGACATCGACCTGCAGGCCAAGATCGTGGTGCGACCCGAGGCCGGATCCCATCTGGCCAAGTCCGTGGCCCTGGCCAACGGGGCCGAGCTCGACGAGGACGGCAACCTGATCGGGGTGGCCGAGGACGAGCGGGTGGAGATCGAGACCACCGCCGGCCGCCTCTTCTTCAACACGGCGCTGCCCGACGGCTACCGCTACATCAACGACATCGTCGGGAAGCGGAACACCGCCATCGGCACCATCGTCGAAGAGGTGGCTGCCAACTTCCCCAAGCGGGAGGTGGCCGCCAGCCTGGACCGGATCAAGGACCTCGGGTTCCGCTACGGCGCCCAGTCCGGCCTGACCATCTCCATCAGCGACGTGGTCACCCCGCCGGACAAGGGGGCCATCCTCGACCGCTACGAGAAGGAGGCCGAGAAGGCGGAGGCCCAGTTCAAGCGGGGCATCATCACCGACGACGAGCGGCGCCAGAAGGAGATCGAGATCTGGACGTCGGCCAACTCCGAGGTCGGTAAGGCCATGGAGAAGACCATGTCGAGCATCGCCTTCAACCCGATCGACATGATGGTCGACTCCGGGGCCCGGGGCAACAGCCAGCAGATCCGCCAGATCGCCGGCATGAAGGGCTTGGTCTCCAACCCCCGGGGCGAGATGATCCCCCGGCCGATCAAGTCCTCCTTCCGTGAGGGCCTGTCCGTCCTCGAGTACTTCATCTCGACCCACGGGGCCCGCAAGGGGCTGGCCGACACCGCCCTGCGCACCGCCGACTCGGGTTACCTGACCCGTCGCCTGGTGGACGTGGCCCAGGAACTCATCGTCCGCGAGGACGACTGCGGCTCCACCCGTGGCATCTGGATCGAGGGCGTCGTGCCCGACAGCGCCGGACGGCGCTCGTATCTCGAGACCCGGGTCAACGGGCGCATCACCGCCGAGGCCATCACCTTGTCGGACAAGTCCAAGATCGAGACGGGCACCGTGCTCACCGAGGAGATCGTCAACCGGCTCCGTGACGACCCGGGTGTCGACCGGGTCCGTACCCGGTCGGTGCTGACCTGCGAGGCCGAGCAGGGCATCTGCGCCGCCTGCTACGGCCAGTCACTGGCCACCGGCGACATGATCGAGCTCGGGGAGGCGGTCGGTGTGATCGCGGCCCAGTCGATCGGCGAGCCCGGGACCCAGCTCACCATGCGTACCTTCCACACCGGCGGCATCGTCGGCGAGGACATCACCCACGGGTTGCCGCGGGTGGTCGAGCTGTTCGAGGCCCGCACCCCCAAGGGGGCGGCCGTCCTGGCCCGCCATTCGGGAGTGGTCCGGGTGGACGAGGACGAGTCCGGGCGCCACATCACCGTGGCCGCCGACGGCGGCGAGGAGCATACGGTGCTGGTGGCCCAGCGGGCCCATCTCGAGGTCAGCGACGGCCAGGAGGTGGCGGCCGGCGATGCGCTGGTAGAGGGTCCGAAGGACCCCAAGGAGCTCCTCGAGGTCAAGGGAATCCGCGAGACCCAGCAGTACCTGGTCGAAGAGGTCCAGAAGGTCTACCGCGACCAGGGCGTGTCCATCCACGACAAGCACATCGAGCTGATCGTGCGCCAGATGCTGCGCCGGGTGCTGGTGGCCGAGCCGGGCGACGCCTCATTCCTCCCCGGCGAACGGGTGGACAACCGCTCCTATGCCGAGGTCAACCGCCAGCTGGTCCAGGACGGGAAGCGTCCGGCCGAGGGCCGGCCCGAGCTGATGGGGATCACCAAGGCCTCACTGGCCACCGAGAGCTGGCTGTCGGCAGCCTCGTTCCAGGAGACCACCCGGGTGCTCACCGAAGCGGCCATCGAGGGCAAGTCCGACCAGCTGTTCGGTCTGAAGGAGAACATCATCATCGGCAAGCTGATCCCGGCCGGATCGGGCATGGAGCGCTACCGGGACATCAAATTGGAGATGCCCGGCGCCGAGGCCATGCCCTTCTGGGCCCTCGGCTCCGAGGGGGATGCCGGCACCGAGGACCTGGCCGCCTGGCTGCGCGACACCGGGGGCGACGCCTCGCTCGGAGCGTTCAGTTCGGAGATCGATGCCAGCTGGCTGGGCACCATCCCGAGCGCCGACGAGTCGGGCGAAGCCACCCCCGGCCTGTTGGCTGCTGAATCCCCGGCCGACGAGCCCGGCACGCTCGAAGCCGGAGCATGATGACGCCCGGGACGCCGCGGGCCCACACCGGGTCCGTGGCGGACCGGCTCGCTCCTGTGGCCGGGCCCGCCCGGGACGGGGTGCGCTTGCCCGCCCTGTCCGGATGCCATAGCATGAGTGCTTTGCGGCTGCGCGCCGAGGCTGCGTCCTGCCCGCCTGCAGCACCCCCCGCCAGCAGTCCTGAATCAGTCCCGCAGCATCCCCGCAGTCCAAGAATCTAGAGGTAGCGCGTGCCCACCATCTCCCAGCTCGTCCGCAAGGGACGGGCGACCAAGCCGACCAAGTCGAAGACACCCGCCCTCCGGGGCGCTCCCCAGCGGCGGGGTGTGTGCACGCGCGTCTACACCCACACCCCGAAGAAGCCGAACTCGGCCCTCCGCAAGGTGGCCCGGGTCCGACTCACCAGTGGGTTGGAGGTCACCGCCTACATCCCCGGCGAGGGCCACAATCTTCAGGAGCACTCGATCGTGCTGGTGCGCGGGGGCCGGGTGAAAGACCTGCCCGGGGTCCGTTACAAGGTGATCCGGGGGACGCTGGACGCATCGGGTGTGCGTGAGCGGAACCAGGCCCGAAGCCGCTACGGCGCCAAGAAGGAGTCCTGAGGTGCCCCGTAAAGGTCCTGCCGTTCGTCGTGAGCTGATGCCCGATCCCGTGTACCACTCGGTGCTGGTCACCCAGGTGGTGAACCGGGTGCTGAGCCGGGGCAAGCGGACCCTGGCCGAGCGCATCGTCTACGACGCCCTTTCCGACGTGGCCGAAAAGTCCGGCAACGACCCGGTGGCGGTGTTGAAGAAGGCGGTCGAGAACACCCGCCCCGAGCTCGAGGTGCGCAGCCGCCGGGTGGGGGGCGCCACCTACCAGGTGCCGGTCGAGGTCCGTCCCCGGCGGGCCACCACGCTGTCCATCCGTTGGCTGGTCGGCTACTCCCAACAGCGCCGCGAGAAGACGATGGCCGAGCGGCTGTCCAACGAGATCCGCGACGCCGCCAACGGCATCGGGGCGGCGGCCAAGCGCCGCGAGGACCTGCACAAGATGGCCGAGTCCAACAAGGCCTTCGCCCACTACCGCTGGTAGGGAGAGGCCGTCGCGGCCTTTACTCTGGCAACGAGCACTACGTACGAGCACTACCCGAGAGCTGAACAAACCATGGCCGAAGCGAGCACCCGTCACCATCCCCTGGCCAAGACCCGAAACATCGGGATCATGGCCCATATCGACGCGGGCAAGACCACCACCACCGAGAGGATCCTCTACTACACGGGGAAGAACTACAAGATCGGTGAGGTCCACGAAGGCGCCGCCACCATGGACTGGATGGTCCAAGAGCAAGAGCGGGGGATCACCATCACCTCGGCCGCCACCACCTGTATGTGGCGGGACACCGTCATCAACATCATCGACACGCCCGGCCACGTCGACTTCACGGTGGAGGTGGAGCGCTCGCTCCGGGTCCTGGACGGAGCCGTGGCCGTCTTCGACGCCGTGGCCGGGGTCGAGCCCCAGACCGAGACGGTCTGGCGTCAGGCCAACAAGTACGAGGTCCCCCGGATCTGTTTCATCAACAAGATGGACCGGACCGGGGCCAATTTCGACCAGTGCGTCGAGATGATCAAGGACCGCCTCGACGCGGTGGTGGCGGTCATCCAGCTGCCCATCGGGGTCGAGGGCGGGTTCCGGGGCGTGGTCGACCTGGTCCACATGCGGGCGCTGGTATGGGACGACGGCATGGGGGAGGAGTGGCGCGAGGAGGAGATCCCGGCCGAGCTGAAGGATCTGGCTGACGAGGCCCACCACCAGCTGATCGACGTCGTCTCCAACCACGACGACACCATCATGGAGAAGTACCTGTCCGACGAGCAGATCACGCCCGAGGACCTCAAACGGGCCATTCGCACCGCCACCCTGGGCAGCCACGCCGTCCCCATCCTGTGCGGATCGGCCTTCAAGAACAAGGGCGTCCAGCCCATGCTGGACGCCGTCGTCGACTACCTGCCCAGCCCCCTCGACATCCCGCCGACCATGGGCACGGTCCCCCGCAAGGAGGGCGTCACCGTCGAGCGCCCTCCCGACGACACCGCCCCCTTCGCCGCCCTGGCCTTCAAGATCATGACCGACCCCTACGTGGGCAAGCTCACCTACCTGCGGGTGTACTCGGGCACCCTGACCAAGGGCTCGGGCGTCATCAACTCGACCAAGGACCGCAAGGAGCGGGTGGGGCGCATCCTCCAGATGCACGCCAACAGCCGCGAGGACCTGGACGCCACCTATGCCGGTGACATCGTGGCCGCGGTCGGCCTCAAGCAGACCACCACCGGCGACACCCTGTGCGACCCCGACGACCAGGTGATCCTCGAGTCCCTCACCTTCCCCGAGCCGGTGATCCACGTGGCGGTGGAGCCCAAGACCAAGGCTGACCAGGACAAGCTGTCCAAGGCCCTCTTCTCGCTGTCCGAGGAGGACCCGACGTTCCGCGTCCAGTCCGACGAGGAGACCGGCCAGACGGTCATCTCGGGCATGGGCGAGCTCCACCTCGAAGTGCTGGTGGACCGGATGCTCCGCGAGTTCAGCGTGGACGCCAATGTGGGAAAGCCCCAGGTGGCCTACCGCGAGACGGTGCGCAAGAAGGTCGAGAAGGTGGAGTTGCGCTATGTCCGCCAGACCGGCGGCAAGGGCCAGTACGGCCACGTGGTCATCACCCTCGAGCCGACCGGTCCCGGCGGGGGCTACGAGTTCGTGGACAAGATCACCGGCGGGGTCATCCCGAAGGAGTACATCCCCTCGGTCAACCAAGGCATCCAGGAGTCGATCACCTCAGGGGTGCTGGCCGGATATCCGACCGTCGACATCAAGGTGACCCTCACCTACGGGTCCTACCACGACGTGGACTCTTCGGAGATGGCGTTCAAGATCGCCGGCTCGATGGCCATCAAGAAGGCGGCCAACCTGGCCGACCCGGTCCTGTTGGAGCCGGTGATGGCGGTCGAGGTGACCACGCCCGAGGACTACATGGGCGACGTGATCGGCGACCTCTCCGCCCGCCGGGGCAAGGTCGAGGGCATGGAACAACGGGGCAACAGCCACATCGTCCGGGCACAGGTACCACTGAGCGATATGTTCGGCTACGCTACCGACCTGCGCTCACGCACTCAGGGGCGGGCCACGTATTCGATGCAGTTCCACGCCTACAACGAGGTTCCTGAGTCGATCGCCAAGGAGATCATCGCCAAGGCGCGCGGCGAATAGGACGTCGCGAAGTGCAGGTTGCAGCCAGCCGGGCCATCCCCGGCCTGCAGCCCGGAGTCGTTGAGCGCAGCAGCCCAGCATGCAGTACCGCAGCAAGTCAGTAGCAGGACCACCGATACACCAGGAATGACGAGGCAACCGCCTTCGTCGTGGCGGGCCCGAGGGGGCACCGTCCGAGATCAGGGAGCATTACCCCAGCCATGGCCAAGCAGAAGTTCGAGCGCACGAAGCCCCACATCAATGTGGGAACGATGGGACACATCGACCACGGTAAGACAACGCTCACCGCGGCCATCACCAAGGTCCTGCACGACAACGACCCGACGACCAACTTCACGCCCTTCGACCAGATCGACAAGGCGCCCGAAGAGAAGCAGCGGGGCATCACCATCTCGATCGCCCACGTCGAATACGAGACGCCCAACCGGCACTACGCCCACGTGGACATGCCGGGCCACGCCGACTACATCAAGAACATGATCACCGGTGCCGCCCAGGTGGACGGGGCCATCCTGGTGGTGTCGGCGGCCGACGGCCCCATGCCCCAGACCCGTGAGCACGTGCTGTTGGCCCGCCAGGTGGGTGTGCCCTACATCGTGGTGGCTCTCAACAAGGCCGACACCGTCGACGACGAGGAGCTGCTCGACCTGGTGGAGCTCGAGGTGCGGGAGCTCCTCAACGAGTACGAGTTTCCGGGCGACGACACGCCGATCATCCGGGTCAGTGCCCTCAAGGCGCTGGAGGGAGACGCCGAGTGGGCGTCCAAGGTCACCGAGCTGATGGATGCGGTCGATTCCTACATCCCCGAGCCCGAGCGTGACGTGGAGAAGCCCTTCCTCATGTCGATCGAGGACGTGATGTCGATCACCGGCCGCGGCACCGTGGTCACCGGCAAGGTGGAACAGGGCGTCGTCAAGGTGGGCGAGGAAGTCGAGATCGTGGGGCTCCGCGACACCCAGAGGACCACCGTCACCGGGATCGAGATGTTCCGCAAGCTCCTCGACGAAGGCCGGGCCGGCGACAACATCGGGGCCCTGCTGCGGGGCACGAAGAAAGAGGACGTGGAGCGGGGCCAGGTGCTGTGCAAGCCGGGGTCCATCACCCCCCACACCAAGTTCGAGGCCACCGTGTACGTCCTCAACAAGGACGAGGGCGGTCGGCACAAGCCGTTCTTCACCAACTACCGCCCTCAGTTCTACTTCCGGACCACCGACGTGACCGGCACCATCACCCTGCCCGAGGGCACGGAGATGGTCATGCCCGGTGACAACACCGAGATGACCGTCGAGCTGGGCAAGCCCATCGCCATGGTGGAGGGCCTACGGTTCGCCATCCGCGAGGGTGGCCGGACGGTGGCTTCGGGCCGGGTCACGAAGATCCTGGCTTAGGCCGACGGTGACGATCACCCCCACGAGAGGACCCCGTTCCTATGGCCGCTGAGGGCCCCCGCCAGAAGATCAGGATCCGGCTCAAGGCCTACGACCACGAGATCCTCGACCAGTCCACCGAGAAGATCGTCCAAACCGTGCTCCGGACCCAGGCCAAGGTGCTGGGCCCGGTGCCGCTGCCCACCGAGAAGCACCGCTACACGGTGATCCGGTCGCCCCACAAGTACAAGGACAGCCGCGAGCACTTCGAGATGCGGGTGCACAAGCGCCTGGTGGACATCGTGGAACACACGCCGAAGACGGTCGACTCACTCCAGCGCCTCGACCTCCCGGCCGGGGTGGACATCGAGATCAAGATCCAGACGGTCTGACCTCCCGGCCGGTGGCCGGGGCGACCCCTCGTTGATTCGGCTCTTCGGGTTGGTATAGAGTGTCCGGTCGGCCCGGTTTCGGGCCACGTCATGTGAGAAGGACGTGTGCGAGCGCCCGCGGAAGGACGGCGGGGACCTCGGACCAAACCAGGCGAGCGCTCCGCTCGGGTCCATCCGAGCGGAGCGTCTGCGTGCGAGCCGATGCGATGTCGAGGCACCGGTACAGCCGCCGGAGTCGGGTGCAGACGCAGGAGTACCGCAGGAACCGTTCGATGCCGGCCGGTGTCGAACAGAGCGAAGAATCGAGACGGAGAAGCTCAGTGGCCACCAAGGCGATCGTGGGCGAGAAGGTCGGAATGACCCAGATCTGGGACGATCAGCACCGGGCGATACCGGTGACGATGGTGCGCGTCGCCCCGATCCGGGTCGTCCAGGTCAAGACGCCTGAGCGGGAGGGCTACTCCGCTCTCCAGGTGACCTGGGGACACCGGCGCTCCACCACCTTGACCAAGCCGGAGCAGGGTCATTTCGATAGCGCCGGGGTCGACCCTGGGCGACATCTGGTCGAGCTGCGGCTCGACGACGCCTCGGAGTACGAGGTCGGCCAGCAGCTGACCGCCGATCTCCTCCAGGCCGGCGAGTTGGTCGATGCCATAGCCGTCTCCAAGGGCAAGGGGTTCACCGGCGGGATGAAGCGGCACAACTTCAAGGGCCAGGGGGCGTCGCACGGCAATCACAAAAAGCACCGATCGCCGGGTTCGATCGGAGCCTGCGCCACCCCGTCCCGGGTGTTCAAGGGCACTCGCATGGCCGGTCGGTCGGGTGGTCAGCAGGTGACCACCCTCAACCTGGAGATCGTCCAGGCCGACCCCGAGCGGGAGCTGGTGCTGGTGAAAGGGGCCGTACCCGGTCCGAGGGGCGGGATCGTGATCCTCCGTGACGCCGTCAAGGCTCCGCTGGTCAAGGGGGGCCAGGCATCATGAGTTCCACCGGGACCATCGACCTGGAGACAGCTACTCCCTCGGAGGTCCGGCGATTCCTGCGTCCCGCCCCGGTGGCGCGCACGGTGACGAGGCGCTCGGTCGACGGCACCGACCTCGGTGAGGTCGGACTCGAGCCCTCCTACTTCGGTATCGAGCCCAACCTGGCCGTGCTCCACCAGGTGGTGACGGCGCAGCTGGCCGCGGCCCGCTCCGGCACCCAGTCGACCAAGACCAGGGCCGAGGTGCGGGGCGGGGGGGCCAAGCCCTTCCGGCAGAAGGGCACCGGTCGGGCCCGCCAGGGATCGACCCGCTCCCCCCAGTGGATAGGTGGCGGAGTGGCGCTCGGGCCCAAGCCCCGCTCCTACGCCCAGAGGACACCGAAGAAGATGATCCAGTTGGCCCTGCGCTCAGCCCTGTCGGACCGGGCCGCCCAGGGCCGGGTGGCACTCATCGACCAGTGGGACTTCGAGATCCCGAGCACGAAGGCGGCCATCGCCTCACTCGGAGCTCTCGGACTGTCCGGCAAGGTCCTGGTGGTGCTGGGCGACGAGGACGGGTACGCGGACCGGTCGTTCGGCAACCTCCCCGATATCCAGACCATCGTGTCCGGGGAGCTCAACGCCTACGACATCCTGATCAACGACTGGGTGGTGTTCACCGACGAGACCCTGCCGGGCGGGAGCGGCGTCACGGCCGGATCCGAGCCGGCTGCGATCGACCCGGCAGTGTCGGAGACGTCCGCCGAGGACGCCGATCCGACGGCCGAGTCCGCCCAACCGACGGCCGAGGAAGATGGTGGTGAGTCATGAGGGATCCGCACAACGTGCTCATCCGGCCGGTGGTGTCGGAGAAGTCCTACGCCCTGATGGACAACAACGTCTACGTGTTCGTGGTGGATCCGTCGGCAACCAAGATCGACGTGCGGCACGCCGTCGAGCAGGCCTTCAACGTGCGGGTGGACAGCGTCAACACCCTCAACCGCAAGGGCAAGACCAAGCGGAACCGCAAGAACAACTCCCTCGGCCACCGGGCCGACACCAAGCGGGCCATCGTCACCCTCCACGACGGTGACTCGATCGACCTCTTCGAGAACTGAGGGTACGGAACCAGACCATGCCACTCCGCTCACGCAAGCCCACCAGCGCCGGCCGGCGCTTCCAGACCGTCTCCGATTTCGCCGAGATCACCCGGGACCGGCCCGAGAAGTCCCTCCTGGCGCCCAAGCCGTCGACCGGCGGGCGGAACAACCATGGCCGCAAGACGTCCCGTCACCGCGGCGGCGGTCACAAGCAGCAGTACCGGATCATCGACTTCAAGCGGGACAAGGACGGCGTGCCGGCCAAGGTGGCCTCCATCGAGTACGACCCGAACCGCAACGCCCGAATCGCCCTGCTCCACTACCTCGACGGCGAGAAGC
>CAVVGQ010000005.1:0-58472 GCA_963747825.1 uncultured Acidimicrobiales bacterium
GCGATGCGGGAGGTCCACTGTGCGCCGTAGTCGAGCACGGGGAGCAGCCCTAGCCATCGGCATTGTCGTGGCTGGATTGGTCCCGGCGGCATTTGCAAGCTCGCCAGCAGCGGCCGCTGTAGCGAGAGTGGAGCCTCAACCTTCGCTGGGCTGCACACAGACGACACCGGCGGTGATTGAGCAGACGCTCAGTTTCGATGCCGACGGGGTCGCCGGTTCCTATGACATCCAGGAACCCACCACAGCAGTTCCTGGTGCACCGCTTCCTGTAATCTTCGATTTCCACGCCTACGGCGAATCCGGCCAGCTGCAGATAGGACTTTCGGGTCTCGGCTCTTACGGGCAGAGTCGCCGGTTCGTGACCGTCACGCCCTGGATCAATGGGCAAGCCATCTCCCAATGGCTGTCGAACGTCGGAAGCGTGGATGCGAACTGGTTCGGGTCCCTTCTTGCCCACATCGAGATGACATCGTGTGTTGACGAACACCGAATCTTCGTAACCGGCTACTCCAACGGTGGCTTCATGGCGTTGGCTGTCGCCTGCCAGTTCTCGCAACAGATTGCTGCCGTGGCCCCTGTGGCCGGTCTCCAGGTAGGTCCACATTGCTTGCCATCTCGTTCGGTGTCGCTGGTGGCGTTTCAGGGTACGGCCGACCCGCTGCTGCACTATGACGGGACGCCATCCAAAGCGGCCGAAGACTTACCTGCTCCGGACGGCTCAGGTGAGACGGAGCTCCAGTGGGCCAAACAGCACGGGCTCGACCTCTTCGTGCGAGTACCGGCGATGCCTGAGCAAGCAGCGACCTGGGCCCAGCGGATCGGCTGTTCGACGACGATGACCACTACACGCGTTGCCTTTCAGATCGCCGTGCTCTCGTGGAAGTGCCCACATCACGCCAACGTTGAGATGTTCCGGATCCACGGTGGTGGCCACGCCTGGCCCGGTAGCCAGATCTCTGCAGGCCTGGCCCCGGCCGTCGGCTACACGACCTTCGAGATCTCGGCTGACGCGGAGATGTGGAGGTTCTTCGAATCGCATCCGCTGTGAATGGCGGGCTGAGCGAGACAGAAAATCTCCCTCGCCGACTGTCATAAGGGTGCCGTTGAGCCACACCGGATCACCGACCCGCTCCCGTTGGTCTGGGGCAACCCGAGACATAGTCCTTGCCGCCCGACGCAGACTCGGAAGATCCCGATGCCATTCGATCATCCGGCTGATTGCGTACTACCGTGATCTCAAGATGATCGGTTTTGGCGACCGATCCGGCGATGGAGATCCTCTTCGGTGGTCAAGCTGGTCTTTTGTGTGCGCCGCAAGCCCGAGCTGACCCGAGAGGAGTTTCAGCGCTACTGGCTCGATGAACACGGGCCCTTGGTGCGCTCACTTCGCGAAGCGCAACCGGGCCTCCGTCGGTATGTACAGAGCCACACAATAGACATTCCCGCCAGCGAGTTGGCGAGGTCTTCACGGGGACTGGTGAACCCTATGACGGCATCACCGAGGTTTGGATCGAAGAAGAATCGCTGGGCTCGGAACCAACACCCGAACTCATCGAGGCCGGAATCCGGCTTCTCGAAGATGAGAGCACCTTTGTTGACTTTGCCAACTCTTCCGTGTTCTTTACTGTCGAGCACGAGATCTACTGACCAGGGATCTGCTGAAAACTCTGGAGCATGGAGGCCCGACCGGCCCATCCCACCTGTTCCGATCATCGACGGCGATAAGCGCCCTACTCCGGGTGTTTGGGGGCAGCCCTCGGCACTCCCAAGGTTCCGGTACCTACAGGATGCCCTCCAGCTCGACGATCGCCTTGACGTGCCGGTGCTCGTGTGTGCTTTGACAGGTCCGGCGGGGGTCACAATGTATCGGCAACATCCCGGCGGCTTCCGACCCCAGCACGTCATAAAGGACACTGTCACCCACATAGGCAATGTCGTCGGGGGCAAACCAAGAGCGGCGCCGCCGAACCGAAGGCCCTCGGATCCGGCTTCGCAATCCCCACTACGACGGAGCCGGCGATAGCTCAGGGCCTCGACCCCTTCGCCTGGTCCGACCTGGCAGATCCTGTGCTGGCGGAATCGCCCTCTGCGGTCCCGTCCGAAGTCGTGACGATCCCAGCGGAACTCCTTGGTCCCCAAGTCGGCGTAGCCCCGGCCACCTCGGATCGGCGAGACATCCAAGGACTGATGAGAGGGCGGGGCTGCTGCTCAGCTCGATGCCCCAAGCAACATCTGCCCTTATCCGGAGAAGGTATCTATTGACTGCACGTATACTCTCAGAGTATTCTCTGAGGTATGAGCGTACCTATGGCCCTCCTCGGGCTCCTCGATCGCGAACCAAGCCACGGCTACGACCTAAAGCGCGACTACGACACCTACTTCGGGCGAGGGCGGCCACTACCGTTCGGCCAGGCGTACGCGACCCTCGCCCGTCTCACCAGGGACGGAAAGGCAATGGTCGGCGAAGCTGAGCCCGGCGCCGGTCCTGATCGCAAGCGCTACACGATCACCGAAAGCGGAAAGAGCGAGGTCGAGTTATGGCTCGCCGAGCCGATCCCGGCCGAGCCGCACCTCCAGACCGACCTCTTCGTGAAGGTCGTGCTCTCCCTCATGCTCGGTCGCCCCGCGGAGGAGTACCTCGATGTCCAGCGCGCCGCCCACCTGGCTCGGATGCGCGAGCTCACCGAGCTGAAACAGAAGGGCGGTGTCGTCGACGCCCTCCTGGCCGACCACGGGCTCTTCCACCTGGAAGCAGACCTGCGCTGGATCGACCTCACCGCCGCCCGGCTCGCGGTGCTGGCGGAAGAGGTGGCGGCATGAACCCGGCGAACGGGACCTCGACGATCGTCGCCGGAGCCACAATCCTCCAAGGTCACGACCTCGTGCTCTCCTTCGGCGAAACCCCAGCCCTTCGTGGGGCGAACCTCTCGGTGAATCGAGGCGAAATCGTTGCCGTCATGGGGCCGAGTGGCTCAGGCAAGTCGACACTGCTCCATTGCCTGGCCGGGATCCTCGTTCCGGATGCCGGTGAGGTCCATTTCGATGGCCAACGACTCGACACCATGCGGGAAGCGGAACGCTCGAGACTGCGGCGTGATCGCTTCGGTTTCGTGTTCCAGTTCGGCCAGCTGGTGCCGGAGCTCACGGCCGAGGAGAACGTCGCGCTGCCGCTGCTGCTCGGTGGCATGCACCGTGAAGAGGCCCTCCGTGAAGCGCGCAGCTGGTTCGAACGTCTCGACCTCGGGGGTTTGGAACGCCAGCGCACTGGCGAGATGTCCGGTGGCCAGTCCCAGCGCGTGGCTTTGGCGCGTGGTCTCGTCGCCAATCCCGACGTGCTGTTCGCGGACGAACCGACTGGGTCACTCGACTCGTTGAGCGGCGAGCTGGTCATGGACTTGTTGACCCGTGCCGCGCGTGAACAGGGTTCGACGGTGATCCTCGTTACCCACGAACCCCGGGTCGCCGCCTATGCCGACCGGGAGATCGTCGTGCGCGACGGACGAGTGGCCACTTCCACTGCGGCAATGGCTCGATGATTCGGCTCGGTCTGCGCTTGACCCTTGCAAGCGGACGTGAAGCCGCCCTTCGCGTCCTGGTCACGGCAGCAGCCGTTGCCCTGGGCGTCGGCCTGCTGCTGGCCTGCTTGGCTGGAGTGAACGGGCTTCACGCCCAGACCGATCGTGGTGCGTGGCTCGACAGCGCGGCGCAGGCATCAGGATCAACCTCGACACCGAACCAGCTGTGGTGGGTGTCGGGCACTGATCAGTTCGCCAGCCAGGAGATCGACCAGGTCGACATCGCCGCCACCGGACCGAACGCTCCAGTCCCGCCAGGGATCGCGCACCTGCCGGGGCCGGGTGAGTACTACGCCTCGCCTGCCCTGACGACGCTCCTTCGGTCCGAGCCGGCGAATGAGTTGCGCGACCGCTATCCGGCCCGACAGGTCGGGACCATCGGCGCCGCCGCACTGCCGTCCCCCAACTCGCTGATCATCATCATCGGCCATACGGCGCACCAGCTCTCGCAGATTCCCGGTGCGGTCGAGGTCGCAGCCATCCAACGCACGCCGGCCGACTGCTACGCCTGCCAGAACGCCATCGGGAGCGGACCCGTTCTACAGTTCATTCTGGCCGCAGGAGCCGTTGCCCTCTTGCTGCCGGTACTGATCTTGATCGCCACTGCCAGCCGGCTCTCGGCCGCACGACGCGAGGAGCGCTTTGCCGCCATGCGTCTTGTCGGCGCCACGCCACGTCAGATTTCTGTGGTCTCCGCCGTAGAGGCCGTGGTGGCGGCGGTGGCGGGCGTCGCAATCGGCTTCGCTCTCTTCTTCGTCTTCCGACCGCTCCTTTACCGCGTGCCGTTCACCGGAGCCCCACTCGCTCAAGGCGACCTCTCGCTGCATTGGATCAACGTCATCCTTGTGGTGATCGGCGTTCCGTTCGCCGCAGTCGTGTCGGCGCGCCTCGCACTTCGCCGGGTCCAGGGGTCACCGCTCGGTGTGAAGCGGCGAGCGTCGTCGCACCCACCGAAGATCGTGCGGATCATCCCACTGCTCGCCGGCATCGCCCTGCTCGCGTACTTCGACTCGGCCGGCAAACCGGGTGCCATCGGCGGCCAGCTTCTCGAGCTGCTCGTGGGCTTCGTGCTCCTCGTGGTGGGGCTGGTTCTCGCTGGACCGTGGTTCACCACCGCCGGTTCTCGGCTCATGACGAAGCGGGCCAATCATCCCGCCACGCTCATCGCCGGCCGTCGACTCCTGGACAATCCCAAGGCAGCCTTTCGGTTCATCAGCGGGCTCGTGATCGCCCTCTTCGTTGCCAGCGCGCTGATCGGGGCGCTCAGCTCCATCAATGCCTCCGCCGGCAGCCCCGGCGCAGGGGCGGCGGCGAACTCCACTCTCGCCGACCCGTTCTGCAGTTTCTCCACGACGGACTGCCCGGCTGCCGCCCAAGTGCCTTCCGTCGCGGCTCATGTGGCAGCCGAACTTCGCACGACGCCTGGAGTGCGCGCCGTGACGGTGGTCCACCAGAGCCCGTCCCAAGCTGGTTTCGGCAGATCGTTCGGGTTCGTCTCGTGCTACCAACTGGCGAGGACGCCCGCGATCGGGAAATGCGCTCCGGGTGCGACGGTGGCGAGTGTCGGCTACTTCCTTTCCCATGTCCTTGGGCACAGCTCGCACGCGTCGACGACGGTCTGGCCCTCCGCTCATCTGTCAGTGGCGAAAACAGCGGGTCTTCCCGTTGATGCCATCGTTGTCGCCACGGACGGAACGACTGGCTCGCTCGAGCGGGTACGGACCACACTCGAACGGGACTTCCCTTTCCAGGGAGTGCCGGTCGCGATCGATGCGCTCGATCCGTCGACCGCTCGACTCCTCGCCATGATCCAAGACATGACCGACGTGATCATCGTGGCCAGCCTCATCATCGCCGCCTGCAGTCTGGCCGTGAACATCGCCGCCGGATTGGGCGAGCGGAAGCGCCCGTTCAGCTTGCTCAGGCTCACCGGCGTACCCATCGGCGTTTTGCGCCGGATTGTCGCACTCGAGAGTGCGCTGCCCCTTCTCATTGTCGCGGCCGTGTCGGTCGTGGTCGGCCTGGTGTCAGCGGCCCTCTACCTCCACTCCCAAGTCGGCATTGCATTTCGAATCCCCGGGATCGCCTACTGGGCAACCGTCCTCGGTGGACTCGGTGCGTCACTAGCGATCATTGCCTCCACGTTCCCGCTCCTCAACCGGATGACAGGACCCGAAGTCGCCCGAAACGACTGATCGCATGCCGCCGCCACGGTGCCCAGAAGAACCGGATCTGAGCGGACAACGATCGCGCCTCCATTCGGCCCTGCTCACCCTGTCACCAGGCGGAATCTCCAAGGAACTCAGCGCTTCTGACGCAGTGCGGCTGCTCAATGCCTTGAGCCGATCACCGTGGTGGAAAGGACCCGCTATGACCTGGCCCACGAGCTACTCGATGACGTGGAGCGGCTCGATGTGCAGCTGAAGGAGTCCCAAGACAGCGGTGATGGCCTCGGGATCCCCGCTCACCGAGCCGTATGGAGTGGGCCCGATCCTGGCCGCAGAGCTGATCGGCTACACCGGGGATGTCCTGCGTTTTGCCACCCGGGACCAGTTCGCCTCTTACGCCGGTGTGGAGGTCATCGGGAGGTCGGATCTTCTTTCGCCTCAGTCGCCGGGGCAACCGTCGGCTGAACCACGCCATGTGGGCTTCGCTCTCGACCGGTATGGGCATCTGTTCCCGGGGTCCCTACAGAAGTTGAACGGGGCGCTGGATGCCCTCGCCGACGCATCCCGAGCAACTCCGACGCCGGCCCCCGGCGACGACGGAAATGCGAACACCGCGAAAAACCCGAAGTCCATCGCGCACGTAGCGCTCACGCCGGACGACTTCGCTCCCACCGTCCAAGGGAGCGTGAGGGCTCTGAACTGGACCTTTTGAGTGGGCGCTAGAGGACTCGAACCTCCGACCTCAGCCGTGTGAAGGCTGCGCTCTAACCAACTGAGCTAAACGCCCGGACGCCTGCCGCCGTCACTTCGTCAGTGGCGGAGCAGGAGGACATGGTAGCCGCCGGTCCGGTCCCGGGGACCTGGTAGGAATGCTCAGGCTCCGACTCCGCTGGGAAACGGAGCAACTGCGTCGAAATCGAGGGCGGCCTCGAGCGCCGCCGCAGACCGCAGAACGACCAGATCGGCGTGTTGGGGCCCCACCATCTGCAACCCGATGGGAAGCCCGTCAGCCGACAGACCGGCACAGATCGATGCCGCCGGTGACCTCGTCATGTTGAACGGATAGGTGAACTTGACCCAGTTGATGTCGGGGACCCCGTTGATCAGACCGGAGCCGGCGAGCGAACGGGGCGGAGGCGGTGCCGCCATGGCGGGTGTGAGCAAGAGTCGGCAATCGTGGAAGAGCTCGACCAGGCGGAGGTTGAGTGTGTGGCAGGCGTCCTCGGCCCGGACCAGGTCAACCGCGCTGGTGGCGGCAGCTCCGTCCAGGACCATCGCCAGCACCGGGTCGATGTGCTCGCGAGCCGGCATCTCGCGGTCGCCGGCGTGGGTCCGGAGGTTGTAGACACCCGCCAAGGTCAGCCAGTGGTCGACGGGGTCGGCGTCGAAGACGGTGTCAATCTCCACCACCTCCGTCCCCAGTGATGCCAGTATCTCGATGGCTCGCTCGCAGACGCCCAGCACCTCGGCGTCCACTTCCGCGTATCCGAGAGTCGGTGACCACGCCACCTTCCGGGGGGGCCTGGGCTCGTCCAGGGCTGCGATCCACGACGCCTCCGGGCGGGGCAGGGAGCGCAGATCGCTCGGATCGGGACCGACGACCACGTCCAGCGCCAACACCACGTCTGACAGGTGGCGGGCCATCGGTCCCTTGGTCGACAGGTTCTGCCAGTCGGGGGCGACCGGTCCCCCGCTCGGCACCCGTCCGAGGGATGGCTTCATCGACGACAGGCCGCAGCACGATGAGGGAATTCGAAGCGACCCGCCGCCATCGGAACCGGTGGCCAACGGCACCATGCCCGAGGCGATGGCGGCAGCACTACCTCCCGAAGAACCGCCCGGGGTGTGGTCGAGGTTCCACGGGTTGAGGGTCGGCCCGAACACCAGATTGTCGGTGTCGGCCTTCCAACCGAGCTCGGGGGTGTTCGTCTTGCCAACTACGACGCACCCGGCCGCCACCAGCCGACTGACCAGTGGCGAATCGGAGGCGGCGGGCGGATCTTCGGCGAAAGCCATCGAACCGTAGGTGGTGACGTAGCCGGCGGCATCCTCGAGGTCCTTCACGCCGAGTGGGATCCCGGCCAGCGGCCCCGGGTCTATTCCCGCCGCCACTCTCCGGTCGACCGATTCGGCCGCGGCCCGGGCCCGGTCCGGATCCACGGCTACGAAAGCATTGAGCCTCGGATTGTCCCGGGCGATCTGATCCAGGGCATGTTCGACCAGGTCGCCGGCGGTCACCTCACCGCTTCGCACCTGGTGGGCCAAGCCAGCGACCGAGTCGAGACGAAAGTCCATGACCTGGACCGTACCGGGGTCCCACCCGGGCGACAACCGACTCGTGCAACCGCGCCCAGATGACGGCTGTTTCGACACCCCGGCTGCATCGGGGCCAGTCTGTGACCATGACTGAAACGGCCATCCGGGGGACCGTCCTCGATCATGTCGCCCATGCCGTGCCTCGCTGGCAGGACGTCTGGAACCGCTACGCGGTCGATCTCGGAGCGGAGTGGAGCTCGGGAGGTCCCGGTCCCGGCTTTGCTCCGGCCCAGCTCCGGTTCGGAAATGACGCCCGGCTGGAGGTGCTCATGCCGAACGCCGTCGAGACCAACGACTTTTTGGCCCGGTTCCTCGCCCACAGCGGCCCCGGGCCTCATCATCTGACATTCAAGGTGCCCGAGCTGGGCCCGGCCCTGGACCAGGTGAGAGCGTGCGGCTTCGAGCCGATCGGTATCGACCTGCGTGATCCCGAGTGGCTGGAGGCATTCATCCATCCCAAGCAGGCCACCGGGGTGGTGGTCCAGATCGCCGAGGCGCCGGTTCCCTGGTCCAGCCCCCCACCAGCCGACTATCCGAAGGAGCGCCGAGCGAGCGGCACCGGGGGCGGACCACTTTCGGCCGCCCACCTGCGGTGGGTCACCCATGCCGTGTCCGACCTCAGGGCGGCCACCATGCTCTTCGTCGAACTTCTCGGCGGGGAGGTCGTGGGTGAGGGTTCCAGCCCCGGTCTGCAGTGGATGGACTTGGCGTGGGCGGGACCGCTCCGGATTCGCCTGGGTTCGCCCTCCGGTTCATCAACGACGGGTCCCATCTCCGACTGGCTCGCCGGTCGCACCGGCCGTATCCATCATCTGCTGGTCGAGGTGGAGCAGCCCGACCGTGTGGCCGGCGCCCGCCCCGTCGACCCCTCGCTGGCCGGTTCCGGCCTCCTGCCGGACGACGAGGCCATGTGGGAGGTCGCTCCCGCCGACAACTTCGGCCTGCGCCTGATCCTGCACGGGCCGCGGTGACCCGGATCGACATGGCTCGAGGACGGGGCGAAATCGAAGGAGACCATCGAGGCCAGTAGCCTGGCCCCGATGGCCAGAGCGACCGACGACAATGATCCTGAGCTCGGGGATGCCGACGTTGACAGCGGAGACCACCCGGTGTCCCCGATGCGGGTCCGCCTCGACCGGGCTCTGGCCGGTGTGCGCTCGGCCGGCCGCGGATCGGCATCGAGTTCCGGCTCGACGAAGAGAAAGATCGAGGGGCTCGACGCCCGGGAAAGGCGCTACTCGCTGATCGGCGCCTTCGCCGCGTTCGCGTTCGGTATCGCCGTCTACCTCGAGGAGACCAACGACCACCACTTCCGTCTGGCCAAGGGTCAGCTCACGCCCCAGACCACCCTGGTCCTCGGCATCGTGTTCGGAGTGCTCTTGGCGGTGGCCACCCTGGTCGGCAGAAGGGCGCTTATCGGATTCACCGCGTTGTTCGCCTTCCTGGCCTTCGGCACGTCCGACTTCGTCCTGGGGTTGCCCTTCTTGGTGCTGGCCGGGTGGCTGCTCTACCGCTCCTACACGGTCCAACGCGAAGCGTCGGCCGAGCTGCGATCGAGCCGGGCGGCCGGCTCTTCGACCGCGCCGCCGGTCAAACGGGGTGCCGGCCCCTCACCCAAGTCCGCGCCCCGCCGCGACCGGGCTGCCAGCCCAGCGCTCTCCCGAGGCCAACAAGCGTTACACCCCGAAGCGACCGCCGCCCTCAGCGCCCAAGCCCTCCCGACGGGACCGGAAGGCAGCCCAGGCGTCGGACTGAGCGTTCGACCGGTGGGTCCGACCAGGACCGCCTCACTGCGGCTGGCCGGTGACGAGGGCCGAACGCAAAAGCTCGAGGATCTCGTTCCGCCGGCGGACCAGAGACCTGGCCGTCGGCTCCTCGCCCAAGGCCCGAACCACCTCCACCTCGGTGACCATCCCTATCACCGTGGAATAAATGGCCAGCAGCAACAGCCGGGGCTCGTGCCGCCGCATGTGACCGGCGTCCATCTCCGCCTCGAGGAACTCGGAAGCTCGACGAACGAGGGGATCCAACGCAATCACCAGTCGGCTGGCGGCCGGGGTACCCAATCTGCCCATCTCCCGCACCAGTCCCAGCAGCTCCGGCCGCCGGGCGGCCAGGCGGAACACTGAATGCACCACCGCCTCCACCCGGGCCCATCCGTCACCGGCGGCTGCCAACGAGTCCTCGAGGGCGGCGGAGAGCTCGATGGCACTTCGATCGATGACCGCCTCCAACAGGACCTCTTTCGACGGGAACCAGTAGAGGATGGTCTGCTTGCGGATCTCGAGGCTTTGGGCCAATGCGTCGAGCGAGGATGCCTCGTAGCCCCGGGTGGCAAACGACTGCAGGGCCGCGTCGAGTATCCGATCGGATGTTGCCCGGCCCAGACGGGCCGACCCCTTTGCCTTCGGCACCGCCCGGGGCCGGTTCGGACGCGGGTGCCCGGTCCGGCACCCTGGTCTCGCTCCCCTGCCGATGCTCGACTTGCTCACTTACCATATGGTAGACAGATCCGGTGATCCGTGTGCGTGACGCCTTGGCCGGCAAGCGGTTCTTCATCACCGGCGCTACCGGATTTTTGGGAACGGCCCTGGTGGAACGTATTCTTCGCAGCGTTCCCGACAGCCAAGTCGTCCTGCTGATCCGGCCCGGGCGCCGGTCGACCGCCCTGCAACGGGCCGCCAAGGAGATCCTGAGGAACGACTGCTTCGACCGCCTCCGCCAGGAACACGGGCGATCGCTTCGACACCGAGATGGCCACCCGGGTGGAGGCCGTGCCCGGCGATGTCTCCACCGACGGTCTGGGGCTCGACCAGCGCGGGCGGCAGCGACTCTCGGAGTGCGACATGGTGATCCACTCGGCCGCCTCGGTCAGCTTCGACTCCCCGCTCGACACCGCGGTCGAGGTCAACCTCCTCGGTCCGTCCCGGGTGGCGGCGGCTGTGGACGAGGCCCGGCGGCTGGCGGCCGGCGAGGGCCGGTCGGGCCCGGTCCACTTCCTGCCGGTCTCCACCGCGTACGTGGCCGGTACCCACCAGGGGGAGGCCAAAGAGGAGCTGCTGGAGGGCAACCGCTTCACCGTCGATGTGGACTGGCACGACGAAGTCGACGCCGCCCGCCGCCGCCGGGCCGACCTCGAGGCCGAGTCCCGCCGTCCCGAACCTCTGGCAGGCTTCGCCAAAGAGGCCCGCGGCGAGCTGGGCGGGGCCGGTCTCCACCTGCTGGCCGAACGGGCCGAGCGCATCCGTGGAGGACTGGGTGAAGGCCCAGATGGTCAGAGCCGGCCAGGCCCGGGCCCAGTCCCTCGGATGGCCTGACGCCTACCCGTACACCAAGGCGCTCGGCGAACGGGCCCTGGTGTCCCAGTTCGGGGACACCGTGCCCATGACCATCATCCGTCCGTCCATCATCGAGTCGGCGCTGGCCGAACCGCGACCGGGATGGATACGCGGCTTCCGGATGGCCGAGCCGATCATCATCTCCTACGCCCGCGGCCTGCTCCGGGAGTTTCCTGGCGTTCCCGAGGGGGTGACCGACGTCATCCCCGTGGACCTGGTGGTGGCCGCCATCCTGGCGGTGGCCGGGGAGGCGCTGGTGACGCCGGCCGACGAGTACCAAGGCCCCAGCGTCTACCACGTGGCCTCCGGCGTGCGGAATCCGTTCCGCTACGGGCGCCTGGTCCAACTGGTGACCGAGTGGTTCACCGAGCACCCCCTGTACGACTCCGACGGCCAGCCCATCGTCGTGCCCGAGTGGTCGTTCCCGGGCCGGGGACGGGTGCAACGCCAGCTGTCCCGGGCATCGAAGGCGATGGACCTGGCCGAACGGCTGGTCGGGTCCCTGCCCATCCGCGGGCGGCAGGCGGCGTGGATGGCCGCCCTGGAAGAACAACACCTCCTGGCCGACCGGGCCCTCGGCTACGTCGAGCTCTACGGCGCCTACACCGAGACCGAGGCCCGCTACCGGGTGGACCGGCTGCTCGACCTGTGGGAGCCGGATGGACGAGGACGACCGGCGACTGTTCTGCCTCGACCCGGCCGTCGTCGACTGGGCCTCCTACGTCCACGACATCCACCTTCCCTCGGTCATCGAACACGCCCGGGTCCGCACCTCGCCGGCCCGTTCGACCAAACTCGACCGGGCGGGGCGCTGCGCCGCAAGGCCGTCCTCTCCCCCGATCGTCACCTGGCCGCCTTCGATCTGGAGAACACCCTCATCGCCTCCAACGTGGTCGATTCCTACGCCTGGCTGGCCTCCCGCCACCTGCCCCCGGCGGAACGAGCCGGGTTCGTTGCCGACCTGGTACGGGAGGCCCCGTCGCTGCTGCTGCTCGACCGGCGCGACCGGGGGGACTTCCTGCGGTCGTTCTACCGGCGCTACGAGGGGGCTCCCGTGGCCCGGCTGCGAGACGACGGGTGGGAGCTCTTCCACCATCTCCTCCTACCCAAGTCGTTCCCGGCCGGCATGGCCCGGGTGCGCCGGCACCGGGCCCTCGGCCACCGCACCGTCCTCATAACCGGCGCCCTCGACCTGGTGGTCGAACCGCTGCGGCCCCTGTTCGACGACATCGTCTGTGCCCGTCTGGGCGAGTCGGACGGCGTCTTCACCGGGCGCCTCGAGGAGCTGCCCCCCATCGGCGAAGCCCGGGCCCTGGTGCTGGCCGACTATGCCGAAGCCGAGGGCCTCCAGCTCGAGGAGTCCATGGCCTACGCCGACTCCGCCAGTGATCTCCCCATGCTCGAGGCGGTCGGATTCCCGGTGGCTGTCAATCCCGAGGCCAAGTTGGCCGCGATCGCCCGTCGCCGAGGGCTGGCTGGTCGAACAGTGGCACAAGGCCGACGGCGGCTCGCCGCCCATCCTCCCGCTCGGGCCGCTCGACCGCCGGGGCTCACTGGGACGGGGACGCACCAGTCCGGCCGCCCTGGCCGGCGCCGCCCGCCGCACGGCCGGGGGGTCGGCCCGATGAAGTCCCTGGTATTCGAGCGCAACCTGGCCCGGTTCGCCGCCTCGCGGGTGGCGTCGGTCTTCGGGTCGGGTCGGGGTGCCGGCATCGGGCCTCTCCAGCTGCTCGACACCCAGCCGCCGGAACTGCCCGGCGAGGACTGGTTCCACCTGCGCCCGCTGCTATCGGGCATCTGCGGCTCGGATCTGGCCACCATCGACGGTCGTAGCTCCCGGTACTTCGAGGACATGGTCAGCTTCCCGTTCGTTCCCGGCCACGAAGTCGTCGGCGTGCTCGATGAGGGAGGCGTCGACCACGAGGGCCAGCCCCTCGAGCCGGGCACCCGGGCGGTCATCGAGCCGGTGCTCGGGTGCGCGCCCCGCGACATCCGCCCTCCATGCCCCGAGTGCTCGCACGGCCACACCGGGCTGTGCGCCAACGTGGCGTTCGGCGCCCTCGAGCCCGGGCTCCAGACCGGATACTGCACCGATACCGGCGGCGGGTGGTCGACCGGCTCCCTGGTCGCCCATGCCTCGCAACTCCACGTGGTCCCGGCCGCCTTCACCGATGAGGACGCGGTGCTGGTGGAGCCGACCGCCTGTGCCGTCCATGCCGCCCTGTCCGGCCGGCATCCGCACCGACGACCTGGTGGCCGCGGTCGGGGCCGGCACGCTCGGCCTGGCCACGGTGGCCGCGCTCCACCAGGTGATCCGAAGGGACCGCCCCTTCACCCTGATGGTCGGCGCCAGGTACGCCCACCAGCGTGACCTGGCCCAGACGCTTGGAGCCGACACCGTGGTCTCCCCCGACCAGCTGGCCCGGGCGGTGCGCCGCCGGGCGGGCTCCCTGGTGCTGGCCGGTCGACTGACCGAGGGCGCCGACGTGGTCTTCGACTGCGTGGGCACGGCGGAGTCGCTGCGGGAGTCTCTCGCCATGGTCCGGCCCCGGGGCAAGGTGGTGCTGGTGGGCATGCCGGGCAAGATCTCCGTCGACCTGGCCCCACTCTGGCACCGCGAACTCACCCTGGTCGGCGCCTATGCCTACGGCGACGAAGCACCCGTGGCCGACGACGCCGGGTCGCGGCGCAGCTTCGAGCTGGCCATCGAGGTGGTAGCCGCCGCCGGGTTGGGCCAACTGGTGTCGGCCGCCTACCCGCTCGAGCGATTCGAGGAAGCGATCGCCCACGCCGGCTCGGCCGGACGCCGGGGAGCGGTGAAGGTGGTCTTCGATCTACGCAACCGGAGAGGAACCACCCGATGAGCCCCAGGCCCGGATTCGTGCTCGACGTCGACCGCTCCACCCCGCCGACCCTGTTCTGGCATGGCGAGCGGTTCAGCCTCGAGAAGCTGCCGGTGGGCAGCAGGGTCATCTACGCACCGGAGCCCGTCGATCCCCTGTCGGATCCCTCGTCCGCCATCCGCATTGCCCTCCTCGAACCGGTGGGCGACAGGGAGCCGCTCCCGGCGCTGTTGTTTCCCGGGATGAGACTGACCATCGCCTTCGACGACATCTCGCTTCCGCTCCCCCCCATGGAACGCCCCGACATCCGTCAGATGGTCATCGAGCAGGTGCTCGACATGGCGGCCGAGGCGGGAGTGGACGACGTCGCCCTCATCGCCGCCCTGGCCCTCCATCGCCGGATGACCGAGGCCGAGCTCCGTCACGCCCTCGGCGACCGGATCTATGACGCCTTCGCGCCCAACGGCCTCCTGACCCAGCACGATGCTGAGGACCCCGATGCCCTGGTCCATCTGGGCCTCACCGACCAGGGCGAGGACGTGGAGCTCAATCGCCGCGCCGTCGAGAGCGACCTCCTCGTCTACGTCAACATCAACCTGGTGGCCATGGACGGTGGCCACAAGAGCGTGGCCACCGGGCTGGCCAGCTACCGGAGCCTCCGCCACCACCACAACCCCCAGACCATGCAGAACAGCCGCTCGTTCATGGACCAGCACCGTTCCGAGCTCCATTCGTCCAACTGGAGGATGGGCCGGCTCATCGCCGACAGCGGCGTGAAGGTCTTCCAGATCGAGACCACCCTCAACAACGACACCTTCCCCTCGGCATTCCAGTTCCTCCAGGTTCGGGAGTGGGAGTGGAAGGCGAGGGACCGCCTCGGCTATTTGGCCGCTTCCAAGGCGCTCGACCGGACGCCGGCCCGGCTGGCCCGGCAGATCTTCCACTCGGTGAAGGCACCCCACCGGATGACCTCGGTCCAGGCCGGCGAAGTCGAGGCCGTCCACAAGCTGACCACTGACAACGTGTGGAGCCAACAGGGGGTGGTGGTGGAGGGACAGACCGACATCTTGACCATGGGACTCCCCTACATCGGCCCCTACAACGTGAACTCGATCCTCAACCCGATCCTGGTGGCCTGCCTGGGGCTCGGGTACTTCTTCAACCTCTACCGGGGAAGGCCACTGGTCCGCGAGGGCGGCGTGTTGATCATGACCCATCCCACCCCGTGGGAGTTCAACCCGGTCCATCACCCGAGTTACATCGACTTCTTCGAGCAGGTGTTGAGCGACACCACCGACCCCGTCGAGGTGGCCGAGCGCTACGAGGGTTCGTACGCGACCGACCCGTGGTACATCCATCTCTACCGGACCGGCCACGCCTACCACGGAGTCCACCCCTTCTACATGTGGTACTGGTGCGCCCACGCCCTCCAGCACCTGGGCGCCGTGATCATCGTGGGAGGCGATCCCGCCGCCGTTCATCGGCTCGGGTTCCGGGCCGCCTCCACCCTGGCCGACGCCCTGGAGATGGCCCAGGACGTCGTGGGCCCTTCCCCCACCCTCACCCATCTCCACGCCCCCCCAGTCCTGATGGCCGACGTCCAATGACCCCCCGCAGAGTCACGGCCAGCCCGCTGCGCAGTGAACGGTCGGTGCGGACCGATGCCCGGTTGGGCGGTGCCCACGGGGCCGGCGGGGGTCCGCCGGCCTGGCTGAAGAAGCTGTCGCCCGCGGCGGTGTCCTCACGGGCCGGTCGGGCGAAATTTCCTCTGGCCCCGCCCACGTGGCCCGGGTCGGTACCCCGGCCCACCCCGACCCCGGAACTCGGCGTCCACTACGACACCGCCTGGTCCCGTCGTTACCCGGTCCGCCTGGCCCGGGCCCTGGTCCTCGACAACGTGGCCCGCCCGCTGGCCCGCGTGATCGCCGCTCCTCTGATCCGGGGAGATGAGGGCTTGGCCGGACTCGAAGCCCCGGTGATCTTCGCGTCCAACCACGCCAGTCATGTCGACGCCCCGTTGTTGTTGAGCTGTCTCCCGCTCCGGTTCCGTCATCGGACGGTGGTAGCCGGAGCGGCAGACTACTTCTTCGATCGGCGGTGGAAGGCCGACGCCTTGACCTTCTTCCTCGCCGCCATCCCCATCGAACGAACCAAGGTCAACCGCCGATCGGCCGATCTGGCCGCCGACCTCCTCGACGACGGATGGAACCTGGTGATCTTCCCCGAGGGCGGGCGTTCGCCCGACGGATGGGCACAGGCGTTCCAGGGGGGCGCGGCCTACCTGGCTCTGCGCACCGGCTGCCCGGTGGTGCCAGTGCATCTCGACGGCACCCGGCACCTACTGCCCAAGGGGAAAAAGGGGCTTCACCGGTCTCGGACCACGGTGACTTTCGGTACACCACTGAGACCGGTGGAAGGCGAGAACGCCCGCCGGTTCAGTGCCCGGATCGAGTCGGCGGTGGCCACCATGGCCAATGAGGCTTCCACCGACTGGTGGACGGCCCGCCAGCAGGCGGCCCGAGGCGCCACCCCGCCGATCCAGGGTCCCGATGCCGCGGCCTGGCGCCGGTCGTGGAGCCTCTCGCCCGCGCCGTCGAAGCGGGAGACCCACGATGTCGTCGACTGGCCGAGACGGAACCGCTGATCGCTTTCCGGTCGTCCCGGCCCGGGCCTCTCCCTCGGCTGATCACTTACGCGTTTGGAGTACAAGCGGTAGGTCCGAGATGGCCGACTTCATCGGTTGGTGTCCGCGGTGATGTGGTCGAACAGGCCCGGGACGGATCAGGGGTGCGCACACCTCGTGCCCACGGCTCGTCCAGCTCGGCGACCTGGAGGGCGGCACCGTTGTTGAGCAGCATGCCGAAGGCCAGGAACGCCTTGATCGTCACCGGGTCGAGCCCGGTGGTCTCGGCGACCATCTGCCACATCCGTCCGAAGCTGGCGCGCACGGCGTCGCGAACCTCGGGGTCGCCGCAGGCGGCGAAGCCCTGGAGCTGCAACAGCAGCGAGGTCGCGGTCGGCCAGCATCTCGTTGTACTGGGCACCCATCCGGGCTGAGCGCATCGAGCCCGGTCTCGGATCCGGCGGCCTCGCGCATGCCCTCGGTCATGCGGTCGAACGCCCCCACCATCACCTCCAGGAACAGGGCCTTCTTGGTCCCGAACATCCGGAAGATGTAGGCCTGGGTGATCTCGGCCCGTCGGGCGATCAGCCTCGGTCGAAGCACCGTGGAGTCCGTGATCCGCGAACTCGCCGGCGGCGATCCCCAGCACCTGGGATCGCCGTTCACGTCCGCTCATGCGCCCGGCCATGGTCGGCAGGTTAGTCAGTTACTAACTACTAACTCGTATATCTTGGTGCGGTGAGCGATGACACCTGGGCCGGATTGGCTGACCAATTTGCCGATGAGGCCTATGCCTCGGTGAAGGGGTACGTGCGCACCTATGTGATGCACCAGCAGCTGCTCGAGCACCTGCCGGCGCCCCCGGCGCCCGTGCTCGACGTCGGTGGCGGCGCCGGCCATCAATCGTTTCCGCTGGCCCAAGCCGGCTACGAGGTGACGTTGCTCGATCCGTCACCGGCGATGCTGGACAAGGCTCGACAGCGACTCGAAGCGGCTGCCGGATGAGGCCCAGCGACGGGTGACGCTCCTGCAGGCCGACGGCGAGGACGCCGACGAGGCGGTCGAGGGCCGGCGCTTCGGCGCCGTGTTGTGCCACGGCGTGCTCGGGTACCTCGAGCAGCCGGAGCCGTTGGTCGACCAGCTGTGCCGGTGCGCAGCCCCCGGTGGCGTGGTCTCGATCATGACGGGCAACGCCAAGGCGATGGCGGTGCGCCCGGCCCTGGAACGGCGGTGGGACGACGCTCTGGCGGCATTCGACGCCACCCGGGAAGTCGGGGTGCTCGGAGTGCCGGGCCGAGCCGACACGGTGGAGGAACTCAGCGAGCTCGTGCGAGAGCCAGGGCGTGGAGCCAGTGCGCTGGTACGGGGTGTGGCTGTTCGTCGACTGGCTCGAGTTCAGTGGAGCCGAGTTGGACCCCAGCGATTCCGAGCAGGTGGCGGCGACGGCTGCGGTCGAGCTCGAAGCCAGCCGACGAGACCCCTACCGCCAACTCAGTCGCGTCTTTCATCTGGTGGGACGCAAGAGACCGGACTGAAGGTCGAAGGAGCCCCGCCCGCTCGACCGGGTGACGGCCACGACCTCGTCGAACTCGCCCTTACCGACGGTAGGTGGCGGTACTCACGCTAGGCCAACTGCAAAAGCGATGGGCCGGTGCTGCCCGGCGCGGCGCCACCGGCAGCGGCGCGACGACACCGGCACAGGCACTGGCACCGGTACCGGTGGCGAACACAACTGGCACTCCCCCGGGCGGGGCCGGCCCGGTCCCGAGACGCCGACCAGTTCAGGAGCGGCGGAGGACCAGGCGGCCGCGCCAGCCGTCCCGACGGCGACGGGATGCCCTGGCGGCCGTGAGCCGTTCGCGCCGGAGCGCCAACTCTTCCTCGTCGTCCAGCGGGGCCAGGGGCAGCAGGGCGGCCGAGGCCCCCGAGGTCTGACCGTCACCGGAGACCGCCCATCCCAAGAGGAGATCGGCAACGCCCGGATTGCGGGCCAGGAGGGGCCCGTGCAGGTAGGAGCCGAACGCCCGTTGTGACCAGGCGCCCTCGGTCCCGTCCCCGCCACCGTTGCCGACCCCTGTCACCACCCGGGCGATGGCGGTGGCGTCGGGACCGACCGAGGTCAGCCCACCGTGGTTCTCGAATCCGGTCAGGGTGGGCAACGCCGCCCCGCCGACCAGTTTGGGTGCGTCGGCCGTGACCTCGGCCACCAGCTCGCCGACGGCCCTGGTGCCGGTGCCCTTCCGGGTGGATACGTCCAACAGGCCCAGTCCATGGCGGCGGCGACCGCTGCTGTCGGGGAACGACCGACCGAGTAGTTGGAAGCCGGCGCACACCCCGAGCACAACCGCACCCCGATCAAAGGAACGGAGCAGCGTCCCGTCCGCCACCAGGGCGGTGGCGGCCCGCACCTGGGGTCCGTCCTCGCCGCCCCCGATGCAGTAGATGTCGGCCGACGGGAGCGGCCGTCCCGAGTCGGCCTGGACCAGATCGACGGGGATCCCCCGCCAGGCGGCCCGGCGGGCCAGGATCAGCCCGTTGCCCCCGTCGCCATAGGTGCCGAGCAGGTCGGGATAGACCACGGCGATGGTGAGGGCCGACCGGAGCCGGTCGTCACAACTGGCGTCTCAGATCGGCGAACGCCGTGTAGTTACCGACGAAGTCGATCGGATCGGGTGCCGACGGAGCCGAGGTGCGGCAGAGTCCGACGGCGCGGTCCAGCGCTGCCAACGGCTCGGCGACCACCGTGCAGGCCACCTCTGCGTAGTGGAGCCGCACGGACAGATCGAGCCGGCGGTCCCCGGTGACCACCACGCTGCGGCCGGCGAGCCGTTCGAACGGCACGTCCCACAGCCAGCTGGTGTCGAGACCGTCGGCGGTCCTGGCGTTGACCGACAGCACCACCGGGCTCATCTTCGATCTGGTCTCCTCGAGCAGATCGAAGATGGCCGTCCACCCGGCCGGGTTCTTGGCCAGGAGCAAACGCACGGGGTGCCCGGCCCACTCCGCCGAGGAGAACCGGCCGGCCACCTGGTCCACATCGGACAGGCGAGCCAGCGCCTCGGCCATGGTCGGCGCCCGGACCTGGCCGTCCTCCGCCGGCCGGCCGGCCCCACCGGCCATGAGCGATGCCGCCACCGCCGCCATGGTCGCATTGGCCCGATTGAACTGCCCGGGGAGGGCTATGGCCACCGGCAGGCGGTCCCCGTCAGCGGTGACGAGCTCGGTACCCTCCAGCCATGCGTAACGCTCCGGTCGCTGGAACCCACACCGCTGGCATGCCCACCCGCCGTCGGGTCCGAACTCGATGCCGCCCTCGCACGACGGACATCCCACGGCGTCGTTGTGCCAGACCTGCCCGGCCCCCACCCAGCACACCTCGGGGGCGGCCGATGCCGCCCACACCACCAAGGGATCGTCGGCATTGGCCACCACCACGGTGCCCGTTCCGGCCCCGTCGGCGCGCCCCCGGGATCCGGGTCCCGACCGGTCGGGGCCAGGCCGGCCAGGGCCGCCCGCCACCGGTCGACCAGCATCCTCACTTCGGCGATCCGGTCGAGCTGGTCACGCGACAGGTTGAGGAGGACGACCACCTGCGGCCGGGTCTCGTCGATGAGCCGACCGAGGTAGACCTCGTCGACTTCGAGGACCACCGCCCGGGCCGCCGAGGTGGTGGCGAGGGCAGCCAGGTGCCCGGCCGGCATGTTGGCCCCTGTGTCATTGGTGGCCACCGAGGCCTGTCGACCGTCCGAGAGGGCGGCCACCAGCATCCGGGTGGTGGTGGTCTTCCCGTTGGTCCCACTCACCAGAGCCACCGGTCGCCCATCGGTGAGGACGGTCAGCAGCGAGGAGTCGATCGCCAACCCGACCCTGCCACCGGCGACGGTGCCGCTGCCCCGCCCAAGCGAGCGCGACAGCCAGTTGGTGAGCTTGAGGGCCTCGACGGCGGCGGCGGCCCGCGGTGACAGCGGTCGGACGCCCGGCTCAGGTGCCCATCTGGTCGAGACGGTCACTCGCGGGGGCGGGTGCGGGCCAGGTCCTCGTCGGTGGGCACATGTTCCACCCCGGCCTCGTCCGGCAGCAGGTCGACGATGGCCTTCATCAGGGTCGAGGTGTCGTCGACCGCATCCTGAAGTCCGAGGGCCACCGGTGGTCCCACGGTCACCGTCACCCGGGGAGGGTGCAGAGTGGTCACCACCGGCACCTTGGAAGATCGCGGCCAGACCCGTTCAGTGCCCCACAGGGCGATGGGGACGACGGGAGCACCGGTCTCGGCGGCCAGGCGGGCCGCACCGGTGTGACCGTGGAGGACCGGGTCGAAGAAGGCTTCCCCCCTGGGGATGGTCCCCTGGGGGAGGACGATCACCACCTCACCCGCCCGCAGTGCCGCTGCCGCGCTCCGCATGGGACGGTCCGACCCGCGGCCCCGTTCCACCGGGATCCCTCCCAGCGCCCGGGCCAGCTGCCCGACCACCGGGGCGTCAAATACCTCCTGTTTGGCCATGAACCGGACCGGCCGGCCGATTCGGGCAGCCACCAGACCGATCGCCACCACGTCGAAGTAGCTGCGGTGGTTGCTGGCCAGGAGCACCGGCCCCTGCGAGGGGATGTGCTCGAGTCCGTTGAGAGTGAATCGGGCGTAGGGGAACGACTGCGGGCGGAACAGGGGACGGACCAGGTGATAGGGCTCCCAACCCAGGAGCGAGGGGATGCCCGGCGGCGCGGTCCCACTGCTCGAGCGGCCACCGACGGGCCAGAGCCACCGCCACCAGGCGGGGGTCTGCGTTCAGGGGATGGGGGTGCCCCACCGCCATCAGGAGGGGAACGTCGAAGAAGCTGTCCGAGTAGGCATGCGACGAGCCCAGGTCGGCGTCGTTGTCCTCGGCCCACTGGCGCACGGCGGTCCGTTTGCCGGCTCCCCAGACGAACCGGCCGTCCAGCCTCCCCGTGTAGCGGCCGGCGCGCTCGGCGGTAACGGGTGGCGATCAGGGCATCGAAACCGAGCGCCTCGGACAGGGGCCACACCAGGTCCCACGGGGAGGTGGTGGCGAGCACCAGTCGCCGACCCTCGCCACGATGGGCGTCGAGCGCCTCGAGAGCCCAGGGTTGGACCAGGTCCACCAAGCTCTCCACGGCCCGCTTGCCGGCCCGGCGGGTCCCTTCGACCGAACGGTTCCGCATGACGGCCGCAGCTGCCCTGGCCAGGCCGATGAACGGCACCGACTCGCCGAACCGGTTGTAGAGCCCATACATGAACTGGTCACCGGGCAGTCGCCGGCCCGGGGACAGCACGCCCTCGGCCTCCATCGCCTGCTGGAAGACGGGTCCACTGGCCGATCGGATCAATGTCCGGTCGAGGTCGACGAACACGGCGCCGGGGGCATCGGTCATGCCATCACGCTAGTGCCGACTTCCGGGCTCGGGGAGGGGCTTCCTGCCCAGCGTGGGCCCTCCCGACGCCCCGGCCCGAGGGGTCGACCGACCCCCAGACGCGGCAAAGGGACCGCCAGGGGGGAACGGCGGTCCCTTCGCACTGACTCAACAAGGATAGGAGGGGGATTCCTAAGCATCCTGTGGTCTCTTCTCATGGTATACATCCGCGAGCAATCAGTCAACCAGCTAAAATTGATATCTGCTATCATCTTGAGCGATGGAATTCCGTCACCTGCAGGCATTAACAGCTATCAGCGACCACGGTACGTTCTCGGCGGCGGCCGAGCACCTCGACACCGTCCAGTCGAACATCTCCGCCCACGTGGCCCGGCTCGAGCGGGAACTGGGCGCCCCTCTCATCGATCGATCCGATGGTCGGCTCACCGAAGAGGGCAGCGTGGTGGTGGCCCGGGCCCGGCGTATCCTCTCGGAGCTCGATGCCCTCGTGTCCGACGTGGCCGCCTGCAAGGACGAAGTCACCGGCACGGTGCGAGTGGGGATGATCGGTACCACCGCCCGCTGGTTGGTTCCCCGGTTGATGGACCTGGCCCGCAAACAGCACCCCAAGCTCCGCCTGGTCGTCCTCGAGGGCAACACCACCGGGCTGGAGCTCCAGTTGGCCAGCGGGTTGCTCGATCTGGCCGTACTCCATCTGCCGGTCGCCGGCCGGGACCTGGTGGCCCGTCTCCTGTTCGAAGAAGACCTGATGCTGGTACTTCCCGACAGCCATGCCATGGCCGATCCCGATCGCCAGCTCACGTTGGAGGACCTGGCGGACATGGAGCTCCTGCTGCCTCTGCCGGGCACCGCGTTCCGCGACGAGCTCGACGCCGTCACCCGGCCGCTCGGCATCAACCTGCTTCCGGCGGCGGAGTTCGACGGCCTGCGCCTCATCGCCTCGCTCACCTTCGAGGGATACGGACCGGCCATCCTTCCAGCCACCGCCATCCCCTCATTCCTGCGGTCGCGGTTCCGGGGGGTACCGGTCGACGGCCTGCCGCGACGCCGGGTCGGGGTCGCCCAACGTAGCCGCGGCCTGCCGTCGGCACCGACCCGGGCCCTTCTCGAGCTCCTCAAAGAGGTGGTCGCCGTCGAAGACGACCGGCCCGACGGTGTCCACGTAGCCACTTGAGCTTCACCCCGTGCCTTGCCAAGCACGCGGGCAGGCCCGAACGCCGCCCGGTGACGGGGCGATCACATTTCGGGCGGTTGCGGTTCCCGCCACATCCGCCAGATCGGCGGACTCCCCACCACCGAGTGGACCTCGTCTATGACCTCGAACCCGAAGCGGGCGTAGAGCGACACGTTTCGCTCCTTCGACGACTCCAGGTAGGCCGGTTCCCCCCTGGTGTCGATGTGGTCCAGCATCGACCGGAGAAGGGCCGAACCGAACCCCTTGCCCTGGTACTCGGGCGCGGTCCCGAGCGTGGCCAGATACCAGTGGGGCTCGGTCGGGATGGAGGCGCTCCACCTCGAACAGGAGTTGCAGCGCCCGGAACATGCGGGTGCTGCACAGGTACGGCGCGGTCGGGAGTAGTTCGAACAGCTCCCGCAGCCCGTTGCGTTCCCGCTCGGGCGGTCCCCATACGGCCACGGCCGTGGCGTCGCCGGCCACCATTACGTGACCGTAGCGAAGGTACTGGTGGCGCAGCTGGGAGCTGAAGAACGAACGCAGTCCCCGGTGTCGGCGCCGCTCACCGGCGAACATGAAGTTGGCCACGGGATCATCGTCGAACGAGCGGACCAGCATGGTGGTTACGGCGGGAACGTCGGAGAGGGTCACCGGGCGAAGTTGCGGTTCCGCCGGGGGTCTCACGCATCCGGCGATGGTAGCCGGGCCCGGTTCAGTTGGCGGCGGGGTCGGACGGAAATCCGGCCACCACGGCCAGGGCGCCTCCCTGACGCTTCAACACCCGCCGCCACAGCCCCTCGGGATCGGCGGAGATCGGGTCGCGGGCCTCGGCCGGAACGACATACCACGATCCCTCTTCGATCTCGTCTTCGAGTTGGTCCGACTCCCATCCGGCATATCCGGAGAACAGGCGGGCACCGAGCAGGGCGTCGACCAGCGGAGTCGGGGTCGGCGGACAGGTCCACCGTCCCCACCGGACGGTCGCCGTCGATCAGGAGCCTCCACCCCGGTGGCCACGGGCGGCGCCAGATCCGGATCCGGACCCCGGGCCCGCAACCGGACGAGGCCGATCAGTGCGTTCCGGGCCACCGGACCCCCGGTGAACAGCTCGGCCGGGGCGGTGGCCAGCGGATGCCACTGGGACAGCAACTCTCCGACCGGGACACCGCCTGGGCGGTCGAGCACCACACCGAGGGCGCCGTGCTCGCCGTGATCGAGGACGAGCACCACCCGCCGGGCGAAGTTGGGGTCGGCCAGGCGGGGCGTCGCCACCAGCAGCTGCCCGACCAGCCTGTCGGGGGGACTGGCGCCGCCATAGGGCTCGAAAACGCTGAACGGTTCTATGGGCACCCCCAAATGATGGCCCACCTCGACGCACGAGTGGCGCCATGGGTCCCCGTCGGTGAGGCTGGGCGGATGGCCACTCGTCTCCGTCCATGCCGTCCGACCCCACGTGAAAGTGGTGACCCTGGACAACCCGTCCCGGCTCAACTCGATGTCCTTCGCCCTCGTCTCCGATCTCTACGCCGCCCTCGAGGAGGTGGCCGCCGACAACGAATGCCGGGTGGTCGTCCTCACCGGTGCCGGTCGGGCATTCTGCTCGGGTCTCGAACTCGAGCACGCCGGCTCCCCTCCCGGCACCGAGGGGATGGGATTCCATCGTATGGCCATGCGGTCCATGGAGTACATGGGCGGGATCGTCCCGGCCCTGCGCTCGATCCCCCAGCCGATCATCGCCGCCGTCAACGGGCCGGCCTACGGCGGCGGCATGTGCCTGTCGTTGGGGGCCGACATCCGCCTGGCCGGCGAGTCGGCGGTTTTTTGCGGAGCCGGGATCAGCAACGGACTCTCCGGGACCGAACTCGGTGTCAGCTGGTTGCTCCCCCGGGCCGTTGGGACCTCCAACTCGGCCGAGATCCTGCTCACCGGCAGGCGGGTCGGGGCGGACGAGGCGCTGCGGATCGGTCTGGTCTCGAGAGTGACGCCCGACGACGAGGTGGTCGACCAGGCAGTGGAGATGGCCGAGACGATGTGCGCTTTCAGCCCGTTCGGACTGGCACTGACCAAGGACACCTTGTGGGCATCGCTCGAGGTGGGGAGCTTGGGCGCCGCCGTCGATCTCGAGAACCGCACCCAGCTATTGGCCGGGCATACCGGCAACCTGAACGAGGCCTCCACTGCATTTCGGGAGAAGCGTCCCCCCGTCTACACCGAATAGCCCGGGCACACCGGACCGCCCACCACCATGGCAAAGTCGAGACGAAGCGGAAGAGGCAAGCGCGGGCGACCGTCCCGGGGGATCCTCGACTCAGCGGCCGTGAGCACTGGCGGACCGACGGCCAACCCAAGACGAGGTTCGCCACCCAGGACGAGGCCAATCGGTCATCCCTCCAGCTCCGGCTGGACCAGGGGGCCGATCTCGACCCGTACGAATGCCGGTTCTGCGGCGGATGGCACCTTGGCAATCGGGGGTGAATGGGCCCCGCCAGGCAGCTCTCGCCCGGGCCGACAGTGTACCGTCCAGACGGTATACTTCAGCCATGGTCGGGCCGACGACAACCACGAGACCACGGCCCGTCCCGACACCAAGTCCCGCATCATCGGCGCGGCCGAGGAGGTGGTCCTGCGGGACGGGGTCGCCCGGCTCACCCTCGAGGCCGCCGCGGCCGAGGCCGGCCTCAGCAAAGGAGGTGTCCTCTACCACTTCCCGACCCGTGACGCCCTGGTGGCGGCCATGGTCGACGAGATCATCGAGGAGTTCGACCGGGACATCCTCGATCATCTCGAGAACGACGACGGCCCGGGTGCGTTCGCCCGGGCCTACATCCGAGCCACCATGGCTCCGGGCTCGCCCCGACCGGACCGTCAGGACCGACAGGACCGGCTGGGGGCGGCCCTGATCGCGGCGGCCGCGGCCCAGCCGTCGCTGCTGGTCCCACTGCAGGCGGCCGCCGACCGCTGGCAGGCCCGCATGGCCGACGACGGGCTCGACCCGGCCCTGGCCACCGTGGTCCGGTTGGCCTGCGACGGTCTGTGGCTGTGCGACCTGTTCGGCCTGGCCGCACCCTCCTCGGGCCTGCGGACCGACCTCGGCGCCCGGCTCGAGCGTCTGACCCAGGTGGCGTCGTGACGTCGACGCCGGGTCGACCCGAGAAATGGGCCAGGCCGTCGATCAGTCGGCCCGGCTCATCCGGGTCCTGACCCTCACGATCTTCCTCCAGTGGATGGGGGCCAGCTCGCTCATCCCGATGTTGCCCGTGTACATCCGCCGGCTGGGCGGGTCGGACGCCCTCGCCGGGGTGGTGATGGCCTCGTTCTTCGCCGCCGGGGTCCTGTCCCAGTACCCGATCGGGCGTCTCGCCGACCGGATCGGTCGGCGGCCGGTGCTCGATCGCCGGCCTGGTGACCTACGCCTTGGCCAGCCTGGCGTTCCTGCTCCCGACCGGTGCACCGCTCACCATCGCGCTCCGTTCACTGCAAGGGGTGGGGACCGGCGCGGTCGTCGTGGCCTCACTGGCCATGGTCTCGAGCTCGGTGGCCGAGGGGCGCCGGGGACGGGCCTTCGCCTCCGTCTACGGTGCCGAACTGGCCGGCATGGCCATCGGGCCGTTGGTGGGCAGTATCGTCGGCGCCCGGTCCATGTGGGTCATGTTCCTCGCTTCGGGCCTCTTGTCGTTGGTGGCGTGCATTCCCGCCACGCGCATCCGCGAGATCGGGGCGGCGCCAGACCGGGCGCGTCGCCCGGGCCGCCATGGCTGCGCCTCTCGAACGACTCCGGATCAACCGGTCGATGACGGGCGCCCTCATCTGTGCCGCCGCCCTCGGCCTCACCAACGGCGTCTACGACATCTGTTGGACACTGCTCTGGTGTCGCGAGGGGCGTCCGGACTCGCCATCGGCATCTCGTGGACCATGTTCGCCGTGCCTTTCGTGGCCCTGGCGCCGACCCAGTGGGTGGCTCGCCGACCACATGGACCGTCGGGTGCTGGTCATCGGTGGCCTCGGACTGTCCGCCGCCCTGTGTGCCTCCTACCCCTTCATCCACAATGTCCCGGCCCTGGTGCTGCTGGGAGGTTCCGAGGCCGTCGGGTTCGCCGCGGCCATGCCGGCCGTCCAGTCCCTCCTCACCCAGGGATCTGCTCCCCACCAGGTCGGGCGGATCCAGGGACTGTTCGCCACCAGTCAGACGGCGTGCACCGCCATAGCGGCGGGCGGAGCCGGGGCCGCCTTCGCCCTCGCCGCCTGGCTGCCGTTCGTGACGGTGGCCGCCCTGGTCCTGGTCGGCCTGGTGGTCACCACCCTGGTGTGGCGATCGGTGCGGGGCGACGTCGCCTCCCGGGCCGACCACCCGCCGGTTTCCCATCATCCGTCCAGCACCGGAGCCGACCCCGACCCGGTCGGTGTCGTCGGCCTGGCGCACTAGCACCGGGCACATCGGTCGCGGGCCCGGGCCCTAGGCCAGGCCGGCGTGGACCGACGCCCTCCACCGCCCGGTGGTGGGAACCGTGCAGGTGGCAGTGGACGCCTCGAGCAGCCATCGCACCACCGACCGGTTGTCGGCGTCGGGCGGCACCTGGACCACCAGCCCCCGTCTCGGGTGGTCCTGGGTGATCCGCCATCCGTCGGGGAGAGGCAGACCGACGTCCCGGAGCGTGCGGGCGACATGGGGTCCGGCCGCGTGCTGCAAACCGACCGTGGTCGCCTTGGTGGCCCGGCCCGGTTGCTGCTTCCCGGGCATCCAGGTGGCGGTGGTGACCTTGTGGGTCGATCCGCCGAGGAACGCGAACGGGCCCGGCGGTGGCGGCTCGTACTCCTCGTCGATGATGGGCTCGATGTTGATCCACCCGGTGCCCCCGGCTTGCACCTCGGCCATGTGCCCCAGCAGTTCGGGGTCCTCAGCCGCCACGAATTCGAGCTCGACCGGACGGGAACGGGTCATGTCTGGAGGTCGAGGACGCCGCCGGCCAGCAGCTCGAGCTCGGTCCTCCACGACTCGGGTTGGCCGAGCGGTCGGACGACGAACTTGGAGAACCCGACCTCGATGAAGCGCTCGAGCATGGCCCGCAGCCCTCCGATCCCCACCGGCACCACCAGCTCGGGATCGACGCCCTTGCGGGCCGCCGACAGCGCCCGGATCGACGTTGGGCTCGAGTGGACGGGCGGCGTAGGCGATCGACACCCCGAAATGCTCGGGACTGATGGTGCGTCCCGCCCTCGCCGCCGCCTGGTCGATGATCATCCGGGCCGGGCCCACCTCCTCGGGAGTGCAGGACGACGGAAGCCACCCGTCGGCGAACCGGCCGCATCGCTCGAGAGCGGCCGGGACCATCCCCCCGTCCAGAACTCGAGGGGCTGCTGAACAGGGAGCGGCGAGATGGACACCTCTTCGAAGTCGGCGGCCCGGCCGTGGTGGGTGACGGTCTCCCCCGCCCACAACCGCCGCAGGACCGGGAGCATCTCGTCCATCAGCACAGCCCGGCTCGGTCCGTCCACACCCATCGCCCCGGACTCGTGGCGCCGTGGTAACCCGGGGACGAACGTGCACAGCAGACGACCGGCCGACAGAACGTCCAGGCTGGCCAGCTCCTTGGCCAGCCGCACCGTGTTCCGGCCCGGAAGCAGCATGGTGGTCCCCAGCTTCAGATGGGTGTTGTGGGCGGCGGCAAAGGCCAGGCCGGTCAGCGGATCGAGAGTCGGATGCAGTGAGCACCTCGGGGAGCCAGATCGAGTCGAATCCGAGCTCGTCGAGGTCGTCGATCAGGCGTCCGAAGGCGGCCGGGCCCCCGGTCGGCGCCGCGCCCACACCCGCGCCCACACCGATCCGGACCTTCATCGGATGGTTCCCTGCCGGTCGCGGACGACCACCGGCCCCGTCACGGGCCCGGAAGGGGCGGGCCGTCGAAGCGGTCGACGGTGGCGAAGGACTCCACCGGCGCCCGCCGCAGTCGGGTCGGCTGCTTGGTCGGTACGCCCAGGGCGATGACCCCGGCCACAGCCACGTGGTCTGGAATGCCGAGCAGCTCCTTCACCGCCACCTCCTGGCGAACCACCATGGTGGTCATCACCCCGGCCAGTCCCTCGGTGCGAGCGGCCAACAGGATGCTCCAGGCGAACGGGTAGATGGACGCGCCCCCCACCATCGTGTAACGGCCGGCGTCACGATCGACGGCAGCCAGCTTGGACAAGTCGGCGAGGAGCACCACCATCACCGGGACCTCGTCGAACCGTTCGGCGAAACCGCCGGGTCCGTCCGCCGCCGCCTGGGCCAGTTCGGTGGCACCGGCCACCGATCGGCGCTCCAGCTCCCGATCGGTGAACACCGCCCAGGGGGTGAGACCGGCCGCGGCCTGGGCCAAGTACTCGTACCATCCGGGCAGGTAGAGATCCCGCAGGCCACGCCGCAGCCGGGGATCCTTGACCACCACCACCTTCCATGCCTGGCGGTTGCCACCGTTGGGGGCGAAGCGGGCCGCGTCCAGTACCCGCCAGATGGTGGCGTCGGGGACCTCGGTGTGGCGGAAATCCCGGGCCGCACCGGTGGTCCGCAGGGCCTCGATCAGTTCCACCCACCCGACGGTAGCGGCGTCGTCGACCCGGTGCGGTCACTCCGACGCGAGAGACTCCAAGACGGCGTCGGCCGCGCTCACGGTGAGGCCGGGGCCGGGCTCGACATTGAGGGTGGTGACCACCCCGTCGTCGATGACCATGGCATAGCGCTGGGACCTGGTCCCGAGGCCGAAACCACTGCCGTCCATCTCCAGACCGACCGCCTTGGCAAAGGCGCCGTTCCCATCGGCCAGCAGGGTGACCAGATCGCCCACGTGCTGGTCCTCGCCCCACGCCGCCATTACGAACGGGTCATTGACCGAGATGCAGACCACCTTGTCCACCCCTTGGGCGGCCAGCTCGTCGTGGCGGATGACAAAGCTGGGCAAGTGGTAGTCCGAGCACGTCGGGGTGAAGGCGCCGGGGACTGCGAACAGCACCACCTTGCCGGATCCGAGGACATCGCCGGTCTGGACGTGGACGGGACCATCGGGACCGGCGGTCATCACCTTGACGTCGGGAATCTTGTCACCAACTGCAATCGACATGCTCACTCTCCTTGTGCTCCGAGATGCCCCGGCTCGTCACCGTGCCAGCCGGGCTCGGCGTCCTCGTCAGCATACGGTCACGACGTGGCCGCCCACTACCGGGGTGGGAGGCGACCCGGACCACTACCCGGGTCGACCGGGCCCGACCGGACCGTCGGGTCACCGCCCGCCGTCCGTTCTTCCGCCATCCGGTGGTGCAGCATCCGGTGGGAAGGCGGCGGCCAGCCATGCCGGCAGGCGGAGCGGCCCGCCCCGGATGTCGACGGCGCCGTGTACGGTCACCGCCGTCGAGCGGGTCTCACCCGCGACCTGGAGGAGGTAGCCGACCTGGAAGGTGGTCCGGGTCACCATCCCCACGGTCACGTTGATGTCCACGATCTCGTCGAAGCGGAGCGGGGCCCGGTAGCGCACGTAGGCTTCCAGCACGGAGAAGTCGACGCCCTCTCGGCGGACCTGGTCGTAGGGATGATCGAGATGACGCAGCAGGGCCGCCCGGGCCTCCTCGAGGTAGGGGAGGTAGGCACTGTGATGGACGATGCCCATGGCGTCAGTCTCGGCAAAGCGGGTGCGGACCTGGTGCACGAAGTGGTAGTCGTCCGCATCGGTCGAGGGGTTGAGCGAGAGACGCACGCCGAAACGCTACTGGGGAGCGGGCACCGCCGGCTCGGGCTGGTTCCACTCGATCCAGCCGGTGCCGGCTCGCCCGTCGGCGGCCACGAACCGGGCTGCGGCCCGGGGGAACCGGCTGATCCGCCCGTCCGGTGCGGTGAGCACCAATGGTCCAAAGGCGATGGGCCGGACCTCGAGATCCAACTGGCCCGGTTCGATCTCGATCCGGCCGCCGGCCGGGATCCCCTCGGCGCCGAGCTCCTCGGTGACCACCAGGCCCTCCACCGTCTGCACCCTGCCCGCGGCCGGCTGCACGTACCCGAGGGCGATGTGCTGTCCCGGAATCCGGATGTCGGCCACGTGCACCCGGGTGCCGTCGTCGAGGCGGGCGGCGGCCCAGCACCATCCGAAGGCCCACCAGTCCCGGACCCCCCAGGAGTGGTCGCGCTGGCCCTGTCCGACGACGGACATGCGATCTCCGCCCACGGTGACCTCGCCATCGACCAGGCAGGGCACCTCGTAGCGGGTGGTCACGTCGTAGTGGTAGGGGACCCCGTCGGTTCTCCACGTGAGGTCGAAGCCGATGGTGGTCGGCTCTCCCGGCCGCCGGCCGTAGACCGCCACCGCATCATCGAAGGCGACGGCGGGCGCGGTGGCCTGCACCGTCATGCGCTCCAGCGGGCCCACGACGCCGAGCTCCACCGCCAGATGGTCGGTCCCGACGACCAGTCCGGTTCCGCCCGGCACGGGGACGTCGTAGGCCACCGAGGCCAGCACCGGCCGGTCCTGGCCGACCAGCATGGCCGTCCACCAGGTCACCCCCAGATTGGGATAGAGACCGATCCGGACGTACCCGGCCAGGGCGCCGGTACCGTCGACGAAATCGAGGTAGTACGACTCGTTCCACAGCTCCTCGTCCCCGGCCGGTGCCGGGCCTCGTCGGCGGGATCGACGGCGTGGGACGGGGGCACGATCAGTTACTCGTCGGGATGGTGCTCGACGGGCTCGCGCCCGACGGGATCTTCAGGGGCGGAACGGTGGTGCTCGGGACGGTCACGGGTCCCCCCGGTCCCCCGCCCTGCTGTCCGTTCCCCCCCGGGTTCGACGAGTTCCCCACCGCGGCATTCCCTGCTCCGGTGGTGAGGTACAAGAGCGCCTCGAGGGTGCCGCGTTGGCGGTGGTCACGAATCCGATGCTCGGATTCTGGATGTTCCAGTTCGAGAACTGGATGGGGATGTCAGCCAGCACGTCGATTCCGGCATCGGTGCGCTCGGCCGACACGGTGAAGCTGACGGCTTTGGTCACGCCATGCATGGTGAGTTCGCCGGCGGCGTCGTAGGTCCCGGTTGCCCCGACGGCCGGGATGGCGCCGAGGTCGATGGGGCCGGTGAGCTTGAGGGTGGCGGTCGGATACTGGGCGACGTCCATGATCCGGCCGTCGAAGCTGGCATTTCGCTGGCTCTGGTCGCTCACCACCGATGCCATGTCCACGGTGAAGGTGCCCGCGGTCACATCGGTGCCGGCGATGGTGATCGATCCCGACACCGTGGAACTCCGACCCACCGCCGTGGTGTGCTGACCGATGAGCACCTCTTGGACCCGGTATCCGACCACCGAACCTGGCCCTACGTGCCACGTGCCGTCGACACTCCCCCGGGCGGTCGAACCGCCACCGGTCCCACTGGTCCTCGAGGGTGGGAGAGCCAGCTTGGCCGGGGTCGATCCCTCGATGAAGTGGATGTAGACGAAGGGGATGGCCACCGCCAGGACGACGATCACCACGATGGCGGCGATCACCCACCGCCTCACCCGGTGCCGGCGCCGAACCCCCTCCTCGGGCATTGTTCCTCCGTCAATCTCTCGTCGGATGGGTTCCCGACGCTAGTGCACCGGTGAGTGGGAGGTTCATCGGCCGGTCCGGCCCGGAACCATCCGACCGGTCCCCGTCCTCACAGGGCGAGGCCGATGGCGACACCGGCGGCGGCGGCGCCCAGCCCGACGACTACGCTCGCCACCACGGTCCCCGCCGCCTCCATCAGCTGGCCTTCTTCGATCAATCGCACCGCCTCGAAGGTGAACGTGGAGAAGGTGGTGTAGGCACCACAGAAGCCGACGGCCAGCAAGGCTCTCGGCGCCGCCGAAAGATGATGACCGAGCGTCAGACCGGTGAGGAGGCCGAGGAGCAGGGACCCGGTCATGTTGACCACGAACGTGCCCCATGGCAGATCTGAGGCGACCCGGTTGGTGATGGCTCGGTCGACCAGGTAGCGCGACGGCGCCCCCACCAGCCCCCCGCCCGCCACCGCCACGAACAAGAGGAGCCTCACGACGGGCGCCCCTGGTCCCAGCCGCCGTCATCGACGACTTTGACGACGTCGACGTCGCTGATGGTGATGGTCGTGCCACCGAGAAGGCCTTCCACCTCGTCGAGAAAAGGGTCGATCCGCTCGGGTTGGTCTACGAACACCACCTCAACCGGAGCATCCAGCCGGAAGAGATGTTGGCGATGAAGCTGACCCGGGCTGCCGTAGCCCTCCACCGCCTCGAACACGGTCCCGCCGGCGAGCCCGGCCCCTCGGGCCCGCTGCATCGGCGCCACCGTCAGCGTGCCCCGGCGGTCGTGGTCACGCACGGTCAGCCGGATCGACAGCCGCCGGGTTCGGCGACCGGCAATCGCTCCCCTCGAATCGGTCGCCATCAGGACCGTTCCTCGAGTCGCCGTTGAGCCAACGAGATCGAACGGCCGCCGGCGATGCCGGCCCAACATCCAATAAGGCCGGCGACGACGCTGGCGACGACGTAAACGACCGCCGTCGCCGGGCGCCCGGCCCGAACCAGGTTCACCGCGTCGACCTCGAAGGTCGAGAACGTGGTGTAGGCCCCGATCACCCCCGTCCCTGCCACCGCCCGGGTCATCCTTCCCCTCGGGTAGTGCTCCGCCACCATCACCAGGAGAATTCCGAGAACCACGCTGCCGGTCACGTTGACGACGAACGTGCTCCAGGGGAAGTTCCCGGTAGTGGTGGGGAGGGCAAGAGACACTGCATAGCGAGCCAGCGCTCCGAACACTCCCCCGACGCCGATGCCGGCCACGATCGCCAACTGGCCCCGATTCCCCCGACGCCGGTCGGTCGGACGGCCGACGGCCGCATCGACATCCCCGTCGGCGTCCATGTCGGCATCGGGGTCGGCGGGAAGACCGTGTGGTTGGTCGTTCGACGGTGGCATTACGACTCCCTTCTACGCGGTCCGTCTCGTATGGACTCGAACACGGTAGGAGTCATCAGCCTGTCGGCGGTTCCGGCGAACCCCATCGCCGCCGTCCAATGTAGCAAGAGAACCGATCCGTCACCCCTCACCCGTCAGCCGGCAGGATCGTTGATCACCCGTGAACCGGTGCGCATCAGCCGCCGAGCACGTGGCCGGGGACCGAGCCGTCTGTCCCCCTTCTGAGACCGACCCGTTGGCGCGGTAGCGTGGACACGGAGCGCCGGGAAGTCTGGTCGGCACGTGGTGGGTGGAGGCACCCACGCATGCAAGGAGCACGGTGACCGACCCACAGACCGACAACGCCACTATCCGAGCATCGGATCACTTGCCACCAGCGCAAAATGCGGCTCCCAGACTGGCGTCGGGATGCCCTGCGGACCACGTTCTGGGTGGTCCCCGTCCTGCTCATCGCCGTGGCCGTGGTCCTGTTCGTAATCACCTTCGCCATCGACCTGGCCGCATATCACCATCACCTGACCCTTCCCTCGTGGGTCCGGACGGGCAGCGCCGACGCCGGCCGGCAGGTGTTGATCGCCATCGCCGCCGCCATCATCACCACCATCGGGGTGGTGTTCTCGATCACGATCTTGGCCCTGACGCTGGCGTCGCAGCAGTTCGGGCCCCGGATGATGCGGAACTTCATCCGCGACCTCGGCAACCAGATCACGCTCGGCGTGTTCGTCGGCCACGTTCGTCTACTCGGTGCTGGGTCTGGGTTCCATTACCGAACTTCCCGGGCGGGACTTCGTCCCCCACCTCACGATCACCGTGGCCGAGGCCCTGTTGCTGTTGGACCTGGCCGTACTGATCTACTTCATCCATCACATCGCCAAATCGATCCAACTTCCGGAGGTGATCGCCGGCATCGCCCGTGACCTCGACCGAGGCCATCGACGCCGAGTTCCCCGGAGTCGAGCAGGCTGGAGCCGGGGGGTCGCCGAGTCCACCGACCAAGCCCCCGACCTCATCGAGCTGCTGAATACGCGGGGCGCCGGGGTCACCGCCCGCCAGAGTGGATACCTCCAGTTCGTCGGGTACGGACAACTGATCGAGATCGCGGAGAAGTTGGACGCGGTGATCCGCCTGGCCCACCGGCCCGGGCACTTCGTCGTCGCCGGCCGCCCATTGGCCACGGTGTGGCCCGCCGGCGCGGCCGGGCAGGTCGATGCCGCACTCGACAAGGCCCACATGACCGGGCCCCATCGCACCCTCACCCAGGACCCGGTGTTCGCCATCGACCAACTCGTCGAGATCGCCATCCGTGCCTTTTCACCGGCGGTCAACGACACCTTCACTGCACTGACCTGTATCGATTGGATCTCGGCCGGTCTCTCGAAGATCTCGGTCGAGGGTGCTGGAAGAGGGCGTCTATCGAGGACGGAGCGGCAAGGTCCGCCTGATCGAGTCCGACCCGAGCTACGTCCGCATGGTCAATCGGGCTTTCGACAAGGTCCGCCAAGCCGGCCGAGGCATGCCGGCGGTGATCATCCGGCTGCTCGACGCCCTGGCCCACATCGCCGAGCACACCACGAGAGATGAACAGCGGGCGGTGCTGATGCGACAGGCCGAGATGATCCTGCGGGGCGCCGACGAGGAGGTGCCGGAGCCGAACGACCTGGCCGACATCCACGTGCGGTTCGATCGCCTGGCCCTGTCCGTCCGGTTCATGGAGGACGGGCCGCAACCGCCCGGACCGTGAGCCCGACCGTCGATCACATGCGATGGCGGCGACCAGCCCGCTCGACGAACTCGGCAGCCGAAGAGGACAGCTCGACCTGGAGCCCGCGCAGTTCCTCGAGGCGCTCCTCCATCCAGAACAGTCGGAGGAGAGCGAGGACCCCGTCGACCCGGTGCTCACGGCGGACTTGTCCGAAGGCGGCGAGCAGCTTCGAGGTGAGCCCGTCGTCGGTCGGCGGCGGCGCCGGAGCCGGCACCCGACGGTCGCCGAGGGCCGTGGCGAACTGGTCGTACCACAACTGGGCCGTCGAAAACTCATCGGCCATGGCTTGGCACATCGATACCACCACGGCAGGAGGAGGCCGGCCGTCGGCGGGCACCACCGGCGGCAGGTTGTCAAAGGTCGATGCGCTCACATAGATCCGAGCGCACCCGGTGAGGAGCCCGGTCACCGTCGGCAACGGCACGTGTTTGGCACCCCGTTCGGCCAGATACAGCCGAAAGGCGTCGTCGAGACGCTGGGAGGCGTCGGCGGCGGCGGCGTGGACACCGGACAGATCGGTGACGGGTTCCCCGCTGCCGATGTCGGCCGCGGCCGCCAGCCAGGCGGTGGCGGTGGCAAAGGCATGGCTGAGGGCCCGGGCCAGCTCGGCGGTGGCGCCCCGGGGCCAGAACAGGAACCCCACCACCACACTCACCCCGGCCCCGATGGCTACGTCCTCGACCCGGACCAGGCCGACCGCCACTCCGACCGGGTCGACGATGTTGAAGAGGATGACCACCACCACCGTGAACCCGGCCTGACCGGCGGTGAAGGAGATCACCGAGGGGGCAGTGCCGGCCACCAGGACTGCGATGGGCAATACCGCCCAGAGCAGCGCATGGTGGTGGCCCAGGGCCACGAGCACGGCCGAGCCCACTGCGAATCCCACCACGGTCCCGGCGATGGCCCGCAAGGCGGTGGCCCCGGTGCCCAGGGCGTTCGACCGGAGCACCGACAGCGCCCCCAGCACCACCCAGAACCCGTGCCGGACATCGGTAGCCTCGACCACGGCAACCGCCATGGCCAGACCGGCCGCGCCCCGCAAGCTGTTGCGGAACCAGACCGAGCGGAAACTGAGGCTGGCGGAGGCGATCCGGAGGGTGGAGTGGAGCTCGGCCCGGGTCCGCCGGAACCAGCTCATGTCGCGCCGGTGGGCGGCGGCGGCCCGCAACGCCACATCGGCGGTGGTAGCGGTGGCGAATGCCAGCATCCGGGTGCGGTGGCTCGGGTCCGTGGTCCAAGGCGGTCCGTCCTCGGATGCCCGGGCCTGTCCCGGTGCGACGTCGGGTTGGGGATCGACATCGGCGAGGATCCCTTCGATCGCCGCCGCCGTTCCCGCCCGTCGGGCGATGTCCAATTGGTCGACGGCGGCGGCCAGTACCGCCACCCGCTCGGTGTCCGATCCGGGATCAGCGTCGTCGAGGAGATCGGCGATCTGGCCGAGCACCGATATCGATCGCCCCTTCCACCCTCCGGGTGATATTGCTCGGGGCCGGGACACCCTCATCCTCCTCGGGGAGCACAGCATTCTGCCCCAGCCACTCCATACGCGACACCAGGCTGGTGAGGGCGACGTCGGTGGGCCCGGCCCCGGTCGGGCGATACGGGGTCGCCTCGAACTGGGCCCGCAGTTCCACCAGAGCCCGTTCCGATCCTCGAAGGGCCTGGCGGTAGGGGCTCCCACCGGCATGGGACGCTACGAGGTCGGCTACGGCCCTGGAGGCCACGGCCAGTTTGCGCCGCAGCTGGTCGTGCCAACGACCCGACCACACCAGTAGCACCGGTGGGATGCAGCAGACGCCGGCCAGCCCCCAGCCCGCCAATCGTTCGCCGATGACGGCGGATCCGCCCGGAGTGGCCACAGGAAGGATGAAGGTGAGCAAGGCGGCGGTGGCTCCCACGGCCGCCTGGGGGCTGACTACTCCGGCGTACAGCACGACGAAACCGCACACGGCCATTCCCGCCACGGCGGCGGCGGCGTTGGTGGAGCACAGGGTGCCGAGGACGATCAGCACCGCCCCCGTCGCCCACAAGCCCAGGTTGGAGCGGAGGCGGACCCGGATCGGGCCTCCGAAGTCGGCGAACAGGAGCAGGGCCACCGCGCCGAATGCGGCGAAGATCGGGGTCTGGGTGTTGCTCACACCCAAGTCGGCGATGGCGAAGACCACCGGGGCCAGTACCGCGGCGCGGATCGACCGCTTGGTGGCCCTCAGTTCAGGGTCGCGCGCCTCCAGCCAGCCGATGACACCCCGTTTGGGCGATGGCGACACGGTTTCCTCCCGCTGCTCCGCTTCCGTCGAGCGTTGGGCAGCAAACTTGCCACACGGGAGCTCCGAGTGGCCACGGGGTCAGAGGCATCAACGAAGGATCAGGCCGCCAGGTTTCTGTCGGGTGGCCCCGGAGCTACGTGCGGGAGCGGGTCGTCCGGCGGTGATGCCACAGCTTGACCTTTTTGGCAGCTTGCCGATCGGCCCTCGTGTAGACGTTGGCTTCCTTGTGGGTCGGGAGCGTAGTGGCGGCGGCGGAGTTGGCCCCGCCCGAGGAGTGAGCTTTGGAGGTCGAGTTGCCCGCACCGTTCGGATTGCCTGAGTCGGTTGAATCGTTGCCCGAGTTACCCGAGTCGTCCGAGGTGCCCGTTCCGGACGAGTCGGAGTCCGCCGCCGGGGTGGCGTCGGCCGCATTCGGGTTGTAGTTCACCCGGGTGGCGGCGGCCGCGGCGGCCGCGGCGGCCGCTTTGGCCGCCGCCGACTCTTTGTGGGGTGTCGACCCGAGATCGCCTGAGGCCACGACCAGTCCGATCACCAGCACGGCCACGGCAGCCGAGACGCCTCCCATCACGAGCCTGGACTTCTTGTCCGGCATCGGGCCCTGGCCAGTCATCCATTTGGACCACTCGCCCAGTTTCAGTGCCTGCAACCACTCCTTCACCAACGGACCCCCTCCATCGGCAGCGTCCAACATTGCCCCGCCGCCACACGTGCTCAGCCATCAGCTGTGCCCGGGGCGGCCCTGTTAACAACGGTCACACAGTACCAACAAATGGCACCTCCGGCGCCGGCGCTCCGTACATCGGCCCGCCGAGGAGCCGGTCCTCACCCACTGGTGGTGGAATTCCCCGCCCGCACGGCAGCCACCGACGCGTTGAAGGCGGCGTTGGCGGTATCCATCGATTGCAAGCGTGCGTTCCAGGCAGTGAGGGCCGACTGCGTACCCGTGCGGGCGAGCGTCAGGCATGCGGCGGCGTACGCTCTCGTCTGCGCCAGCATGCCCGTCCATGCCTCGTCGAGCGACGACGAGGGCGCACGGACGATGGCCGACGCCGTGTCGACGTCATCGATCATCCGATTGCACTTTGTGCGCAGTCGATCGAAGTAGACCGAAGGGGTCACGCCTTTTGTCGATGACGATGCCACGTCGATCTCGCCCTGGTCGGTGTTGAGTTGATGATTCCAGGGCTCCGCCTTGGTGGTGAGCCATGACAGCGGGGTCCCACGGTACGTGGATACCGCCGCCGTCCTGGTCGTTTCGCTCGTGGACGCGGAGGGAGCGCCGCCACATCCCGAGACGGCGATGCCGGCCAGGAGCAGTCCGACCACCGTTGTCTGTAATCGCTTCACGCCGTCACGGTAGCGGTGGAACGGACGTCGGAAACACGCCGGAACCGGCACGTCCAAGGCCCAGCCGCACAAGTTGCACTCGTCGGGTTCCGATGTCGCACAGTGTTCATGTCCCCATGACGAAGCGGTAACCTTCGCGGCCGTCGTGGCCCGACCGGTCGGCTCGGATGTCGGAGCCGGCGAAACCCGCCACCTCGCAGGTGGGGGCGGCGGTGGGCCCGGCTCAGCCCCAGAGGTCGGCGTCGATGAGCCGCGTCCGCACAGCCCGAACGTCCAGTTCGTGGTGGACGACCTCGTGGACGGTGGTTCTGACCATCCAGGTCAGATCGTGCTCCGTCGGTTCCGGGCAGATGTAGACGCATCGTCTATCCAGCTGCTCGGAGGTAAGTCGCCCGATGACCTTGGCGGCGAGATTGGCAGCCACGGTGAGCTCTTGGGCGACTTCGAGTGCCGACTCCCGGTCGTAGTGGGCGTTGGTAGCCCGCTGGTCCGGATACATCGAGGCGAACTCCGGCTTGTCCTCCACCAGGGAGAGTAGAATCCGGTCACGCTGGACGAGAAGCACATCACGGACGTGGCAGCCGTACTCGATCACTGACCACGTCGAGGGATCGGGCCGTGCATGCACGGCGGCGTCGTCACCGCTGAAGAGATCCTCGGCCAGTCGCTCCGCCGCCGCCCGCAGGGTCGACGACAGGTCGCCAATCGCCAGGCCTCCGTGGTCGAACCCGCAGTCGGCACAGTGATCCATGAGCCCTAGCTTGTCGCGCCACCGGGTCTCCATCCGACATGGCCTCCGGACCCGGTTGCGGACATCCGGTCAGTGGAGGAAGATCGGCTCTCTGCACGGAGGTGCCGAACCATGCGTGTCGACCCCGGATATAGATGAGCAGGCGCGGGCGATCACTCACCGCCGTAGTCGGTTGCGTCCTCGCCATGGCGGCGGCGGGATGCAGTTCCTCGACGTCTGCCCCTCCCGCTACGGCACAGACCAAGGCGGCCCACACCGCAGCAGCCAACGGTGCCGCACCGTCGAGGACGGATGCCCAGGGCGTCGAGTGGCTGTGCCGCCCGGGATCCCCTCCCGACCCCTGTGTCGGCGACCTTACCGCCACCGTGATACCCAGATCGGGCCGAGTGACCGTGAGCCACGCCTCGCCGAGTGCGGACCCACCTGTCGACTGCTTCTACGTCTACCCCACCGTCAGCGGACAGTCGGGAGTGGTCGCCAACCTCCACATCGACCCGGCCGAGACGGCGGTAGCCAGAGTTCAGGCGTCGCGCTTCTCTCAGGTCTGCAAGGTCTACGCCCCGGTGTATCCCCAGTTGACCCTGCATGCATTGGTGGACCAGGGCGCCATCACCGCTGCCGATCTCATCACCGCATACGAAGGCGTGCAGACAGCCTGGCAGGACTACCTCTCCCACTACAACCACGGACGCGGCGTGATCGTGATCGGCCACTCACAAGGCGCATCAATGTTGATCCAACTGCTGACCAGGCAGGTCGACAAGGATCCGTCCGTGCGGGCCCACCTGGTGTCGGCCATCATCCTCGGAGGCAACGTGACGGTCCCCGTGGGAAAGACCGTCGGGGGAAGCTTTGAACACATCCCGGCCTGCACCAGCCCCACCGAGACCAGTTGCGTGATCGCGTACTCGAGCTTCGATCAGATGCCACCGGCCGACTCGCTGTTCGGTCGCCCGGGGGCCGGCGTCAGCCTGCTGTCCGGTAGCACTTCGACCGCCGGGCTTCAGGTCCTGTGCGTCAATCCCGCCGACCTGTCCGGCTCCGCCGCTCCCCTCGAGCCGTACTTCCCGACCCGGTCGACGGCAACGGGGCTGGGCCACCTCTCCGGCCTGGTTCCGCCCAAGCTGGCAACCCCGTGGGTATCGGAGCCGAATCTCTACTCCGGTCAGTGCCGCTCTCAAGGAGGGGCGACCTGGTTGCAGGTGAGTGCCCCGATCCACGCCGGCGATTCCCGTCAGGTCGTGGGTCAGACGCTCGGGCCGACGTGGGGCCTCCACCTGGTCGACGTGAACATCGCCCTTGGCAACCTGATCGATCTCACCCGCACCGAGGCCACCGCCTACCAGTCCGAGCATCGGGGCCAGGCCGGCGGATGACCATGATCCCCGGTGATCCGATCCTCACCCCGTGCGGGGCCGGACCCGACCCGGCCCGGTGCTACGCCTCCCCGGTGAACAGCGTGGTGATTTGGCCGAGGTCGAAATAATCGCGCCACACGCTGATCTTGCCATCGCGAATCTCAAAGGTACCCATGACCGGCAGAGGGGCTACCACCTCTCCGACGGTGAATGTGTCGATCCGCTCGGTGAGCACCACATCTCCGTTGACGGCCACATTGACGTTCTCGATCACCAGGTCCTGGCACATACCGAAGAAACCGTCGATAAAGGCGATGGCCGCCTCGATGCCGACGGCCGGGTCCATAGGTATGTTGTGGTAGACGACATCATCGGTGAAGAAGGGACGGAGAGCCTCGGCGTCGTGTTTTCCGAATGCATCACAGAAATCGCGTACGAGCCTCTCGGCGCTGTGTTGAGATCCCATCGTGAACCTCCTTGGCGGGTCGGGACTGGGAGCCGGAACGTTCACGCTATCGAATCGAAGTCGTCTCGGTCGATCTCTCCATCGGTCCACTCGGCTACCGACACCACCAACGCCTGACGGGGAAAGACTTTCTCCATCAGTACCCGGTGGACTTCGGGATCCCGGTCGGCACACCCGTCGCTCAAGACCGTCAACCGGAAATCGAGGTCAGCCGCCTGGCGGAGCGTCGACAGAACGACGCCACTGGTGGCAATTCCGGCCAGCACCAGCGAGTCGACATCCAACGATCGAAGCACGACATCGAGGTCGCTACCCGAAAAGGCGCTCACCCTCCGCTTGGTGACGACGAACTCACCGGGCGCGGGAGCGACGGCGGGATGGACCTCGGTACCCGGGTCGTGCTCGTTGAGAGAGTCGGCCCCGGCCAACGCCGAAAACGTTCGGTTCCGTGAGCTCACCTCGGGGGCCCCGCCCCGGAAGGCGACCCGCACGAAGATGACCGGGATTCCGACCGCCCGAGCCGCCGTCACCGCCGCGGACAGCGCGGCCAGCAGCTCCTCGGCCCGGTCGCCCAAGCGGGCAACGACTCCGTTCTGCACATCCATGACCAGCAGGGCTTCGGCTCTCACCGCCTACTCTCCTTGGCGACGGGGCCGGGCTGAACTGGCGGAACCGATCGGCCACCCCTGACCACGATCGGCCTCAGTCGCTGGTCCGAATCGGCCCCCACCGGCTGCCGTCCCACCATCGACTTCTGCCGGTTTCGGGATCGGGGTACCAGCCGGCGGCGGCATGATCGACCGGCACCGGCGTGTAGAGCATCGTCGGACTGTCGACCGACCGCAACGCCATCACGAGCGCCACCACCCATCCGATCACACTCCATCCGAACACCAGGTTGATGGCGAAGATGCTACCGATGTGAGGTGCGCCCCTCGTCTCTCCGATGATGAACGGCAAGAAGTAGAAGAGGGCAGCCACGACGATGCCGACCAGCACGACGGCACCCGCCAGCCAGTCGGACAGCGCCAGGGCTGTAAATCCTTTGCCGGCCATGTCGAAATCGTAGTGCCCGGAGTGCCGGACCAGAGGTGATTGTCGGACCCGACACAAAAGGGTGACGCAGGCACAAATCGGACGGCGAACGTGTCCACAGACACGATGCATTGGCCACTGAATGCCTTCACCGGTTGACGGCATCCTGATGCCCGAACGGTCGTGGAACTGGGCCCACCGCAACGGGTCGGCGAGGTGTCGGCTAGCCCGTCCCTCCGCTGACCTGGGATTTCACGACAATGGCCAGCGACCATAGGGGGCTCGGATGTGTCATCAGGTGAACAGGGTTTCGTCTGAGCGGTCGTGCGTGCCGGGATCCCGCCCTGCCGTCAGCCATGGCCAAGGTGTCAGTCCCGGAGCGCAGCGGCGGAACCACGCTCGACGGGCCTGACCATCCAACTGTAAGAGCCGAAAGTGAGAGCGAGCTGTGACCCGGTTCCAAATGACCTGAAAGAAATCAGGTCGGGCTCCCGGCCGGACGATCGAGGCCATCCCCTGGTTCATTCCGATTTTGGTTCGCCCGACTCCCGTTCATCCGAGCGCGCCGTGGTGTCGGTGGCCGAGGCGTCGATGACCGAGGCGTCGATGACCGATTTGTCGATGACCCGTCCGGAGGGGAACCCTCCGAACCGCCAGACGAAGACTCGCCTCTGGTCAGCCTGTGCCCGCCGGGCGCGGCGCTTCGGGCTGAGGGCCAGCGCCACCCGGTCCACGGCGAGGACGACGAAGCCGATCACCACCAGAGCGGCGACCACGCCCAAAGAGACAAACCCAACCAAGATCACGGTCGCCACGATGGCGACGAGGAGCACCACGGCGACAATCGTGCCGAGGCAGCCCATACCGGCCCGGGGCGCGCTCCACTTGCCATCCGCCCAATTATCCCACCCCGAGACGTGACGTCCAAGGCCACGCCTGGCAACCCGGTCACGCGGACGTGGACCACAGGTACAGGCCGAAGCGCCCCAATACGGTCTTTCATTCGCCGCCTGGTATGGCGCTGACGCGGGGCGTGGTCCCTTGGCCGGCGATGGCTCGGCCAACCGTTGGCTTCGCTGACAGCGCGAAAGGGGCCGTCCACGCCCGCCAGCGCGCTGGATGGGAAACGATTTCTCCCGCCCACCGCCGAGCAAGGGTGGCATCGCCTCCCGCCATTACCAATGTAGCCGTCGCCAGGCCCTTGCATCAAGGCCCTGGTCGGTGCGCAGAATCTCCAGTCCGAACCAGAACAATGAGGAAGGGGTGGCGTATGGTCGACTACGCGGCGTTGATCGCCGGAGGCGGTCCCACCGGAATGATGCTGGCGGCCGAGTTGGCGTTGGCCAAGGTCGACGTTGCCATCGTCGAGCGGCGAGCTGATCATGTGCTCGTGGGCTCGCGGGCCGGCGGTTTTCACTCGCGCACGATCGAAGTCCTGGATCAACGTGGGGTCGCCGATCGGTTCCTCGCCGAAGGCCAAGTGGCTCAAGCGGCAATGATCGGTTCGACCGTGTTGGATATGTCCGACTTCCCGACGCGTCATCCGTATTCGCTCGGGATCTGGCAGAACCAGATCGAGCGGATCCTGGCTGCGTGGATGGCCGAGCTTCCGGTGCGGATCGACTATGGATGCGAAGTGACGGGCTTTGCACAGGACGACAACGGTGTCGATGTCCAGCTGTCCGACGGTAGGTGTTTGCGAGCGCAGTACCTCGTCGGGTGCGACGGGGGACGCAGTCTCATCCGCAAAGAGGCGGGCATCGAGTTTCCGGGGTGGGAGCCGACGAAGAGCGCCCTGATCGCCGAAGTCGAGGTGACCGAGGAAACGCCTCGGGGCATCCGCCATGACGAAACGGGCATCCATGGCCTCCACCAAATGGAAAATGGACACACGGTGCGGGTCATCGTGACCGAACAGCAGCTCGGATCCAGCAGCGAACCGAGCCTGAGCGATCTGAGCGAGACCCTCATCACCGTGTACGGCACTGACTTTGGCGCCCACAATCCCACGTGGCTCTCCCGGTTCACCGATATGACCCGCCAAGCAGCCGAGTACCGGGCTGGCCGTGTCCTCCTGGCCGGGGACTCGGCCCACGTGCACTACCCAGCGGGTGGACAGGGCCTCAGCCTCGGTGTGCAGGATGCGGTGAATCTGGGATGGAAGTTGGCCCAGGTTGTCGTCGGGACCTCCCCGGAGAGCCTCCTGGACACGTATCGGGACGAGCGCCACCCGGTCGCAGCCCGAGCACTTCGGCACACGATGGCTCAAGGAGAGCTTCAGCGCCCGGGCGAGCGAATGAAAGCTCTGATCGACATGGTGTCGGAGCTGGCAATCATGGACGAGCCTCGCAAACGGCTGGCCGGAACCATCTCCGGGCTCGATATTCGCTACGACCTCGGTGAAGGCCACCCCCTGCTCGGGCGCCGCATGCCCGATCTGGATCTGGTGACAGCCGGCGGTCCGCGACGGGTCTTCAGCCTGCTGCACGAGGCCAAACCGGTGCTGCTCAATCTCGGCGAGCCCGCCGGTCTCGACATCACTGCATGGGCCGATCGGGTCCGGCTCGTCGAAGCCGGATATGACGGCCGCTGGGAGCTTCCGGTACTTGGCCCGGTCAGCGCTCCCACTGCGGTGCTGATCCGGCCGGACGGATACGTCGCCTGGGTGGGCGACGGCCCCGATACCGGACTGGAGGACGCCCTGACGACCTGGTTCGGAACACCACTCTGACTTGGGTCGTCCGCCCCCTGCACCCCTCCTGCCGCCTCGCTGCACCTGGTCGACCGGCGACGCTGCCAACGCGGAGGAGGTTCGATGGGTCGGCGGACACGGGTGGGCTACACGCCTTGGACATGCACTCGCCAGATGGTGGGGGCGGGCACGGGAATCCGAGGTACCTCGGTCGTCCGGCCACGGCCCAACCATCCTCACCTGGTAGCGCAAGCGGCGAGTCAACCTGACCGGTCTGTGGTTCGTACTACCTGGACGAGGGCCGCTTCATTCCAGACCGGGACCATCGCCCACAAACCACACCTTGGAAGCGATCTATGACCATTGAGCGCATCGGAACAACGTTGGTGGGTTTACTGATAGCGATCTGCCCGGTGCTCCTGGCCGCATGTGGGCAATCCCCCACGGCTCAGCAGGCGGCCGAGCGGTCGTTCCAGACAAAGCGGCCTGGATGCTGCGCGAGTCCCCCGTCAACCTTGGTCCCAGAGGGCTGGGACACCTACACGTATGGCGAAGCGAACATCTCGGTGCCCAGCGACTGGATAGTGGTGACCAACTACGCCTGTCCCGAGCCAAAGGACCCTGGCACCCTGTTCCTGGGGCCGCCCACGGGCCCCGGTGAGGTATGCCCCCAGTACTTGCTCTCCGTGGACTCGGTCACTCTCAGACCGGTTCCGCTCGACCCTAGCGATGCCTGCACAAGAACCGGCGAGATCAATGGACTACTGGTGGACATCATTCCCTGTGCGAGCAGCAACACCACCAGCTTCACAGCATGGACGGTTCCTTCCCTCGGAATCGAGGCAGTTGCGGCCCGAGCCGAAGGAGGCTCCGTCGGGTTCAGATCGTCCACCGTCGTTCAAAGCGTTCTCCACACGCTGCGCCGGGCCTAACACCCCCTTTCGCGGCGGCGACCCCTGTCGGGCGTTCCCGCCGAGACTCTCGACCGTCACTGGTCCAGGGGGCAGCAGCCTCGGGCCGGTGGCCGGGAGTCCCTCACATCGTTCGCGCCGTTCGCACTTTTCCGAACCGGATTGTGTCGGCCAGGTCACGGGCCCGTGTTTTGGCCTCGGCTGCACCAAACTGGTCGCCCGAGCTGGTAAGCACCTCGGAGAGTTTGGACCACGCATATGTGCTCGACTCCCTCAGTCCCAGCCTCTGGTTAACGAGGGCACGTGCCCGGTCGGTCCGATGGGCGCGTATCGCTGATTCGAGGAGCGTGCGCTCGATGACATCACGCTGGGCGTGGCTGCCACCGAACTCGTGGAGTCGCGGCCGAATGGGGAGAAGGTGATCGAGCACCTGGTCGTAATCGCCCTCGCCGAAGTGAATGAGAGTGCGGCATACCGGAAGTCCGACCGTGGCGGTCACGTACCAGCCCCTTGTCCGCCTATCCCCTTTTTCGGTGATGCCTTCGAGAACAGCCACGAGGTCCCGGGCCCGCCCCAAGTCACCGGCGGCGACAAATGCCATCACCGCGTGCATGTCGTTGAAGGGGTGGTAGCCGGGGCATACGATACGGGACCAAGCGCCGGCGAGGACTTTCCAGCGGTCGTCCGTAGCTACTCCCTCCAGGTAGAGCCTCCAGAGCAACGCCGAGGCATCCAGCAACTGGAGCGCGACATCTTCAGAGTCGTCGTGGTGCAACACCCGGTCATAGATGTCAAGTGCTCCAGAAATATCGTCGCCCTCGAGGAGATAGAGGGCGAAGTGCCACGAGTTGTGAACATTGAGGAAGTTCCCCGTCGCCCAGTCCGCTTTGTGGTCTTGCATGAACCGAATGCCCTCTGAAATGCGCCCCTGCATCTCGTAGGTGTGGACCATGGCGTGGATGCCCTGCACGTCATCGGGGTTGGCGCTGACGGCACGATGGGCAAACTCCTCGGATAACCCGTAGAGATTGCACTCCTCCAGCCCGAAGGCGTACATGCCCTGCATGAAACCGAAATGAGGGTGGTCGGGGTTCCAGGATCCCAGAGCCTGACCGATGCGATCACGAAGACCGACCGTGTTACCGGTGAGCAAGTCAATCTGCTGACCCACAAAGAGGGCAAGGAGGTCGCGAGGAAAGTGCACGGAGATGTCGCCCAGGATGAGGCCGGCACCGACCACGTCCCCGACGACCCAATGCTCAGCAGCGTCCAGATGGGCACGTTCACGCGGGAGCAAGGCGACAGCTTCCGAATTGACATTCTCCAGTGCGTCACGGGCGTCGGTGACCCCGGACTCGTCGGTGGACATCAGCGACAGGTAAGCGCGAACTACCTGGCCCATGACACAGGTGGGATCGGACATCACCGATGCCTCCGCCGCCTCGGCCACTTCGGGTTGGAACCTGACGAGATGGCCGATGGCTCGGTCGTAGGCGCGCCCCGCCTCAGCCGAACCGGTGAAACTCAGATCTTGTGCATCCTCGACCACATCAGACCTCGCGCTCGGAACCGCGACCGTCGACCCAAGGGCCGTCGTCTCTGTTCAGACCACCGCCGGACCTCCGACGACGACGTCAGAAGCAGGATTACCCGAGCGGAGGCTGATCACGATGTTGACTGCGATCAGTCACAAACCGAGGGCGGGAAGTGTTAGCCCGGAGGCCCAGGGCCGCAAATACCGAGGCGACCCAGCCCAGCCAGACCGGTAGCGAACGACCAGCAAAATAGCAGAGCCCCTGCGAATGGTCCGTTGCCGACACCCATTCGCTCCTCAACAACACCCGCACCCTGGCAAGGATAACAGCCGTCGGGTGCGGCCGGTTTCTCGATCCGGGCATTGGACCGTGGTGTGACACGACGGCTGACTCGGCGGGCTGGTTACCCCAGATCGAAGTCGTCGACCCTCTCGGTCCACCATGCGATAAAGCCTGCCCTGATCTCGTCTGTGAGAACTCCATCAGCCATCAGGACCTTGAAATCGATTTGCCCCAGATTCACCACACCGAGCCGATCCTCAAGCCAATCAGCAGATTCGTCGACCAGATCTTGGTGGTCAGTGGCAATGCGGTCGGAGTACCAGATCTCAAATCCGCCAGGCATCTCTCGAAAGTTGACGTCACCCACCAGCGGGGGTGGAACCTCGCGTTGTTGGTCCACCTCGCCAGTGACCTCCCCCGTCTCCCGTTCGCCCATGCCGGAATTCTAACGGGATCGACATCGCACAGATCTCCTGTGGGGTGCGTAGTGCTTGCAAGCCCCGGCTTTGGTCACCCGGCTACTCCACCTGGGCGGGCCCCGATCTGAGGTTGCCGATGATCGGGATCGACCGTTCCCCAATCGCACCGGACCCTCCAAAGAAAGAAAAACGCAGAATTACGGATTTACCGGGACCCATCGACTGCCACCGTCGGTACTCACCGTGAGGCTTGGGAAACACTGATTCACATGTGGCACCGTGACCGGATGAGAGCAGCCCGGGGGGAGTGAGATGGCCAGGCCGTCTCGGGAAGATGAAAAGGCGACCGAAGTGACACTGCCAGACTCTGATTTGGGCAGCGGTACGGACCGGCTCAACGTGCGTCCTGCGTCGATCGTGCTGTAGAGGGCCGAGCCGGTATCGATCTTCCAACTCCCAGGGCCGATGGCGGCAAAGGGAATGCCGATGCCATTCTGGTGGTAATCGATCAGTGCTCGATCAGCAGGCAGCGGGTGAGCGGTCCACGTCACTCCGCCATCATCCGTTTCGAATACCCGGGCTTCCTGGCTTGCCTTGCCGTTCGGATAGCCGACGACCACTCCATGTCGAGCTCCGAAGAACGAGGGAGTCCCGAACCGGTCGTTCGACGGGAGCCCGGACGCCCTCGACCATGTGGCACCTCCGTTGACGGTGCGGTAGATGACGCCGCCAGACGATGTCATCTGGCCGCTCCGACCAAACAACGGTCCCGTGGTCACCCAACCATCGTCGGTGTTACCGAACACCATCTGCCCGCTTCCGAGGTCGAGATCTCCGATATCGGGAAGAGTTCCCACCGGTACCCATGTCGCACCCCCGTCATGAGTGGAGAACAAAATCGCCCGCTGGCCCACGCCCACCCCTCCCTCCAATGCGAAGCCGTGCTGGGCGTCGGGAAAACTGAGGGAGATATCTGCACCGCAAGCCTGGAGGCAGCCCGGCAGGGCGGTGAAGGTCCACGTAGCCCCACCATCGGTCGAGCGCTCGATGCCGTTGAAACGATCAGAAGCCTGTCCCGTTGTTGGTGGAAAGAGCCCGATCACGTCCACAACCGGGAGCCAGAGATCACTCGTCCCGACGCCGACCATGGCATCGATGCGCTCCGATGGATCTTGACCGGTGAAGATCGGCGGAGTGATCGCCCGCCAACCCAGACCCCCATCCGATGTCAGATAGATACCAGAGGCGTCGGCGACCCATCCAAGACTGTTGTCGGCCAACCCGATGTCCTGAACAGCCGTATACGAAAGGCTTGCCACAGGCGGTTGGTTCTCCGGGCCCGGCGTGGCCGGCACGATTTTCGGGCCTTCGACCCGGTGGGCCGATCCAGCGGGAGGTCCGCCCAGGTGGTTGTGGACCACGTCCACCGCCACCGCGACAGCAGCCAGAACCAGCGCGATCCCGGCCACCATCCAGGTCCGTCGTCGCCGTCTTCTCCGCCTGGCTTCCCGGAAGAGTGCCTCGGTGTCCTCGGACGCCACCGGATTGAGACGAGAGCCTGCTGGCGCCGGTGCCGTCGGGTCGTCCGAGAGCACCTTCATGGCACTCGAGTCGTTGCCGCGTCCTCGGCGAGAGGTGGGCGCTCTCCGGGATCCTCCCTCTCGAAGATGGCACCAGGAATACCCAGGGCTACTTGATCGCAGAGGGCTAGGGGGTCGGAGCGATCAACCTTGACAGGAAACATAGTACTAGTCATAGTAGTTCTAGACTTTCCTGATTACCAGGCCCCATCCACCATCGACGTTTGCGGGGGGAGCGAATAGGCGAGTTGAAGAAGCCATGACAATCGTTGAGTCACGTCCTGATTCCCAGATGGCCGACGAGCCTCAGGCTCTGTTCGAGGAGGCACGAGAGCACGGCCGCCGTAGGCGACTTCTCTTTGTCATTGTCGTGGCCGCCCTACTTGTAGTGGGAATAGGCCTCGCTGCGTTTGTTGGAGGAATTGGTTCCTCACACCAGCGTCCTCTGAATCCCACGAGCGGTCCCACCGCTCACCGCTCAGTAGCTCCGGTACACCGGCAACCACCCGTGAGTCCGAATGGGACCTCGAAATGTCTGGCCAGTGGGATTCCGTTGTCGCAGCCACAATCAACTGCCGCCCGTCCGGCCTCATTGCTGCCCTGCTACACGAGCTCCGGTCTGACCAAACTCAAGGAGGCGGCCCCACACCGGTAAAGCGGCTGGGCCGGTCACCGCTGTGGCCGCGGGTCCGCTCGGGATCTGTCCTCACCCGGCAGGGTCTTCGCGTGAATCCCTCGAAGGCCTCTCCTTGACGGCCGCCCGCCGTATCTCCACCATCGTGGGGGGGCGGATCCCCGTTGGCGGCGTTGTTCACAAGTCTGGCGCCGTCGGCCGCAATCCGGTCCACTGCGGCTGCCTGAATTGGGCTCGTGCCCGCCCCCGGGGCCGGCCGAGATTTTGAGCCGTGCCCTGATGTTGCAACCGCTACGCTGCCGCTATGCCCAAGCGGTCAAACACTGAGCCACCCGTATCCGTCAGTACCGATGAACTGCCGAAACGGAACCAGTTTGAGCGACAAGGGGTGATATGCGGCGCAGTGCTGGCGGACGAGCGAATCTGTTCCTTGTCCGAATTCCATTCCGGCTCTCATCTAGGTGAGGAATAGGACTGCCACCTCGTCTCGTCGGAGGGTTTGCGAACTGGCGATGGCATGTTACGCCCAGACTCAATCGACATCGCGTCCACCAGCCCGCAGGAAGCATCTGGGTTCTCGGGGGGCCACTATCGAAGAGGACGCAATTCCTTTGCGTGTTGGAGGCCAGCAAATGGGGAGCCACGCGCTTGATGTTTCGTGGGGATCTAGCGCCGACGACACCCTCGAACCGGCACTTCAAGTCTTGAACGAGTGCATTGACCGTGGTGCAGAGGTCGGCCCGCTCGATGACCTCTACCGCCGGAGACGATCCCATTCCCACAAACCCGAGTGACTGTGCCCGTCGCCCCGAACGGGCAACCGACGTGTTTCGGATGTGTACCGATCTGGGTAATGCCCCTCGATGCCAGTAGCGCATGAAGTTCTTGGGGTGAACCCTGACGCGGGCGCCGTGGAAATCAGGCGCGCCTACAAAACTCTCGCTCACATTTTTCATCCAGACCGATTCGATTCAGCCCCTGATGAAGTACTGGTTGAAGCGAACCGACGCATGCAGGAGGTCAACCGGGCGTACAGCGAGTTGCGGGGCGGGAATGCTGCCTATTGGGAATTACCACTCTGGAATCACAGACAGCGGGCGAATTTGACGGAACAACTTCTCCGGGCTCGGGTCCCTCATCGCTGGGACGAGGACGGGGAACTATCGACGGACCGACATCACGAGGGTGAAGTAGACGAGATTTTGACGAGTCGCTGATTCAGGGCCGGCACCAGTTCTGCCAGACAGTCGTATCACGTCCTCAGATCACCAACGAGACCAAGGGAAACGCCATGGGGGACACGGATGACCCGGCTGTATCGTTATCTGGTGCGAGGAGGCGACAGAGCGGGACTGAGTGCGCCGCTGGCGCTCGATGGCGGCCCCGACGGCGGAGGGTCCCATGCCCCGGCAACTGGTGTCGCTGCGGTTGTGATCCGAACCAAATGGGTACGGTCCATGGTGCGCTGGGGTTGATGCCCCTCGCTACCCTGCCCAGGACATCGACCCCGGCGCACCTCAAGCTGCGCACGAATGTCCGACCGGCCCGAACTCCATGTCAGCAGCAACACTCGCCTACGCTTCCTCGATGAGCCGCCTCACCAGATCATGTCGGCGGTGGCGAGATCCTCGGGCCAGTGTGCGAGTTGCCGCTACCGCGTCACTTGGAATCGTGGCCGGGGTCGGGGTGTCCTTCTGCACGTTCTGGCAAGCGGCAACCCTCATTGGCTGGGACGTTTCCGCACTTCTCCTCGTCACGTGGATCTGGTGGGTGGTCGGGGGACTGGATGCCGATGAGTGCAGGACTCATGCAAATAGAGAGGACACAAGCATTCGGCTGACTGAACTCATCGTCTTGTCTGCCGGAGTCGCACTGCTGGCAGCGGTCGGGCTGGCCCTGATCCGGGCGGGTCAAGCCGTTGGGTCCACGAAGGCCTACCTCATCACTCTCGGATTGCTGAGTGTGGCGTTGTCGTGGGGATTGGTCCATACGGTATTCACGCTCCGGTATGCCCGCTCCTACTATTCCCCGCCAGAGGGCGGGATCGACTTCAACGAAGGGGATCCACCCACCTATCTGGACTTCGCTTATTTGGCGTTGACAATCGGCATGACGTTCCAGGTGTCTGACACCAACTTGACCACCAAGAAGATTCGAAGGATTGCTCTCTCCCACGCCCTCCTCTCGTACTTGTTCGGTGCGGTGATCGTTGCCCTCGTTATCAACGTTGTGTCCAGCCTCCTTCACTAATCCAAACTTCACTCCGGAGAATCTGCCGAACGAGCAAGCGATGATTCCAGCAAGCAAGCGATGTGGGCTCGTCGGCTGGGGCTGGAGCCTTCGTGCGCCTTGATGCCTGTTGATTGGCCACTTCTCCAAGGCAGTCCGAAGGATTCGCAGGTGAAGCTTCATGCGGCCCGCCGACGGGGTAGGGGTTGATCGCCGGGTCGGTCAAGGCGCCGACAGACCACCTGCCATTGGTCGCTCTCCGACCCGGCACCCGGTTTGCATCGCCCGTCAATTGGCAATCAGGTTCTGCGCCTCTCGGCCGGGGGTCGTGCTCGTTGCGGGCTTGTTCGGCGACCCTCGGTCGGGGTGGGCGTCTAACCGTCTACTCACAGCAGTGGCAAACCGGTCCGTGTGAGGTTACTCTGCCGTAACTCGTCGTTAGATGGTGTCGGGCAGGCACCGGAAGTTCGTTCTGAGGTCGGTCGGATGGACAGTGCCCAGTCAACTCCAACGTGTCCCAGTTGCCGTCGGGCCGACACGCCCCGTTTGATTGTGCGTGGAAGCCCGTTCTCGTCCACCTCACCTCGTTCGGACGTGCGCCTGCGCTGTCGGATGTGCGGTCATGAGTGGTCGGAGCTGACGCCCGAACCGTGGGCGTCCTAGCAACCTAAGACGGTGCCCATGAACGGCCGCGATAGACCTCAACTTCCGTCAGGTGGCGACCCCAAAGGTGTTCCGCAATCATCCTTGCCTCTGGCACTGTGCCCATGTTGATGTCGATGTGTCCGCTGTAACTAATGACCTTGATGAGTCCGCCATTGTCCTCTGACCACCGCACCTCGGCAACGTTTCTCATTTTCCTTCTGCGCAATGGTTTGCCGCCTCCTTTCGCCGTGTCACTCCGCTCCGGCAACCACTGCGAAATTACGACGGTCGGGCTTCCGTCTCAACTGCCGACGGGTTCGGAGCCATGGACTGACATGCAAACTCGGTTCGTGGAAGAGTTCGTGCACCGGCCGGGCAACCCCCTATTTGGCGAAAACCGGGGGAAACCATGAGCGACATGCCTCAAGGTCCGGATTGGTGGCAGGGAACCGACGGGAAGTGGTATCCCGCCCATCTGCACCCAAACTTTCGACCGCCCCCACCGCCTCCCGGGTTCCGACCGCCCCCACCGCCTCCCGGGTTCCGACCGCCCCCACCGCCTCCCGGGTTCCGGGAACCCCCCGCCACTGAGGTTCGACCTCCCGCCGGCTACTGGCAGGCGACCGACGGCAACTGGTACCCACCTCAATCTGACGAACCAGCGCCGGCGGTTCCCTCCTCGCGCCCTTCAAGGGACCGGAGGAATCCTGTCTACAAGCGCTGGTGGTTCTGGGTTACTGCAGTTCTGATTGTCATTGTGGTTGTCACCATCACCATTACGAAAAGGACGCAGTCCGCTACGCAATCGACAACGACAGGACCAGTCAGCATTACCGTGCTGATTGGCAAGCGGATTCCGGGTGCTTCAGCTGGTTGGATTGCGATTGCCAGCCCGGAATCCGATCCCGTCAACGTGGCCGGCACCTCCGTGCCACCACTCGTCACCAACAACGGCTCGCTTGGGGAATCAGTGTCCTTCTTCCAGTTCCTCACTGTGTCGCAGGCGTCGGCCTTTTACCTTCAGCCTCCGGCGGCGGCACGCCTCGTGTTCCCCGGCATTCAGGCGTACCAGGTGATAGCAGACGCCAACGCTGCACCACCGCCTTCGAGATGGCTGGACTTACGAGAATGCCTCAGGTCGGGTGGACCCGGACCAGGGGGTGCTGAAGGAGCAGACACACCGTCGGGTGGCAGCATGGATGCCGCGGGCAATTGCTCCGTCGGTACGCCAAGTTCAATCGGATTCGCCACTGAGCTTCAGCGAGGCAACGTGGTTGTGTTGGTGCAGACGATGGGTGGCAGTCCCGTCCTGGGTTCGGCTGGTATCAGCACCACAGCCGACTCGACCACGGTGTCACTGAACACAGCACTGACCACGAAGACCCTGTCCCTAATGAACAGCCTCGGATTCCACTAGGACCGGTGGAGCACCACGGCGAAGCATCTTCACCGGTCGACGGATGCTTCCGATTCGTCAGCTCGCTGGGCGTCGATCGGGGCGGGGTGGCGTCGTACTCCCCGACCGCGGGTGGCGGGGACGTTTCGAGGACGGTTCGCGACTCTGGCAAACAGCCGTACGCCTGTGATGATCACGCCGCTGACCTGACTGGGACGCGACGAGCTGCTCCCACCCGCCACACGTTGACAGCATGTGGCTGCCCACCCGACGACCCTTGGAGAGCTCCAGCCACCGGAGCTTGAGGAGCAGCAACCGAAAACTGGTCCTGACCTGCGTGGGCCGTGCGGGACTTGAACCCACGACCCGCTTGTCATCCAGATAGGCACCATGTTGGCCTGTGTTGGCAAATCCTCGATTGTGTTGTCTAGCTGGTCTTTTATCGCTAGATCCGTCCATCGGGTGCTGCGGATAACCGACGGTTTTGGTCACGCGTGTGACCAAAATGTGACCAAATCCGGCCCTCGGAACGGCCGTCCTACGAAGCGACCAGCCCGGTGCGTTCTGCCAGACGGAAAGTCGGTCGATGACTTGGTCATGGAACAGTTTCTGCGTGCACACGAGGGCTAGTGCCCCAGACCCCCGGGACGGAGGCGCTTATCAGCCGATTGGGTGCTTACCGGGCGCTAACAGCCCATGGACGGTACGTGGACGGCCCTATCCGAAGGCGACCACGCAACCCACCAGGTGTCGGATTCCTTTCAGCATCGATATTCGACAACAGCACAAATCCCGTCAATACTCCGGAGAGCAGCTGACTCCTCTTGCCGGGGACGAACCGTTCGATCTCGGTGGTCAGTTGCGGGCGGGAGGAATGACTATGCCAACAAACAAGCAGCTCACCCAAAGCGCCTATGAGGCCTTTTCCAAGGGAGACGTGCCTTCGGTAGTCGCACTCATGGACGACAAGATTGAGTGGACAGAGGCGGAGGGTTTCCCGCTTTACGACGGCACCTTCGTGGGACCACAGGCGGTAGTGGATGGCGTGTTTATGCGACTCGGTGAGATCGGTGACGACTTCACGGTTACGCCCACCCGATTCGTCGCCGACGGCGACACCGTCGTGGCGATCGGCACCTACTCGTGGAAACAGCGCTCGACCGGTGAGCCAGCCAAGGTGCAGATGGCGCATGTCTTGACGTTTCGTGATGGCAAGATCATCTCATTCGAGCAACTCGTGGACACGCTAAAAGTTCAGGAGCGTTCCGCCTAAGCGGAGTCTCAGCTGATCGTCTGGGAACAGTCCCCGTGGCTCCGCAGATCCACCGAGTGTCCCAGCTTAAGTCGCCCGAGACTGCCCCTGATCGCCGGGTAAGTAGCGTTATTGGCGAGAGGCTGCGGAGCGGTGACCCGAAGCTCGGAAACCCGTGACCGAAGCAAAGAAAGTCAGGGCGTCGTCAGCGTTCTGGAGATCCGTGCTCCATCGGAGCGCCTCTTCTTCGGAGATCACACCTGCTCTGAGGGCGAGCCCTCCGGCCTGCGTCATCCCAAGGGCGCGGTATGCGCTGGGAAGGTCCGTATAGGTCACCACTCCGGCGCCCAACTCGATGTCGGTGAAGCCATGCGAGGTCAAGAACGCACGCAGGCGTCTGCCCAAGGCAGGCTGCTCATGTCGGCCAACATGGACGGCGAGGATTCGCCTAGTGATCTCGGGCTCTCCACCGTTGATGATCAGGGTGCCCCAATCGGGCTCGAGGAGCGCCACGCGGCCCCCTGGGCGAAGGACCCGTGCCATTTCGGCTACGGCGGCATCGGGGTCAGCCATGTGCTGGAGCGTGCGTTCGCAGCGACACGCGTCGAAGATCGCGTTGTCGAATGGGAGGAGGGCTGCGTCTGCGGTCAGGAAGCCGACATCTCGGCGATGACGATGGCGCCGCCTCGCCTCCTCGATCATGGTTACCGAGAGATCGACACCTATAGCCGAACCCTTGGGTTGGGCCCGGTCCGCCATGACGAGGACATCTTCGCCGGTCCCGCATCCAACATCGAGGGAACGCATCCCGGGCTCAACGCCCAAGACGTCGAAGCTCCAGCTCTTGGCCCCCACGATGGACGGAGCCCTTCGAACGGCATCGAGGTAATCGATGAGCTGGCTACCGGCGCTCGAGGCGTCAACGTCACTGAAAGAGGAGCGGGAGAAGACAGATCCGCCATACGACGTATTCTCCCAGAGCCTTGGGCTGCCGGTGATGCTGGATCAACAACGTGCCCCCTTCGACCGGGAGCGGGTCGGTTATCGACTCTGACTGGAACGATTGCCGCCACGGTCAGCGACGACGGCAACGCATCTGATTTCCACCACGGCCTCGGGAGGCCACAGTTCGGTGATACCGACGGGCGTCCAGGCTGGATAGGGCGGTTCCAGAAACTCAGCGGCGACCCTCAGCATGAAGTCGGCGTGGCCTCTCAAGTCGACGTGGTAAGAGTTGATTTCAACAACATCTGACCAACCAGCGCCCGCCTCAGCGAGAGTAGACGAGATGTTGCGGAATGCTCCTCGTAGCTGCTCCTCGGGTTCATCGGGAAACACGTCTTCCGGTGTCTCCCCGGCGTGGCTCGACACACGGAGCGTGTCACCGGCCCAGACTGCGGCCGGAATGTGAGTCTCCTCATAGAACATCTCCCAGTCGGGCGGGACAACAGCGTCTGGTCCGACTGGTTCAGCTTGCCTCGTTCCCATTTGTCCCGTACCTGCCTCTCTCGTCGGCATCGGTTGCGCCTCTGTGAGGAGAGTATGGCTCTGT
>CAVVGQ010000006.1:0-391681 GCA_963747825.1 uncultured Acidimicrobiales bacterium
TGTCCCATACCACTGGGGGTGGGTGCCACTCTGGGGCAGCATGAGTGACAGTCCTTGGAGCAAAAGGAAGTCCCACTCGGTAGCTGGGCCCTTGGCGAGTAGGCGAGAGGTTGGAGGGAGTCGTAGCCTTTGCACCATGAGCGACTTGTCGTTTGCGACTGTGCTCAAGACCGAGCAGCCGAGGGCCTATCAAACCCTGGTCTCAGCATTCACGGACGACCCAGTCGAGCGCTGGCTCTATCCCGAGTTGCCCGGGTATCTGACGCACTTCCCTAAGTTCTTGGCGGCGTTCGGCGGTAGGGCATTCGACGAACAGACTGTATGGCGTCTCAGCGAGTTCTCCGCTGTTGCCCTCTGGCTACCCCCAGGCGCTGAGCCGGACGGCGACGCCATCGGTGCTGTGCTCACCGAGACCGTTTCGTCGGATAAGCACGCTGACACCTTCGCGGTTCTCGAACAAATGGACGCTGCTCATCCCACGTACCCGCACTGGTACCTACCCTGGTTCGGGGTCGACTCTGCCCTGCAGGGACAGGGAATCGGGGGCCAGTTGATGGCTCATTGCCTCGTCGAGATCGCAGACACGGACCAGCTCCCCACCTACCTGGAAACTCCGAATCCGCGCACCATCCCCTTTTACGAGCGACACGGGTTCGAGGTGACGGGCGCGGCACAAGTCGGTGGGTGCCCGCCGATCACATTCATGCTCAGACGGGCGCCCTGATCGCCGTTCCCGACCGAGGCCGAGGTCTAGGAGGGTTCGAACAGGGACTGGTGCGTGACTGCCACCTGACGCCAGATCTCAGCAGTAGCAATTTAACCGTCATGACCGACGACCCCATCGTCGATGAGGCACATCTGGCAGCGGCGGCATTCCTGGCCAGGTACAGCGGCCGGACACTCGATGCCTACCGCTTCGACCTCCGGACGTTCTTCCAGTGGGCTTCGGATGTTGGCCTCGTCGTACTCGAGGCGAAGCGACCTCACATCGAGCTCCACCGGGGTGCCATGGAAGAGAGGGGATTGGCTCCTTCCACCATCGACCGACGTCTCTCGACGGTATGCGGCTTCTACCGGTTCGCCCATATCGACGGCCGGGTCAGTGCCAAACCAGCCCAGTACGTCCGGCGTCCCAAGGTTCACCCCTCTGAGGGCCGAGGGCTCGACCGAAGCGGAGCTCGGGACCTTCCTGTTCACGGCCGAGCGGCTCGACAGAAACCATGCCGCCCTCGCCGTACTGCTTGGCCTCAACGGTCTACGGGTCAGCGAAGCCTGCGGGACCAATATCGAGGACCTCGCCTTCACCCAGGGTCATCGCACGCTTCGGATCATGGGCAAGGGAAGCAAGCCGGCCATCATTCCCTTGGTGCCACGGGCGGCCCGGACCATCGACCTCGCCATCGGCGAGCGCAGCGAAGGGCCGATTCTTCGCAGGAAGGACGGCAAGCGCCTGGATCGGCGCACCGCTCACCGCTGGGTGCGCTCGATCGGGAAACAAGCGGGGCTGAGCGCCGTGTACCCCCACATGCTCCGATCGGCGTTCATCATGGCGGCACTCGATGCAGGGGTTCCCCTCCGGGATGTCCAGATCGCCGCTCGCCATGCGGATCCGAGGACTACAACGGTCTATGACCGTCGACGGGAGAACTTCGACCGGCATGCCGCCTACGTCGTGGTGGCCTTTGTTGCCGGCGGATAGGGGCGCTGCCCGGCTAGGCCGTGTCAGCCTGCGTCTTGCCGGTCATCGACCGGGTTGAGGTCGGACCATCCGGCGATCGGCGATCGACAGGGCGACCTCCTCGACCGAGCGACCCGTCCGCTCGGCTGCTGCCCGCATGAAGATGAGTAGGGTAAAGAATGAGTAGACCCAGAGGTCATCGGTCTGCCACCACGCAGCATCGTCCAGCAGGTCCGGATAGACGCCACCGTGGATCATGGCGGCTGCCGTTATGGCGTACTTGCTTTTGTAGTGCTGGTTCTTTCCGGAGAAGCGGTGCTCAGGGAGGAATCGCTCACGGATCTTCTCGAAGTCAATCGGATCGGCCGGAGTGGCTCCCGACTCATCAATGGCGTCGGAGGCTAGTTCGAGCAGCTCTTCAGCCGGAAACATGTCGTGGCGAATGTGCAATGCCGCGAGCTCTTCCAGGACCGGATCCGTGTCCCGGCCGGCGGCCAAGGTGGCGAGGACGATCTGGATGGCATGACTTCGATCCTCGGGCGTGGGCTGCTTCCTTGGCGCCATGAGTTCCACGTTAGATCGACTGGCTCACGCCAGATATCGGCCTGAAGCCGGTGTTGTGGGGCAGGTGGCGACCCTCGAAGGAAGTGGTTAGGCTTTTTGCTTAGCCTGCGGTCGACCGCCATCGCGGTTCCAAGCCCCACCCAAATGAAGGAGGGGTACGTGAGCCCAATTCTGGATCAGACAGATCGTCGCTTCATGCCGGTGGGGCGCAACGTTCTTAGACTGTTCGCACCGGCGTTGCTTGCGGTATCCGTCCTGACGGTTGTGGCTAGCGTGCCTGCGGGCGCCCATGCCCCCAGGATCACAAAACCCGGAGCTCCGACAGCGGTTACTGCAACCGCCATCAGTGGGGGTGCAGCAGTGTCGTGGACGGCACCGGTTTCTGACGGCGGTTCCCCCATCACCGGCTACACGGTGACCGCCTCGCACGGTGGCCAGACCTGTACGACCACCGGGGCCACCATGTGCACGGTCACCGGACTCACCAATGGACGTCGTTATGAGATCAAGGTCCGAGCATCCAACATCAAGGGCGAGGGCCACGCCTCGACACGAGTCCAAGTGACGCCGCTTCCGACCGTGTCTTTTCTTTCCACAGCTGAGCTCTTTTCTGGGACGATTGCCGTTCCCGTTACGTTGAGTCAATCCTTTTCGAGGACAGTACAGGTTGACTTTGCGACTGTCCGACGGCCCGACTGGCGGGACCTATGACTCGTATTTCATCGGCGACGCCGCCGCATTCAGCCCGAGCTCGGGCACCGTCACGTTCGCTCCCGGTCAGACCACCGCGACGATCTAGTTCTCCGCCGCCCGCCAGTCCCGGTGGCTGTCCGATTGGTATACCCGCGAGCCATTGCTTCCCGAATCACCGTCACCCTCTCCAACCCGGTGAACGCACTGCTCGGTGTGACGTCATCCACAATCGTGGGCTACGACGGCAGTTAGTTAACTGCGATCAGCTTCTGCGTCTCCACCCTGATAACGCGACCCTGAGCCGGCAGCGAGGATTGATATTGCTCGCTGCTGGTCCACCACTCCGGACGGAGAACTGGTCAGCGTGTGGGTGAATGCCCGAGCCAGGTCTGACCCCATCAATTCCGGCTGACGTCTTTTGGGACTGTCCTGAAGTCGATTCGTCGGCCTGGCTCGGACACTCACCCGACACCAACCGGTCTGACGGAGCGACCTCATAGGAGCCTGCCGCACAGGCCCATCGCTGTCCTGTCCATCGTCTTGCTGGTGCGGTGTCACCCACCCCAAGCGAAAGGAACAGATGACAATGACCACTATCGCGCGCCGGATCACCGGAGGGGTCGACACGCACCTCGATGTGCACGTGGCGGCCGCCCTCGATGAACTGGGGCCCAGCTCGGTGTACAGAGCTTTCCGGCCACTGCACCGGGTTACCGGGAACTTGGAGTTGACCATTCCATGGACAGACATTGAGAGGCTTGATGGACACAGGCTGAGTGCCCGACTGCACAGGCGGAGCAACGGTAAGCGAGTGTTCTTCGCCATGCTGGACCCAGGCTGGAAGCGTCGACCTCTAACACTGGCAATCCGGCAGCATTTGGAACCACCCACCGCGGCATGAGTGCCGGTAGGGGGCACCCGTGAGTGGCCGGACCCGTATCGATCAGACCGCCCTTCAAGACGCAGGGGGGGCACCGCCATCGCGCGATGAGCGCGTTCGTAAGTGCGGCCCAGAGCGTCCCTCTCCCCCGCGAGGCGGAATGGTCGACGCTGCCATGAAGGTCCGCTCCTAGGCGGTCTGTGGGCGTCCACATCGGCCACGCTTTCGTGGTGGAGTACTCCCGCGATGGGGCGATGACCAATGAGGAAGCGCCGCCGACGACAATGAGGAAGCACTTCCTCAGGGTCCGGGGGAAGTGAGCAACCGGACTACTGGCCTTTCTTAACAGCTTGGTCCGGCCATTGAGTGACGGATGACTGGCCTCCCGATGAACAGTCTGTGACATGACGCGATTAGCCGACTTGCCCGTGGCAGGGTTGCCGCGTGGGCAGACGGTCTCGATCCAACAAAAGAGCGGTGACAAAGGCGATCGACACGTCCCGATGCCCAGCGGGACCCCACTTCTCGCCGTTACGGGTGTCCACAGGGGAGATGGTAGAGGTCGGCTCCTCGACAAACTGGAGGCGTCCTCGTCGACACTTGGTGGAGTCGGCCACTGTGACCCGACGGCGACCGCCCCGAGGAAGCGCCGCCGGCGAGGGGCTCTCCACAACCTGTCGCCGGCGACGTCCGCCACTTCCTCAAGGTCCGGTCATCCCGGACCTCCTGTCCGGACCGTCGCTATTATTCCTACTGGATTAATAGGGTACCTCGAAACGACATGACTCTGGAAGGTCGATGACCATGGACCGTTATGTACTCAGGTGTGGCCACTCCGGCTGCCGAACGACCGCCGTCATGGCTGGTGTTACCAACGATGTCCGCACAAGCCAGTTTTTGGGCCGGATGGTTCGGCGGCACTTCGCACAAGAGGGATGGACTTCGTATAAGAGAAACCCGCGGAGCGATGACCCCGTCGATTTGTGTCCTGAGCACGCGCCCGAGGCACGCCGTGGGTTGTAGCCGGGTAGCACGCTGGAACAGCACCAGACGGTGGCGGAGGTCGGCTCCTGCGTTGGACACGCACCTTCCGACCCCGTCCAGATCGCCCCTGCCGGAGGCCGGTTCCTGGGCGAATCCAGGGACCTCGTCGGCACCGTCCGACCCTTCCTCAAGGTCCGGTCAGCCGTAGATACTGACAGCATGGGGCCCTGGACTGGCACTTTGGCCGGAGATTTCAGGGGTTGCCATCCACACTCCGGAGGTTCACGATTGGTTGTGACGGACCGGTCCGAGGGCCATGATGCAGAAGCAACGACTCCTTTGGCCGGACTGCGGATGTCGTCCAGAGCGACGACGGGCTGCGTGGCTTGGAGTACGGCCGCGATGGGGTCGTGCTCCAAGTTGCGCTGTGATCCATTGAACGGAAGCGTCGAGCTGGGCAGTCCGAGGCACAGTCATCGGGTCAACTCATTCGCGCGACTCCGACGGTCCGCCGAATCCACGACGCGATGAAGGGTAAGGACAAACCCGTGACCGTAGACAAGATCACCCTCCGGTGCGATGCATTTGGCTGCCGCACCGAAGCCACGTTGGACACGCCCCAAGCGAGCACCGATGGTGTTCACGATCTTGATGTGGAGGTCGGCGGTACTTCTCGGCCCATTGCTGGAAGCGAACAGCCGGCACAGGATGGAGTAATGCCTATCTGGACTTATGCCCGTACCACGCGACCAAGGCCCGCTGGTGACGGCCGACAGTGAAACCGGTAGCGGGGCGCCCTGCTCCCTCGCTACCGGCTTCGGTCAGCCAACCGATACCAGTCCGCCTGACGAATGGTTGAACCAGGTACTTCCCCCCAACCGTGAGCACGCCAGACGTGCCCGTTCCTTGTTGTTCCAACTGGCAAAGTGGGCGCCAAACCGGGAGGTTGCGATGGCTGATGTTTACGACCAGGGTCAGGACCAGGGACAGGAAGAGGCCAACTGGAATGTCTCCGATTGGCACGGTCGGGCGCTGATCGACGCGGAGGGCGGGAAACTTCAAGACGTCTACGTCGACGTCGAGACTGATGAGCCGCAGTTCGCCACGGTGAAGGAGGGCATTATCGGCCGTCATCTCACCTTCGTGCCGTTGGGTGGTGTCCAGATCGGCCCCGGTGACCTTCAGGTCCAAGTAACCAAGGAGCGGGTCCGAACCGCGCCCGACATCGACTTGCACGGTGAGGAGCTATCCCAGGCGGACGAGTCCCGGCTCTACCACCACTTCGAGATGAATTACACCCCGATCAACACCGAGAGCGGACGGCGCCTCGCCCGGCGATGACCATTGAGGGAGCACCGCCGACGATGGCCCGTAACCTGTCGTCAGTGGCGCCGACACTCCTCACGGTCCGGCCGGCCGGGGAAGGGAGCAACCGGACTATTGACGTTGTAACACCCCGCATTGGCCGATGGGTGAAGGATGACTGACGTCCCGATGAATCTTCTGTGACACGCCGCGATCGGGCCGAGTCTCCGATAGCGAGTCCGTTTTATTTGGCGAGTTCGGCCAACCGGCGTTGGTACTCGGGACTCTTGCGGGCGCTCCAGAGCATACGGAGGGTGGCTTCGTCCGCTGTTTCGGCGGAGCGAAACACTCCGTCGGCGACCAGTGTGCGCCGAATGTCCTGCACTGTGAGGGTAATGGCCATTTGTCTGACCCTTGCCAAACCAAATCGTGTCCCCCGACATTGCCAGACGTAGCCCCTTTGACCGTCAATAGATAGGGCGGGTCCTGACGGTGTGCCCAGCGCACAATCAATGTCTGCCCTGTGGCTCCATTCGTCATCACCGTGGTCGTCACCTGTCCCAATGGACCTGTCGGCTCGTGCTCGATGACCTGGAAATGGCTCCAGTGCCTCGGTCAACAGGTGACAGTGGTGTGACGCCAGAGCACGGATGAGCGTCTGGGCAGGGACTCGTCAGATTCCATTGAGAGGTCGGCGAAATGGAGAAGGCCCAGCCCAGCCCGAGGTGCCCGAACTGCGACGCTGTTGACGCTCCGAGACTCATCGTCGAAGGCGGAGCGCGACGGCCTTGCTCCTTCGCCCCTACCGAACGTGCATCTGCGGTGCCGGCTTTTGCGGGCACGAGTGGTCGGACCTACCCCATGAGCGATGGGCGTCTTGATCGGGGCTCGAGGAATGACCGATCAAGCTGGGCCAGCGGTTGGGCTGCGGTGCCGGTAGCGGGGCCCCCTGGCACCCTCGCTACCGGCTTCCGTGAGCCAACCGATTCCCGCCCGCCGATGACGGTAACCTTGCGTTGCGGTCTGAAGCAATGTCGTCCTTGGTGGGCACCACCGATGTCACAATGCGTTTACCGGGTGGTAACTTGTGCGCCGCCCCGGGCCGGCCCTGGTTCCGCCTCCAGAAGTGAACCGGTCTCCGCCGCCCGATTCACGTTGGCCGGCCCGGGGTTCTTTCGGCCCCGGGGAACGCGGGAATAGGACCGAAAACGCACGGTTCTTTCAAATAGCCATACACGTGTCAAGTGATATCACTGGGGTACCAAACCTAGTTGGGTGCATACGGGTGGGTGGAGTAAGGTCGTTGTTGCTACGTTCGGGGTTTCAAGAGGTTAGTCGTGACCGAGGATCAGACCCACATAGTGATTGACCTGGGGTTTTCGGGTGGGCCGTGCGGGACTTGAACCCACGACCCCTTGCGTGTCATCCTGCCCGGCCGTCCCCACAGAAACCCACGCAGCCCTCTGAGCTGGGACGTTGGGGACCTGTGGGAGCCGGTGGGTTCCGATGAGGACTCCAAACCTCCCCTTTCTTCTCCCCTTTTTCGTTATGGTCGCTCTCATGGGCACAGCACGGAAGCTGGGATACGGCGAGGGCTCGGTCTACAAAGAGACCGTCTGGCGGACAAAAGGGGGTGTCGTCCAGAAGGTGCTCGTCTGGCGGGGCGAGATCACCGTTGACGGCAAGCGCCGACGGGTCACCCGGAAGACACGAACGGCCGCACTTAAAGAACTGGACAGGCTCAGGGCAGCGGTCAACGCTGGCCTCCCCGTAGGAGATGACACCCGGCTGGGACAGTTCCTGGACTGGTATGTCGAGAGGGTGGTGGCCCAGAAGCACCCCAACACCCAGTCGAACTACGTCTGGGCCTTCAAGCAGTTGGAACCGCTGGGAGGAAAGCGCCTCCGTGAGCTGACCCCCAACGACGTCGAGAACCTCCTAGAGCAGTTGGCCACCCGGACGCCCCCAAAAGAGGCTAAGAAGCGCCGTGGGGGCAGTCAGAAGCCTCTCAGCCGGTCTTCTCTCTCCCGGATTCGATCATGCCTCAGTGCGGCCCTGTCAAAGGCTCAGGCGAGGAACCTGCTCGATCGAAACATCGCCCGCTTGGTCGAGCTTCCTCCGGATGCTGCCAGGCCGGTGGAGAAGAAGGCGTTCACCCCGGAAGAGGGCCAGCGGCTACTGGCGAGCGTTTCGGTCAGCGCCATGAAGCCATGATCCTCGTGGCCCTCATGCTCGGGCTCCGGCCTGGGGAGGTCCTCGGCCTACCGTGGAAGGCCATTGATTTCGATGAACGGACCCTTTGCGTGAATCAGTCCCTCCAGCGCCTACCAGGAGGAGAGCTGGTCATCGGTCCTCCAAAGACGGACAGCTACCGAACCGTACGGCTACCCGACCGAGTCATCGTTGCCCTGCGGGTGCATCAGGTAAATCAAAAGAAGGAACGGCTACTGGCACCCGTATGGGACGACCATGGCCTCGTTTTTCCCTCGGCCGTCGGCACCCCGGTCGACCCATCCAATCTTCGCCGGACTGTCCAGGACGAGTGCAAGAGGGCCCGAGTCAGAGCGCTTTCACCGAACGAGTTCCGGCACACGGCCACCACTCTCCTGGTTGAAGCGAATGTTCCCATCCACCAGGTTGCTGACATGCTCGGACACAAAGACACGAGGATGCTGACCAAGCATTACCGACATAGGCGTGGCGTTGTCGATGTCACGGAAGGCCAGGAGCGGATGCTCGGAGACGCCTGATCGAATGAGCTGAGGCCAAGACGAGCGAACCACCCGCCAGATAGCCCTCACCATTACAGTTTCCCCAGTATGGCGGACCTACAGGCATCAGATCCCGATCGCATTGGTCCTTATCGGCTCCTGAGCCGCATCGGCGTTGGTGGCATGGGTGTCGTCTACCTGGCCGTCGACAGCCTGGGCCATCGGATAGCACTGAAGTTGATCCGGTCTGAACTCGTTGACGGCGTCGGCTTCCGGGGGCGATTTCGCCGTGAGGTAGAGGCGGCCCAGCGGGTTGGTGGCATTTGCAACGCTCGGTACATCGATGCCGATTTGGAGTCAGACCATCCATACCTCGTCACCGACTACGTGGAGGGTGGCAACCTGCTCGATTTCGTCGCTCAACACGGACCCCTGGCTGGCGACCAACTGATCGGACTGGCCGTTGGCCTGGCTGAGGCTCTCCGTGGCGATGGGTGCAGTGGGCGTCATTCACCGGGACCTGAAGCCTACAAACGTCCTCATGTCACCGACCGGACCCAAGGTCGTCGATTTCGGCATCTCCGCATGCGGCGGACGGGGGGACGGCTCTCACGCTGACGGGGAGCATCGTTGGCTCACCGGGCTGGATGGCCCCCGAGCAGGCCCTTCGGAAACGGCACGACCTCGGCCATCGACGTGTTCACCTGGGGGGGGCTACCGTGGCCTTTGCCTCGACCGGCCGTGCGCCGTTTGGCGAGGGCAGACCTGATGCAGTCCTGTACCGGGTGGATCATCGAGCCCCAGTTTGGAAGGGCTGCGACCCGAGGCTCCACGAGCACGGTGATCAAGGCGCTCCAAAAGGAAATTCCGGCACAGCGGCCTATCGGCCGATGAGCTACTCGTTGAAGTTGTCGAAAACCGCAATGGCGGGCAGCCTGGCCGCCCGGAGGTTCGATCGCCATGACCACTGTGGTCTTGGAGCAGAACCTGGCATCAGGGATTACCCAGTGACATCGCCACCGACAACGTTGAGGGCTCCGATCGTCCCAACGGGCGCAATCGGGTGGTCTGGATAGGGATCGCTGCCTTCATACTTGTTGAGGCACTCATTGGGGTTGGCGTGTTTGCACTTGGACACTCAGATGCGAAGGCGTCGACAAAGGCCACAACGACAACAACGCTGGCCCCAAGTCACGGATCTTCGACCACGGCGAGCACGAATCCATCATCTCCATCAACTACTGCCGCTACATCCCAGAATCCAACTGCGCTGGTGTCAGCAACACTCCCGGTGGTCGCCTGTCCAACGTCGTACGCTATCTCTCCCCCGCCTACATCCGTCTCGCTTCCGTCGTCGATGACGGAGTCGGTCCCTCAGGATCTGACAAGCCAGTTGTCAGTATTCGCTGATGAGGCAGGCGTCATGAAGATTCTTGGTCCATCTGGCTGGACCTGCAGTGCCAGCTACGGCGCAGACGGCTCCGGTGGCGTAACCATTACTCCGACGGGTGAGAATACCGCCGTCGGGTCAGCATCTCGGCGAGACTCGACGGTCGAGGCCATTGATGCAAGTGAAACGTCAGCATGTGTGAGTTGTCGAGAAGTTCAGGCGTGTCCCCTCTTTGCCACGGCCCCGCCGACTACCAGCAGGATTATCAAATGGCATGCACGTCGAAGCCCGAGGCGGAGTCGTCCGAGCCGATCGAAGATGGTGTCGTCGGGTTCCTCGATCCACCCGGAGTCACTGGCGATGCCTATCCGTCAGGCGGCGAGTACCCAGCAAATGGCGTCATGACGTACCACAGTGGGAATAGCAACGGCAGTTGGCTCGACACCTGCACGCTTCCATACAGCCAGCAGGCACTGTGTACGGCGGTCCTCAACAACTTCGCCAACACCTACGGGTCGGAGTAGTCCCCTCCGATGTCACCGGGTGGCCAGGATCGGATGCTCGGAGAGGTGTGACCGGCCTGCTGGTGTTTGGTGTTGTCCTATTTGTCCACATGAGCCGGTCTAATACGGCACCGGGCATGGGACCCAGTTCGAAATGATCGGTTGACGATGGGGACCATCTAGTTGTTCATCGAAGTGGTTCTCCTCACCATGGCCCCTTGGGCCGGTCACGGCCGGATGTGTTGGACGGCGTCAAGGTCCGCTCGGTGGCCCTGGCAAGCCACAACCGTGTGCCACTTCCCGGCGGCGTCCTGGAATCGACCACGCCATTTGGTCCCGTACGGACAGTGCTGGGCGTGGCCGGTGCCGTTCTCAGCCTGGATTAGCCGGAAGCAACGCTCCGACAGTAAGCAAAACGCCTCGGCGTAGAGGTCCACGACACCCAGGCTGCCATCCGGATGGGTCAGTCGTTCGTGCTTGGTCATCGCACCGTGACGGTTTCTCGACAATGCCGAGTACTCGTTCCCGTCGGTGACGTCGTCGCGGCACCATCCTCCCAGTTCCGAGTTACTGGTGGGAGGCTTCACTGGTCCTCGCGTGTCGGGAGGTAACAGACACAACCCAAAAGGAGCGGACGATGAGAACCCCAAGGACATATGTACTGGCAGTTGCTGGCGTGGTTACTGCAGTGGTGGCTTGGGCATCGCTTGCTGCTGCCACGTCAGCTCCGGTCACACCCAATACCAGCACCACCAACACCACCTACTACGCCTGTCTGTCGAATGGGGGACTGTCCATGGTGGGTACCGCTCGACCGTACTGTGGCCACAGGGGATCGTCCGTCATCTCTTGGAACTCGACCGGACCTCAGGGACCGCAAGGTCCCGCTGGTGCAACGGGTCCGGCTGGACCACAGGGTCCTGCTGGTGCAACTGGTGCAACTGGACCACAGGGCGTACAGGGGATTCAAGGTCCTGCCGGTCCAAGCGGATCCATCTCGCAGACGCTGTGCGAGTCGTACGGGGGCACCTTCGGCAACGACAACCTTACGTTCGGGTCATGGCCCACCATTCTTTGGACCTGCGACGGCTATCCCTGGATCTCCGAAGCTGATCTCCAAGCCAAGAACGTCGCGTTGGGAGACGCCTGTCTGGCGGGCGGTGGCACTGGGTACGCAGATAATGGCCAGAGCACAACGATGCTGGCATATTTCACCTGCGGTCAAAGCTAGGCCCAACGGGCTCCCGCCAGCGGGCATTTCGCTTTGTCGCTCTATCTTCAGCCGGATCTGAAGGCCGAGAGTGGGTCTGCTACCAGAAGTTGCACCGTGGGAGGGTCCAGCATCGGCCGAGGAAGTCAGTTTCCCTTGGTTAATGAGATCTGCGACCCAGCCCCCACCCCAAGACAGGCCCGTTGCCGTCCTCGACATCGTGAAGCTCGACCTGGCTTTCACTGGACGAGCCGCTCGTCGATTAGAACGGCTAGAAATGGATTCAGAGCCCGAATCCGCGCAGCAGGTGGCGGGTCATCCCGTCGGTTGTCCGATACACCTTCCGCCTGGCAACACGCTTGGCGTACGAGCCCGGTCCTTTCTCCGCTGCTTGAACGTTACCCAGATCTCTGGCCGCTCTGTAGAGCTGCGACCGCAGGGAGCTTCGTCGGGCCATTATCTACACCTCCACGTTGAATGGTTCTCTCTGCCTACGCAACTGGGATGAAGCTCGACGAGCAAGTGGCCCCACCCACCGAAACTTTGACGACTACCACATAGCCGACGGTTGCATCGAGGATGTCAATAGGAATCGACGCCGTACCTGAGGCACTGGTGGTTCCGGGATGCATCGACGTGGACGTCCGGTAAACGGTCGTTACGGTGACTGCGGCGTTGCCAACATTGGATTGAACATTGGCTGTCACGTTCGTGTACTGCGCCGGATTAGGGGGCGACATGGACACCGAGCAGGAGGGCGAAGATGGAGCCACTGACGGCGGAGCGACGGCAGAGCCGTAGAAGGGACTCCCGAATGAGAAGATCCCTCCGTCTGATGCCACAAACCAGTAACCACCGGTGGCGAGATCAGGGGCCATCCCGACAATCGGCTTATTGAGGTGGATCGAACCTGTGGATCCGTAGAAGACGGCATCGCCGAAGGAGAAGATGCCCCCATCGGCTGCCACCAGCCAATAGCCCTCGCCATCAGGGGTTGTTGCCATACCGACTACCGGCTGATTCAGCGGCACCCCACCCATGGACCCGTAGAACGGTGCATCTCCTGAGAAGATCCCTCCGTCGGAGGCCACCAGCCAGTAGCCACCGGTCGTCGGGTCGGACGACATGCCCACGACCGGCTTGTTGAGATGCAACGAGCCTGTCGAACCATGAAATGCCGCATCTCCGAATGCGAACACTCCCCCATCGGCTGCGACCAACCAGTAGCCGCCTCCGTCTGCCGTGGCTGTCATTCCCACGATTGGCTGGTTCAGCGTGAGACCTCCGGTTGAGCCGTAAAACTGAGCATTCCCGAACGTGAAGATGCCGCCGTCGGACGCCACGAGCCAATAGCCACCACCATCCGGTGTCGACGCCATCCCCACGATTGGTCGGGCGAGAGCAACTCCCACCGAACCGAGACTCGGGGCACCACCACAGGCTTCGACCAGCCCCGCGTTATCGGCGATCCAGTAACCGGACCCGTTGGGCGGGGCCGCCATGGCGACGGCAGCACCTGGTGGGACGTACCCGGTGCAGGTTGCACCCGCGGTATGGCTGGTAGCAGCGTGAACAGGTGCGGCCGACGCAGAATCTTGGGCTACGAATCCACCGATGCTGACGGTGATTGTTCCGAGAGCCAGCAGGCCTACCAATACGGACGATCGAACACGACCGTGTTTCACAGGTCTACCTCCGCCTGAGATTCGATGTGCACCCGAATCTACTCGCTTCGTCAGAAGAGTGCTTGAGACTGGGTCGTCGAGGATACAGCAACCCATCGGCGAAAAGGTCGTGTTTGTGGCCAGCCTTACCGAGGCCACCTTTTTCCTCGCCCTCCTCCTGGCGGTGGCCGTGCCGGTTGCGCAGCAGTGCCGTCGCGGTGAGCCATGGCCTCAGCGCGGGTCATCTATGTAGAGAGTCGGCTACGCTACATTTCCCCCAATGGGTCGCGCAGCGGATTACCGGGCGAACGGCGGCTACGAAGCCTGGGAGCGGAGCGCCGACTACGTCCTCGTCCCGCTGGCCTTGATCTTCCTTGCCGTTCTCCTAATACCGCTGGTCGTCCATCTGACACCGCAGGAGCAGGCTGCATTCCTCGTCGCCAACATCTTAATTTGGGTCGCGTTCGCCGTGGACTACTTCGTCCGCCTCTACCTCGCACCCGCTCGGGGGCGTTTCGTCAGAACCCACGTCCTCGATTTCATCGTGGTGTGCGTCCCATTTCTTAGACCACTTCGTTTGCTGCGAGTGATTGGGATAGCCGGGGAATATGTCGTCCGCTCTCGTCGACACCTGGCCGGACGGGCAATGGCGTTCGTCGGCGTCGTGGCTGTCGTCGCCGTGTTGGCGGGGGCTGCCGTCATCTACAACTCAGAGCGCACCCACCGGGCGCGAGCCTTCGCTCGTTCCCTCAGGCGTTGTGGTGGTCGGTAGGAGCGGTCACCACCGTCGGCACCAACGGCGACCCGACAACGACAACCGGACGGATTGTCGCATCGGTGATGTTTATTATCGGAGTCGCACTGGTCGGGATCTTCACCGCCGCCGTAGCCACCTATTTCATCTCCAGCAACGATGAGAAACCCAAAGTCGAGGAACTAATCGAGGCCGAGTCGTCAAGCCTGGCCCACGATCTGGCAACAATGAGGGCGAGCATCGACGGCTTGTACTCCGAACTCACCTCTCTGCGTGCGCACCTCAGCGAGTTGATCGAGCGAGCGCCGACAACGGCGGACGGAGCGGAAAGGGGCGACGGTACTGTTCATTGAATACGACGTCGGAGACCACGGTATGTTTCGTAACCGGCCGACCACTCCGTGGTGTTACGGCTCGATGTTGTTATAGAGCCTGTGGATTGGCCCAGCCCGAAATGACACCTGCAGGAGTCCCACGGTAAATCAGGTCGGCTGATGATGGGGCCAACACGTGGCAACCCGTGATGGCCACCTGTTCGGGTCATAGGTAGTCAGCGACTTGCCGACCATCTATGAGCGCAGCCTTATACCGGGTCGGCCCGAGAAGGCCCCTGGTTTAGTCCTGGCCCTGGCAGTACACTTCACCAAGTCACGAGCTGACCTGTTGGGGAAGGGTCAGAAGATCCCGGTTCGCGGCGAAAGGCCTACTGCTTTCGACGCGACGGGAAGACCAAATGTCCGCTGCTGCCCCCTTTCCCAAGATTGAGTTGCACGTCCATCTCGAAGCGACGGTGCGCCCTCGCGACCTGTTCGAGATGGCCAGGCGCAACGAGCATCCGCTTCCCGTGACCTCCGATGCCGAGTTGGCAGATCTCTACCGCTATCGGGACTTCGAGCACTTCTTGGAGCTGTGGCTCCTAGTGACTCCCGTCATCCAGACCGAACGTGACTTCCGCCAGGTGGTCGTCGGCTACGCCCGGGAAGCGGCCTCACATGGAGCGGTTTACGTCGAGGGCATCTTCACCCCGGTTGAGCGCATTGGTGGTGGAGCTTCGTGGGACGAGGTGTTCTCCGGCTTTTGCGACGGGATCGTCGAGGCCAAGGAGGAAACGGGCCTCGATATGGGCCTGACCGTGGACATTCCCCGCTTCCTCGGGCTCGATGTCGCGATGGAGACGGTCCGATATGCCGCCAAGTACCGACACCGCGGCATCGTGGGGGTAGGAATCGGTGGACCCGAGGACGGCTTTCCTCCTGAGCCTTTCGAACCGGCATTTCGCATGGCTAAGGACAAAGGATTGGGATCGGTTCCCCACGCTGGTGAAGCGGCAGGGGCCTCGTCAATAAGGGGAGCCATCGATTTTCTTTATGCCGATCGCCTGCGGCACGGCATTCGAGCTGTCGACGATCCCAGCCTCCTTCGTGAGATCGCTGCCCGAGGCATCGTGTGCGATGTCTGTCCCGTCTCGAACCTACGGACGAGGGTAGTTGCGTCGATCGAGGACCATCCACTGCCCCAAATGGCGGCCGCCGGAGTCTTGTGCACCATCAACACCGATGACCCTGCCATGTTCGACACCGATCTCGGGCGCGAGCATGAGGTCGCAGCCCGGTTGGGGTACAGCCCACGAGAGGCCTTTTACGCTGGCCTACGCGGTGCGCTTTGTGACGCCAGCGTTCGAGAGCGTTTGCATTCGGTCTACAGCGATTGGTGGGATTGATCCATCTCGCATAGCAACTTCGTTCCGCAGGCGCTGTTCAGTGGGCCAAATGGCAGACCTCCCACGGTCCGTCTCAACTGGCACCGGATCGCACTGTCTGATGGTGGGGACTAATACATGGCCAAGGCGAGATGGCCATGTATTCGAGGGGTCCATAGGTAGTCATCAACCAGTTGGTTCGAAGGGCGGGATTTCAGCTGGCTCCGATTTCGCAGCTGTCGGAGCAGGAGAAGTCAACCAGATCGGTTCGACCGGGCTTGTGGACGTAGGCAAACGGGGCGACCGGTGCACCAGAGATCGGCTGCGCATGCCGGAGGAGTCCGCCTGGCGATCGAATCCACCTGAAACACGGTAATCGGGAGGTAATCAGAAGGTGAACATTGTGTGAACAAACCCGATAGGATCCGGCTCGGCAAATGCATGCGGGGCGGGACGCTGTCCAGCTGCCATGGAACAGGTCAGGGGGAACAAATGACCGATCTGCGCTTCACCAGGCGGCAGGTCCTAGCCGGGGGTGTCGGGGGTGCCATGGCACTGGGCCTTGCTGCCCTGGGTGGTGCTCCTGCCTCCGGAGCTGACACCATCCGACGTGCCGCCAAGGTCAAGGCGGCAGGAAGTGACCTCGGTGCCGTTGAGCACGTGATCTTCCTCATGCAAGAAAACCGGTCGTTTGACCACTACTACGGCTCGATGAAGGGCGTCCGGGGGTTTGACGACGCCACCAACCGGGGGGCCTTCACCCAGTCGTGGCCCGGAGGCCAGAACTCGACTCTGCTTCCGTTTCATATGAATACAAAGTCCCAACAGGCAGAATGCACTTACGACCTGTCGCACACGTGGCCAGCAGAGCACGCTTCGTGGAACGGTGGGGCCATGGACAGCTTCGTTTCAACGCACACTTCGAATACCTATGAAGGTGCTCTCGGCATCAATACGATGGGGTATTACAAGAAGGGTGATCTGCCGTTTTACTATGACCTGGCGGAAAAGTTCACGATTTGCGACAACTACTTTTGCTCTGTTCTCGGCCCGACTCACCCTAACCGCCTCATGCAGATGACCGGAACCGTCGACCCCGGCGGGGATGCCGGTGGTCCCATCATCGTGACGAATGACAGTCAAAGTGCCGTTCGCGGTACCTGCTCATGGACAACCATGCCCGAGGTGTTGCAATCGGCAGGCATCTCCTGGAAGGCGTACAACCCCCACGGGCCGATCTACCAACCGTCGTCCAGCGCGTTCATCGGCAACAATGTGCTGGTCTATTTTGAGCAGTTCCTGGCCGACCCGGCGTCGTCGCTGCATCTGAACGCTTTCGGATACTTCGGTCCCAACGTGACCGGTGGTTTGACCGACGGTGCCAGCCCCAACGATTTTGCTTCCGATGTGGCGGCGGGAACGCTTCCCCAAGTGTCATGGATTTTTGCTCCGGACGGCTTCGATGAGCATCCCCCCGCTCCACCCGCCTTGGGGGAGTGGTTTACGCAACAGATCCTCGACACCTTGGTTTCCAATCCTGCTGTGTGGGCCAAGACGGTGCTGTTCATCATGTACGACGAGAACGACGGCTTCTTCGACCATGTCCCCCCGCCCACCGCCCCGAGCGGGACCGCTGGTGAGTACCTCACGGTGGAGCCACTGCCCAGTTCGGCGGGCGGCGATACCGGGCCGATCGGCATGGGGGTCCGAGTTCCGATGCTGGTGGTGTCGCCATTCTCCCTGGGGGGCTATGTCTGTCACGACCAGATGGACCACACTTCCCAACTTCGATTCCTGGAGACGGTGTTCGGTGTAGCTGCTCCAAACATCACTCCGTGGCGGCGGTCTGTGACGACCGACCTCACTGGTGCCCTGCCAGTGCTCCAGACCCCGGTGTACAAGGTGCCGAAGCTCCCGGTGGTATCGGACTCCACTACGGCTGCTCCGGTGAACGAGTGCAGTGGCGCACAGCTGATCGAGGTGAACACGGCCCCGACCGCACCGTTCAAAATCGCGAAGCACCAAAAAATGCCGGTGCAGGCCAAGGGGACCCTGCTGACCGCTCCGAGCTAAACCACGGCGGGGCGCAGATGCCCGTCAGCATCATCCCTGCGGTTCTTCAGGAGACGACTATTCGTCGGCGGCGTTTATGTCGTCGGCTAATACGGCCTCGACCTCATCGACTTCAGAGAAGGCGGCGGCAAGTTCGTTGATCGAGGACTTGCCATGAAGGTGCAGTGTCACCTCGGCCACCGAGCGGCCCGACCCACCAACCAACCCACCAGGTTGCTCTCGTGAATGACCCATGGTGGTCGTGGAGACCTCGTCGATTGCAAAGCCCCGATCCGTTGCAACCTGGAGGAGATGCCGCAGAATGCCCCGACCGTCTGGGTAGCGGACACGGATCATGGAGATCGCGGTTGAAGATTGAGGTAGACGACGCGTAACGGCTGGAAAGATAAGCGCGACCACGAAATAGATCCCCGTAGTCGTGGCGGCCAGCACGGGTAGCCCGGCACCAGAAGCGGCCCCGACCGCGGCGGTGACCCATATTGCCGCAGCGGTAGTAAGGCCGCGGACTGAGTCCCGCCGCACGAAGATTAGGCCTGCGCCAAGAAATCCGACCCCGGTCACGATCTGGGCTGCGACCCGCGATGGATCGAGGATGACCCGACCCGCTTCGAGAACATCGTTGAACCCGTACTTACTGATCAACATGAACAGAGCGGCACCAACGCCGACGAGAGTGTGGGTTCTCAGGCCCGCACTCTTTTGCCGCATCTCCCGTTCAAGACCGATGAGCGCGGACAGTAGGAGGGCTAGCCCCAGCTCACTCGCCTGGCGCCATCCTTCGACGTTGTGCGATGTGACCGCCAGTAAAGACAGTGCTGCCACCAGATTGACCGTCTCCTTTCAATCTGGGTTAGTTAGTCGCGAAGAAATTGGAAAAGAAATTCAAACTGGGCCGAGCCTGACCCGGGCCTCATCGGATCCGAAACGAGCGACGGCTAGTTCTGGCTCAGATACACGACCCGGTGCACCGTGTTGCAGGCCGGGCAAACGACCGCAAGCGGGGCCGTCTCTTCTGGGTCCTTCTTTAGCTCGGGCATCGCGTGTAACTGTTCAGGGCCGGGCTGGGCGAACGTGTAGCCACAGTGGTCACACCACAACATGTCCCCAAATTACCCGACACAGGCGCATCCAAACCAACAGCCGGGAAGGGAAAGTGAGCGCCGCTGGGGGTGTTGAGGCCCCGGTTCGTTGGACAGATTCTCTGACTATCACGCGGCAACCTGAGCTGTCGCTTCGTTGAACGCCTCTCGTGGCGTCCGGTGGCCCAGGCGTTCGATGAGCCACTCGTCGTTGTAGGTCTGGATGAAGGTGGCGACTCCTTGGCGGAGATCGTCCACGTCCTCGAAGAGCCGAGACCAGAGGCACTGTTCCTTGATGGTCCGCATGAAGCGTTCGGCCACCCCGTTGCCCTGGGGCTCACCGACGAAGGCGGCATCGTCCTCGATGCCCAACCAGTTGAGGGACCCCTGGAAGTGGTGGGCCCGGTACTGGCTGCCCCAGTCGTGGCGGAGCTTGATTCCCCGGGCCACGTCGGGCTCGAGCTTCCCGAACCGGTCGATGACGGCGTCATAGACGGGCTGGAGGGCGGCGAAGCGGTTGCCCACCTTGGCCACGTGGGCCCAGGCCTCGTCGGTGTAGTGATCGAGGAGGGCGAACACCCAGACCCAACCGTCGTTCCTGGTCCAGGCCATGGTGGCGTCTGTCCCCCAGCGGAGGTTGGGGGCGTCGGTGATGATCTTGCCGTCATGGACCCGGGGGCGGCGACGTTTGGCCACCCGCTGGGGAGCCAGCAGACCCGCCCTCCTCATGAGACGCAGCACCCGGTTCTTGCCCACATGGAGCTGGTGATCCCGTCGCAGGTGGGCCCGCACCTTTCGGTGGCCCTCGCCGGAGAACGAGCTGGCGGTGATCACGGCCCGGATCCGCTCGGTGAGCTCGGCATCGCTGATCTGGGTCTTCGGGCCCGGTCTCACCCCGAGGGCATCCCCTCGGGACCGTCGGTGATAGATGGTCGACCGGGGAGCCCCCGTGACCCGACAGACGGTGGCCAGGGGGATGGCCATCTCGGTACTCACCGCGGCCGCTTCTGCGGCGGCATCTTGAGCCCCCTTTTTTCGGCCACTTTCTTCCAGATCTCGTTCTCCAAGGTCAGCTCGCCGATCTTGCGCTCGGCGTCTCGGAGTTTTCGATCCTCCTCGGTGGTGGCCCGCTTCCCTTTGAGCCCTTCCTTGCCGGCATCGAGAAATTCGTCTCGCCAGGCCGCCAGCCGGTGGGCTTCGACTCCCACCTCCCGGCTCACCTCTTCGAGCTTCTCTCCTCGCAGCAGGCGGAGCACCACATCCAACTTCTTGCTGGCTGACCACCGATTGTTCGACCGGAAGTCAGTCGATCCTTCGTCGTTCACCGTCATGAGAGCCATATTGGCTCCTCTCTATTCGGTGTCCAACTTCCCCGGGTGCGCGCCAGGGGCAACCCGAGCGTGTGGGTGTAGACATCAGGTGTCGTCGGGTCAGCAGTGGTTCGGGGGGTTCCTTAGCTGACCTGACGAGGGCGGGGGGCTCGGCCAATGGCGAGCCCAGTTACAGCGGAACCACACATTCGATAAGTACCCCTATCCGGTGATCGGGGCACCCACCGGACGGTAACGGCACGTTGCTGATGGGGGCGCTAAGCGATCAGCCCCCGGGTCGGCGATAGTCGCCCCCGACTTTCACCGCAGCGTCGACTTCTTCCGGAGTCAATAGGACGCTGGTCTTGACGTCAACCTTGCCGCTGGCAGCAATCAGCAGGGCGACACCGGCCGCTGTCACATTGTCCGGCAGGTCGATGATCGTAACGACGTCCGCATCGCCAAACGCGAAGTAGAACGCGTCAAGTCTCCCGCCAACGCTGGAACACGCTTTTTCTACGACGGCTCGACGGGCCGAGCCACCCTCCTTGCGGAGTCCCTGAACTCAGTCTCCGATATAGGACGCTTCGACGAGGTACTTCGGCATCGAGTTCCTCCTTGGTCGCGGAGACCTGAGTTTCGCACTCGTTGGCGGGGGCGGCAACCGGATATGCAGGATGCGGGCCATGTCACCCCTGCTCTCGAAGCGCCGACCGGCCACGGCAGATAACCGCCCAGCTCCCGGTGTAGAGGGAACACCCGCTTGTCACGGTCGCCAACCCCCACTCGCGTTTCTTCGGATCGAGGCGGCGCACCTCCGGACGCGCACGGTTGGTCCGTTGGCACGCACAGGGACTCTGGTGGCCCCTATTCAGATTCGGTTCGTGGCCTGTCAGTCGAAGATACGAGGAACGTCCGCCATCCGCTCCAGGAGTTCTGGGACCGGAGTGGCGGAAAAGGTCTCGATGTCGTTGAAGTGGATCAGACCACCCTCTTGCAGTGCTCGATTTACGGCTTCGATGCTTGGTGCGTCAGCGATCGTGAGGGTGCGGTGGCTTGGATCGAGATGCAACGGCCCCACTGTTATTTGGACGCCAAGCTCAGTGCATTTCTTCGGGAGTCGGTCCCCGAGGGCCTCCTCGGTCCACTTCCGCACTCGTTCGCTAGCGCTCGGACACGTATCGGCGGAGTGGTTCATGAGAATCACGTACTGGGGCACGGGATACCTCCTTGATTTGGGGGTTCGGATAACCGCAAAAAGGATAGACCTTGAACGACAAATCTGCTGTGGGCGCCGTCGCCCTAGCCTCGGCGAAATGTCCCACCGAACCGGCGTTGTGGGGCAGGCGAAGGTTACGGCTCGCCTTGGGCCTGGAGTAGAGAGTCGATGGCGTTTCGGGCTGCATCCAAGCGGAAGATCGCCGCTGGCATCTGTTCGCTTTGGAGCATCGTGAACTGGATCTGCTCCAGGTCGTTGTCAGCCTCGTGTAGCTCCTCAACAAGGGCCGAGTAGGTGGCATCGAGGGCTGAGGCACCCGCAACGAGCCGACGCTGTAGCTCGGCATGCCGATGAGTCCACCCACCAAAGCGTCTATCGCCTCACGAAGATCAAGAAGCACTTCCTTGGACATGGCGCCCATACTGGCGCACTACGGCTGTGCCTTTCAGCCAGGGTCTATAACTGACTCGCTCCCCGGTGATCAGGGGCGCATAGCGCTCACTCCTCCATGGGCCGGTAACGTCCCCAACCCCTGTGGTCGTAATACAGCTGCATGGCAGTGTTGTAGTCATCAGCCTCGACAGTCCAGTTGCACACGTGCCCGTCTTCTAGAGCGAATCGACGTGCCTGATATCGTTGTCCTCCGCAAAGAACGAGTCATGGCTAGGGCCGTCGGGGATCGGGTCTGGTTGCCACAGTTCGTAGCGCACGATTGTCACGGTATCGGAAGGCCCCCGGGGTTGGCTCCGGGCGATCGGCCCCCCTGCCATCAGAGTGCCAGTCGACCCGGATTCGGTCCAGTGGACCGCTAGCCCGATTCGACGACAGAGGGGGCCTACCCCCTTGCGGCAACCCGGGGTTGCGTCCCTACTGTCGCCGAAGGAGCCAGACCCGTCGAGAGCAGTTCCGCCACTTCTCTCCGGGTCTGGCACCTATCTGGCGGCGGTGGTTGCACCGAGAGACTACGGTTTCGCACCAGGGGCTGGATGGGCGGCCCGGGGTGCAGGCGGCGCTCCGGGTCCGGCCTCTACTTCTGAGTTTGCGGCAACAACTGTTGCCGTGCCTACCTTGACACCTAGGTGTCAAGGCCCTGGAGCGCCCCACCTGACGCTCTCTGGGTCGGGCACCTTCTTTCCCGCTACCATTGCCGCCGTCTGGCCGTCGAGTGAGGGGAACACTCCGCCCACGCCCCTGGGCAGTACACCCTGACCAGGGGCACCCGGCGCGCCGGGCCTTGGCATTTGAGGCTAAGCGGGACAGCCGGGTTGACCAGTTCCGCAGACGGGCGTCCCTACAGGCAGGAGGATGAGAGCCTTCGCAGGGGCATCGTTGCGTCAGATCCGATTGGATTCCGAACGACGAGGGTAGAGGTCCCACGTGTCCCGATGGGTGGCCTACTCCGACGACAAGACCAGTGTGGGGACGGAGCCTCGGGGACAAATTCACTACCTCGACGCAGAGAAGAACGAATTTCCATGCGGAACGGAGCGGGCTGTGCACGAATGGGACGACGAAACGGCTGATGCTGCCATCCGAATGGGTGATGCAACAGCGTGCCGCGCTTGCCATTACACGCGGGAGGCAGACGCAGAGCCAGAAGGTCGGTAGGCGGGCCCCGAGGGGTCAGAACGGCGGACCCTGAGCCCCAGACCCAGCGACCGCAGCCTTGGATTGATGGTGTTTTGGCTGGGGCACCGACCTGACCTCGGTCCAGTGGGTCCGGTTAGGGCCAGGCCATCGGGTGCGGTGAACGACGGGGGGCCTAGCACCCGATGGTCATTCCGGCCCTAACTACACGGTAAACCTGGTTCGCCCAATTGCCCATAGGTGCAGACCCTCAATTGTCCTGGGCGCGACCCGTACCTGACAGCCTCACCCATATTTGCAGGACAGGCCCCGGCCGAAGCCGGGGCACGGTCGAGTTATCAGAGGCTTTCTCACCATTGCTGCAGCGCCAGCACATCGAAGCCCTTGTCGATGGCCTGGCCAGCCACGGTGCTTACGGTGGTGACCGTGGGGGCAATGGGAGCCGGTGCCGTGTGGACTGGCGTGACGGTGACGATGTGGACGAGCGTGGTAACGATCTGCAAAAGCATGGCGACCTCCCTGGTGTCTGTAGTTCGCTTACCTTTCAATCCTGCGCTTTGGCGGCGGATTCGTCTGTCGTCTGGCCGCCATCAGGAACGTCGTGGAGGCGACACTCGTGCTCCTTCCTTCTTTCACTCAGCCCTCAGCGCCTCCAGGGCTCGTGCCACACCGCCCGGGCGTGGGTCCAGGGGTTGCCCAGTCGCTTGTCTGGCCACGGTCGATAGCCGCCACGCTTCCGGCGATGTGGGGCAGTGCTGGATCGAGGTCTCCAGGGCTAGCAACTCTTCCCCGAGGAGTCGGCCTCTCGGCGAGAGCCGATGCGATAGGTGCGATATCGAGTTACGCAGGGTGAGCAGACGACTACGGAAACACAACCGCCAGTCGTCTTTGCCGATTTGCATATCAATTGGAAGAAAGTTGTTGCTATAACGCCAGAGGCGGCAAATGCACTGAGGGGGGATTCCGCGGACAGCCCGAGGGGCATTGCGGCCGACCTTTTGGTCGGTTCATATGTCAGGGTCCTTTCTGGCGTATGAACCGCCAACGGCCAAGTGCCCGTGGCCGAGAGGCAATTTCCGACTAGGGGCCACCCGACACTGCCACTTCCCAATGGACGCCGGGCGATCTACAGGGTGCCTCTCCACAGGAAGGTCATCTGGGCGTGCACGATCGAATGCTCCTAGATAGATTCATCCTGTGGGGGTGAGCAAACCAACAGGAGGCGGACAATGCAACGGTTGATCAAGGCAGCAGTGGCGGGACTCGTACTGACTGGGGGAGGTTTAATCATCGGTGGTGCAGCCACTGCGGCGACCCCCGTGAGCGGCCAGACCCAAATTTGGGCCTCACTGGGTCCCAGCAGCGGAAACGGGTTCAACGTCATCTTCACCGGGGCGATCGGTGACCACGGCACATCCGTAGGCGCGACGAAGAACGGTAAGCCAACTAAGAAGATGAACCCTGGCTATCGACTGTTCATCCTGAAGAAGGGCACGATCTTCTTCAACACCAAGGCCATCGATTCGGCGGAGAGCAACAACAACACACCCCCTACCACTATGAACGCAACGACGTGCTCAGCGACCTTCGTTGTCACCGAGCCAGTCACTGCTATCAGAGGCACCAAGGCGTATGCCGGAATCACGGGCACGATTGACGTGACCCTCTCGTACGCCTTCACGATGCCTCTGGACAAGGGCAAGTGCAATTTGAATAGCAACGCAAATCCCAGTGCAGCGATCGGGATAGTGACGGGCACGGGCACCGTGAGCTACGGATGATCCTGTAGCTCCTCTCACCCGACGTGGGGCTAGTGGCGGCAGCGCAGAGCCACCTCTGGCGGAACCGGATAAGAGCCTCCCTCCCGGCGATCAGGGACACCGTCATATGGAGATGGGCTACTCCGTTACTTGGAGTCAGGCTGAACGCTCAGGCCATCCCGGAAAGACCCTTCTGCAGATCGTCGGTGTTCATGACCGGCGAGATTTGAACTTCAGCGTTCAGCTCTGTGAAAAAAGGCTCGGCGAATGGCGGGATGGCCGAGGCGTCGGGCATATCGAAGACGAAGAAGGCCGTGCGCCTTCCATCGAAGGTCGTGAAGTAGGCCGCCTCCGGCTTCCACCGCTCGGCAGTCTGCTGCATGACCTTGGGCAGCGACCCATCCCGGATGCCTTTGTTGCCTGCTTCGACTGGGATCGAAATTCTCGCCATCACTCGCATATTTCCTCCTCGCCAAGTCCACGAACCAAGACGACTATTAACTGCACCGTTGAAGATGTCAATCAAGGCCGTGGAGTGCGCCCGCTCCCATCGACCGTAGACCGCTTTGCGACTCACTCCAATGTCACTTGACAGGCACGATTGCCAGGAATAATTTTCGCGGCCAACGGCGAATCGGCGGAGGTACGGCGATGAGAAAAGACCGTTCGTTCAGTCGGATGCGGCAGGTTGGCATTCTGGCGAGTTCGATTGTGATCGCCTCATTCGGATTGGTTGGATTAGTGGCAACAGCCACGCCGGCCGGCGCAACCAAGACTCCAGTCGCGGCGACGGGGACTATGTCTTGTGGCTCCTGGACGGGAAAGGCCACGTTCAAACCACCGCTTCTAGATGGTGTAGCCGGGACGAGCACCGTGACCTTCTCCGGGGAGCTGTCGGGTTGCGGTGGTTACTCGGTGCCGGCCATCACCAGCGGAAAGATCAAGGGCACCGTTACCATTCCGACGGACTGCACGCAGGGGGATCGCGGGAATGTGGGTCCGGGAAGTTTCTCCATCAAGTGGACCGGAGCCGGAAAGATCGCCGAGACTCAAGCGACAACGGTCGGAGGCAGTGGGGCGAGCCCCTATTACCTTCTGTTCGGAGAGTCGCATCCGGGTGCACCCCAAGAGGGGATCTTTGAAATGGGCGACAATCCCGGCGATGTTGTTACAGGCTCGTTTGCCACCAACGATCCCGCAGCGACCGGGCCCTATTTCAGGTACAGCGGTCTCCCCGTAGCGACGGCTTGCACCCCGAAGACAAAGGGAGAGCCCGGAACCGGGGGACTAAAGCACGTCACCTTCGACAGTGGCGGTAGTGGATTCTTCACACAGGCTCTTTGCCCGAGCCCGGGCCCTGGTGTCAATTTCACCGGCTGCAACCTGCTGGACGCAAATCTTGCAGGTGTCAACCTGGCTGGGGCCAATTTTACCGATACCGAACTGATCGATGCCAATCTGACCGATGCCAATCTCACCGATGCCAATCTGACCGATGCCAATCTGACCGATGCCAACTTGACCGGCGCCGACATTTCGAACGCCAACCTCACGAACGCCACGCTGACCGGAATCGTCGAAGCCGACGTGCCCGCGGGGCAAGAAGGTGGACTCACCGGGATTCCGAGCGCACTCCCGGCTAGCTGGGAGGCAGTGACCAACGATGTGAGCTACACCTATCTGATAGGACCAGGTGCCGACCTGGACGGTGCAAATCTCAATACCGCGGAGATGGAACATGGAGACTTGCAAGGGGCCAGCATGGTGGGAGCCGGTCTGACGGACGCCAACCTGTTCAGCGCCGACCTGAGCGATGCCGACCTGACCAGTGCCAACCTGACCAGTGCCATTCTGCTCGGCGCCGATGCAAGCGGCGCCGACTTTGATGGTGTCACCTGGGGCAGCACCATCTGTCCGGACGGTTCGAACAGCGACAACGACTCCGGTACGTGTGTCAATAACCTGACGCCATAACGCAACATTGACTTGCGATGACCCGTCGGGTGCCGTGGGTGGTCTCTCGCGACTGGCCGTAAGCACAGCTAACGGACGATTATCCACACGACGAGCGGTTATCCACACGCCTCGACGTGCCGGTCGAGGTCGTTAGCGATCAGCAAGCAACGGGGCCGAGATAACGCCTCGCACCCGGCGGTGTGGGACACCTGAATCACTACACCGCGATCGTTCGCCACATGCGAATGTCATCGGTAGCCGAGCCGGTGGCAAGTACCGGGCGTGATTGTGAGGCGCCCGTACCACATGCGCGAAAGCTGGCCGTTGTACTGCACAGGAACCGAAAAAGAGTCCGTCGCTGTATGACATCGTTCCAGTTCAGCGGGCCAGTTCACCGTGTCGTCGTGCTCGCTAAAGGTGCGGGGAAACACAACCACTGACAGAACAACGATGCCCACTGCGGCAAACCGGGCGATGGGCAGCTCCCACCACTGCCTCTCCCACCACTGCTTGCCCAACCGGGCCCCGCTGGGGGTAGCGGCGACGAGCAAAAGGACCCACGCGAGCACCACGAACGAAAAGAAGTAGTAACGAGGTCCGTCGTGGATCGGATCGGATAGCAACGGCGCCGGAATGGCTGACAAGCCCCCCATCACAAGGAGTCCGACGAAGAGCGCAAGCAGTTCGTTGTGATTCGGCTTGCCGCGAACGACGGACCAGGCAACGAACCCGGCGGCTGCCAAGATCATGCACGCTCCGACGAACACCAAAAGGCCGGACGGGGCCGGGGACACGATCGCCAACAGGTAGTAGGAGAAGTTGCGTAGCTCCTGCTCAACGACCCTCGACAGATGGAAAGGTACCTGGCTTGCTCGATACGAAGTGAGGTACACGGGGATCTGCACCGCGAGCGTCACCCCGAGCACTATGGTCCCGACCAAGTCGCGACGGCGACGAGTGATCGCCCACAGCACGGCATAGGGAACAGCTATTGCGGCACCGGCGAGGCTGCTCATGCCGCCCAGAATGAGCACCGGAATCCGCAACCACCAGTAGTCCTTGGACCAGATGATCGTGATGAGGGGCCACAACGATGTCCACCAGAAGATGTAAAGCGCAACGCCGAATATCTCCGGACCCATCGGGGCGAGCACAAGCACCAGCACCATACCGACTCGCCACCGGAGCCGAACGACTGACGCCGGTAAGAGGATGAGCAGCATGGTGGCCACGAACCAGGCGGTACTCAGCCAATAGTCGATCTGAGGAATGTGCCGAAAGCTGATAGCAGCAGCGAGGGCCACGGTGAAGGTCGCCGGCCACTGTAAATACCCAGTGTTTTGGTGTATTGCTGCAAACAGGAACCCATGTGCCTGGTAGAGGTCGAGAATGTTGGATTCCTCCACCCAGACGTAGGGATGTAGGAACTGGTCTGGGCGACGCAATATCCATACGCCTAGGCCAGCGGCCGTGGTTGCGAGGATCACCCCGGCCTGGACCGCCGACAGATGCCGGGTCGCCCTTTGTTTCCAGTCCGCCAATCGTCCACCCATTTTTGATCCCTCCGCCAACGGATCGAAAGCCCTCCAAGTTTAGACATCATCGATGATCCGGTGCATCGGTCACTGAGCAGATCAACAAGACAGGCTTCTGATCCTGTTTCGAAACGAAAGTCAACCAGCCCCTGTTGGCTTAGTGAGCCACCAGGGGAGCCGGAGCCTGTCAGACCAGCACTTCACATCCGGGGCGCCCACACCTGCCGTTGAGTGGCAGGTAATAGGCGCCTCACTCCAGGTGTCGGGGCGACCCAGGGCAAGTAAGTCGTGATCTGGTATCAAGCCCTCTGTGCGACTGGCCGATGGATTATTGATGGATCCGCAAAGAGATGCCTTGGCCTGGGTACAGAATGGAGTAACTCAGCTGACGCTGCTCCACGGAGACAAGATTTACCCCCTGCTCACCGACAACCAACTGATCATCGAACGGGACCGCCTGCGGGATCAGCTGGAGGAACTCACGGTTAATCCAGGAAGTTCGCCCGTCGTCTGCCAGCTCTTGGTCAATATCGAAGATGAAATCGAACACATGTCGGATGAGTTGCTTCAGCGTGCCCGATCCCGGCACCCATCGTCAGGTGGCCTGGGCGCCCGGCAGCGGTTACAACCCGTGCTGGTGCCGTAACGGGCCGATTACCCGACGTTCTGGCCGATTGCGAACCAGCTGCAAAGCGGCGGATCCTGAAATCCAACGTCATTGTTCTGGGACAGCTTGTGATCCTCGACTCGGAGCCTGTTGGGTCGTGGGTCATTTTCAGCAAAGTCCCCCCTGTAAGACCACACTGAGCGGCAGCGGTAGGATTTGGATATGGAAACAACCGAAGTCCGGCGGGGCTATGACGGGCTGTTTCGCCCCGTCTGCGACATTTGCGGCAAATCGGTGGGCGCTTCGGGTGCCGCTGACCGAGAGACAGCCGAAATAATCGCCGTCTCTTTGCTTGCACCACATCGCAAGGCGTGTCATGGCTAATCAGGGCGCACCTCTATCACCCACCTGCCGATCAGGGACAGCCGATAACCGACCCGCTCCCGGCGATCGGGGGCGCGAACGCGACCGGAGGGCAGGTGAGCATTATGGGGCACCCAGGGTCGATGCGAGGATCTGAATCGAACTAAGGACATCCCGCATCGCCCACCGATCCGGGAATGTTCTCCGGGCGGTCTTACGGGACGGTCCCGCTGCGGAGGACGCCGAACTGGGCCGCCCCCGGTACGGGTTCGCCCTACGGGATTGCATTCTGACCCGCTTCTCCAGGGACGCCATATCCGTCGTTCTGCGTGCTCGGAAACCGTGAACGATCAATGCCTCTGGCTGCACGAACGGAACGCGATTGTGGGTCGTCGCTATTCAACCCAAATCCTGTGTACATTGGCTCGGCAGAACCTGCAGTGATAGCTTGCCGACCAGCCTAAACATCGATGATTGGACTGAGATGCTGCTTGCAAGGCGGTGGCGGCGATGTGGAATCGCCGTGCTTGCCCTCCTCATGTCGCTGTCAGCGGTCTCATGCGGCTCCTCGAACACTTCGCCTCAAGCGCAACCCGTCGCGCCATCGCAGGTCGGACCCGTAGGGCACGTTGGTCGGTGGCTCACCGATCCGTGGGGCCGAGTTATCACCATGCATGGACTCAACCTCGTATGGAAGACGGATCCCTATTACCCACCGGCTTTTTCGGCTCAGGATGCAAAATTCCTGGTTCAAGAGGGGTTTGACGTGGCGCGGATCGGTTTCATCTGGGCCGGTGCGGAACCCGAGCCCGGGCACTACGACACCACTTACATCAACCGCATAGCCAATATGAACGCGACTCTGGGCAGGTACGGCATCCGCACGCTGGTTGATTTTCACCAGGACAACTACTCCGCAAAGTACGGAGGAGACGGTGCGCCAACCTGGGCTTCCGTTGACTCGAACTGCCCGCCGCCAGTGGATGCCTGCAACAAGATGCTGCAGGCGTTCCAGAATCTGTGGGATAACTTTCCGGTCGGAGGTGCCGGACTCACCCAACAGTTCGAAGGGGCCTGGACCCGGGCCGCTGCGGCATTACGAGATGCGCCGAATGTACTCGGATACGACATATTCAACGAACCTTATGCTGGGTCCGCCACGGGTTGTGCCCTATTCGGTCCGTGCCCGAGTTTCGAGCAGGGCCAACTGGCGCGATTCTACCGAGACCTGATTGCCACCATCCGAAGCCAGGACAAGACCCATTTGGTGTTCTACGAGCCTGTTCCCCAGCTAGCGGCCAATGCCACGTCCCTTCCTGCACCCCTGAGTACCGACCCAAAACTCGGCTTCACCTTTCACTACTATGCACGGGACTGCGACGACGTCCCCCAGCCGATGACAGAGGACGGGGCGCTGAGCCAGGACTTTCGTTGTACGCCCGAAGAGAGCAAGGGCCTCGACAACGGAATCGGCTACGCAACCCGTGCCGGTGTTCCAGCCTTCCTTGGTGAGTTCGGTGACAGCACCAACGACACTGACAACGCCAACATGGTCGACCTGGCCGGCACACGGTTTCTCAGCTGGACCTACTGGGAGTACTACACGACCAAGGACAGCGTGTCGCCCGGCCTCTTGACGAACGATTCAAAGCCCGGTTCCGAAGCCAACGCCAGCCAGGCCCGTCTCAATGACCTGGTCCTACCGTACCCTGAGGCCATCGCCGGAACTCCCGGGACCTATTCGTTCGATCGGGTGCAGTCCGTGATGCATCTGTCGTACAGCACCAAGCCGTCGCACCCCATCTGCTCTGCCCCGGTGCCGTAACCGAGGTGTTCGTACCACGCCGCGTGTATCCCCACGGCTACCGAGTGCAAGTAGCTGGAGCCAGAGTCGTGTCGCCCCCCACGTGGCCGTGGATCGAACTGGCCACGCTTTCCAATTCGCAATCGGTGACGGTCACCGTAAGTCCGGCGTCGGGGTCGACGACCCGGATTCCCACAACCGCGATAGACCCCCGAAGCCCTACACCTCGCTGTCTTCCCAAGACGAACTGAGAGTTCTTGCAAGGAGCCTGCTATTGGTTTCGGTGCCGTCTTGGGCAATGTTGGATCGTCACCGATAGGGGATCGGCTCGCGGACCGGTACTCGGGCCTTGGAAGTGCCCCCAAATACTCGACGTTCGGGACACCAGGGGTCGCCTCAAAGTGCCGGTCGGTGACAGTCGATAACCGCCACTGACCCGGCGTTCCGGGGCACCCTCAGCATGGGAACCGGACCGACCTCATGGGTGAGCTGCCACACCCCGGATCCGTCAGTGTGCGCTATTACATACGGTGTGACGAACCCGTTTGTGCAGAGCATGGCCAGCAACTTCGAGCAAGCACTGCGGCTGATGGAGGCGGCGCTTGCGGACTGTCCCGACGACCTGTGGGAGACGGACCTGTGGCCGGACGAGGCACCCACGGGTCCGACGCCGCACGGGGGATTGCATGGCTCGGCCCCCTGGTTCCTGGCATACCACGCGCTGTCGACCCTCGATTACGACCTCACCGCCGAGTTCGGGCCGTGGGAACCGCCACAACCCTTCGACGAGAACACTTACGCCTTTCCTGACCGTATGTTCACCAAGGCTGAACTGCTCGGTTACATCGACTACTGCCGCGAAAGGGTGCGCCGAACGCTTGACTCCCTTACCGAGGACGCGGCAGCTCGGCCACTCCCCGCCGCCCATCGATACCACGGCAAGCTGTACGGCGTGATGGTTGGCAGTATTCCGCTGCATGTCCTTGAGCACGCCTCCCAGATCCGCCAGTTCCTCACTGCCGCCGGGATCAGAGTGCAGCCCATGCCCGGCGATCGTGGATACGTGGGGTGACCCGTGACGGTGATCCGGCGACGTGCCTCCAGACCGCAGAGAGCTATCCCCATGGTGCCGTTGTGGGTCACCTTCGTAATCCATCGGCGGCTCGTGGTGTTACAGAGCCTCTGGATTTGGCCCAGCCTCATACGCCACCTGCGGGGACCCTAACGGAACCGGCTCACTTAACGATGGGGTAGTCGGGAGCGGCCTGCGGGCCATTAGGAGTGGATCCGACCTTGGTTCCTCGGAGGACTATCAGCCCGTAGGAGCCAGATGCCGGTACACCGTCTTCCGGCTAACCCCGAGTGTCTTGGCGATGGACTGGACCGTGTACTCCTTCGAGTCGTACATCTGTCTGGCCACCTTGGCCTTCTCAGGCGTCATGACCGGGGGTCGACCGCCGACCCGCCCCCGAGCACGGGCCGCCGCCAGACCGGCATTGGTCCGCTCTCTAATCAGCTCACGCTCAAACTCGGCCAGCGCACCCATTATGGAGAAGAAAAGCCGCCCATTGGCGTTGGTGGTGTCGATGGTCTCTGTCAGGCTCCTAAATCCGACCCCGCGCTCCCCCAGATCCTTGGCCATGTCGATGAGGTTCCTCAGGGAGCGGCCGAGCCGATCGAGCCGCCAAACCACGACCACGTCGTCCGGGCGGAGCTGCTCCAGCATCTTGTCCAACTGGGGGCGGCTGGCCAGTGAGCCCGAGGCCTTGTCGGTGAAGACCTTCAGACACCCGGCCCCCTCCAGGGCATCGATTTGAAGCTGGGCGTTTTGGTCATCGGTACTGACTCGTGCATAGCCAATCAGCGTGGTCACAGCTAGAGTGTATCATAAAGGGTATCCGACCACTAATACGACACATAGATTACGCGCATGGGTTAATACCCACGATTAAGGCCTCTGAGCAGGCATGTCTGGGGTGGGTCAAATCCGGTCGTTTGTGACATCGGGAAAGCGCCTGATCGCTATCGTTGGACTGTGGCGGTGGACACTTGGAGAGCCCCCAGCGACGCCGTACTGCTGGAGCTGGGTCGCCTGGTCTACGCAGCGATCGAGTTGGAGCGGGCGACGTACATGCTCTGCCGAGCCGTGAAGCCTTGGAGCCACGAGAAGCCAGAGCCACCGATTTCACAGGTAATAGCGACATCGCTGGAAATCCTCGGGGCGAAGCCTGAATGTGAAATCAGAGCGGCCACCGAAACCTGGCTGACTGACGCCCTCGCCGCACTCCAGGAGAGGAACTCGGTGGTCCATGGTGATCCGATGGTGAGGTACGAGGCCCATGACGGCGAAGGCTTCCAGCGAGTCGGCGGTGCTCATTTGGTGCACTTCCCAAACGACAAGACCAAACCCACCGTTCGCACCGACCTGTCAGTTGAGGGCCTCCAGCCCATCCGAAAGAGAATCGAGGACCTGGAGAGCCGGTGGGCGGCGGTGACGTCCAAGTTCGCAGAGTGGGAGCACCGGTGACCGAGCTGGGCCAACGTCCCCCATTCCCGGCGTTCCGGGTCACCCTTGGCCGTAGTTGTTAATGAGCCAGCGCCCTGAGGACTCCCGATGTAGATACACGTCCCAGAAGGAATCACCGCTCATTCCCGCATTGGGGTCGGTGATGGGCGAGAACGAGCAGTACACGATTGCGCTATCGGCGGTACCGGATTCGAGATGACAGCGGAGATGGGTAAAGGGAGGTGCCCACGAGGACCAATCCATCATGTCCCGATCTGAGATGACGAAATGCTCCTGGGCCAATGCCATGTTGTGCGCGTTGACCGACCGGAACCACGAGAGCGTCGTGGCTACCGGCGACTGAATCGCTATTGGTGGCGGCACACTCCCACCACACCCGGCCAGAGTGACACCCACGACCAGTACCACTATGGACGCAAGCACGCCCTGCAAGGGGAGGTCGGGTGTCCGCATCGGTCTCAGTCTCGCATGGACAACGGAGCCGGGACTCCCAGGGGATGCCATCAACGTACTGGTCAGCCACGCTCGATAACCGCCCCGCTCCCGGCGATCAGGGGCATGAGGCTGGGGCCGAGTACGTTTGGCTCGTGCGTGAGCGCCTCGACGACCCTGCACTCCTGGCAGGAGTCTTGTCCCGCTTGGATGAACTCATTGGCCAGACCAGACAACCGCTGCCGAATGACGAGCGTGAACATGGCTGGACCGACTCCGAGTGGGACCAGATGGCAGACATCGTTAGTCGTTGGCGGGATCGCATCGCTGAGCGAGCCTTCCTAAGTTCGACCGACGTGGGTTGGCAGGCCAGGGCTCTTTTCGACTTCGATCACGTTGATACTGGATATGGGGTGGCGCACTCGTTTGTAGCCATTGCCAACAGCATCGCTGACGCCTTGGATTAGCAGACGTAAAGGCCGATCTCCTTGCCATCAAAGTGCCGGTCCGGGGCAGTCAGATAATCAATCGGCCTGGGCGCTCCTAAATGACACGAACGGAGTCCTTCGCTCTACCAACCATGGGTAGGGACATTACAGCAGTGGCTTGCCCTGGGCCTGACGGGCGAGGAGTTGCGGACCGATTACAAGTGCCCCGGCGAGGAAGGCGGCCTCATTTCGCTGGGAGGTCAGATGCTGGTGCACGGCCACCACGTCAGCGATCGAGGGGTCGTAGCCCTCGGCTCGTAGCTGCTGGTCAATGGCGGTCAAATCGGGGATGGGCTTGATCATTTCGTCAACTGCCCCCTGGACGGCCCGGTGGTAGTAGACCGCACCAGCGAGGCACCAGAACGCGACAGTACCCCAACACCACTCCGACCACGATCAACGCATCGTGAGCTGCAGGGTAGATCGCCGGGTAAGCGGGCACTGTGGTGAAGTTCGGACCGCCGACCTGATGTGCTCCGATGGCTGCCGTGATGAGGCCGACCAAGGCCCACAGCGTCAACCATCTGGCCAAATGCCAAACCGTTTTACCGAAGCTCCGTGGGTCGGAGGCCTTCGGGCCAAGTGGTGAGCCAAGAGCCTGTTTCCTCAATCGACCTCCTGGCTTCTTGCTCATGATGCTTCTCCGGCGATGGACTCGATGATTTCCTCCGCGCTGTAGCCCTCGACCGGAGCAGATCAGCGACGGCCTCCCAGCAGTCGATTTCGGCCTGCTCCACGCTGACGGCTCCACCACTGCCGAGGTCACTTTCGCCAAATCCGGCTTCCTCTTCGGAAATGGTGATCCTCCAAATGAAGCCATCGCCATCCTCCTCGATCTCGACATCGAGAAAGAGCGTGGTCTCGGGTCCGTCGGGATTGGCATTCGGAGGATCGAGCAGTACAACGGCGCTGGAGACACCCTCCCCGAGCCCGCCTGAGTCTTGTCGGATCCAGCATGGGCCAACTGGAGCAGTTCTTCGACATCAAGTGGTCCGGCTGGCTGCGGAGACACGCACGAGCGGCTAAGGGGCTGGTCGGTCGGACCGTTTCTCGCCGAGATCGGAACGGCCAGGCGTAGGATGACAGACGGGTCATCCCCGCCATCCACAGAGTGTTGGCGTGCCAGCTCTGCGGCCTGATCGATGGTCCCTCCTCCTCCGAGCCATTTGCAGCCAAGGCAGGCCGCCTCGGCGCACTCGGGCATCCATAGGACGACTGGAGGGTGCTGTAGCTCCCATTCTCCCGTGGTGTGCGGGATCGAACCCCAACGCACCCGTTCCCGCTCACGGGCCTCCCAGTACGTCTGGGTGATGTTGACGCCTGTCGTTGCTCGCTTCCACCGACCAAACGCACTCGTAGGTCGGGTGGGCTCTGGGTAGAGCACCTCGTAGTAGGGAGCCCAGGGCTCTGTCCGGCGGGCTGGCACCAATGAGGAGCCTGGTTGGGATGCCGCTGAAGGCCAAGGCTGGTCCCTGTAGTCCCTCGGCTCAGGCAGGGGTTGTGCAAGGGGGCGCTCGCTGGCGGCCGTTGCCCCCCGCTCGGTCAAGCTCGAAAGCTTCAGGACCAACAGATCCGAGTCCACGCAGGTAAATACTCGACGCAGCGTGGTGATCACGGTGGTGGCCACTCCCTCGATGTCCGGGGAGTGGGTCGCCTCGACGTAGGCCCACGTGGCCCTCCTGGCAGGAGAGAGGCTCTTGCCAGCCGAGTTCGGCCAAATCGGCGGCCTGCTCCCCGGAAAGCTGAAACTCCCCGTGAAGGTATCGATTACCGAGGGTCTCCACCACGAGGGAGCCATCCTCGTAGAAGACTCCCCGCAGAAATCGATCGTGAACCTCCTCGATTTCAACGACGAGAACCCAGCGCCCGGGATCGTTGGTCAGGCGGTCGAGGAGTTGTCAACCGATGCGGCGAAATCGCCAAAGGAGGTGGTCCACTGTTGGACCTCACCAACGCCGGGGAGTTGGCCGCCCTCGGAGGGGCTGATCGAGTGGTCTCGCTGCTCGGCCAAGAGAGCATCGACCTCGGCGATCCACTCATCGATTGCCGGGTGCTGGAATTGATTACCCGTCATGGCGGGCCTCCTCATTGATCCGGCTTTACCACCGTGGCCGTTTGGTGCCCGTAGTCTCGGGGCTCCTAGCTCGGTTGGTGCGATGTCGTCGGGCCGGTCCCTCGATCGCTCTGAATGTGGTCTCGTAATGCTAGCTCGACAGACGGGCCAGCGACCAGACCCGGTGACTACTCAATGTCCTGATCAATCAGCGACCATTTGGCCATGGGCACAGCCAAGGGTCGCCGTATCGAAATGGTCGTCAACGGTCAGCTGAGGACTCTCGGCACCGTCGGCGAGCTTGCCTCGGCCGTCGGTCGCACATCCCACACGGTGCGGGAGTGGGAACGGCAGGGTCTCATCCCTACCTCGCCTCTTGTGACCCAGCCCGGTGATGCGTGTACTCGCCGCAGGTGGTACCCCCTGGAGCTAATCGCCGCCCTACAGCAGCTGGCCGAGGACGAGGGATTTGGACGGCGGAGACCATCAGGGATGTTCCTTCGACACCAGGAACAGATCTGGTCGAAATGGCGGGCCGTAATGGCGTCGCTCACTTCGGAGCAGCCGGGTATTACGGATCACGTGGACCTGTAAGTCGCACGAGGTGAGGGACCGCAGGCCCATTGCCATTATCAAAGTCCCGATGACAACTACCTCACCGCAATGTCCTGGTGGACCGCACTCAGCGAGGTGATAGGTACACCAACCTGCACCATAGGGATGGCCACGTGATCTACGTGGTGGCCTCCCTGGCTATGGACTGCTACCTCACCCCCTTCCTCTTCTTTGGTGACCCTCGACATGCTGCAAGGGTCAGCTTGCCCACCGAGATTTACCAGGGGTGTCTGTAGATTTACCTACGGCGTTCTATGCTGTGGTCCGGTCGTCGGTACCTCGCAGCCAGTTGCGGCGCTGAGAGCCGATCACGAGGCGGTGACCAATAGATCATGCAATGCGTACGTCAGTACCGGATTCGAAATCGAGCCGAGTCACGAGCGATCGAAATCAACGTCCAAATACGGAGCGATCCGCTGGTCCTTTAGTATGCGCCGGTACCTGCCCACGACTGATGGCTTCGCGCAAGTGCGGGGATCGACACCTCGGCGCACGGCGCTGGCGTACTCCAATAGCCCCACTTTGGTGGTGGCGTTGATTCCCTCGATTTGGAGGATCTTGTCGACTGCGGACTCGACGGTCATCACCTCACACTCCAGTCCGGACCACTTAATCCGGTCGTCAACCAGAGTATCGATGTTCTCTGGGGTGAGGTCCTCGACACGGCTGATGCCCCCACAGCGCTTCAACCAACTTTTCTTGGCCTGGACCTCCCAGCGCAAGGTGCCAGGTGGGGCCAAATGTGGTGACTTCCGGTGCTTGTCATAGAGCTTGAACATGTCACCAGACTTCGTCCCAGCCCACAGAGTCTCAGGCACGCCAGATCCGCTCCAGAGGCCCTCACGAGTGGCATACGGCCGCGGAACGTGGCGGAGGCCAAGTAGGTACCGCTCGGGCTGCTCGACACCAGAGAAGTTCCGAGCAACGTCGACACGTTTTACAACAGAGCAGTCCGTGGGCAACCGAGGCCTCACATGTCGGACTACCACTTCCACTACCTCATCGGTGACATCGATTAGGTCATCGGGGTGGCAGAACGCATATCCATTTGGATCGACAATCCTGGCTGGGTTGAACTCGACCGAGCACTCCCAGCCCCAGTAGCAGCGGTAGACATTGATTTGGAATGTATGTGAGCGGTGGATGAGCTTGAGGCGGCCCGAGGTCACAACAGGGCCATTTGGTCCGTCGTGGGTGGTTAATGCCCACCTCGATGATTTGAACACTGGTTCCCAAATGGGAAACCCGAGGCGGAGCTTGTCTATGCCGTAGTCATCGGGTTGATAGATGCGTGAACAGGGGTTATTAGTACTTTGTACACTCCTTTCCCCTCTGTTAGTAGGGCGAGCCGACGTCGGTGTTGCAGCTCGGGATCTCCTCATGACTTTTCACCGTCGGCGCTACCACCGCTGGAAATGAAGGCCTCAACTGCGACCCTGGAGACCAACCGGCGACGACCCACCAGGAACGATGGCAGTTGCCCCCGTCCCACCATCGTCGACACAGTGTTTGGACTGACCCCCAGCAACCAGGCCACCTGATTCACCGACAGTGCCAACGCCTCGGGGTCCGGCTTGATGGCCACTGCAGATTTGCGGGCCGAATGACCCCCATTTGCTCTTGACATCCCATCTCTCCAACCCACTTCCCGACGGAGGCCGAGAGGGGCGGGAAGGGGCGGTCCGTTAGACCGTGGTCAGTACCTTCTCCCGGCAAATGTGCAAGGGGAGAAGAGACGGGGGTGCCTGGGCGGTACGAGCCCCAACGAGCGGTGTCTGCGGCGGATCGCAACCGCTGAGTACGTCTTCGTCCAAGGCAGTGATGGCCCAAGGATCTGGAAGCGTAAACCCGGCTTGAAAATGTGAGACCAGTTGCGTCAGCACACGCTTGGAATGTGCCCGATCCCTCTGAAATGGCATCCAGCGGATCGTGGCATCCTTGCCAATCGAAAACCCAACATCGAAACGGCGCTTGGATTCTTTCGGCGCACAGCGAATGTGCACTCGCACCCGCTGCCTGCACCGGCGCTTCGTGTTCTGGACGAGATCGGGGACCATCGCCCTCGACCGTACCTCAATGACCGCCACACGGCCCCATCAACCGTCATTGGTTGCGATTCTCCCCTCGGACTTCCCCTTTTCAGGATTTCGGCGAGGGTCTTTCAGCGCATTCTTCCTGGTGGGCCGTGCGGGACTTGAACCCACGACCCCTTGCGTGTCATGCAAGTGCGCTACCAACTGCGCCAACGGCCCGTAAGCGGTCGACGTTACCATCCGGCCCGCCGGCACTCCGAGGGGACCCGAATCCGGACAAGCACAGGGCCCTCCACCTGAAGTACGGGGGCTCGTCGGAGGCGGTGTGTCCGCTCGATGGCCCCCCACCCTCCGAACTCGCGTCTCCGCTCCAGCTCGACCCGGTGGCCTCCGCGGAGCCCGAACAAGCCGCTTGGCCAGCAACAAATAGGTCACGATGGCCAGGTTGATGACCAGGGTGAGCACCTTGAATGCACTCACACTCAGATACAGCTCGTAGACCTCGATGGGGACCAACAGGGTCGTGGCGATGAACGTCACGTACTCGGCCCACCGTTTGGCGAACCAAAGTCCCACCATCTCGGTGGCCTCCAGGGCGGCATAGGCGATGACGAGCAGGCCCAGCTGGACCAATCGGGTCGGCGAATACTTGAACACCCGGCCAGGTAACCGAGGACACCGCGGACCTGCGCCTCCCCGGGGTGGTCCCCGACAGGTCGCTCATGATCTCGGCGTAGTCGTGGTGGAGGGTGGCATCGTGGCGGGCGAAGGTGAACAGCACGATGGCGAGCACGCTGAGGACGAGCACATGGATGGCCCGGTCCAGGGCGATCAGCCGCAGCACGTAGCGGTCCCGCAGGATCGGACCCCGGGCGGGGATCTCGATCTCCTCACGAGCCGGCACCCGCTCCCGGGCGGGTGGTCGGGGGGACGTCACCGGGCAGCCAGGCGTCACAGCGCAGGCACCGGTACCATCGGATCGCCGTCTGATTCCCTTACGACCAGGGCGTCCTCGGGAGTGACCTCGGCGGCGTCGGTGCCGACCAGCGCATGGCCCTGCCATCCACAGGTGAGCAACTCGTAGAAGTTGTCGGGCCGTCGGCCTCTCCTCACGCACGGCACCATAGGCTTGGACTCCGACGAGCCGAGAGGGGGTGGCCATGGCCACGGACGTCGCAAACATGCCGCCCAGATCGACGAGTTCGGCTACACGATCATCGAGGATGCGATCGAGCCCGATCTGATCGACGACGCTCGTAGAGGATCTCGCCGCGCTCGAACACGCACTGGGGATCGTCCCGGCCGACAACTTGTTCGAGGGCACCCATACCACCCGCATCTACAATCTGCTGGCCCACGGTCCCGACTTCGAGCGGATCCCGGTCCACCCGGCCGTCCTCCCCCGTCGAGGCGGTTCTCGATACCGGGCTTCTCGTGTCCTCGCTCTCGTCGATCGCCATCGGACCCGGACGAAACACCGCAGCCGATCCACGCCGACGACCAGGTGCATCCCACTGCCCAAACCTCACCCTCCGACCGTGTGCAACACCATGTGGGCGCTCACCGACTTCACAGAGGCGAACGGTGCCACCCGGGTCATCCCCGGTTCGCACCGGGCGTCCGGGTCGCCGGACCTCTGGCGAAGGGTACGAGTCGGTGCCGGCAGAGATGGCCAGCGGCAGCGTGCTCGTGTGGCACGGCAGCCTCTGGCACGGAGGAGGGGCGAACACCACGTCCTACCGACGGGTGGGCATCGCCATGAACTACTGCGCCGGCTACATCCGCCAGCAGGAGAACCAGCAGTTGGGCCTCCGCGTCGACACCGTCGAGCGATTCCCGGCCGCGGCTGCAGGCAACTGGTCGGATACGGGATCTATCGGGGCCTGATCGGCCACATCGACAAGAAAATGCCCGCTCGAACCTGCTCCTCGGCGCCGACGAGGAGTCCCGCCTCCTCTGGGACTATGCCACCCCGGCAAACGACCCTAGGCATTCGTCGGCCCCGGGGGGTCAGCTGCAAACGTCGATCGACCTGGCCGAGCCGTGTTTGAGATGCAGATTTGGGAGGAGGCGTGTGCCGAACACGACTGGGCTTAGTTATCCACCGTGACAGTGATGGCGGGACTGTAGGCAGCAGTTTGGCCTGTCTTGAGTTGAGGCGTAAGCGACGATCTCATTCGTGCCGTCGGGAACCGCCGCCTATTCCAGCGGCAATACAGCCGAATGTGTATAACGTAGCCGGCCCGCATGCCTCCCCGGAGGGGAGAGAGCTTGGTTACTCCCACAAAGTAAAAGTTCACGCCGGTTGCCGCCATAGCAGAGGCGTCCAAAGTCGCCTCTCCAGAGACCGACGCGTCATTCTTCGGGACGAGCACACTGGTCGACGTCGGGGTGTTGTATAGGGTGATGCTGACGCCCGAGCTCAGCTCCGAGCCTGTGGAGTTGGAAGCCCGAGAGAACAAGGTATAGGTGCCGTTGACCTCGCCATACGTATTCCAGCTGCAGAGCCACCCCTATTCCGTCAATGTGGCATTGCAGACAACGGAGTCATAGTAGGGCCCTCCAAAGAGGACGAAGTCCACGGAGGTGGCGTTCGTGGCGGAGGCGCCCAAGGTTGCTTTAAGCCCGGACACTGTTGCACCCTCAGACGGGATGAGCACCTTCGTGGTCGGCAACGGTTGGGCGGTTGCTGCCGGAGAAGCCGTCGTTGTGACTCCGATCCCGGCGGTGAGCGCACTGCTGCAGCGAGCATCGGCACCTAGACAAGCGGAAGCTTCAACCTGTGTTTACCCATCGGACCGACTCCCTTTCCACCTTTGCCGCTGAAGGACGACCTATCCGCCTCGTTGCACCAACCCTCACTGATCGTAATTGGCCGCGGCGGCACTCCGTCACGTCTGACAGCCGTCGCCGCCAGTGTTTGCCGCCGATGCCACGATTCCTCGATAATGGTGGATGCCTAGGAGCGGGTCATCCCAGCGGTGACCCGCCGAAAGCCCTGTCTCACTATGTGCCGCTTGAGTCAGGGTGTCAAGGCACCACCAAATGGCACGGTGTCGGTTGAGTCCGGGCAGGAAGTCGTCATTGGGAAAGTGAGCTGCCAGCTCGCCCGTGGCCGATGCAACCCAGCCCCGGGCACTGTCGCACCGCATCAGCAGGGATGCCGACAGAGGGCCTATGGGTCGTCGCCGTGGTCTGATCGTCCGCGTACCGCCGTGGGTGCGGTCAATGCCAACACGAGACGCAGAGACTACGGGCAAGAGGCTTCGACCAGCACGTCCTAGACGTTTGATTCACAGCACATCTCTGACTGCAGTAAGGAACGCACACGGCCCGATCCAAAATACATCTGAACTGTTCGGCGAAGACCCCGCCGTGTGTGACGGAATCTCGATTCCCAATCGACCCGTGGGCCGCGTGAAGCTGGGGGAAGATCGCTGACCGCAAAGAGCCGCTAGTCAAAGCAATGACTGCGGCAGTTGCCGCAGGCGTCAGCGGGGACGTTATGCAGATTCCCACTGAGACCGGTGTACCGAACATCAAATCGGGCAAGACACAAGAGGGCGAGCTGAATGCGTCGGTCGATCGATCGGGCGGGATGGGTAGGGGCATCGGCAACGCCGCAAACGGGCGATTGGCCGATTTCCCAGAAGGCCCCAGCGCTACTGCTCTAGCCTAAGAGTGGACTTTGAGTTCGCCGATTCCCTCTGCGCTCGTGCCTACGACGTGGGGGCCCCGAGCACATTGGTCCGGCCTCGACCTGCGCAGTGCAGGACGCGGCATCCTTGCGGCACGGATTCTGGAGCTGAACACTGGCGAGTCCCAAAAGCAGCACTATTACGCTGGTGCGTTGATTGGAGGCGGCGGGCGGAATCGAACCGCCGTACGGGGCTTTGCAGGCCCCTGCCTAAACCACTCGGCCACGCCGCCCGTGGCGTCCGGCGATCCTATCGTCCCCGTCCGGAGTGCTTGAATCTGACTATGAGGATCGGAATCATCGCCCCGCCCTGGACCCCATCCCCCCCCTCTCTACGGCGGGATCGAGCTGGTGGTGGACCAGCTGGCCCGAGGGCTGCAGACAGGCCGGCCACGACGTGCTCCTCTTCGCCACCGGCGACTCCAGCTGTCCGGTTCCCACCAAGTGGGTGCTCCCGGCGGCCGAGGGCCTGCGGATCGGCATGGTCGTCCCCGAGATCCGCCACGTCATCCACGCCTACGAGGCCGTCGCCGACTGCGACGTCGTCCACGACCACACCGTGATGGGCCCCTTCTACTCCGAGCGCTTCCCCGACCTGCCCGTTGCCACCACCATCCACGGCCCCTTCAACGAGGAGCTCAGCGACCTCTACCGGGCCAACGCCGACCGGGTCCCGATCGTGGCCATCTCCCACGCCCAGCGGCGGGCGGCCGTCCGACATCCCCATCGCCCGGGTCATCCACCACGGTGTCGATGCCTCGCATCTTTCCGGTCGGCGACGGGAGCGGCGACGACGACGGACCCTACGTGCTGTTCCTGGGCCGCATGGCCGCCGACAAGGGGGCGCACCGGGCCATCGAGATCGCCCGCAAGGCCGGCATCCGCATCCTGCTGGCCGCCAAGATGCGCGAGCCGTGGGAGGTGCACTACTTCACCGAGCAGGTGGAGCCGCTCCTCGGTCCCGACGCCCACTATCTCGGCGAGGTGTCCCACGAGCGCAAGCTCGAGCTGCTGGCCGGCGCGTCGGCCCTGCTGTTCCCGATCCGATGGAACGAGCCCTTCGGCATGGTCATGATCGAGGCCATGGCCTGCGGCACCCCGGTGCTGGCCTTTCCCGAGGGTGCCGCCCCCGAGGTGGTCGACGACGGGCGCACCGGCTTCCTCTGCGGGGACGAGGCCGCCATGGTGGAGGCCATCGGCCGGCTGCCCGAGCTGAAGCGCAGCGACTGCCGGGCCGGCGGTGGAGGGCTACTTCTCGACCGAGCGCATGGTGGCCGAGCACATCGAGCTGTTCGAGTCGATGATCGCCTGAGCGAGAGTCGAGCTGCCCCGGCCCGATTCGGCGTCAGGAGCGGCGGCCGAACACCAGCTTGGCCACCAGCGCGATCAGGGCCACCACGACCACGACCTTGATCGACGAACCATACGATGCCGGCGATGAAGCTGAAGACGGCGAAGGCCACGATGACGGCGATGATCCCGCCACCGACGATGAGCACACCGTCGAACAGGCTCAGCCCGCTGTTCGCTCCTCTTCCTGGCCATACCCCACGGTAATCGGTCCCGGCGCCCGGCGGACCGGTCGGCCCGGTCGACCGCTGCCGGTCGGCCGACTCCCGCCGTCTGCCCGGTGGTACGGTCCGGCCGTGTCCCTGCGCGCCCGCCGGCAGGCGCTGATCGAGCGCCACGACCTCCGCGGGGACGCGTTCTGCCGTGCCTACGCCCAGGGCGGCCGATGAGCTGGCTGACCGGTCTGTTCGACCAGGCCACCGGCGGCGACGGCCGGGGCATGGCCCTGGTGGCCGTCGGCGGGTACGGACGTGGCGAGCTGTGCCCGTTCAGCGATCTCGACGTGGTGCTGGTCCACAAGGGGCGACGGGACGTCTCGGCCACGGCCGACAGGATCTGGTACCCGGTGTGGGACGAGGGGATCACCCTCGACCACAGTGTCCGCCGACCGGGGGACGTCCTGGCCATGGCCGGCGAGGACCTCCGGGTCGCCCTCGGCCTGCTCGACGCCCGGGTGGTCTGCGGCGACGCGAAGGTGGCCGAGCCGGTGCTCGAGGGCTCGCGCGAGCGATGGGTCAAGCAGAAGCCACCCTGGCTGGGCGTGCTGGCCGACCTGGTGGACGAACGGCACCGCTCCTACGGCGACGTCGGGTTCCTGCTCGAGCCCGACCTGAAGGAGTCCCACGGCGGCCTCCGGGACGTCGCCGCCCTGACGGCCATGATGCTGGCCGTTCCCGTCCTGGCCGACTACGTGGACACGGTGGCCATCGACGACGCCCGGCGCGTCCTCACCGCCATCCGGGTGGAGCTCCACCGCCGGGCCGGACGGGAGCAGAACAGGCTGCTCCTCCAGGAGCAGGACCAGGTGGCCGAGGCGCTCGGCGAGCCCGACTCCGACACGCTGATGCGGACGGTGGCCACCGCCGGTCGGACGGTGGCCTGGGAGGGCGACGACGCCTGGCGGCGACGGGGTGCCTGGTCACGGTCCAGGATCCGGTCCGACGGGGCTCGGCGCGGCCGGGGCGGCGGCGGGCGCGGCGGCGCACGCCGAGCATCCACATCGGTCCCCGGCGACCCCGACATCGGGTGCACCGACGACGAGGTGGTCCTGGCGCCCGACGCCGACGTCAGCGGCGACCCCTCGCTCTCCCTCCGGCTGGCCGCGGTGGCCGCGGAGCAGGAACCTGCCCATCGCCCGCGCCGCCCTCAACCTCCTGGGCCGCAAGGCGCCGATCCCGACCGGCGCCCTGGACCGACGGACCTGCGGGCCACGCTGGTCCGGGTGCTGGCCACCGGACCACCGGCCATCGCCGCCCTCGAGGCCCTGGACCAGCGCCAACTGCTCGAGCGGTACCTGCCCGAGTGGGCCGCGGTCCGCAACAAGCCCCAGCGCAACCCATACCACCGGTTCACCGTGGACCGGCACCTGCTCGAGGCCACGGCCAACGCCGCCACCCTGGCCCACCGGGTCGCCCGGGCCGACCTGCTGCTGCTCGGCACCCTGCTCCACGACATCGGCAAGGGGTTCCCCGGCGACCACACCGAGGTGGGCATCACGCTGGTCGCCGACATCGGGGCACGGATGGGCTTCCCCGCCGACGACGTCGACACCCTGGTGACCATGGTCCGCCTCCACCTCCTGCTCCCCGACACCGCCACCCGGCGGGACCTCGACGACCCGGCCACCGCCGAGCGGGTGGCCAAGGAGGTCGGCAACCGGTCGACCCTCGAGCTGCTGGCCGCCCTGGTCGAGGCGGACAGCCTGGCCACCGGTCCGTCGGCCTGGGGGTCGTGGAAGGCCGGCCTCGTGGCCGAACTGGTCGAGCGGACCAGTCGGCTGCTGGCCGGGGAGCCGGTCGCACCCCCGACCCCGTGGATCACCGATGACCTCCGGCGTGATCATGGAGACGGTGCGGACCCACGGGGTGCCCGCCCTGTCCATCGACGATCCGACCGTCACCGTGGTGGCCCCCGACCGGCCCGGGCTGTTCGCCGAGGTCACCGGGGTGCTGGCCCTCCACGGCCTGAACGTGCGCTCGGCCGTCGTGGCCGGCGAGGACGGGGTGGCCGTCGAGATCTTCACCGTCGAGCCGTCGAGGGGCCGGTGGCCGGCGGCGGCCCGCCTGTCCGACGATCTGGCCGGGGTCATGAACGGCACCCTGTCCATCGAGACCAAGCTGGCCGAGCGGGCCCGCACCTACCGGAACGAGCGCCGGGCGATCACGACCCCATCTGGTGTCGACCCAGGTGACGCGTGGACAACAACGCCTCGGCCAGCGCCACGGTGGTCGAGGTCCGGGCCGAGGACGTGGTCGGCCAGCTCCACCGGATCACCCAGGCCCTGGTCGAGTGCCGCCTGGACGTGACTCGGCCAAGGTGTCCACGTTCGGTTCCGCCGTCGTCGACGCCTTCTACGTCCGGGGACCCGACGGGGGCAAGGTGACCGACATCCAGCACGATCGGCCGGCTCGAAGGCGGCCATCACGCGAGCGGGTCGGCCGATCCGACCGACGAGTTGAGCCGGACCTGGGCCACCGTTCGACCGGCTAATCGTCACTGGGGCCTGCCGCCGAATCCGGCGATGTGACCTGGTAGATTTCTCCACCGAAGGAGAATCATGCCGTCCGCCACGCACATTCGAAGTCGCCGCGAGCAACGGACGCCGGTCGAGAGGCAGACGGGGTTGGCTCATCGCTGATCACCGCCGGTGGTCGTCGCCGTGGTCGGCGTCGGCTCGCTGCGGTCGCGGTGCACGCACAACTCCACCAAGGCCTCGGCCTCGCCGACCTCCGCTCCGGCGCGCGAGCTGCGAGCGCCTCGGTCGCACCGGCTCCGCTCAGCGTGGTGTCGGTCAGCCCCGGCCAGCGGGACCACCGGGGTCCCGAGCGATGCCACCGTCTCGGTGCAGTTCTCGGTCCCGCTCGAAGGCCGACTCCCCGACCCCGACGCTCACGCCGGCCGTGGCCGGAGTCTGGCAGTGGTCACCCCGAACACCTTCGCCTTCGTCGCCTCGGCCCCGTTCGTCCCGTCGACCACCGAGACGGTCACCGTCCCGGCGGGCGGCGGCGGAGTGGCCAGCGCCACCGGCAAGACCCTGGCCCAGTCCGTCGACGGCCTCGTTCACCGTGGCCGCCGGGAGCACGCTCCGCCTGCAGCAGCTCCTGGCCCAGCTGGGCTACCTGCCGGTCAGCTTCACTCCGGCCCGTCCGCTGACCGCCCCTCAGGAGGCGGCCCAGGCCCAGGAGGGACTCGTTCGACTGGGGCTGGACCGAGCCCGCCTCCCTGGTCGAGCCTGTGGACGGTGGGCACGACCAACCAGATCACCAAGGGGGCGGTGATGGCCTTCGAGTCCCAGCACGACATGAAGACCGACGGGCTGGCCGGACCGGCGGTCTGGCAGCAGCTGCTGGCCGATGCCGCGGCCGGGGACCGTCGACCCGACCCCTACAACTACGTCTACGTCTCCAAGTCGCTCCCCGAGACGGCCACCGTCTACAGCAACGGGGCTGCCGTCTACTCGACCCGGGCCAACACCGGCGTGGCCGGCGCTCCGACCGCGACGGCACCTTCCCGGTCTACTGCGCTACAAGGTCACCACCATGTCCGGGCACCAACCCCGACGGCTCCAAGTACGTGGACCCGGGCATCCCGTGGGTCAGCTACTTCAACGGGGGCGATGCCCTGCACGGTTTCGTCCGGGGCAGCTACGGCTTCCCCAGAGCGACGGCTGCGTGGAGATGCCGCCGGCCAACGCCGCGGTGGTCTTCCCCCTGACCCCGATCGGCACCCTGGTCACCGTGCCGCCTGAGCCGGGCTCGGGCCGTCACCGGTCACGGACCGGCCCGTCGGCTCTCACCCCCTCGCGGCGCTGCACGGGCCCGGGCCGAGGGGAACCGGAGGTCGCCGCTCCCGCACGGCCGCGACACCCTCTTTGGCGTCCGGGCCGAGGAACCCGAGCATCTCCAGGGCCAGCGACTCGCCGAACACCGGGGCGGCGGACGACCATCCACTGGTTGAGCACCCGCTTGGTCCACTGGACCGCGGTGCGGCTGCCCTGGGCCAGGCGGTCGGCGATGGCCAGGGCCTCGGCGAGCACCTCGTCGTCGGGCACGCACCGGGTGACCAGGCCGATCCGCTCGGCCTCGGGACCGGTCGACGAAGTCCGCGGTCATCAGGTAGTACTTGGCCTTGGCCATGCCGCACAGGAGCGGCCAGATGATGGCGGCATGGTCGCCGGCGGCCACCCCCAGCCGGGCGTGGCCGTCCGACAGCCGGGCCGACTCGGCCATGATGCTCACATCGGCCAGCAGGGCCACGGCCAGACCCGGCCCCGACCGCCACCCCGTTGATGGCCGAGACGACCGGCTTGACCGAGGCCAGCATCTCGGCCACCACGGCCTTGGCGTCCCGCCACTGCTCGACCACGGCGCCGTGGTCGGTGGTCATCCGCTCCACCATGGCCAGGTCCCCGCCGGCCGAGAACGCCCGCCCGGCCCCGGTGATCACCGACACCGCCACCGACTCGTCGGCATCGACCACCCTCCAGACCTGGGAGAACTCGCGATGGAGCCGCTCGTTGGCGGCATTGAGCACCTCGGGGCGGTCGATGGTGATGAGCAGCACCCCGGCCGAGGGCCGGTCGAACCGGAGGTGCTCGAAGTCGTCGTAGGAGGAGAACTGGGCCGGGGGACGGGAGTCGGTCATCCCCCGATCATGACCCGTGCGGGCCGGGACCCCGAGCTCGGCCCCTGGTCGCCCCAGATCGTCGCCCGCCGTCGAAACTACGGCTTCCCCTCGCCAGGTCGCGCCAAAGGCGGTCAACGGTCAAAAAACCACTTAAAGTGTGGAGTTGTGCACTCAGAGCGGTTATTGTGGTTGTCAAGGGAGTCTGAACGAAGGACTGGAGATGGCCAGGAGACGCCGGTCCTCGGGAGGATCACCCATGAATGACCAACGCGGGACGGTCGACGGGATGCGGATCAGGTCGGCAGACACCCCCGAATGACGCGGCACTGGAACGGGGACAGGGTCGGCCGACCGTCGCTGACGCCGCTGTTCGACCCGCCACTGGGCAGGGAAGGAACCGACCATGAGCGCCGACGGAGCCGTCCGAGGAGGCACCGGCGGCATCCCTGGTGGGCTCGCTCGTCCGTGTTCTCCCTGTCGGATGTCCTGTCGCTGCTGGCCACCACCGAGCAGACCGGTGAGCTGCAAGTGGTCAGCGAGACCATGGACGGCAAGCTCTGGCTGGAGGACGGTGAGTTCTCCAACGCCCAGGTCGGTGCGGCGTCCACCATCGGCCAGGCGGTCTTCGAACTGGCCTGCGTGACCGAGGGCTGGTTCTACTTCACCGCCGGGCTCGTCTCGTCGAGTGGACAGCCCACCGTGCCGGTGGCCGCGGTGCTGGACGAGGTCCGCCCCCAGGTCGACGAGTGGCGGGACCTCCGCAGCGAGGTTCCACTCGAGGCGGTGGTGGCTCTCTCCCCCACCCCCCCGGCCAGGACGTGCAGATCCGCAGCGACCAGTGGCGGGTGCTCACCACCGTGGGCAACGCCGGATACTCGGTGCGGACGGTGATCGATCTGATCGGCGGCGACCAGATCGTCGGCCTGCGGACCCTCCGTGATCTGCAGATCGGCCGGACTCATCGTGGTCGAGACGGCGCCGTCCGGCCAGGCATCCGCCGTGGACCGGGAGTCCGTTCGCGTCCGCACCGGTGACGTCGCCCAGGTCACGGCGCTTCCCTCCCCCCCGCGCCGGCTACGCCGATGCGTCGGTGGAGGGCGATGCACCGACTCCTCCCCCGGTGCCGAACCGGCGGTCGGCAACGGCGACCGGACCGATTCCAGCAGCCTGGCCGAGGTCGCCATCATGCCGCCCCCGATCGCCGGCGATCCCTGGGCGCCCGACCGCGCCGACGCCGGCAGCGATCAGAGACAACGGTTCAGGCGATCACGGAGTCCGGCATACAGCCCGGGCCCACCGGCTGCCTACGCGGACTGTTGCGTCGGAGCGTCACGAGCGTCACGTTTCGCTCACGCCGAGCACCCAGCTGTCGGCCAGCGCCCGGAACGCCCGGCCCCGATGCGAGATCCTGTGCTTCTCCTCGGGTGTCATCTGGGCAAACGTCCGACCGTCGAACCCGTCGGGAGCGAAGACCGGGTCGTAGCCGAAGCCTCCGTCGCCGACGGGCGACGGGAGTGATCACGCCGGTCGACCTCGCCGTCCGCCCACAGCTCGCCGCCGTCGGGAAAGGCCACCAGCGCCACGGTCCGGAAGGTGGCCCTCCGTCTGGCCGGGCGACGTGGCACCCACCCGTGCCCAGCTCGTCGAGCAGCTTGCCACATTGTCGCGCGTAGGTGGCGTGCTCGCCGGCGAACCGGGCCGAGTAGACGCCCGGCGCCCCATCCAGTGCCTCGACCTCGAGCCCGGTGTCGTCGGCCACCGACGGCCAGGCCGGTCGCCTTCGCCAGGGCCACTGCCTTCAGCCGGGCGTTCTCGACCAGGGTGCGGCCCGTCTCTTCCACGTCGGGGACGTCCTCGGGCCGGGGCACCAGCGACAGGCCCGGTACTCAGCCGAGGATGGCTGTGATCTCCGCCGACCTTGTCCGGGTTGGCGCTGGCCACCACCAACTGCATTGGCATCGGCGCTCAGCGGGGCTCCGGCGGCTCGGCCAGCGTCTCGTCCTGCAGGTCGAGGAGCTGGGCGATGCCGTGCTCGGCCAGGCTCAGCATCTCGTCGAGCTCGCCCTTGGTGAAGGGCATGCCTTCGGCCGTCCCCTGGACCTCGATGAACCGCCCGGACGAGGTCATCACCACGTTCATGTCGACCTCGGCCCGGCTGTCCTCCTCGTAGGGCAGGTCGAGCATGCACACCCCGTCCACCACCCCGACCGACACCGCCGCCACCGCCTCGGTCAGCGGATTGGCCCGGAGGCGTCCCCTTCTGTACCAGTCGGGTCAGGGCATCGTGAAGGGCGACGTAGCCGCCGCAGACCGACGCGGTGCGGGTGCCGCCGTCGGCCTGGATGCACGTCACAGTCCACGGTGATCTGCACCTCACCCAGGGCCACCATGTCGCACACCGAGCGGAGCGACCGCCCGATCAGGCGCTGGATCTCCTGGGTGCGTCCCGACTGCTTGCCCTTGGCCGCCTCGCGGGTCACCCGCTCGCCGGTGGAGCCCGGGAGCAACGAGTACTCGGCGGTGACCCAACCCTTGCCGCTCCCCCGCATCCAGGGCGGGACCCGCTCCTCGACCGACGCCGTGCACAGCACCCGGGTCCGGCCCATCGAGACCAGCACCGAGCCGGGGGCGAACACCGTGAAGTCCCGCTCGAAGGAAGCCGGCTCGGAGCTGGTCGGCGCCCGTACCGTCGGCCCGACTCGTCGTCCGGCGAGGCGATGGTTCCTTCACTCACAGTACGAATTCCTTTCCGATAGTGGCCTGTTCCACCGGAAGCACCGAATGACGCCTCGGCCTCGTTCGCCACCGCCGTGCCTCGACGGTCGGCCACCGATGGGTGATCACCAGCCGTCTGGCGCTCCGAACTTCTTCGCCTGCTCGCCCGCCTGGCGTCCACTCATGTGGCCCGCGGTCCCTTCGTGTTCGACGGTATAGGTGGCCTCGGACAACACCAGGTCGAGACCGATCCCGAGCTCGGCCAGCGACCAGCCGGGCCCGGTGTCGGCAGAGTACCCCAGGGCTCGGCCGCCGCCGTCGATGCGCACCGCAAGGGTCTCGACCTCGTGATCCGTTCGGTGGAAAGAGCAGGTCAGCGCCCCGATGTCAACGGAGGCTCCGTCGGTCACCCGGTGCCAGGTGATGGCGTCCGATCCACTCAGCCCCGACCGTTCCGATAGCCCCTCCGGTGCGAACGATGGGAATTCCTTTCCGGCCGAGTGCGAAGCGGGCCTGGGTGGCCAGGGAGTGGAGGTCGGTCCAGTGGTCCGGGTGTCGATGCGAGAGGACCACGCCGTCGATAGTTGCCGGATCGATTGAGCGCTGGAGGTTGGCGAACGTCCCCGGACCGGCATCGACCAGCAGACGGGTGCCCGCGCACTCGATGAGATAGCCGCTTCCCGCCCCTCCCGGGCCCGGCCAGCTCCCGTCACACCCGAAGACAGTGAGTGTCATGACTGCTGTCGACCCCTCTTCCCCGCCGGGCTCCAGTCGCCCATCGGCGGGAAGGTCGTTCACCGGCCCAAGTTACGTCACCCAGTAGGCGGTAGGCCGGACCGGGGCGCCTCCACTCCGCAGCCGTCGGCTGACCGCCACCATCCCGCCCGCAGGCCCCCACTTGTGCTCGCCCCCAAAGGGAGAGGCTGTGTCCGCCTGTCGGTTTCGCGAATTACCTACTCTCCGTATGTCTCAGACTGACCGTGCGCTATTTCGAAGACCAATTGGCCGACAGTGTTGTACCGACCGCTCCGACTGGTCCTTTCAGTAGCCAGCCCGCCGGCGCCCGAAGCTTTGCCACGTCCGGCTCCGTCAACCATCGCCCGGCCAACCGGACACGGTCGGTATGCCGGCCCGGGGCACCTAGAAGTACGTAATCCTCTTGGCCCGTTCTTCGACGACATCGAGATCGTCGGTCCACGCCCCGGTGGACAGGTACTTCCATCCTCCATCGGCGGAGACCACCACGATCGTCCCCGAATCGATGCCAGCTGCCGTTTTGGCGGCGCCGGCCAAGGCGGCTCCCGAGGAGATGCCGGCGAAGATTCCCACCTCGACCAGCCGCCGGGTCCACTCGATGGACTCGCGGGGACGGATGATTCGCTTGCCGTCGAGCAGCTCGGCCCCGCCGTTGTCGATGAAGATGGGCGGGATGTAGCCGTCATCGAGGTTGCGCAGACCATCGACGATCTCGCCGGCGGGGGGTTCGACCGCCAGGACCTTGACGTCGGGATTCTGCTCCTTCAAGTAACGCCCCACGCCGAGGAGCGTGCCCGACGTACCGAGACCCGCCACGAAATGGGTGACCTCGGGGCAGTCGCGCCAGATCTCGGGCCCGGTTCCCTCGTAATGGGCCTTCGGGTTGGCGGGGTTGGCGTACTGGTAGAGGAATACCCACTCCGGGTGCTCGGCGGCCAGGGCGGTTGCCCTGCGCACGGCCCCGTTGGACCCCTCCGAACCAGGCGACTCGATGATCTCGGCCCCCCAAACCTCGAGGAGTTGCCGGCGCTCGACAGAGACATTGGTGGCCAGCACGACCTTCAGTTGGTAGCCCTTCACCCGGGAGATCAGGGCCATGCCGATCCCCGTATTTCCCGACGACGGCTCCAAAAGAGTTTGTCCGGGTTTGAGGATGCCGTCCTTTTCTGCCTCCTCGATCATGGAAAGGGCGATCCGGTCCTTGACCGATCCCCCCGGGTTCTGACCTTCGAGCTTGATCAGGATGCGAACGTCGGGATTTGGACTCAGCTCGCTGATGTCCACCAGTGGAGTGTTCCCTATCAAGTCCAGCACGGAGCCTAGGGGAGCCATTACGGGCCAAGCCGGATTGCCACCGCGCCGCCGGCGACGGCGGGGAGAATCGAGATCTCGTCGGCGTCCTTCACCGGTGTTGCGAGTGATGACAGATACCGGACGTCGTCGTCGTTGAGGTAGACGTTGACGAACTTGTGGAGGGCACCGTTTTCATCGATCACTTGGCCGGAGAGGCCCGGGTACTCGGTGACGATCCCGCTGAGGACTTCGCCAACGGTCGACCCGTCAGCCGACACTTCCTTGGCGCCACCGGCGTGGGTTCTCAAGACGGTCGGCAGGTTGACACGGACAGGCACAGGGTCTCCTCGGTGCTGATCTGATCGGTTGAAGCCGGGCGCCGAAAGTTGACCCCAGCAGTGAGGATTCTACCGGGACTGCAGGGTCACCGGCTCCTCAGTGATCACGCTGTCCACGATCCGGTAGCTCCGGACGACCGGCTGGATGTCGCGAAGCGAGATCAGTACGTAGTGCCAGCCTGGATCGGGCGCTTGGGCCACGTCGGTGACGGAGGGATACGCCTCGGTGTGGGTGTGGGAGTGGAACACCCCGATGATGGAGAGGCCGGCAGCTTCGGCGTCGCGGTCTGCCCGCAGATGCTCTCGGGGGTCCACGGTGTAGAGCTTGGCCGAGCCCGCCAGGTTCCGGGTCGGATAACAAGTGACGGCCTCCCCCGTGCCGATGTCGCCTCCCAGCAGGCCGCAGGCCTCATCGGGCAGACCGGTCAGGCAATGGGCGACCATCTGGTCGTGGACCAGGCGAGGAAGAATCAACATGATGATTTCAACGCTAGAGGAAGCCAGCACGGCATCGGGCGACTACCGTCGATAGGCCATGGCTGCGGCAAAGAAAAAGAGCGGAACGGCCGGCTCCGGACGTCACGTTCCCACCAAGGGGTCGAATGCCGCCAGCCGCGAGGCCAACCGGGTGGTGGCCTCCAACCGCCGTGCCAGGCATGACTACGAGATCATCGAAACCACCGAATGCGGGATCGTCCTCCAGGGGTCAGAGGTGAAGTCCCTGAGGGAGGGGCGGATCGCACTGCAGGACTCCTATGCCCGGATCATCGATGGGGAGATGTGGCTGTTCGGCGTGCATATACCGCCCTACGCCCAGGCGACCGGATTCGGTGCCCATGAGCCGGACCGGCGACGCAAACTGCTCATGCATCGACGTCAGATCGACGAGTGGATGGGACGAACCCAGCAGCAGTCCTTGACCCTGGTACCCCTTTCGATCTACTTCAGGGACGGTCGGGCCAAGGTGGACCTGGCCCTGGCCCGGGGGCGCCGGCAGTACGACAAACGCCATGCGATCGCCACTCGGGACGCCAGCCGGGAGGCGGCCCGCGAGGCCCGGGAGGCGGCAAAGGGCGGAACCCGCCGCTGACCGGACGACCCGGGGAAGGTTCGACGACCAGGCGGATCCCGACTGCTTGTAGGATGGCAGGATCGATCGAACAGTTCGTTCTTTCGGTTGACCAATCCAGGGGGTGACAGGCTTCGACTCTGGTCGTCGATGTAGGAGAAGCGAGCCGTGGTCTCCGGAGCCACGTTAAAGAGCCGGAACAAAAAATAAACGCCGAGCCTCAGCTCGCGCTCGCAGCCTAGAAACTGCGACGTCCGACCGGCCTCAGTCCCACGGACCGGAACCGGGCGCCATCAAGTGGGGCTCACCTGACCGGTTGCGCCGACGGGCCATCAGGGAAATCTCAGTCGGATACGGATTGATGCTGCTGCCGGTAGCGGCACCGATCCCGACAATCCAACACCGGCTGCGCTCGGAGAAGACCTGCTGAGAAGCCGGAGGACGCGGGTTCGATTCCCGCCACCTCCACGATGCCCTGATCTGTTTTCCCGCAGGTCAGGGCATTGTCATGTCTCGATTCGGTATCGCCACGGCCAAGAAGCCACACTGTCCGCTTCCGAGCTCTCACCGTGCGTCGCCTTTTGTCGATGCGCTTGCCCTGTTCGGCGCGTTCGGTTCTACGCTGTTGGCGTGACTACTACTGAAGAAAGACTCGGGGACGGCAGAGAAACCCTCGCCGAGGGGTTCGCGGCGATCATTCTTGAGATGCGGGACGAGTTCGTGCGGTTAGAACAACGGGTCGACGTCCTGGCCGAGCGAATCGACATCATCTCCGACTCGGACGACGCCGAGGAGGAGATCGACCTCGCACTGGAAATCGACGACCTGCGCCTGGAAATCAAGAAACTCCGAAAGGCTCTGAAGAGAGCGAACTAAGAGCCGTGGCACCACCGCCTTGACCGGTCGCATCGTGATGGCACCGACTGCCAACGCAGCCGGCGAGAGTCGGGATGGACTGGATCCGGGCCTACGGAGAGTCTTTCCGGCATGTGGACGGCACCGCTTCTCCGGGGTTGAGAAGGCAACGCCCATGAGCTCGGACAAGAGGCTCGTCGCCGGCGGCAAATAGACGACCTTGTAGCGTGGCTGCGTGGCCGATCCCTTTGACGACCTGGCCGAACTGTGGCGGTGGTTCGCTGACGGCATCATGGCCGGCTACTGCCCGCTCTACGACGAGATCGCCCGATCGGTGGCCGAAGACCGCGAGCTCCTGTCCCTGCAGTACTCGGCTCGCCCCCACGCCCACCTACCCCCCATGCTGCTGGCCGGCGCCCACTACCTCCTGTTGAGCGGCATCGAGCACCCCCTCGCCGACGCGTATGCCGGTCGTTCTTCGATGCCCGCCGCGCCCCTCTTTCGCGACCTCTGCCTCGGGCACCGTCGTGCCCTTCTCGAGGTACTCAATACCCGCACGGTGCAGACCAACGAGGTCGGCCGCAGTGCTGTTCTCGGGCCCGCTCTCACGTGGGCGGCGAGCGGCGGGGCGTTGCAGCTAATTGACGTCGGCTGCAGCGCCGGGCTCAACATGTTCTGTGACAGGTACCGGCTCGACTACGGGGAGTACGGGGTGACCGGGCCAGAGAACTCCCCGGTGCGCATCGCCTGTCGGGTCGCGGCCGGCTCGCCGCCGGTCGCTCCCCTTTTGCCGGTGATCGCCGGGAGGGTCGGCATCGACCTGGACCCACCCGATCTCACCCACCCCGACGACGCCCGATGGCTGCTGGCCTGCGTGTGGCCCGGGACCGGCCGCTTTCAACGGGCGGCCCGCGCCATCGAGTTGGGTCAAGCCGATCCGCCGCCCGTGCTTCAGGGTGATGCCCTCGGGACGCTGCCCGGAGTGCTGGCCGGGCGGGGGGAGGGGCAGGTAGTGGTACTCAACTCGTGGTCGTTCTCCTACTTCTCCGTCGAGCAGCGCCAGGACTACGTAGAGCTGCTGGCGAGTGTCGGCCGGAGCCGCCCGGTCGTCTGGCTGTGCATGGATGCTCCCGGGGTAGTCGAACTCCTGGCCGGGGAGGAGGTTCCACCGCCTGGGAGCGTGGAAAGCGACGTGGTTACCGGCGTGATGTTCGAGGGCGGGAGACCGCCTCGGGCCGAGGTGTTGGCGTTCGTGCAGAGCCACGGCCAGTCGATGGCCTGGCAGTACCTTCCGTAGATGGGCGGCTGCACCCTCCGCCGCCGATGCGGGCGAATGGGTGGTGTCCGGCTGGCCGGAAGCTGGCAGCCGCCGGAGGGACGACCTGACCTGCCCCGTGCCACCGGGATGGAGCCATCCGTCAGTCGTGCCTGAGGGCACGGCGGGGACGACCCTTCCGCTCGGTGGTTACGGATCACAACCTCTCACCGCTCCGCCGCTGGCAACCATCACCATCATCCCCGCAGAATCTGAAGATGACCTCGGGCGCACCCGGCCGCGGGCCTCGCTCGGTGGCGGCGACGGTTGCCGATTATCGCTGCAGGGTGGCGGATGCTTTTGAGGCACTCGCCTCTGTGCAATGGGAATCGCCGTCCTGGTGCGGCGGCTGGAGGGTCCGAGACGTCCTCGGCCACCTCGTTTACAACGCCGAGACGTCGCGAGTGTCGATGGTGCGTGACGCCGTTCGCCACCCGATACATCCCGACAGGGGGTTGGATCTGAAAGCTCGCCAGCTCGGAGACGCGCCCATCCCAACCCTGGCACAGCGTCTCCGCCAGGCTCGGAATGGCGGCGTACATGTCATCGGTTTTCCCGCCGCCGTAGGACTGGGAGATGTCCTCGTCCACGGAAACGACGCTCTTCGTGCTCTCGGCCTGGAGTTTGCAGTCGATCCAGACGATGCGGTACCGGTGCTCGATGCATACCGGCGCGTAGGGCGTCTGATATTCCACGCGCGGCCCTATGGGAATGTCCGGTTGGTTGCAACCGACGTCCAGTGGTCGTGCGGAACAGGTCCCGAGGTGACGGGCCGAGCGATCGACCTCCTCATGCTCATGGCCAACCGGCACTAGGTCGTCGAAACACTGTCAGGGCCGGGCGTGGCCGACGTGGCCACGTAAAACGGGCACCGGAGCCTTCCGGGACAGAATCCCTGGGCGGCATCCGACCTGGCAGGACCTGCCGGAGCCATCCGGCAGGTCCTGGGAGATCTGTCGAGCCGCTTGGCCTTCGTCCCCCACCGCATCGATGGCCCAGCCCGCCGCTGGTGCTTCCACCGGTCGACCCCGACGCCCGGTCTCCAAAACGGGTGTAGACCTGAGGGTGTCGTCGGGTCAGCCGCAGTACGAGGGGGATTTCACTCAACTGACCCGACGTCGGGCAGGGGATGACGTGGTCCGTGCCGCTCGTGGGCGCACCTCTGCGTCACCACCGTCGGAGCAACGACCGAAGAGGCCCCGTCTTCGAGATGAGCATCGGTGGTGGGGGGTCGGCGCCACCAGGCCAGTGGGGCTCGCTCTGCACCCAGCTCTGACGGCTCGCCGGGTCCCCTTGCCGGGGTCCCGCCCCGCGACTCTCGGAGGGTACAGTGACCGATCGTGAACCAAACCGACGCTGCGACACCAGAGATCAGCTTTCCGGAAGGGTTTGTGTGGGGCACGGCCACCGCCGCCCATCAGATAGAAGGCGGCAACGTCAACAACGATTGGTGGGAGTGGGAGCACAATCCCGACTCCGGATGTGCCGAATCGAGCGGGGACGCATGCAACTCACTGCATTGCTGGCCAGAGGACGTCGCCCTCGTCGCCGGCATGGGACTCGGGGCCTACCGCTTCTCACTCGAGTGGAGCCGGATCGAACCGGCCGAAGGGGAATTCTCCCTCGCCGCCCTCGACTACTACCGGCGCATCTGCGCAACCTGCCACGAGCGAAACATCACCCCGGTGGTGACGTTTCACCACTTCACGATCCCCAGTTGGTTCAGCGCCGCGGTGGGTGGGAGGCAACCGACGCTCCCGAGGCGTTCTCCCGATTCATCACACGGTCTGCTGCCCACCTCGGCGATCTCATCGGGTGGGCCTGCACACTCAACGAGCTCAATCTCATCGGCGTCATGGGCTATGCCCTCGGGTCCTCGCCTCCCGGGGTGAAAGACGATTTCATCCGCCACCTGGCGGTGAACGACACGGTGGTCCGCGCCCATCGTCTGGCCGTCGAGGCCATCCGGTCCGGACCCGGCGACTACCCGGTGGGACTGACACTGTCCATGGACGAGATGGTGGCCGAGCCGGGTGGGGAGGCGGTGCTCGAAGCGGCCCAGGAGATTCTCGAGGAACGGTTCATGCGGGGTACCGAAGGCGATGATTTCATCGGGGTCCAGTGCTACTCACGAGTGCACTTCGGGGCCGACGGCCAGGCACCCAACGATCCCGGGGTGCCCACCACCCAGATGGGATACGAGTACTGGCCCCAAGGGGTCGAGCATTGCGCCCGGCGGGCGGCGTCGATCACCGGCCTGCCCGTGCTCCTGACGGAGAGCGGGATCGCCACCGACAACGACGCCGAGCGGATCACCTTCATCGCTGAGGTCTTACGTGGCGTGAGGCGGGCTCTCGATGACGGCGTGGATATCCGCGGATACTTCGTGTGGAGCCTGCTCGACAATTTCGAGTGGTCCAATGGATTCGGACCGAAGTTCGGACTCCACAGCATCGACCCGAAGACCTTTGACCGCCTACCCAAGCCAAGCGCCTCCTGGTTCGGTGCCGTGGCCAGGGCCAACGGCCTGGTGGCACCACCGGGCTGAGCCGGGTCGAGGGTCTCGGATGAGGAAACTCGGTAGGGTCGTGGCTCGTGTGGGGGTGTCCGAGGTCTCTTGACTCCCGGGGAGCGGCGTCGGGTCGACGTATTCGCTCCCTGGTGGTGGCGGCCATGGTGCTCGCTGGCGCCGTGGCCTCGGCCCCGCTGGTGAGTGGGGCGACTGCGTCAGCGGCCTCCACGCCCACCGCCCGGATCGGCTGGGCACCGTGCCCGGGCCAGCCGGGCTACCGGTGCAGGACGCTGGCAGTGCCGCTCGACTATCAACATCCGTCTCGGGCCTCGGTGCGGATGGCCGTGATCGAACACCCTGCACCGCACAGCCAGGGGGTGGTGATCTTCAACCCGGGCGGCCCGGGCGAGAGCGGGGTCCTCATCTTTCCCCTGTTGGTCTCGCTGGTGCCTGCTTCGGTGCGCGACCGGTTCACCCTGGTGAGCTTCGATGAGCGGGGAACCGGTTCGAGCCGCCCGTTGCTGTGCGGTCCGTCGGCCGCCGTCGCCAGCAGCGCCGTGGCCGGGACGCAGGCAGCCTCCCAAGTCTTCGGCGACCTGGAACAGTCCTGCCGCTCTGGCTACCCGACGCTGTTCGGCACGGTGACCACGACCACATCGGCCCGGGACATGGACCAGTTGAGAAAATCACTCGGCGTCAGTCGGATCAACTACTACGGGATCTCCTACGGGACCGTCCTCGGCTCCGTCTACAGGCAACTGTTCCCGGATCATGTCCGTTCGATGGTTCTGGATGGGGCTGTCGACGCCAACCTCAGCCTCTCCACTGATGCCAGCGAGGAGGCACCGGCCATCCAGACCGCGCTCGAGCACGAACTGACCAGTTGCACCGATACCGAGGGCTGTCCGCTGGGATCCCATCCGGTCACCTTCTACCAAGACCTCCAGCAGCAGCTGGCCCGGGCGCCGCTGCCTCCGCCTGGCGACGGCGACAACACACCGGTCACCGAAGGTGACCTGGGCACCGCCACCCTCCTCTACCTCTCCGTCCCGGGCCTCGCCTCCGGCTACTTCACCGCGCTGGCAGCGGCCGCCTTTGGCGACGGTACGCCACTCCGGTCGGTGGCCTTGGGGCTGGAGACCGATATCAACGGAAGTTCACTGGTCGGCCCGTTGTGGACCATCACCTGCAACGATGCCGTCGCCCATCCGGACGGCCAGGGCACTGCTGCGCTGGCCCGATCGCTGGCGGCGCGCTACCCGCTCGGTGGGGCCGAGGCCGTGTCGAACAACCTCATCGGCTGTTCGGGCTGGGGCACCTCGAAGGGAGCGATCGGTCATCTTTCCCCGAATCGGTGCCCCGACACCTCTGGTCATCGGCAACACCTACGATCCCAATACTCCTTATGCCTCGGCCCGCCAGCTGACATCGACCATCGGCGGGCGGCTCGTCACGTATGTCGGATACGGTCACTCGTGGATCCTCAACGGATCGGCCAATGGTTGCATGCAGAAGGTAGTCAGCGACTATCTCGTCCACGACACGCTCCCGGCCAAAGGGACCCGCTGCGAAGCTTGACCGTGGGTACACAGCTCCGATGGCCGACATCCGACCCGGCCGGCCTTCCCATCCTTCAGGAACGGAGCAGGGACCCGAGGGCGCCGGTGTCGGTCAACGTCCGGGAATCGATCGGCTGACCATCGAGCCAGGCCGCCGGAGTGCCCTGGGGATCCTGGCGCTGGAACACGTCTTCGACCTGCAACACCCACGCCCGGTAGCGCCCATCCTGGACACCAGAGACATAGGCGGTATCGGTGAGGCCGACCCGCTGGCCGATCTCCAACAGATCCTCCGTCGTGAAGCCGCCGGTACCCTCTTCCGGCTGCGTCGCGGGCACTCCGCCCTCAACTCGTCGAATCGGTCTGCCTCTGCCGCCAGCGCCAGACCATTGTCGGCCCGTACCGACTCCACACCCAGGAAACACCGCATCCTGTACTCGATGGCAACGTCGCCGGCCTGCCAACTGGCCCGGAGCAGCTGTCCCGATCTCTCCTCGAAATGGCGGCAGAACGGACACTGGGGATCCTCGAAGACGACCAGCCGCCGGCCGGCTCCGTCGTTGCCCAGCAGGACCCCGCCATCCGGTGTGTGCGCCGAAGGTGAACGACTCGGTTCCGGGGGTCCCATCCGACTTGTTCTACCAGGCCACGGCGGCGAATGTCGGCACGAGGACCCATCGTTTTCCGCCGACGCCCTTTGGCGGCAGAATCGGGGAATGCTCACTCGGATCTTCCTCCGGATACCTGACTCTCCGGGCCGACCCGGTCCCCACTTCGGTGGAGCGCCTCCAGTCGGATGGATACGTGGTGCTCGATGGCGTGTTCGCCGACGACGAGGTCAGCGCTCTGCGCCGAGGTCGAACGGGTCTTCGAGGAATACCCACCCGATGACCGTGGGGACCCCCCCGAGCAGGCGGCACCGTTCCGTTACGAGATGCTCAATCGGAGCAGCCTCGTGCAGCGGGCCATCGGCCATCCGCGCATCCTCGAGGTGGTCGAGCCCCTCCTGGGCGAGGACTGCCACGTCATCGCCAACACCGCCTGGTGGCAACAGCCGGGCAACGACGGCCACCTCGGACGGTTCTGGCACATCGACGGCGGACCGCACGTCCCTCGTGATCCCGGTGTTCCTTGGGACGCCCGCATCCCCTATCCGGTGTTCGCCGTCGCCACCCACCTCTATCTCTGGGACTGCCCGATCGAAGCGGGACCCACCGGTGTGATCCCCGGAAGCCACACGTCGGGGCAAGCGCCCCCGATGGAGCAGAGCTGGCCGACGACGACCTCGAGTGGGGCGGCCGGGGCGCCGTTCCGATCGTGGCCAAGGCAGGGGACGTCGCCCTCTTCGTCTCGGACATCTGGCACCGACGGATGCCCCTCGGGGCCGGAGATCCCGGACGGATGTTCATCCAGTGCCACTACGGGCGTCGCGATCTCGCCCAACGGATCCGACCTACATCCTCGGTCAACCACCTGTCGGACGAGGCTGTGGCCCGGGCCCGACGCCGAGGGAGAAGACGCTGGCCGGCCTCCATCCGCTGGGGTTCTACGACGGCTGACCTGCGGACCGTCACGCGCCAATCCGTTGCTCCGTCGACGGCGAACCTCCGCCGGGCTGCATCCGGCTTGCGATCAGCCGGTGGGCAGGGGGACGAACGGCTGGACGGATGACCCAGCACGTCGCCCGGGGGAGGCTTGCCCGCGCGTCGTCTTGCACAGAGACGACGGCGGTGAGTTGACGCGCAATTTGACCACCTGGTACTGGGTCGGACCGTACCGCTTGTCGGGACCGTAGCTGAGGATGGGAGACCAGGTGCCGGGAAGTCCTTGATCTTGGACATGGCGGTCACGAAGGTGCGCCGGTTGAGGTCGGGGCCGGCGTTTCTGGCCGCGGTGGTGAAGAGGTCGATGGCCTGGCACCAGCCGGCGATCGGGCCTTGCTCCTCGATGACGTCGTTCATGTTGCCCGGTGGCACCTGGGGATAGGCCTTGTGCCAGAGCACCCAGCAGCTGCGGAGGCCGGGGTCGTAGCCGCCCTGGCTCTGGGGACGGGGACTGTCGATCCCACCCAGCGTCTCGGTGGTCACCCCCTCCTGGCCGTTGAGGGCCTTGGCGTAGGGGACGGGCATGAGCCCGAGCGACGACTCGATGCTCTCCTCGTAGTCGCTGAGCAGGAGCTTGGGGAACCACTGCTGGTCGGTTTCGGCCTGCAGCACCGGAAAGAACACGTTGAAGGGCATCAGGGGGATGACCGAGGTGACACCGGCGCTCCGGAGCTGCTGGACGACCGAGGGGGCCTCGGCACCGGTGGTGGCGGTGTCGTCGGGGTCGGCGTCGATGGTCTTGACTACCGGGGTGACGCCGGCATTGCGCAGGTCGGGAAGGAGATAGTCGTCGAGGGCGGCCTGATCCGAGGCCCGGTTGCCGGCGATGATCCCCACCTTGATGGTGCCCCCGATCAGATGGGAGCTCGAGCCCCCAGTCGACCACGGCCTGGAGGATGGCCGCCTGGTCAGGCCCGGTCCACCACAGATACGGCGAGCCCTGGTTGGTCCAGTTGGTGACCGTCGTCCACGCCCCGAGGAAGGGGGTGTGACCCTCCTGGGTGATGCAGAGCTGGTCGTCCCCCGTCCAGTCGCCGAGTCCGTCCAACACGGCGAAGGCGGCCGGCGACCCTTCGGTCCAGTCCTTGCACAGTGCCCGCATCTGGGCCTCGTTGGTCGGGTCGAAGGTGGGGATGATCGGATTGATCTTCCGCCCGTTGATCCCACCGGTGTCGTTGATCTGCTTGACGAAGAGCTTGATGGCCTTGGTCTGCTCACCGAACTCGGCGTCAGCGGCGAATCCCTCCTTGCCGGCCAGACGAGTTGAGCGACACCACCGGGAAGACCACATTGATGCTGTCGCTTGGTCACCCCCCGGGACGAGGTGCTGCCGTCGCTCACCGGGGTTGGTCGGTCTGCGGCCGTTTCGATGGACGCGCCGGTTGTCGGGGAGCTCGACGAGGACGACGCCCCACAGGCCGCCGTGGCCATGCCGATGGTGGCCACGAGTACCACCGCCCAGATGCCGGCCGGGCCGCGGCCAGCCGTGGAGAGAGTGCCACATCGAATTCGGTGGTCGTGCCCGCTCATCTACTTCCCCCTTTGGAGCGCTCTACTGGGTCAACGTCACACGTGCTCGATGCCTGGAGACTCGAGGATGTCACGCTGCCGCTCAGTGAGGTCCGGATACTGAGCGGCATCGTAGAAGGTTCTCGACCATGCCAGCGGTCGGGGGCTGTACTTGTAGAACACGGTGCGACGTTCGTCGCTCCCCTGCCACGGCAAGGTGCCGTGGGCCAGCGCTTCAGTAAAGATGACGGCACTTCCGGCAGGTCCGGTGACTCTTCGGACGCTCGGATGGGGTTCGCAGAGATCCTTCCAGCGATCGGGGACCGCAAACGCCGACTTGTGGCTGCCCGGGACACAGGCGAAGCCACCGTCGTCCGGACCAACGTCCTTCAGGCTGTAGGCCACGGCCACCAGCCCGCTGTGAGGTCGACCGTCGCCGTTCCAGTAGTACTCGGCCGGGCGAAAGGGAACCGCCCCGCCGTGCAATCCGGCACCGATCGGCCCCATGCCCGACTGGATCAAGTCGAGATACTCGTGATCGAGCCGAAAGTCCTCTCCGAGCAGCTCCTCGAGAATTTGGGAGAACGGGCGGATTGTCGATCAGCTCCCGGAAGACGCAGCTCCGCTCCAACAGATGGAACCACCGATAGGTGCTCTGATCCGGTATCAGGTCCCGTTCCGCCATCCCGTCGATGACTGCATTGAGCCGTCCGACGGTCCCGGTGGAGAGAGCGTTCGGCACGGTCAGATATCCCTGCAGGTCGAACAGATAGGTCCACCCCGTCGCTTTGCCTTCCTGAAGGTTCACCGATGCAGGCTCGCTGCGATCCGACATGACCCGTCCTCCTCTGACGTACCCCTCGCCGGTTGGCAACAGTCTGCGATTCCCACCCCCACCGGTCAACCGTGATCCCGCCTTCCTCGTTCAGTGGTCCTCGGCCTGGAGATACATGAACTGACATGAAATGACTTGGCGGCGACCGAACCGGGGCCGGCAAGGATGAGACAAGTCCTCCCACCATGGCGACGCATGGCAGAGCAGAACCTCCCACCGCTCCCCCGCCACCGTGCGACGCCGCGCTCGGTGGTGGGCCCATGCTTTGACGTTGACTCCGGGGCACGTTCAACCGATTACACGGCCATCAAGCCGACGTCTACTATCTGGAGGTGGGCAACCAGCTTGGGGCACGGGCGCGCAACAGCGACTCCGCCATGGCGGATGTTCCCCCGGCCACACGATCCGTCACCGGTGGCAGCTGGCCCGACGAGCATCCCTGCGCATGAGCGAAACGCCGAGGAGCCTCACGCCGTATCGGGGCCCGCTGGTCACACGACCGGACCGGGACCAGCGGGGTCACGTCCGCTGGCTCTGGGGCATATTCGTAGTGCTGCTGTGTGCTGCGGTCGTGGCCGGCGCCAGCTACCTCATCGTCCGATCACGCTCGTCGGCCAGCGCCATACCTACCGCCCCGCTGATGGAGTTCGGGATCTATCCGGGTGGACCAGTGGGAGCAGTGGGAACGGCCAGCTTCACCAATTTCGTCAGTCCCCGAGAACTCGGCGAGCCGCCTGGCGGCGCTGGATAGGCTGCGGGCCAAGGATTCGAAGGGTGCCGCCCGACCGTTCGTCGTCCGACTCTACGATTCCTTCACTGGTCAGCCTGCGGTAGATGCCTGGACCGGTGCCACCGCCAATGCGACCACTGACAACGAGATCGCCACCTTCACCCAGCATGGATTCGATATCGATCTCGTACTGCGCTACCAGCCAATCACCTCGCTCGGCCCTCAGGCTGTCGACGACTATCTCGAGTACCTCCGCACCCTGGTGGCCCACTACGGGACCAACCGGCACGTGAAATTCTTGCAGATAGCCAACGAGATCAACATCACCAACTCCCGTCAATCATCCGACGGCGCCTACCCGGGGTCGGTGAAGGCCCTGGTCTGGGGGGTCGAGATCGCGGCGCAAGAGGTGGCGGCCGGCAAATACCACACAGAGATCGGATTCAATTGGGCCTTCGTAGGTGGTGACGACATCGACCAACCCCTGTGGACGTTCATCCGGTCGCAGGGTCGCGGCTTTCGGGAGTCACTGAGTTGGGTGGGTCTCGATGACTATCCGGGCACGTACTCCGACACCGGAACCCAGCCAGCAAACACCGGTGCCGCGCTCGTGGCTGGTATCGCCCAGTTGAGAGGGCTCATGCACAAGAGCGGCATCCAGAGCAGCGAACCGATCCACATCACCGAGACGGGCTACCCAACCGGTCCCGGGCGAGCCGATGGATCCCAGGTCACAGCCCTCACCTCCCTGGTCAACTCGGTCAACGCCGTCCGCGGCCAGTACAACGTCTCCGATTTCGAGTGGTTCGATCTACGCGACAGCGACAGTTCGATCTCGAATATCCAAGAGCAGTACGGACTGATGAAAGACAGCTACAAACCAAAACCGGCGTTCGGGGAATACCAGATGCTGGTTTCCAGTCTGGGGCAGTGATCCGCTGACTGCACCCGGCGCCGGGAGCGGACTCCTCAGAACAGGTGGGGCAGCACGACAGCCACGGTCACAGCCCAGGCCACAAAGCAGAGGGACACGGCCACAGAGGCACCTCGGATGGTGCTCAGGACCTCCGGCCACGACGCCTTAGTGGCCCGCTTGGATTCCAAGGCGTGGAGCACCACGATCGCTGACATCACCACGACATACGTGAACACGGTGAAGAAGCAGAGGAGGACGTAGAAATGGGTGGCGGGTTCACTCGCCCGCTCCCAGACCGCACCGAGCACGATGGCGCTCACGCCGACGTAGGGAAGGAGAACCCTCACAGGCAGTAGCTCGAGGCCTCGATCCCCCTTCGGCGTCACCTTGATCGAACGTGGAGTGGTGACAACCCACTCCGTGATCCCTGAACAGACACCCCAGGCCACAAAGGGCCACCGAGCGAAGGCAAATAGCCACACCTCCCAACTGATGACCTTCGAGTTCACAGGTCGGAGGACACCCCTCCGCCGCAGGAGCAGGATGGCTGCCACCAATGGGACAGAGATCAAAATCCACCGGGACAAAAATGCTATGTAGTTCACATCCATCCACGGGACGCCGGTCACGACGGCGATCGGGGCAAGCAAGATACCGGCGACGGTCGTCAGGGCCAACATCGGGTAATAGAGCAGCGCCATGCCGAACCGCAACCGAAGCCGCCACGGAAACTTGCGGAAGTTCTGAAAGTACATCCGCAGGCCAACGACAACCAGGCTCTGGGCCCACTGGAACTCCTGGACGAGGCAGGCGTTGAAGGTGAACGGACCATCTCCATGGGCTTCTGCATCGAGGGCGAAGGCGCCCTCCCATCCGCTGGCGTTCATGAGAAACGACGTCGTGAAATCCTCTGCCAGCTCCGGGCCGATCCCTCCGATATCGCGGAGTGCACTGGTCCTCACGGCATAGTGAGAGCCGATGCAGACCGGCGCCAGGCCGTCGTTACAGCCGGCTTGCATGGGCCCGTGGAGTGCGCCCTCCCGGTAGAGCCGTCCCCGGGTCGCCCACGAGTCTGCCGCGTTTGCATCACAGATGCTGGGAGCCGACACATAACCGACAGAGTTCGAGTGGAAGGGTCTTACCATCGACTCGAGGTACGCGAAGGCCGGAACATGGTCAGCGTCGAGTTGGGCTACCACGTCGTAGTCCCGATAGCCGTAATGGTCGTAGAAGTAGGCGAGATTGCCCTCCTTGCACTTCGTGCGACGCGGCCAGTTCGGTCGGTGATACTCGGCGATCCCGTGACGGGTCGAGATTCGTACCCCATTGTCCGCGCACCACGCCTTGGTCTCCTCACTCGGCGCCTCATCGCAGAGCCAGACGTCGTAGGGATGAGGATAGGACTGCCATTGCATTGCACAGATGGTTTTTCGGACCACGTCCCAGGGCTCCGATGGCGCTTTGGTCACCACCATGGCCACTCGCAGCCGGGGAGCCGCGATTCTCGGGTTCACCCGTCGAACCCGGGACAGATAGAGCACGCCCAGAGCGGGCAGCACTGCGGTCGGATAGGACAACAAGATGACATCGACGACGGTCCGGCCGTTCGAGATTTGATGGCCGGGTTGTGCCCACCAGACCCAGAAATTGATCACACAGGCGACCCAAGCCAATAGGAGCAGGGTCATCAGTACCCGGTCCCGGCCCTGTAGCACCCGTTCGAAGAGCTTCTCCTCTTGCTGGGCCCGCCGCTCGACCTGAGCACCGAACTCATCAATTGCCGAGTGGGTGGCGACCAGCTCACTCGAGGGGCGGAGCTGCGACTCGAGGCCGAGATCGTCAATGAGCCAGCTGCCGGCATCCAGCCCCAAGGCCGAGCGACTCTCGACATTGAGAGCGAACTCGTCAATGAGTGCCACCGCTCCCATCGGCTCGTCTGTTTCAGTTGTCACGTCGGTCATCGTTCGACCGGCCGGTTGTCGGTGTTGAGAGGGCGCCAGGTCATGACCCAGAAGCGGACCATCGGCTACGCGATCCCAAGCGGATGTTCGTGCTGGAACGTCCAGGCGTCCTCACACATGGCGGCGACGTCACGTCGGGATTTCCATCCCAGCTCCGTCTCCGATCGGCGGGGCGACGCCACTAGTTCGGCCACGTCGCCCGGCCGCCTCGGCACGACCTCGAAGGGGATCTGACCCCACTGGCCTGCTCGAAGGCAGCCATCAGCTCAAGACCGAAGTCCCCACCCCGGTGCCGATGTTGTAGCCGCTGAACCCCTGGCGTTGGTCGAGTCGATCGAGCGCGACCCGGTGGGCGTCGGCCAGGTCCATCACGTGGAGGTAGTCCCTCACGCCGGATCCGTCCGGAGTTGGATAGTCGCATCCGAACACCTGGAGCTTGGCCAGGCGACCAACGGCGACCTGAGCGATATAAGGCATGATGTTGTTCGGAATGCCCCGCGGATCCTCACCGAGATCGCCGCTCTCGTGGGCGCCGGCCGGATTGAAGTAGCGAAGCGCCATCACTGACCAGTCAGGGTGACTCAGACAGGCGTCGGCGAGCATCTCCTCACACATGAACTTGGACCTGGCGTAGGGGTTGGTCGGGCCGGCGAGGTGCCTCCTCGTCGATCGGAACGACCTCGGCGTCGCCGTAGATCGAGCACGACGACGAGAACACCATCTTGCCGACGTCGAACTTCTGCATTGCCCCGAGAAGGTTCAGCGTGGCGACGATATTGGTGGCGTAGTACTCCACCGGGATCAGTACCGACTCCCGCGGTGCCTTTCGGGCCGCGAAGTGGATGACCGCATCGAATCGGTGGGCGGAGAACACGCCCTCCAGGGCTGGCCCGTCGCATACGTCGAGCTGGTAGTGGGCGAATTTACGTCCCGACAATCGTGCGACCTGATCCAACACCTGGGGCGTGCTGTTGGAGTAGTCGTCGACGACCACGAGCTCGTGCTCGTGGTCCAGGAGGTCCACGCAGGTGTGGCTTCCGATGAACCCGGCCCCCCCTGTGACCAGAACCGTCCCTTTGGCCATCGGACCTATTTCTCCGGCAACTGGATGTTCGGAAACTGCCGGCGGCGGCGAGGGATCACCGGGCCGCCACTCCTTCGCTCGGAAACGCCGCCGGCCAGGACTCAGGTATGAACGGCGGTACCACGGACCGGCGACCGATTCCGAGGTACCGGAACCCGGCCCGTTGCACCCGTTCCGGGTCGAAATTGTTGCGACCGTCCAGAAACAGGTCTCCGCGCGTGCTCTTGCGGAGCGAGGCCAGGTCCAAGGTGAGGAACTGCGGCCACTCGGTGGCCAGGACGATGACGTCGGCGCCGGCGACCGCCTCGTAGGCGCTGGACACGATCCGCATGTGCGGGACCTCGGGCACCTCGGTGACCATCGGATCGTAGGCGGACACGATCGGCCCCCTTGGCCAGCAGCCGACGAGCGACATCGATGGCCGGCGAGTCCCTCAGGTCGTCGGTGTCCGGTTTGAATGCCAGACCCAGCAGGCCGATCCGTGCGCCCCGCAAGGTCTTCAGATGGCGGAGCAATTCATCGACCACCAGTTGACGTTGCGACTCGTTGACGGCAATCGTGGCCTCGAGCAGTTTGGGCCGATAGCCGTACTCGCCAGCCGTGCTGACCAGGGCGGCGAGGTCCTTGCCGAAGCAGGATCCGCCCCAGCCGAGTCCGGCATCGAGGAAGGCGCCGCCGATGCGGGCGTCGAGCCCCATGCCGGCTGTCACCTCAGTGGCGTCCGCTCCCACCAGATCACTGATGCGGGCGATCTCGTTGGCGAAACTGACCTTCGTGGCCAAAAAGGCATTCGAGGCGTACTTGATCAGCTCGGCGGTAGTCAGCTTGGTCTGGAGGAGCGGCACGACGTCCCGCCGTCCGATGTCGCCCGGGATCCGCTGTTCCAGAATCGGCCGATAGACCTCGGCCGTGAGCCTCAGGGCGTTTCCGTCCTCGCTCCCCAGCACCACCCGGTCGGGGTGGAGATAGTCCTGGATGGCGTTCCCCTCCCGAAGAAACTCGGGATTGGAGACCATGGCGAACAGCTCCCGCGCCCCAGGGCCGACGATGTCCTCGATCAGGGATCCGAACCAGAATCCGGTGCCGATCGGCACCGTGCTCTTCGTCACGATCACATGGAAGTGGCGCAGGTTCTCGGCCACCGAGCGGGCCACACCCCGGATCGCGGTCATGTCAGGGTGTCCGTCCGGTCCCGGCGGGGTTCCGACGCAAACGAACACAATGTCGGAGGCGTTCATGGCGCACCCGAAATCGTCGGTAAATTGCAGGTTTCCACTGGCAAGGCCGCTGGCGAGGAGCGGTTCGAGTCCAGGCTCGTGGAAGGGAGCAACTCCCGAACTCAGCTGCTGTAGTTTTTCGGGGTCCGACTCCACACCGATGACGTCGTTTCCAACGTGCGCTAAGCAGGCGGCCACCACCGACCCCACATAGCCACTGCCGATGACTGCGATGCGTTCGCCCAAGACTTCGCCCCTTCTGCTGCCGGTCGATTCCCGACAGGGTCTGTTTTATGGATGGCTTGTATTTGAGTTGTATCGTTGCCCGATACTTGAGTCAATACAGTCGTCTACGTCTTAGGCGTACTGCGAAATGGCCGACCCCACTACTCGCCATTTATTCCACTTCAGAGCGCGCGAGAACGAGCGGAATTTCGACCGCTGTGCTCAGCAGCCTTGCCGTCCGCTCGTCCCCACGAGCCGCTCTCAGCGGCCTCTGCCGCTGCGATGGCTAGAACTATGCACCATGATGTTTTGGCACGCAAGCCAATCCATGCTCCTCATATCAACAGCGTGTTAACCACGCCATTCTGTGATTCAGTGGCCGCGTAGAGTGACAATATGCACAGAAAATTCGGCGATGGCAATCAGACCCATTGAGTGATGTCTCCGCCGCTCAGAGTGGCCATACCGGACATTCGGTCGGCCCAACGGCAGCAAATACCTCATGCGATGAGTGGCTCACCGCCCAGAGTGGTATTCCTGGGGCCGGCATCCTGGACGGACCACCCACGGCAACCGGGCCGCCCTACTCAAGAAAGGGCCGGCCCATGTCGATACCCAAAGGATGGATCCAACTTCGGGGCCGATCCGACCGTGTTTCGCCGTGCGGCTGATGCCGGTCTCCGCACTCATGGCCGTCCTGTGTATCGTCGGAGCCGGCCTGGCCGTGACCACTACGCCGGTCACGGCCGATTCAGTACACGCCTCCCGCCACCATGTGAACCGAGTGGATCCACAAAAGCCCGTCACGCCGACATCGCCGGCCCCGACGACAATTCCCGCCGCCACCGTTCCCGGGACAACTGAGATCGCGGCGGCACCGAGGCACGGGGTGGCGCCACGTCCCGTTCCCTCGGCGCCAGTCCCAGTCGAGCCGTCGACCACCACCACCACCGCACCACGTTCGTCCGGATCGCCGGCCACCGCCGGCCCGTGGCGAGGAGCCGGGTTGATATCGCTTCCCGCTGCATGCAGCGATATCCAGACCCTGGCCCTCTCGTGGTACTACAACTGGGAGACGACGACACCGTGTCCCAATACCGGCGTGCCGTATGTCCCCATGGTGTGGGGGGACTGGTGCGCCGGTAGCACTACGTGTAGTGCATTGCCGACGAGCCTCGGAGCCGACGGCAACCAATATCTCCTGGGTTTCAACGAGCCCGACAACGTCGACCAGTCGAACATGACCGTGGCCCGGGCGCTGCAACTGTGGCCATACCTCGAGGCCACCGGCCTGGAACTGGGGAGCCCAGCCGTCACCGAGACACCCCAGGGTTCGGCGTGGCTGGCCTCTTTCATGGCCGGAGCTCGTCAGCAGGGACTACGCGTAAATTTTCTGGCGCTGCACTGGTACGGCGACTGTTCCAACCCCGACAACCTCATCAACTACCTCGTCCAGATGGAGCAGACCTACGGGCTGCCCCTGTGGCTCACCGAGTTCTCGTGCCGCTACCAGTCCTTCGCCGTCAACACCCAGTTCCTCCAACAGGTGGCCCCTCTCCTCGCCGCCCTCCCCTATCTCCAACGGTACGCCTGGTTCACCAACCGTCCGTTCTCCGATGCCGACGGGTACGACTACACCAACCTCCTCGACGCCTCCGGTGCGCTCACGTCGACGGGGGCGGTATTCCGCTCTCTCCCGGAGCAGTAGGTGGCTCGCCGGCGACGTTGGACGGGAGGAGTCCAAGTCGATCCTCCTTCGTCCACGCATGCACCGGTTCGGCCACGGACAACCTGACCACATCTCCGGGTGCACAGGTGAGGCCGCCGGTGGCCCGGGCCGACACCGTCTCCGTCCCACCCGGTCGATCGATCGACACCGAAACGACGACGTCGTGGCCGTAGAACTGCACGTCGGTCACACGACCGGAAAAGCCGCCGCCGGATTTTGGTCCACCGCCTCCGTCCCCGGCCCATACCCGGATCTGCTCCGGTCTGACCAAGACGACGACCGGGGTGGGCTCCGGCATGGGAGGGGCACCATCGAGCAGGGAGAGCGTACCGAGCGGGGTTGCCACCGAGCGCCCCTCCCCCGTCCCGTCGATGAGATTGGCGGCCCCGACGGACAGGGCGGTGGCCACGTCGACGGGACGAGCGTAGATCTGGTCGGGCGTCGACTGTTGGGTGATCCTTCCGTCGCGGAGGACGGCAACGAGGTCGGCCCACGACAGGGCCTCGTCCCGGTCGTGGGTGACCAGCAACCCGGTGGTGCCTGACTCCTCGAGAATTCGTCTCACGTCGACACGGACACTCGACCGCAGCCCGGCATCGAGAGATGCGAACGGTTCGTCCAGCAGTACCAGGGACGGCCCGACCGCGAGAGCCCGGGCCAGAGCGACGCGCTGCTGTTGTCCGCCGGACAACTGGTGGGGGTAGCGGTGGTCCAATCCGGTCAGTCCCACCAGATCGATCAGCGCCTGTACCCGCCGGGTCCGGTCAGGGGCGCGCCGGATACCGAACCCGACGTTCTTGGCCACTGACAGATGGGGGAAGAGCGCCCCCTCCTGGGAGACGTATCCGATCCGACGTCTTTTCGGCGCTACGAAGCGCCGCCTGTCGTCACCATCGACCACCTCGCTTCCGATGGTGATCGAACCGGCGTGGGCCCGCTCGAATCCGGCCAGCACCCGCAACAACGTGGTCTTGCCACTGCCCGATGGACCCAGCACGGCCGTCAACGATCCCTCCGGCACGGTCAGGCTCAACCTGTCGAGGGCGACGTGGTCGCCGAAGACCTTCGTCACATCCCTCACCTCGATGCCGCTCATACCCCGACCGTGGCCCGGGTCGGGAGACGATTGAACCACCGGCCGATGACGAACCCCGGTACCACGGCGATGGCCATCATCACCGCCGCGTAGGGGGCGGCGGCGCTGTCGGAGGCGTCGTTCTGGTACGACCAGAACTGGGTGGCGAGCGTATGGGCTCCGGTGGGGATCAGGAGGAGGGTGGCGGTCAGCTCGGTGATGGCGGACAGGAACACCAGGCAGAACGCGGCGGCGAGGCCCGGAGCCAGGAGCGGCACCGTGACCCTGACCGCCACTGCCGCTCGGCTGCGGCCCAGGGAAGTGCCGATCTCCTCCAGACCGACCGGGGCCGATGCCAAGGATGCCCGAACCGCCACCAGGCTGAGTGGGAAGAAGATGATGGCGTAGGCGATCACCAGCAACTCCCACTGTTGGTAGATGAAGAACACGTACCTGACGGCCAGAAAGACGAGCCCGAGCCCGATCACCAGCCCCGGGAGGCCCTGTACGAAGAACGTCCCCCGTTCGATCAGGATGGTGACGCGGGACCGGTGGCGGAGAGCGGACCAGGCCACCGGCACGGCCAGCAGTGTCGCCAGCACCGCCGCCGGGGCGCTGTAGGCCACCGAGTACAGGGCGGCCGAACCCAGTGAGGCCGCCGCCGGCAGCGTCGAGGTCTGGTTGAGGACCATCCAATAGACGATGGTGCCGATCGGCACCCCCAGTGCCGCCAGCAACAGGGCGCAGAGTCCGGCGGCGGCGGGAATGGCGGCCACCCCGAGGTGGTGACGCGGCGTGGTTCGGGCCACCGGCGAACCCACCCGGAAGAGCGGTCCCGGGCCAGTGGCGAGCGCCTCTCCGACGATCAGGACCAGGCCCATGAGGACCAAGACCAACGACAGCGCGCATGCCGCGGCGGTGTCGAACCCATCGGTGAACTGCGAGAAGATCTCGGTGGTGAAGGTCTGGAATCGGAGGGCCTCATAGGCGCCGTACTCGGCCAGCGTGGCCAGGACAACCAGCAGCCCGCCGCCGAGGAGGACGGGGCGGATCTGCCTGAGGGTGACCCGGACGAAGACGGCTCTCCGGCTCAGACCGAGGCTGACTGCCATCTCCTCCATCGCCGGATCAGCGCTCCTGAAGCCGGCCGCCACCGGAAGGTAGACCAAGGGATAGAGGGCCAGCGACATGACCATCGACGCCCCCCACAGCCCGTGCACCTGGGGGAAGGCCGACGCCCACTCTGAGCCGAGCACGAATCGGGGTACGGCGATGGGCAGGACCGCCACCACCGCCAAAACCCGTCGTCCCGGCAGATCCGTCCTCTCGACCAGCCACGCCACCACAGTGCCGATGAGTGCGCAGGCCACGGTGACTATCACCGCCAGGGCCACCGTGTTCCACAGCAACGTGGCGGTCAGGGGACGGAGCAGGACGCGACGGAGCTGTGCCCATCCGTCCTGGTACGCCTGGACGATGAGGTAGCCCAGGGGCAGCAGCAGAAACGCCGCAATCAGTCCACTGACCCCGGTGAGAAGGAGGTGGCGGCGCCGTCGTTGCTTGACCGGGGTGCTCAGATCAATCCGGCCTGCTGCTCGAGTGCCACCGCCTGGCTGCCGTCACCCAGCTGGGAGATGCTGAGGGACACCGGCCGGAGCTGCGAGAAGGGCTTGAGGGGCTGGGCGGTGGTGACCCCGGACCCGAGCGGGTACTCGTAGCTCTGGGAGTGGGCGATGATCTCCTGGCCCTGGCGGCTCACGATGAACGACAGGAACCTCTGGGCCAGTGCCTGGTGCCGGCTGGAGGCGAGAATCCCCGCCCCCGATACGTCGAGCACGTATCCGGGATCTCTCGGCGCCAGAAAGGCGATGGCCGAGTGCATGTTGTCGGCACCAACCTGGTCACGTTCGCGGTACCAGTAGTACTGGTTCAGCGAGCACAGATCGATCGAATTGCTCCGTCGCGACACCATGTCGACCAGCGTCTCGTTGTCAGGGAACTGCAGTGCGCCGGCGTTCTGTCTCAGCCCTTCGAGCCACTTGACAGTGGCGGCGGATCCGTAAGTTCGATCGACGGACGTGACGATTGGTTGGAAGTCGGTTTCGGACGGAGCGATGGCGATCTTGTTCCTCCACTCGGGACTGGCCAGATCCATGATCGACGTGGGCACTTGGTCGGTCCGGAGCAGGTTGGTGTTGTAGACCAGCACATTCACCCGTGCCGTCACGCCCACCCAGTCGCCGCCAGGCGAATCGTACGCCGAGGGGACGTGGGAGAGGGTGGTGGGAGCCACCCTGGCCAACAGACCCCGCTCCTCGAGGGTCATCAGCGCCGGGGAGTTCTCGGTGAAGAAGACGTCCGCCGGCGAACGTGAGCCCTCCTGGATGATCTGATTGGCCAACACGTCCTCGTCGTCGCTGTGCACCTCGACCTGGATGCCACTCTCCTTCTCGAACGCGGCCACCAGGGCGCTGGTGGTCTGGAGGTGCTGGCCGTTGTAGAGAGTGATGACCTTGGCGGTGGACGAGCCCGCCGAATCCGATGTACCGCATGCACTCAACAAGCTCGTCGTCAGTACTACGGCCATGGTCAGTGAGACCCGGCGCACCCGGCGCGGCCGTGGAGCTGCTGGCGACCGGTAGCCCATTCCCCACCCTTTCCCGTGGCGCCGCTGCCAGGAACGGAACCGACGGTTCTGCGACGCCGAGTTAGGTTAACGTAGCAACCGGCCAGAGGAGCGGCGCGCCGGGGGGACCGAACCGCCCAGGAACCGAGTGACCTCCAGTTCGAGGTGACCGGTGGCGAGCGTCCCCTTTCGCCCCGGTCGAATCGGAGGAAGCACGCTGAACACAGCCGAGGTCAACGGGTGTCCGCCCGACCCGCGATGGTGACAGTGGCGCGTGCCGGCACGCTCCTCGTGGCAACCATGGCCCTCTGTGCCGGGTTGGTATCGTGCGGATCGAGCCGCGCATCGGGCCCTCCGGCGTCCGAGCACGGGAGATCGGCCGACATCGACATCGTCATCACTCCGGCCAAGTGCACGACCCAACCGTCGACGGCGTCAGCCGGAGTGGTGAATTTCACCGTGAGCAACAAGAACGCGCCATCGGTCACGGAGGTGGAGCTGCGTCAGCCGGACGGGTACCTGCTGGCCGAACAGCCCAATCTCGCTCCCGGCGTCCTGGGCGGGATCTCGGCCGATCTGAGCGACGGCACCTACCAGATCTACTGCCCCGGAGCCGACCAGACCCTCTCGAGCTTCACCGTCTCTGGCGCCTCGAGCGGCCCCAGTTGGAAGAAGAATCCCCAGCTGGTGACCGCGGTTCACCAATTCAGCCAGTGGATGTCGGGGCAGATGGGACTGCTGGCCAGCGATACGGCTGCCTTTGCCTCCGCCGTCCAGGCCGGCAACCTCACCCAGGCCGAAACGCTCTACGTCCCGGCCCGCGAGGACTTCGAGAGCGTCGAGGCGGCAACCGAAACCTACGGCTCGCTCTATCCGGACATCGACGGCCAGATCGAGGACTTCGGGAGTCCGTCGCAGTTCGAAGGCTTTCACGAGCTGGAAGAGTCGATGTGGGTGGGTGATTCGCTGGCCGGCCAGACGACGTACGCAACCGAGCTGGTCAACAACGTGGACCGGCTGCAGAAGCTGGCGTCCAAGGCGACCTACCAGCCGGCCCAGATCGGAGACTTTGCTTCGTCACAGCTGACCGAGGCCAGCAACTATCTCGCCACCGGGTCGGAAGAGCGCTACTCCAATCTGGAGCTGGTCGACCTCAAGGGAACCCTGGACAGTGCCGAGGAGGCCATCACCGTGTTGGAGCCGGCCCTCACCGCTCTCAGCCCTTCGGTGCTGGCCCAGCTCGAACTCGGCCATGGCCGCGGCTTCGGCGGCACTGGCCCAGTACGCCCAGAGCCCGGGGGAGGCCGACAGCGGCTACCAGTCGTTCACCGCCGTCACTACCTCTCAGCGAGAAGCCCTGGCCCAGGCCATGCTCACCTTGGCCGGGCCGGTCTACCGGGCCACCCAGCTGGTGGCCTGAGCCATAGAGTCGGCTGACTATTTGGCGTAGATCTTCTTGTCGAAGGTGGTGGTCACCGTCTGGGCCTCACCCAGATGCGGCAGGCCGAACAGGTCCTCGATCGAGGCCAACGACGAGTAGTGGTTGTAGGACGTCGACTTCGGGGCCGCTGCGCTCGCGGTGATGAACGGTGAGATCAACACGGCGCCGACCTTGCCGCCCCCTGGACCGCTGATCCCGTTGTTGCCGGAGTCGGCGGCGGGGCCCGCGGTCTCGCCGCAGCAGGCGGTGGTATCGAGCGTTGGTTGCTCGGCCTCGTCGAAGGTGATCTCGAGCAAGCCGTCCTGCTTGAATGCCGGCGACGAGGTGATGATCGGGACCCAGGTCTCGAGCCACTGGTTGATGTCACCGACGGACGATCCCCCGCCCACCCCCGCTCCGGTGGTGTTGGTGCACGGGTAGTCGTGGCCGTCGTCGCACAGGTTCGGGGTGATGAAGCTGAAGTTGGGGGTGGTGGCGACGGACTGGAGGTCGGTGGCCAGGCCGGTGGTCCCGGGTTGGGCACTGGCCGGCAGGTTCCCGCTGGTGTCGCCCAGCGGCACCACGTTCTGGTCGCACTCGGCCGTGTTGTCGATGATCGAGTGGAAGTACACGAAGGGATCGTGCCGGGTCACATAACCGTCGTCGGATTCGGCGAAGAAGGACGGATCGGAGTCGCCGACGGCCGGATGGCCGCAGTTGGCCGCCTCACGGCTGGGGTCGTTGCCCATATCCTCCATGTAGCCCTTCCAGGTGAGGCCGTCGGCCTCCAACTGGTTGGCCAGCGTGGACACGGCCGACGGGTAGACACAACCGGCTCCCTGCTGGATGCCGTTGGCTCCCTGACCGTCCCCGGCCGGGAAGTTGACGAAGCCCCCGATGCAGTCGGCCTGGTTGTTCGAGTTGGGAGGCTGACCGGAGATGAACCCGATGTAGTTGTCGTTGGAGAAGTGGCCGGTTGCGTAGTAGTTGTTGATGAGCATGCCCTGGCTGGGCAGTGTCTGGGCCAGATACGGGTCGGCTGCCGGATCGCCGAAGGTGGCCGAATAGTCGTTGTTCTCCATCATGATCACGAAGACATGGCGGATCAGCGGCAGCTTCGACGTCACGGTCAGGGTCAGCGTCTGGTCGGTGGTGCCGACGGTGTTGGTGGCGGCCAGGCCGATGGTGTAGGGCGTGGCGCTGGCCAGAGGGCTCGGATAGGACAACGTGGCCGTGCCGTTGCCGTTGTCCACGAAGCTGGCCCCGGTCGGTAGCCCGCCGGTGACGGTGATCGATGCCGGGCCCGGGTTGGCCTTGGTCTTCACCGTGAAGGTGAACGCCTTGTCCTGCTTGGCCTTGGCTGTGGCCTTGCTGGAGAAGGTGGGAGCGGCCGGAGGCTTGGCCGCGGCAATTGAACCGGGCAGGTACTGGACGAGCAGTGTGGCTGCCCCCAGCAGTGCTATCGCCACCGCCGCGGTCCGGACGGCCTTGGCCTTGTGCATCTGACTCCCCCTGTCATAGGCCGCTTCCGTTCTCCCACGATCTGGAGAGCGAATCGGCTGTGTAGACCGTAGCTCGGCAACGGTTGTCCCGCTCGGGGAGTCTGCAACCCGACACTGCCCCTGTCAATAGTTTGCCGGTGTGGGCCAGTCCAAGAACGAACCAGCTGGACCGAGTTCCTCCAGGTCACCGCCCCGGAACCCGGTTCAGGTCAGCCCGAGCGGTCAAGGTCGGCCGCGACGTAATAGAGCGAACTGCCGGTCCCCGAGCCGCCGTAGAAGCTGGCGGGAACCTGTTCGCCGTGCTGGAGGACCCAGCGGTCGACGGCGCCGGCCGCCGACGTCCCTACTCCCCCGAAGCCGCCGAACCCACCGAATCCCCCCCGAAGCCCTAACCCGCCGAAGCTCTCACCGAGGAGCACGTACTGGATCTTGCCGGCGTCGGCCAGCCGCTCGAACCGGGCCAGGGTGGGCACCGGCTCCGAGCCGGTGAACCCGCCCATGGACATGACCGGTTCCCCGCTCATGAGGATCAACGGTGCGGCCGTGGTGGACCCGCCGACGGCGAGGATCCAGTCGGCCCCGTCGCGGTGGGATTTGAGGAATCGGATCATCCCCGGCGACACGCCCCCCACCGGCGGGATGCCGTCGTTCGCCTCCGTCTCCGCCTCGTTCAGGCGGTCGAGGCGGGCCAGTATCTTGGCTATCCCGCCGTGTCGAACGGTCGGGGCAGGATCGCCGTGGCACTGCCGCGCCTGGGCCACCCGTCGGGTTGCTGGCGTCGCTCGGGTTCTGGACGGTGTAGAGCGAGTAGGCCGCCGGGCCGGCGAAAGCGGCGACGACGGCGCACGCCCCGCCGAGTGCCGCTACCGTGACCATCAGCGCGCAAGTGGGAGCCGATGTCGCCACCGAGCAGCGCGACGAGGAGGATGCAGGCCCCGGCCACCCCGCTGACCTCCACGACGTCGGGGAGACCGGGGCGTAGACATGCGGCGCCCGTTCGAGGAGATGGGCCGCCCACAGGGCGGCTGGTCACCACCGCCAACGGCAGCACCCAGGCGTAGCGGAGCGAGGCCCGGCCGAGGCGCCACATCACGACGGCCCCGCCGCCGGCCAGGGCGGCCAGGGCCGGAGCCGATCTCGACGACGTAGTACGTGTGGAAGATCCCCTGCACGGAGCTCAACACGACGATGGCGCAGATCGCCCACGTCCCCCAGAAGACGAACCGGCCCGGACCAGATCGGATCCGGGGCGCCCGCCGGGTGGCCCACAGCCCGGCCACGAGGCCGAGACCGGCAACGGGGATCAGCCAACTGATCTGGGAGCCTAGTGCCGGGAGCGAACATGCGCTGCCAACCGGGCTGGCTGCCGAAGTGGGTGGCACTGGTGATCCCGGCAGAGAAGCGGTGGGCCGACCCGGATGTGCGGCCGCGGCGATCCGGTACGGGCTGGGACGTGCCGAGGAGCCGCCCGAAACCGTTGTAGCCGAAGATGAGGCTGAGCTCGGAGTTGTCGCCGCTGCTGTCGACGAAGGGACGGCTTGCCGCCGGCCACAGCTCGACGATGGCCACCCACCAGGCCGATGCGACGACGAGGGCCAGCCCGCCCCAGAACAACTGGGCCAGCCGACGCCCCAGCTTTGGTGGGCCGAACAGGAGATAGACGAGGACGAAAGGCCGGGAGGACGACGAAGGCCTCGAGCATCTTGGTCAGGAAGGCCATGCCCCAGCAGCCCGAGCAGATAACCAGGCGTGAGGTGGCACCGGTCTCGAGCGCCGACCAAAGGGCCCAGGCCGCCAGGACCAAGAAGAGCGTCATGATGGCGTCGGGCTCGTCGCTGCGGAAGATCGCGGTGAAGACCGGCGTCACGGCCAGGGCCGTGGCGGCCAGTACCGCGGCGACGTCGCCCATCCATCGCCGTACCAGATGGAAGATCACCACGACGGCCACGGCCCCGGCCAGGGCGATCGGGGCCAGCATGCTGATGCTCGAGAAGCCGAAGATCCGGCCGGAGATCTCCATGACCCAGAGGGAGGCCGGTGGCTTGTCGACGGTGATGAAGGAGGACGGTCGAGCGACCCGAAGAAGAAAGCCTTCCAACTCTCGGTGCCGCTCTTCACCGCAGCGGCGTAGAAGGTGTTGGAGCATGGCGTTGTGGGAGAGCTGGTGGAGGTAGAGCGCGCCGGCCAGCACGCCGATCAGCACCATGGCCGGCGTCGACCACCACGGACGGCCGCCCCGGCGCAACCAACCACTGACTCCGGAGGGCCCGGTGGGGTCACGGACCCGGTCGCCCCCACCGCCTCCCCCGGTGACGTCGTCGGAAACGACGTCGGGTGCCGGCGCGACATCGCCCCGATCGACCACCAGCTGTTGGGGCATTCCCTCCATATCGCTCCTCACGGCATCGAGGCGGCCGGCGTGGGCGTGCAGCTCACGATGCCGAGCTCCCCTAGACCCTCGCTCTCCGGACCGATTCGGAGGTCATCGCCGGCTCGACACTACGCGACCTTGGCGTCGGGGCGTAGGCGGCCCGGTCGGTCCCTTCGGGCCCGTCGCCTTGGCAGGCACGAGACCGGTGAGTAGTTTGCGGACCGTGGACCATCGGGACACGATTGAGGCGGAGCGACGTGTGCCGGCCGGACGACTCATCACGGCAGCAGTCCTGATCGCGGGCTGCATCATCGCCTCCTGCGGCACGACCTCGGCCGCCGCCGCCGGCTCGAATGGGCCCCTCACCGCGCTCAGCGGCGAACTGCGACAGCTGGTGGCGATGCCGGGCGGTCCGCCGGGCGCTCTCGCGATCGTGCAGCGGGGCACCCGGATCGAGGTGGCGACGTCGGGCGTCGGGGACGTGGCTTCCCACCGGGCCATGGCCGTCGGCGATGTCGTCCGCATCGCCAGCGTATCCAAAGCGTTCAGCGGGGCCGTCGCCCTCACACTGGTGGGTCGCAAGAAGCTGTCGCTCTCCGACACCATCGCCCTGCGGCTGCCCACCCTCCCCAAAGCGTGGCATTCGGTGACGCTGGCCGAACTCTTGAACCACACGAGCGGCCTGCCCGACTACATCAAGAATCCCGAGTTCTTGGAGGCGTTCAAAGCCGACCCGCAGATGACACTCACTCCCAACCAGCTCCTGGGATACGTCGCCAACGAGCCGCTCCTGTTCCCGCCCGGCTCGCGCTACGACTACTCCGATTCCGACAACATCGTCATCGGCTTGATGGTGGAGTCGGTGACGGCCGAACCCTATTCATCGGCCCTGACCGACCGCGTCATCGCGCCGTTGCACCTGGCCGACACGTCGTTGCCGACCAGTACGGCACTGAGCGAGCCCTACATCCACGGCTACGACATCGAGGCCGGCAAGGCACCGGACGACGTCAGCATGCTGATCAATCCGGAATTGGCATGGGCATCGGGGGGCATGGTCTCGACACCGGCACAGCTGAACACGTTCATGCGGGCTTACGTGAGCGGGGCGCTGTTCAACCAGGCAACCCGTACTAAGCAGTTCCAGTTCGTCCCGGGTAGCTCCGGGCCCCCGGGGCCCGGCACCAACGCCGCCGGACTGGGTGTCTACCGGTACCGGACGGGCTGTGGAACTGTCTACGGCCACACCGGAAACCTGCCGGGCTACACCCTGTTCGCAGCCTCGAACCAGGACGGGGAGGACTCGGCGGTGGTCGTGATCAACGAGCAGCTCAACAGCAATCCGGTCACGCCTGCGTTCTCTCGGCTGCGCCAGAGCGAGGAGCTGGCGGTGTGTGCCGCTCTTCGCCCGTGGAGCCGCGCCTGACTGGTCCGGCCCGGCCCGGCCCCGTCAGCGCCCCATGGCGCGGCGGGCGGCATCGGCCATCGTGGCCACCGACGGCATCACGGCCGCCTCCAACGTGGGGGCGGACCCGATCGGTGCGAAGCAAGCGCCGATCCGGATCACCGGTGCCTCCAGCGTGCCGAACAGCTCTTCGTTGATCAGGCTCGCCACCTCGGCCCCAAACCCGACAAACCGGGTGGCGTGGTGGGCCACGACGGCCCGACGGGTGCGACCGACCGACTCCAGGATGGCGGCGGTGTCCAGCGGCACCAAGCTCCGCACGTCGAGCACCTCGACATCGATATCCTCCCCGGCCAGCAGCTCGGCCGCCCCGAGGGCGTCGCGCACGGTGCGGCCATAGGTGACGATGGTCACGTCGTTGCCGCCGCGCTTGACGTCGGCCACGCCGAACGGGACCCGATGGTCGCCGTCGGGGACCGGACCGGTCGAGCCGTAGAGCGCCACGTTCTCGACGAGGACACAGGGGTCGTCATCGAAGATGCAGCTGGTCAGGAGACCTTTGGCGTCAGCCGGTGTGCTCGGGACGGCTACCTTCAACCCGGGGATGTGGGCCAGCCACGCTTCCAGGGACTGGGAATGGGTGGCGCCGGACCGATCCCCGAATACGGCGGTCCGCAGTGTGAGTGGGACACTGAGCAGTCCGCCCGACATGAACCGGGCCTTGGCGGCATGGTTGACGAGTTGGTCGAGAGCGATGCTCACGAAGTCCATGATCATCAGTTCGGCCACCGGTCGCATCCCGGCGATGGCGGCGCCCACGGCGGCGCCGACGATGGCGACCTCGGAGATCGGAGTGTCCCGGACCCGATCGGTTCCGAACCTCGTCGACAGTCCCTTGGTGACCTGGGAGATGCCTCCGCCAGGATCGGCCAGATCCTCGCCGATGAGCAGGACGTCCGGATCGGCGGCCAGGGCCTCGCTCAGCGCCAGGTTCAGTGCGTCCCGCATGCTCAGGGTCACCCCGGCGTCGGCTAGGGGCGGCCCGTCGGCGCTCATTCCACCACCGCCCGATCCCCGTAGACATCGATCCCTGCCTGGTCGCCCTCGGGCAGGTCGGCACACAGGGCGTCGGCGAAGGCCGTCTCGACTTCGTTCCGTGCCTGTTCGGCAATCTGTTCGGCGCCGTCCGGATCGAGCACCCCGTCGGCAACCAGCATGTCCCGGTAGCGGGCGATGGGCTCGGCCTGGCGAGCCGCGTCCAGCTCGTCCGATGGGATGTATCGCATGGGGTCCCCGAAGTAGTGACCCCAGAGCCGAAAAGTCGTGCACTCGAGCAAGGTCGGGCCGGAACCGCCCCGGGCCCGGGCGACCGCCGTCTCCAGCACTCTATGCACGGCGTCCGGATCGTTGCCGTCGACCCGGACGCCGGGGATGCCGTAGCCGACGGCGCGATCCGAGAGGTGGGAGACCGGCTGGGCCTCTTTCGTCGGCGTCATTTCGGCGTAGCGGTTGTCCTGGCACACGAACACGACCGGAAGGTCCCACAGTGCCGCGAGATTGACCGCCTCGTGGAACGAACCGGTACCGGTGGCGCCGTCGCCGAAGCTGGCCACGGTGACCTGATCGCGGCCGCGCAGCCGCGCCGCCAGTCCCACCCCCACCGCGATCGGAATGCCCGATCCGACGATCCCGGTGGACAGGACCAGGCCCGAAGGCGGATGGGAGATGTGCATCCCGCCACCCTTGCCACCATTGACTCCGGTGCTCCGAGTGAGGATCTCGGCCACCAGCGGACCGAGGGGGACGCCTTTGGCCATCTGGTCGTGCAGTCCCCGGTAGGTGGTGACCAACTGGTCGTCGGCGCGCAACACCGTGCCCAAAGCGGCGGCGATGGCCTCCTGGCCGGTGGCCGGCCAGTAGGTACAGGCGAACTCGCCGGCACTCAGCCCCCGTCGAAGCCGCTCGTCGCAGGTCCGGATCAACACCATCACCTGGTACATCCGCCTGCGATCTTGGGCCGTCGGCGGGCGCGGCGGGCTGGTCACCGGCGCTTCCCCTTGGGGCCGCGCCCGCGGCTCCACCTCGCTGTCACCGGCACCGTGACATCCGCCTAACTCACCGAGACACCGGCGGTCGAGTAGGCGGCGGCGTGTGACCCGGACAGGTGGCCCCACACCATGCCCATCCCGATCGATGTCCCTCCTCCGTAGTAGGCCGGGCCGGCCGGGCTGGCGATCACGTTTCCGGCGCCGTACAGCCCGGGAATGGGACGGTCGTGCACGTGCATGACCCGGCCGTCGAGATCGACCCTCGGCCCTCCCTTGGTGCCGACCGTCCCGATATGGATCGGGAGGGCGTAGTACGGCCCACGCTCGATGGTGCCCAGGTTGGGATGGGGTGCATTCGGATCCCCGTGGAACCGGTCGTAGGCACTGTCGCCCCGTCCGAAGTCGCGGTCGCGTCCATCGTCGACGAAGCGGTTCCAACGTCTGATGGTGTCCTCGAGCCCGACCGGGTCGACACCGACTTTGCCGGCCAGACCCTCGACGGTCGAGTCCACCGTCAGCCAGTCGGGGTCGGGGTCGGGCGGCCTGACCGACACCACCGGGTACTTCGAGCGGTACTGATGATCGAAGATCACCCAACAGGGGAGGTGCCGGGTGGAGTACTCGTTGGCATCGAACGAGAAGAACGCTTTTTGCATATCGTTGTAGTTGGCCGCTTCGTTGACGAAACGGGACCCGAAGCGGTCGACGATGATCGAGTGCGGAGCGGTGCGTTCGACTCCTACGAAACGGGCCAGCGGACGGTCTTCGTACAGCTCGCCGGGAACCGATGCCGCCGGATACCACCACGACTCGTTCATGTTGGCCAGATCGGCACCCACGGCCATGGCCATGAGCAGCCCGTCTCCCTCGTTGGCCGGGGGGCTGTGGGGGTGGGTCAGCGGGCCGGGCAGGAACCGATCCCTCAACCGTGCGTTCCATTCATATCCGCCTGATGCGAGCACGACGGCACTAGCGGGGATCACCGATCGTTGACTGGTTCGTTCGACGACCAGTCCGGAAACTCTGTCCCCGTCCATGGCGATTTCGGCCGCCCGGGTCCCGAGCATCGGCTCGATGCCGCGGGAGAGACATGCCTCGAGGAGGGCGCCGATCAACGCCTGGCCACAGGCCACCTGATGATCGACGACTCGGCGTTGGACCTCGGCCGCATCGAAACGTTCGGGAGCGTACGTCGGACGCCACTCGACGGTCGCCTCCTGCAGGGTGATGGGTAGCCCGAGCACCGGTGGTCGCCGCAATACGGCCGCCCACCGGCCCAGACGCTTGGTGTCGTACAGCGCCGGTTCGAGCATCCGCCCCGACGGCTTGGCCCCTTCCATCTCGGGGTGGTAGTCGGGCCAGGACATGGCAGCCAGCCGCAGGGGTGTGCCGTCCTCGATGTCGGCCACGATTCCCGGGCCCCTGTCCACGTAGTGCTCGAGCATCTCGATCGGCGTCCGGCCAGCGGTGAGCCGATTCATGTAGGCCAGCGCCTCATCACGGGAGTCGGCGATCCCCCGCTCGGCCAGGTGACGGTTCTGGGGCATCCAGATGCCGCCACCCGAGACCGCGGTGGTTCCACCGATCGAGGAAGTACGTTCCACCATCAGGACGCGGGCGCCGGCGTCATGGGCAGCGATGGCCGCGGCCATGGCCGCCACCCCCGAGCCCATCACCACTACATCGGCGCCCCCGGTCGAGGTGTCCACCTTCACATCCGCCGTCTCATCACGACGCCAGATAGCGGTCGAGTTCGCGATGCATGTTGGTGATCCCCGACTCGTAGGTGTGCGACAGCCGGAGGCCATCCACACTGCGACTGTGGATGCCACGTTGCTGGCGCCCGATATTGGAGAAATCCTGGAGGGGGATGGGCGGCCAGTGGTCGGTGTCGTCGGGAGCGAATGGCCCCTGGAGCGTCGGCCTCGGAGCGTCGTCGCCTTGGGCGGGAATGGACAGCGACCACAGCTCGAACACGCACGACTCGGGATCGTCACCGTGAGGACGGACCCGGTAGACGAGAGCATTGCCGTACTGGGGGAGGACGAAGTAGTTGGGGAAGACGAAGAACATGCCACCCCAGCGACCGAGAGCGGCAGGATCGGGCGGCGGCAGCGGAATGCCGGCTTCAACTGCGTACTCGTAGAGGGCCTTCACCAGCTCTTGGCCGAAACTGCTTCCCTCGGGGATGGGACGGTGGCGCATGCCGGCGATCACATGGACGTCGCGGTCGAGGGTCATCGCCTCGAGACCGCGGCTCAGCTGGCGAGACGACTCGATAATGGCGTCGATCTCACTCACGCCCACCTGGCGCCCCTTGTTCGCCTGAGCGTTCGGACGGAGCTGGAAACTCGAATGGCCATGCTGATACACGGAGTAGACGAGGCTGTCGGGGTCGTACTGTTCGGGGTGGCCCAGCGTGAGCTGGGGATGGGTCTGGGGGACGTGGTATCCCTCCATGAACGCTTCTTGGGCCATCTTCCAGTTGGCCGGAAGAATGGTCTCCTTCCACCAGACGACCCTCATGTCGGCGACGCCCAGCGGATCGAGCAGGCTGGGGATCGGATCCAGTGCCTCCAGGAGCGACAGTGCGTCCGAATCGAGATTGATCCAGACGCATCCGCCCCAGACGTCGACCCGCACGCGCCGGAGGCAGATCTCCTCGGGCGCCAGTAGCTCCTGGTCGAAGGCGTGGGTGGCGTAGACGAATGAGTTCGACCCATCGAGGTTCCACCGCCAGCCATGAAAGGGGCAGATGATCTGCCCCCCGGCAAAGGCACCGGTTCCTTTGGCCAACTGGGTCGACCGGTGGCGGCAAGCGTTGTGATAGCCCCTGACTGATTGATCGTCGACCCGCACCAACAGGATCGACTGATCACAGATCGTGTACTCGACGAAGTCTCCAGGGGCTGGGATCTCCTCGAGCCGGCACCCCATCTGCCAGGCACGGGGCCAGAGTCGGTCGCGCTCGAGGTCGGCGAACACCGGGTCGTAGTAGCGCTCCACCGCCACGAAGTCGGGGCCGTCCATGGCGTGGGGGATGTCGGGGCGACCGTTGGCCGTGGTCCGTACCCCGACCGGCTGCGGTTGGACCACGACGTCAGCCATCCGATGAGGCCTCGGGTCGGGTGAGCAGGGTGATCTCCCGCACCTGGAACCGCCACTGCCCGTCGTGGCGCGCCAACTGATCGAGGTAGCGCCCGGCGGCGACGACGCCGATGCCCTCCGCCGTCGGCCGAACGAACAGGTAGTCGGTGGTGGCAGTGGCGCCGTCACCGTCCACGTCGATCAGCGAGTTCGTGGTCACGTGCATCCCCCGTTTGCCGTCGCCCTGCACGGTCTCCATGTAGTTCCGGATGGCGTCCCGGCCCTCGGTCACCTGACCCATGAACACCACTCGGGCGTTATCGGTGAACAACTCGGACCACTCCTCGAATCGGCCGTCGTCGAGGCGTTGGCTGTACTGGCCGAGGGTGCGCCTGATCTGTTGCTCGTCCTCCCCCACCATTCCCCCTGTGTCGGTCCTCCGCGGGGGTGGCCCAGCCGTCGGGCCGCTGGCCCTGACGGGGCGGAACTCCTCCATCTGGCGCCACCGCCCTGACGAGCCTGCGTCGCCCGGACGAGGTGGCTGTCGACGTCGGGGCCGATGCTATGCCCAATCCGCCGTCGGCTGCCGGTCCGGTGCCAGCTCCTCGTCTCCGGCGGTTCGGCGGGGGCGGGCAGGGTGAGGTTCACGGCGGTCCGGGGCCGCTCCCGGCCAACTCGGCAATGACCTCCCCGACCGGATAGGTCTCGCCCTCCCGCCCGACGTGCCGGATCGTTCCCGCCATCGGGGCGGTGACCTCGTTGGTCACCTTGTCCGTCTCGAGCAGGTAGATCGGCTCGTCCTGAGCCACCTCGGCACCGTCGTCGACCAGCCACTCGGCCAGTGTCGCCTCGGTCATCTCCATCCCGAGCTTGGGAATGCGGATGTCGATCGTCTTCACCCTTCTCCCACGAGTTGCCGACCGGGGGGCAACGGCGCTCCCGACCAGCCGGGTCGGCTCATCGTACAATCTTCCGCCCCACCGACCACGGGCGGTCGGACCGTGCGACGTAGTGGGCCAGCGGGGCGGTCAGGACCGGTGTGTTGGCCCCCGGCACTGCTTCGGGCCAGATCTAAGATGCCACCTTCGGACCCAGCCCGGTTGACGGGCCAGAGGAGACCAGGGGACACGATGCAGACCAGGGCTCGAGGACCGGCGTCGCCGGATGGGACCGGGGACGGTCAACTGACCGCCCTCGACATCGCTCGCCAGGCAACCCTCGAGCCGATCGCCACCATCGCCGCCAAGGCCGGGATCACCACCGATCTGCTCGAGCCCTACGGCCAGTTCGTGGCCAAGATCAAGCTCGATGCCATCGCCGACCTGGCCGACCGACCGAAGGCCAAGTACGTGGTGGTGACGGCCGTCACCCCGACCCCGCTGGGCGAAGGCAAGACCACCACCACCATCGGTCTGGCCCAGGGCATGGCCCACATCGGCCCCCGGGCCACGGCCGCCATCCGACAGGCGTCGATGGGTCCCACCTTCGGGATCAAGGGAGGCGCCGCCGGCGGCGGCTACAGCCAGGCCGCGCCGTTCGAGGCGCTCAACCTCCACCTGACCGGCGACATGCATGCGGTCACCGCCGCCCACAACACCCTCTCCGCCATGCTCGACAACCACCTCTACCAGGGCAACGAGCTCGGCATCGACCCCCAGGACATCACCTGGCGCCGGGTGCTGGACGTGAACGACCGGGCCCTCCGCAACATCGTGGTCGGACTCGGTTCCCGCCAGGACGGCATCCCCCGCCAGGGCGGGTTCGACATCACCGCCGCCTCGCGAGGTGATGGCCATCCTGGCCCTGTCCACCTCACTGGCCGACATGCGCCGGCGTCTGGGGCGGATCGTGGTCGGATTCACCGCCGACCGCAATCCGGTCACCGCCGAGCAGCTCCGGGCGGCCGGGGCCATGGCGGTGATCATGCGGGACGCCATCAAGCCCAACCTGCTCCAGACCCTGGAGAACACTCCGGTGCTGGTCCACGCCGGCCCGTTCGGGAACATCGCCCACGGCAACTCCTCGGTCATCGCCGACCTCATCGGCATCCACACCGGCGACTACCTGATCACCGAAGCCGGATTCGGTGCCGACATGGGTGCCGAGCGGTTCTTCAACATCAAGTGCCGGGAGTCGGGACTGGTGCCCGACGCCGCCGTCGTCGTCACCACGGTGCGGGCCCTCAAGGCCCACTCGGGCGCCCACCGGATCGTGGCCGGACGGCCGCTCCCGCCCGCCCTGCTCGAGGAGAATCCCCGACGAGGTGCTGGCCGGGGGAGCCAACCTGCGCAAGCAGATCGAGAACGTGCGACTCCACGGGGTGACCCCGGTGGTGGCCATCAACGCCTTCCCCGAGCGACTTCGACTCCGAGTACCAGGCCATCCACGAGATCGCCGCTTCCATGGGCGTGCGGTCGGCCGTCACCACCCACTTCGCCGACGGAGGAGCTGGGGCCGCCGATCTGGCCGGGGCGGTGGTGGCAGCGGCCGACGAGCCGAGCCAGTTCCGCTTCCTCTACCCGTTGCGAGGCCACCCTGCGCGAGAAGATCGAGACCATCGCCACCCGTCTACGGAGCCGACGGCGTCGACTTCTCGCCCGGCGCCGCCCGCCGCCTCGAGCTGTTCGAGGCCAACGGGCTCGGGGACCTACCCATCTGCATCGCCAAGACCCACCTGTCGATCTCCTCGGATCCCGAGCTCAAAGGGGCACCGACCGGATGGCGACTACCGGTGCGCGAGGTCCGGGCATCGGCGGGGGCCGGGTTCATCTACGCCGTCTGCGGTGACATGCGGACCATGCCCGGACTGGGCTCGCCATCCGGCCGCCGAGCACATCGACCTCGACGAGAACGGCGAGGTGATCGGGCTGTCGTAGAGACCAGCGAAGCGGTGGCGGACTACTGGCGGTACTCCTCCACCGTCCCCTCGGGTCTGATCCCCGCCTGGTCGGGATCACGTCCGGCGCCCCGCAGGGCCCGTCGCTGGCGCAGCAGGTCCCAGAGCTGGTCGAGGGTGACCTCGATGGCCTTCAGCCGCTCGGCCTCGTCCGGCGAGAGTCCGTCGCCCACGTGCTGCTCCTCGAGTCGCCTCTCTTCGTCGGCCAGGCCCCCGATTCTGGAGATGATCTCGTGGATCGTCCACGGTGCGCTCCTTCTCTCGGCGGGCACGTCGGCCCGGCGCCACCAGCGTAGAGGCAACACCGGTCGATGCGGCTCGTCAGACGCAGGAGCCCGGGGCAGGCCCAGACCCGACCATGGCGACGATGTCCCGCTGGACCTCGTTGGTCCCGCCCCCGAAGGTGAAGATGGTCTGGCTCCGGGAGCTTCGTTCGAGGCGGCCCTTGAGGACGGCTCCCGGCGAGCCCTCGGGCAAGGTAGCCGGCCTGGCCCACGATCTCGAGCAACAGGCGGTAGGCCTCGAGGGCGAACTCGGTCCCGAACACCTTGGTGGCCGAGGCGTCGGCCGGGTTGAGACCCTTGTCGGCCGACCAGGCCACCTTCCAGTTGAGCAGCTTGAGGAACTCGGCCCTGGCCAGCAGGCGGGCCAGGTGGATCTGCACCCACTGCCGGTCGATCACTCGGGCCCCGTCGGCGCCCTCTTCGTTGCGGGCCCATGCGTCGACCTCGGCGATGCTGCGCAGGATGCCCGACACCGGGCAGATGGCCACCCGCTCGTGATTCAGCTGGTTGGTGATGAGCTTCCACCCTGCGTTCTCCTCGCCCACCAGGTTGGTGGCGGGAACCCGTACCCCGTCGTAGAAGGTGGAGCTGGTGAACTCGCCGGCCACCGTGCGCAAGCGGCGTCCAGTGGAATCCGTCGCACGTCGGTCGGGACGATGAACACCGACAGTCCCTTGTGCTTCGGGGCGTCGGGATCGGTCCGGGCCGCCAGCCACACGTAGTCGGCGTACTGGATGGCGCTGGTGTAGAGCTTCTCGCCGGTGATCACGTACTCGTCGCCGTCCCGGACCGCCCGGGTCCGCAAGCGAGGCCAGATCGGTGCCGGCCGTGGGCTCGGTGTACCCGATCGAGAAGTGGATCCGACCCTGAAGGATTCCGGGGAGGAAGCGCTTCTTCTGCTCGTCGGTGCCCATGGCACATCAGGGTCGGGCCGACGCTGTTCAGGGTGAGCAGGGGCAGGGGCACCCCGGCCCAGTGGGATTCCTCGACGAAGATCATCTGATCGATGGGTCCCCGACCCTGCCCGCCGTACTCGACCGGCCAGCCCAGTCCCAGCCAGCCGTCCTCGCCCATCCGGCGGATGGCCCGGGTGTAGGTCGGCTCGTCGTCCCCGCCGGACTCGAGCTCGTGCGGCCAGCCCGGCGAAGTAGGTCCGCAACTGGGCTCGTAGCTGTTCCTGCTCGGCGGTGAGCGCCAGATGCATCAGACCCCTCCTCGGGACGGGCTCACGATAACAATTGCCATCGTCTCGGGTGGCACCGGGGTGCGGATCCGGCCCCGATCCGGGGGCGGCCGCCGTCAGCCGGGCCGGTCGACGGCCTCGGGCGGCTGCGATTGCAGTACCGTCATTTCGCATGAGCGACGTGACCGCCCCGACGAATCCGGCCGACCTCTTCTCGGTGGAAGGCAAGACGGTCGTGGTGACCGGCGGCACCCGGGGCATCGGCGCCATGATCGCCGGAGGGTTCGTGGCCGCCGGGGCCACCGTCGTCGTGGCCTCACGTAAGGCCGATGCAGTCGAGGCCAAAGTGGCCGAACTCAGCCGATTCGGCACGTGCTCGGGCCTGGTTGCCGACCTCTCCACCGAAGAAGGCGCCCGGCGCTTCGCCGACGAGGTGGCGGTCGAGCACCGGCAGGTCGACGTGCTGGTCAACAATGCCGGTGCTACCTGGGGCGCCCCGTTGGCCGAGCACGACACCGCCTCGTGGGACCGGGTCCTCAACCTCAATGTCCAGGGAATCTTCCACACCACCAAGTTCCTCCTGCCGCTGCTGGAGGCGGCGTCCGGCCCCGAGCGCGCCGTCCCGGGTGATCAACATCGGTTCCATCGACGGGATCCACGTCCCGGTCCTCGAGTCCTACTCCTATTCGGCCTCGAAGGCGGCCGTGCACCAGCTGACCCGTCACCTGGCCAAGCGCCTGGCCCCGACCATCACCGTCAACGCGGTGGCGCCGGGCCCGTTCGAGTCGAAGATGATGGCTGCCACTCTCGAGATGTTCGGCGACGCCATCGCCGAGGCCGCGCCGCTCAAGCGGATCGGGCGACCCGACGACATGGCCGGGGTGGCCATCTTTTTGGCCTCGAGGGCGGGCGCCTATCTGACCGGCGCCGTCATCCCCGTGGACGGGGGCATCGCCACCACGAGCGTGACGTCCCGGCCTTGTCCGGTGCCGGCTGTCTCGTCCCCGTTCTCAGAAGAGCTCGGGCAGAGTCGGGGAGCCGGCCGGCGCACCAGCGCCTCGAATCTGGCATCCAACTGGGGCCGGTAGGCATCATGGGTGAGGATGAGGAACCGCTCGGCCCGGATGGCCTCCAGCACCATCTGGGCCACCTCGTCCGGGGCCATGCCGTCGGCAATGGCCTGGGCCAGATAGTCGGTCACGAACTTCTGGTCCTCGGTGAACTCTGTGGCCAGTCCGTTCGGTCGATGTCGCTCCGAGTCGGCGATTCTGGTGGCGATTATCCCCGGGCAGAGCACCGATGCCTTGATCTTCGAACCCACCGCCTCCAGATCCTGGGCCAGCGATTCGGTGGCTGCGAAGGCGGCGAACTTGGAGACGGCGTACGGGGACTCGAACGGTGCGCCGAAGAGTCCGGCCACCGAAGAGGTGTTGACCACATGGCCCTCGCTCTGCTGGGCGATCATGCGGGGCACGAACGACCGGATGCCGTTGAGGATGCCCCAGAGGTTGGCCCCGAGAGCGAACTCGAAGTCCGCCGGTGGCCGATCCCAGATCAGGCCCCCCACGAACACACCGGCGTTGTTGCACAGGACATGGACCTGCTGCCACCGGTCGAAGACGGCGTCGGCCATTGCTCTGACTTCTTCGGCCTGGCTGACGTCACAGCCAGACGACACCACGTCCGCATCCGGTAGCTCGTCCTCGATGATCGCCGCCGTTTCCGCCACCGCCGGTCGATCGAGATCGGCCAGTGCCACCCGCATTCCCTGCCGGCGAATGCCACAGCCAGGGCCCGACCGATGCCGCTACCGGCCCCGGTTACCACGGCTGTCTTGTCCTCGAACTCCTGCATATCGTTCCATTTCTCCCACTGGCGGTACGTAAGGACCATGGTCGCCGGGTGCTGGCTGTGACGGCGGACCTGTCAATCGTCCGTTCGCAGGTGACCGGCGAGGAACGAACCGATGGCCGTGATGCTCTGGTCCGCTTCCGGGATGAGCGGACCAGCGAAGGCCTGGAACACATGGATCAACTCCGGCCACACCGTCAAGGTCGACACTGCCTCCGTCTGCCCGGATGCGCTCGGCCAGTCGGAGCGAGTCGTCGAGGAGAACCTCATGCTCGCCCGACTTCGATCAGCACCGGGGGGAGGCCGCCCAGGCTGTCGGCGAAGAGGGGCGAGGCCAGCTCACTGCGGGCATCGGCGCTCACCCAGGTAGGCGGCGGCCATCAGGTCGAGGCCTTCTTTTGACACCATGGGGTCGACGTCCGCCAGTGTCTCGTAGGTGGGCGCGCTCTGGCGTCAGGTCGACCCACGGGGAAAGGCAGGCCATGGCGCCCGGAAGCGGCGTCCGGTCAGAACGAAGGGCCAGCACCGTTGCCACGGTGAGGCCGCCCCCGGCCGAGTCACCGGCAATGCCGATCTCGCCCGGGACGTCTTCCGGCCGCCAGGAGCTCCCGGTAGGCCGCGGACGGCGTCGTCGACGGCGCGCCGGGAACCGATGCTCGGGGGCCAGCCGGTAGTCGATCGTGACCACTGCACATGCGCCGCGGCCAGGGCGATCCGGGCGGCGAGGCCCGGTGGGTGTCGAGGGACCCGACGCAGTACCCGCCGCCGTGCAGGTAGAGGACGACGGCGTCCTCCGCCGACGCCTTCAGGGACGTCGTCCGGACTGATCCACTCGGCCCGGCATCCGCCCAGCTCCGACCCGGCGAACACTCGACCCCGTCGGGCAGTTCCGAGGAGGCTGCCATTCCGGTCCATGGCGACCCGCTGTTCCAAAATGGTCCCGTGCCTGCAGCCCGGACTCGGTCAGGAAGGAGCGGATGAGGTCTCGACACCGGGGTGGGTCATCGTGGACCTTGCCAGCCCGCTGAGGCTCTCATGTGCGCTCATATGCTCCCCTATTGTGTTCTAGTCGTGGGTTCCGGTCGCTGGCACCGGCACCGGCCGGTTGGTGGCCGACCGGATCCCACGGTAGATGGTTCAGGTGTCCTAGTGTGCCACGCGCGCCGGAACGGCTCGTCGGGCCGCCACCCCCGACCGAGCGGCCGGACCTGGTCCGGAGAGGGGAAGACCATGAGTGAGCGTCAGCCAATCACCTGGGCAGGACGAGCGATCACCGACGACGACGAGGCCATCGCCGCGCCCTCGAGGACGTGAGCGTCCCCGCCCTGATGATGTCGATGGTCCACATGAGCGGGGACCCGTCCATCCTCCGGGGTCGACCTGCGGCCGGCCGGCATCTACCTCAACGAGGTCCAGGGGTTCATGACGCCCGAGGATCAGGCCGCCGTCCGGGACCTGGCCCTCCAGGTCATCGTGGCCTACCGCGACGGCGGTTGCGTCCTTCCGCCCCGCCGCCCGGGCCCGAGGTGATCCACGAGATGATGAACGTGCTGGTCGCCCAAGAGGTTCCCGACGAGTACGTGCCCATGATGCTCGAGGAGCTCGAGCTCGGAGGGCTCCGACGCCCGAGACCTCCACTGGACGGACGACATCCCGGCCGAGGAACGAGGCGCGGTTCCATGTCGTGGTCATCGGCGCCGGGATGTCCGGGCTGCTGGCCGGCATCCGGCTGGCCCGGGCCGGCATCCCCTTCACCATCATCGAGAAGAACGCCGGGGTAGGGGGAACATGGTGGGAGAATCGGTATCCCGGGCTGCCGGGTAGACGTCGGCAACCACTTCTACTGCTACTCATTCGCACCCAACAGTGAATGGTCGGAGTTCTTCGCCCGCCAACCCGAGCTCCAGGGCTACTTCGAGCGGTGCATGCACGACTTCGGGATCACCGAGCACGTCCGCTTCGAGACCGAGGTGACAAGGGCCGAGTGGGACGAGGACACTGCACGCTGGTCGGTCGCGCGTTCGCCAACCCGACGGTACGTCTGCGACCATCGAGGCCAACGTGGTGATCAGCGCGGTCGGCCAACTCAATCGACCCAAACTTCCCGATATCCCGGGACGGGACACCTTCCAGGGCGTGTCCATGCACTCGGCCCAATGGATCGAGGGCACCGAAGTAGCCGGCAAGCGGGTGGCGGTGGTCGGCACCGGGCGCCAGTGCATTCCAGATCGTGCCCACCATCGCTCCCGATGTGGCCCATCTGACGGTGTTCCAGCGATCCGCCCCATGGATGTTCCCCAATCCCCACTACCACGATCAGGTGGGTCCCGGTGCCCGATGGGCGTTCGAGCACCTGCCCTACTACGGGCGCTGGTACCGGTTCCTGCTGTTCTGGCCGGCCTGCGACGGCGGGCTCCCGGCCATGCGGGTCGACCCGGACTGGCCTGATCAGACCCGGTCGATCAGCGCCCTCAATGATGCCGCCCGCGAGCTGTTCACCCAATGGATGGCCGACCAGATCGGCGACGACAAAGAACTGCTGGCCAAGGTGGTCCCCGACTACGTGTGCCTCGGCAAGCGCACCCTGCAGGACAACGGGAGCTGGCTCGGCAGCTCTGGTTCGGGAGAATGTTGATCTGGTCACCGATCCCATCGAAGAGATCGGCCCGGACCGGATCGTGTGTGCCAACGGCGAGGAGTTTCCGGTGGACGTGATCATCTATGCGACGGGCTTCCACGCCAACCGCTATCTCTGGCCGATGGAGATCGTCGGTCGGGGCGGAGTGACCCTGGCCGAGCAGTGGGGAGATCGACCGACCGCATACCTCGGCATCACCGTCCCTAACTTCCCGAACCTCTTCTGCCTGTACGGTCCGGCCACCAACCTGGCGCACGGGGGGAGCTTGATCTTCCACTCCGAGTGCCAGATCAGGTACGTCATGGGCTGCCTGGGGGCGCTAGTGGCCGGCCATGGTCGATCCATCGAGTGCAAATCCGAGGTGCATGACGAATACAACCGTCGCCTCCAGGCTGAACTGGACACCATGGTGTGGTCCCATCCCTCGATTCGCTCGAGTTGGTACCGGAACTCCGAGGGTCGCATCTACATACTCTCTCCCTGGCGCCTGGTCGACTACTGGGCCTGGACCCGCGCCCCCGATCTCGCGGAGTTCGTGTTCTCCCCCTGAACCGGGCCGTCTCGTCCCCCGGACCGGTCAAGAGGCCGGCGGCAGGCCTGGGCGAACGGCCTGCCACCCCCTCCACCGACGGGCGCCCGGGCGCCGGGATTGACTACCGTGGGCGAGAGCGCCCAGACCAGCGCCGGACGCGGGATCTCGAGGCTACCCAGGAGCGTCGATGGCCATGCCTGCCGCCACTGTCAGATTCGGAGTGCTCGGGGCGGCCCGGATCACTCCGGCCGCCCTCATCCGGCCTGCAGCAGCCAATCCGGAGGCATCCGTCGACGTGGTGGCGGCTCGGGATGCGGTCCGGGCCACCAAATTCGCCGGCAAGCACGGTATCGACCGGGTGGCCGACACCTACCATGCCCTCTGCACCGACCCCTCGATCGACGCCGTCTACGTACCGCTGCCCAACAGCCTCCATGCCGAGTGGACCATCAAGGCCCTGAACGCCGGCAAGCACGTCCTGTGCGAAAAGCCGTTCACCTCCAATGCCGAGGAGGCGGCGGAAGTGGCGACTGTCGGCCGGTCGGGCTGCGGACGAGTCCGGATTGGTGGTGATGGAGGCATTCCACTACCGCTATCACCCGCTCGCCCGCCGGATGCGGGAGATCGTTGACAGCGGGGAGTTGGGCACGCTCCGCCACATCGAGGCATGGCTGTGCGCCCCGATCCCGAACAAGTCCGACATTCGCTACCAGAGAGCGCTGGCCGGCGGGGCCATGATGGACATGGGGTCCTACGTCGTCCACTGGGCACGCCTGCTCGGACGGGAGGAACCGACCGTGCTGTCGGCCACGCCCACGTTGCACTCACCTGACCTCGACCGGGCCATGAAGGCCGAGCTTCAATTCCCCAGTGGCCACACCGCAACGGTGCACTGTTCGATGTGGTCCCGATCCATCCTCCACCTGGCCGCCCGAGCCGTCGGGGTCGACGGTGAGCTACGAGTGTTCAACCCGATCGCCCCCCAGGCCCTCAGTTGGTTGACCGTCAGGTCGAATGGAGGGCGCCGTACGGAGTTCCCATCCCGCCGGGCAACGTACGACTTCCAGCTCGACGCATTCTGTGACGCGGTGCTCAGAGGAGCACCGGTACTGACACCGCCCACTGACTCGGTAGCCAACATGACCGTGATCGACGCCGTGTACCGTGCAGCCAACATGCGCCCGCGCTGAGCGAGACCCGAACACCCGAGGAGTCAGCACCATGAGCACCTTCCCTTACGACGGCCGCTATGCCGTGCACCGCCAACTTCCCAATGGGGGAACACCCCGTTCTGAGGTCCTGGCCATGATGCACACCATGGCATCCGAGGAGGATGCCGCGTGGGAATCGGGCAAATGCTCGGGCACCATGTACTGCGGCGACCACGACCACTACAAGTTCATGAATGAGGCGTTCGGCCTGTTCGCCCATGTGAACGTGCTCCAGCGGGACCTGTGCCCCAGTGCGACGAAGTTCGAAGCCGAGATCATCGCCATGACCCTCGACCTCCTCCACGCCGAGTCCGTCGACGACGGCGAACCGGCCGGGCTGGTGGCAACGGGCGGGACGGGCAGCATCTGTCACGCCATGCTCGCCTACCGCGAGTTCGGAGCCCAGCACCGGGGCATCGACCGGCCCAACGTGATCAAGCCCGAATCTGCCCATCCGGCATTCGACAAGGCCTGTCACCTGTTCGGCATCGATCTGCTGATTGCACCCATCGACCCGGTGACGACCATGGTTGACACGGCCTGGGTCGACTCGCACGTCGATGAGAACACCGTTGCCATCGTCGGATCGGCATGCAACTACGGGTATGGGACCATCGACCCGATCGGAGAACTGTCTGCCATCGCCCTCGCCCACGGTACCGGCCTCCACGTGGACAGCTGCCTGGGCGGGTTCATCCTGCCGTTCGGTCAGGAGCTTGGATACGACATCCCGGTATTCGACTACCGGATCCCCGGGGTCACCTCCATCTCCGCGGACACCCACAAGTACGGCTACGCCTTCAAGGGAACCTCGGTGCTGACTTTCCGGGACAAGGCGCTACGCAACGCCCAGTACTTCTTTCTTACCGATTGGAGCGGCGGCAAGTACTGCTCTCCGGGCATGGAAGGTTCGCGCTCGGGAGGACTGATCGCCGCCACGTGGGCATCGATGGTCCAACTGGGCCGGCAGGGTTATCTCCACTACGCCAAAGCCATATTCGAGACGGCAGAGATCATGCAGGCTTCGGTGCGATCCCACCCGGAACTGCGAATTCTCGGAAATCCGACCTTCCTGTTCAGCTTTACGTCGGACGAGTTCGACATTTACCACGTCAACGACTTCATGCGAGGACGGGGTTGGCGATTCAACGGGCAGCAGTATCCCGAACGCACTCCACATGGCCGTGACCAGACCCCAGACCCAGGCCGGACTGACCGATGAGTTCGCCACCGATCTGGCCGATGCCGTCGATTACGCCAAGGCCCGTCCGGGCGAGGACCCGGCCTCGGGCGCCATCTACGGTGGGGTAGCGGGAGGGATGACTGAGGACGCCGACGACTTCATCAGGATGGTCATGGCCGACATGCTCGACTCTCAGCAGTCAATACCCGGCCGAAGGTTGAGCTCGACGAGCCGAGGCCCGCGGCCCGCGGTCGTCAGCTGCTGGTTGACAGCATGGGGGGAGAGGCGAAGGATTGGGGCGGCCCGGGCCGTCCCAGCAAAAAGCCTTGTGCCTCATCACAACCCATGGCCCCGACTGCTTGGAGCTCGGCTTCGGTTTCGACTCCTTCGGCCACCACCCTGAGTCCCAGTTTGTGGGCAAGGTCGACGACGGTGGAAATGATGGTCGTGTCCTGGCCAGACGTACCGAGTCCCGCCACAAAACTGCGGTCGACCTTCAGACGGTCGATGGGGAGTCCCTTCAGGTACAGCAGGGAGGAATAGCCCGTACCGAAATCGTCGAGTGCCATGTGCACGCCGAGGTCCCGGATCCTCTGCATCACGGCGCCGACACGAGCCAAATCCACGACCAGCACAGACTCGGTGATCTCAAGGACCAGCGAGTCCGGCTCGAGATCGTGAACGATCCAGTGACGCCCGCACATCGTCGAAGAAGTCCGGGTCTTGGAGCTGGCGGGCCGAGACGTTCACCGACATGGTCAGTCCCGGCCTGCCCTCCTCCTGCCACATCCGGCACTGCCGGGTAGCCTCATCGAGCACCCAACGGCCGACGGGGATGATGTCGCGGCTGCGTTCCAACAGCGGGATGAAATCGACTGGGGGCACCGAGCCCAGCTTGGGATGCCGCCACCGCATCAGCGCCTCCATGCCCACCACGTCCCCACCCAGCTTGAACAGCGGTTGATAGTGGACCGAGAGCTGCCCCAGCTCGTGGGCGGATCGGAGTTCATGGGCCAACTGGCTCCGGCGACGCTTGTCCTCGCCGATCACAGTGTTGAAGCACTCGTAGCGGGCCGGCCCTCCCCGCTTGGCCTGGTACATGGCCGCGTCGGCCTGGGCAAGGCACTCCTCCGGATCGGCGCCGGGATCTACCGGGGCGATGCCGATGCTCACCGACGTGTAGAGATGGCGCTCACCCACCGTCACCGGGGCCCGCATGGCCTGGTGGATCCTTTCCGCCAAGGAGCGCGCCGAAGCTTCGGGGTCATCGAGGTCCAGGGCCAGAACGACAAACTCGTCACCCCCGAGACGGGCCACGGTGTCCGGGCCCGCACCAGATCCTGGAGACGCACCGCCACCTCCGTCAGGAGACAATCGCCGGCGGAATGGCCGAACCGGTCATTGATCGCCTTGAAGTTGTCGAGATCAAGATAGAGGAGCATGGCCGCGTTCTGTCTGCGTACCAGCGCCTCGGCCGCCTGGCCGAGACGGTCGACCAGCAGGGAACGGTTGGGCAGACCGGTCAACTGGTCGTGCAGGGCCCGGTAGGCCAGAGTCGCCTGCTCCTCGTCGAGCTGGCTGCTGGAGCTTGCGGCGAGTCTGGTCGAACTGTCGGACGATCCGGACGAGGCTGCCGTCGCAACTCAGCCGGACCACATCAGAGGCAAGGTCGAGCAACTCCTCGCTTACCGCCAGACGATGGGCTTCTTCGATCAGAACCGTGCAGGTCACGTCGCGCCAAGCAAAATAGGCCTTGGCCACGGTGGCGAGCACGGTGTCCTCCATGAGGGCCCGCTCCCCCTGCTGAGCCAGGACGTCCTCGTCCTCGGCCGACGCCGCGTCGTCGGTCGCCAACCACCGACCTATCAGATACGTGGCCAGGCGGGCAGCAACGTATGCGTGGCCCTTCAAGTCGGCTGAGAATCGCTCGTCCACGATGCGTCCGACCTCGACCGCCCGAGACTGCAGCGCGTGGCCGAGAGCGACCCGCTCGTCGCTCACCGGGGAAGCTGACGGCCCGAAGGAGCTGACCTCCCCGCCCGGTTCCGGACGCCCGCTATCGACGGCATCGGAGCGACTCTGGGGATCCGCATCCATGCCCTGGATCATCGGCTCTCGGCCACACCCACTTGACCACAGCTGTTGCGGTCAAAGGAGGCGGGGCACCGCCCCCGCTTCGGTACCCTGAGCGCGAACGGCCGGTGGTCGAAGGCGGGAAAGTCCCGACCGGTGTCGTTCGTCGCAGAAAGGTCCACAGTTCGTCATCGACTCGTCCGAGGGCAAGCTTGAGGCAGGAAGGAAGGTGAACCCGGGCCGGGCCGGGCCGGGTCGGTCTGGCTGGAGCATCCCTCACCCCTCACCGATCGCCGGCCTGGCCGCCACTGGTCTCCGGCCACCGGCCACGGGGTCGCTCAGAGAACCACTGTCTAGAGTGGGCCCACGGCAGCAGCGGAGAAGGGACCCCCGTGAAGGCAGCGGTGTATTACCAGACAGGCGGGCCCGAGGTGTTCCGCTATGAGGAGGTGCCTGACCCCGGGATGGGGCCGGGTGACGTGCTGATCCGGGTCGAGGCCATCAGCATCGAAGGCGGCGACACACTCAACCGGCTGGGGGGAGCCATGTCCGGTTCACCCCACATCGTGGGCTACCAGTGTGCCGGAACGGTGCTGTCGATCGGCGAGCAGGTGACGGCGGTAACCCCCGGTGACCGGGTGGTGACGGTGGGATTGGACGGTTCCCATGCTTCGCTCCGGGCAGTGGTCGAATCGTTCTGCTGGGCCATACCTCCCGGCCTGAGCACCGAGGAAGCGGCCTGCGTGCCGGTGCCTTTCGGAACCGCCGACGACTGCCTGTTCGAATTCGGCCACCTGCAACCGGGGGAAACGGTGCTCGTTCAGGCCGGGGCCAGTGGTGTGGGCATCGCCGCCATCCAGCTTGCCCATCGCATCGGAGCCGTGGTGCTGGCAACCGCCTCGAGCACCGAGCGGCTCGACCGATTGGGCGAGTTCGGGCTCGATCACGGCATCGATTACTCGAAGGGGGACTTCGGGGACGCGGTCCGTGCTGTTACCGGAGGGAAGGGAGCCGACGTGATCGTCGACTCCGTGGGAGGAAGCGTCCTGCAACAGAGCCTGTTGTGCCTGGCCTATCGGGGCCGTTGCATCACCTACGGCGACGCCGGCAGGGAGTCCCCGACCAAGCTGGACATCTCCACCATGCGAGCCAACAACCAGACCCTTGTCGGCTACTTCCTGGGCGCCGAACTGTTCCTCGGTACCCGGGCCCACGACATGATCGGGCGGCACCTGGACGACATTGCCGACGGCGAGCTCCGGGTGGTCATCGATCGGCGCTTCGGACTCGATGAAGCGGGCGAGGCCCACGCCTACATCGAGAGCCGACAGGCATTCGGGCGGGTCCTGCTTATCCCGTGACCTGGTCACGGCGGCGGGCCTGACACCGTGATCCGGCCGGCGGTTCCCGGCGACGTGGACTCGCTGGTGCAGATGGTCCACGACCTGGCCGAGTACGAGCACTCTGCCGACTCGGTCGAGATCGACCAGGCCATGCTGGAAGCCGCCCTGTTCGGTGACTCCCCCTCCGTGTTCGCCCACGTGGCCGAAGAACAGGGTCGGATCGTCGGCATGGCCATCTGGTACAAGAACTTCTCCACCTGGACCGGACGCCACGGCATCTTTGTCGAGGATCTCTTCGTCCGTGCCGAAGCCAGAGGCTCCGGCGTCGGCCAGGAGTTGATGGCCGAGCTGGCCGTGCTAGCCGATCGATCCGGCTACCGACGTATCGATTGGTCGGTCCTCACCTGGAACGAGCCGGCCCTCCGCTTCTATCGGGCACTGGGGGCGGTTCCCCAGGAAGAATGGATCGGCTACCGGCTGTCGGGGGATGGCCTGGACGCCCTGGCCGGTCGCCCCGAGCAATAGCCCGCCGCATCTGTCGTTCGGTGGCGGAAACCACGGCGTGGCATGCGACCGCCGTGATCAGGGTGTCAGATCATTGACGCATCGATTTTGCGGCCTTTCGCCTGGTAGAGACGGGACCCGCCGATGATGGTTTCTCCGGCGGAGCAGGCAGGCAAACGGGAGAGCGCCTAGAGAATCGGACCGGGTGACTGAAAAGCCGTCGTGCGGTATCTTCGGGATCGGTCGACGGGGACCCCGCGACCGTGCCGCATCCGAGGGGTGAGGGCTGTTCGGGGGCTGTGGTTGAGTCATGGTCGGGCGGATGAGTCTCCCGACCTCAGAACGCCCGTGGAAACACAGGGGGAAGGAACACACATGACACGCAAGATGCTTTTGATTGCTTTGGCGGTCACCATGCCAGTGGGCATTATCGCCTCCACTGCCGGGACCGCGTGGGCAGGCAAGATCACGGACGCCACCGGTGCGCCGGCCACCGCTTCGTGCACTTTGAGCGGTGGGTCGCTTACGTTCAAGTACGGGATCGGCCTCTCAGGCGGGAGCTATGTATACCCGACGAAGAACAAGGGAAATCAGATCGCCGTTGCCGGCGTTACCCTGACCTGTACCTCCTCGGCTGTAGGCGGTGGTTCGACCACGTTCACCGGGGTTGCGTCGGGAAAGATCAAGACGGCCGATCCGACCGAGACCCCTTCGACCTTCTACAGCTGCACCAGTCTTGAAGGTGTGTCTCCTAGCGCCGGAGGGAGTCTGAGCGGCACCCTGAAGGTCAAGTGGGCGGTGCCCGCCGGGCAGAAGTTCGGCGGCGGCTCGAAGACAGCCATCGGCGTCACCTCGATTTTGGGCGGGACCAACAACGCTGGGGACGGAACCTTCACCATTCCCGGTAACCCGGGAACCGGTTCGATCACTGGTTCGTTTCCCGGCAGCGATGGCGGCGCCTCGTCCAGTTCGACGGACGCAACGACCCAGAATGAAGGCACTCTGGCGACCGAATGCACCCAGGCTGGTGGTCTCACGACCATCCCCCTCGGATCCGGCAACGGCAGCCTGCAGTAGTTAGCTAGGCCGCACGTTCGACCAAGTCGACAAAGGACGGGGTTTCGACCCCGTCCTTTGTCGCGCCGGCCCGATCCGAATGGTCGGTGATCACCTGCAACGGGCCGGCCCTCCGCTTCTATCGGGGTTCTAGGGGCGGTTCCCCAGGAAGAATGGACCGGCTACCGGCTGTCGGGGGGATGGCTCGGACGCCCTCCGGCCGGTCCGAGCCGTGGCCTGGACACAGCCCCCCGGTCCACGCCGGATCCGGATCAAGATCAGAATCAGATGGTGAAGGCCAGGTTGGCCACCAACTGGTCCCCCATGCTCCGGTCGCCGGTGATGACCAACTCCGCAGCGGCGGGAGAGGGGCCGTCGTTACGGCCACCGGTGAGGCGGAGGAACAGGGCCACGGGCATGGCCACGGTCACTGTCGGAGGTCCGGCCAGGGAGTCGACGACGGTGGCCCGCCCGTCCACCTCGACCAGGAACGTACGAGCCAGCGGGCCGTCGAGATCGATCCGGACTCTTGACCCGTCGGGAAGGGCGGCCCGCCGTCCCACGATATAGCCCAAACCGGTCTCGACCTCATCCAGGGCGGAGCTCAAATCGGCGACATCCGGCCTCGGCGGCTCACCGAGAGCGCCACGAATATCGTGCTCGTGCATGAAGCAGTCGTAATGGCGGATCCTCATGAACCGCCCGTATGTCTCGTCCCGACCGGCCGGAGTCCATGAGGGTGCGTCGAAGTCGGCCTGGGACATGGCGTCCAGCGCCTCCAGCCTGCGGGCGGTGACGGCACTGAACCGGGCGAGGGCCTCTTCTCCCGACAAGGTGCGCATCGATTCGACCCATACCTCGTTGGACTCGGCAATCGGGTTCTGCATGTGCGAGAGGTGGGAGATGTCGGTCGACGGCGTCTCCTCCCCGGCCAACATGGCCTCGGTACCGGTGACGTGGCTGAGGACATCCTGCACCGTCCAGCCGGGGAGACAGGTGGCGACGCCCCACTGTTCGGTGGTCAGCGCCGAGCACAGGGTGGTGATGGCGGCGAACTCACCTCGGAGGAGGTCCACGGTTTCTCGTTTGTCGACCAATGTGGGCATGTTCCTCACCGTAGTGGCCCCAATCGTCCACACGCCGTGGACCTGGGACTCAACCTGGCCCGATTCGGAGCCGATAGATGGTGATGGGACCGGTGCGATGAGGCCTTCGGCATGAAAAACATCGGAAATACCGCCTGGAAGTACATGATCGTCATCGGCCTGTGCGTCGTCGGCGGTTACTTCGTGCTTCCCGGGCCGACGAGCCAGACCGACGCCTACCGGGCCATTGGCTGCGTGGCAGTGGCGTGCATCCTCATCGGGATCCACCTCCATCGTCCCAAACAGCAGCTCGGATGGTACCTGCTCGCTATCGGCACAGCCCTGTTCACGCTGGGAGCCGCCGGACACAACACCTACAGCCTCGCCATCAACCGGACGGTACCCACTCCCTCGATGGGTGATGCCATTTCCCTGGCGGGCTATCTGTTCGTGTTCGCCGGCCTCCTCGATCTGGCCCGGACCCCCCATCACACCCCACACCGCGAGGACTACACCGACGCCGCCATCATCGCCATGGGGGCAACCGCGTTCTTCTGGCAATTCCTCGTCGCCCCCTACGTCAACGAGGGAGTGCCGGCCACGTTCGCATCGCTGGTGGTCCTGGCCTATCCCGTCATGGACATCATCCTCCTTTTCGTCATCTGTCGCGCCCTTCTGTTCGGGAATACCGACCGGCAGTTCACCAAGTTACTGATTGCCGGCGTGCTGGCCGTGTTCGCCGCCACTTTCACGGTCGACTTGCTGGTTCTCCACCGCAGCTACACCCTGGGTTCTCCGGCCGACGCTTTGTTCATGGTGGGCTATGTCTTCATCGGTGCCGCCGCGCTGCACCCATCGATTGCCGAAGAGGTCCCGGTCCCACCCCGCCAGGCTCCCAGCGTGTACCGGGCCGAGACGAGCGGCCGGAACCGGGTGCCGGTGGTGGCCCTGGTCGGGTTCGTCCCACCGAGCATTCTCCTGATCACCAGCTGTCTCCACATCTCGGTCAACGTCGTCGTCCTTTCGGGACTCGGCGTCGGAGTCTTCGCTCTGATCTATCTCCGCATGATGTGGCTCATCGGTCAGATCACCGGACAGACCACCGAGATCGAGGTGCATGCCCGTGCTCTGGAGGCGTCACACAAACAGCGGGATGCGCTCGAGTCGGACCTCAGACATCTTGCCTTCCATGACGAGCTGACCGGCCTGGCCAATCGGGCGCTGCTCCACGATCGAGTCGAACATGCGCTGGCCTCCATTGCCCGGACGGGTAGGTCGGTGGCCCTGTGCTTTGGCGACCTCGACGGGTTCAAGACGGTCAACGACACCCTCGGTCATCACGTCGGTGACACCGTGCTGGTCCGGGCCAGCCGGCTGCTCTCCTCGATCGTGCGTCCGGGCGACACCGTGGCCCGGTTGGGAGGCGACGAGTTCGCGGTGCTGATGGTCGACGTGGAGAGGCCCGAGGTGGCTGTGGAGTTCGCCCACCGCATCGTAGGGGTCCTCCGCGACGCCCCCGACTTCGAGGGAAACCAGGTCGGACTTTCGATCAGTGTAGGCGTGGCCTACGGAGAACCGGGGAAGTCGACCGAGCAGTTACTCAGCGAAGCCGACTCGGCCATGTACGAGGCCAAGGAGAGTGGAAAGAATTGCGTCGAGGTGTTCCGGACCTCGATGCGGTCGCGGATGCTGGAGCGGCTCGACATGACCAACGGATTCCGCTGGGCACTCGGCCGTTCGGAGTTCTTCCTCGAGTACCAGCCGATCATCTCCCTGATCGACAACCGGCTCCGGGGCGTCGAGGCTCTGGTCCGGTGGAGCCATCCCAACCTCGGAGAGGTCGAGCCCCTCCGTTTCATCCCCATCGCCGAGGAGACGGGCTTCATCGTGCCGCTCGGTCGATGGGTGTTGATCGAGGCCTGCGAGCAGCTGGCCGCGTGGGAGTCAGCCGGCGACCAGGATCTGACGCTGTCGGTCAATCTCTCCAGGCGCCAGCTCATCTCCCCTCACCTCGCCGACGAGGTCCGCATGGCCCTGGCGTTGAGCGGCATCGACCCCCGTCGGCTCATGCTCGAGATCACCGAGACCGTGTTGATGGAGAACCCCGAACGAGCCACCCAGGCCCTCTCCGAGCTGCGTGAGCTCGGTATCCGGATCGCAGTGGACGACTTCGGGACGGGCTACTCCTCCCTCAGCCACCTCCAGAGCTTCCCCGTCGACGTGCTCAAGATCGACAAATCGTTCATCGACACGCTGGTGAACGACGATCCCGGGAGCTCGGCCCTGGTGACCGCCATCATCGGACTGGCGCGGAGCCTCGGACTGGAGGTCATCGCCGAGGGAATCGAGCACGAGAGCCAGTACCAGCGCCTGATCGACCTCGGTTGCGACCAGGGTCAGGGTTTCCACATGTCCCGCCCCCTGGGGAGCCAGGCGGCCGAAACCCTCATCGCCCGACACTCCCAACCCGTGCCGGTGCCCTGAGCGGCCTCGGACGGCAGGTTCACCTACACTCGAGAAGGCCGGTGAGCCGGAGCTGAGTTCGGCTTGCGGGCAGCGCTGCACCGGAGCAGGCCATCGAAGCGGGGGACCTCGTGCGTGACCGAAACCAGATGAACGGCCGTCGATGACCTCATTGCAGACCGAGTTCAGCCAGCGCGAGCTGCTGGCCGACCACGACATCGTGGAGCCGCACGTGGCAGGTGGCGTCCGGTGCCACGGCGGTTTCGACGATCGAGGCCAGTACGTATCCCCCCGCACCAAGAACCGGTGGCCGGCCATCCGGGCCTGGGAAGAGCAGAGACAGGAGCAGTTTTCCACTCCCATACTCGACGTGCCTCTCGACGCCTGGCCCGAGAACTTCCCCACGGTCGAACAGTCGAAGTTCCTGATCCGAAACGGCGCTCCCCAGCCGACCATCAGTGCGTTGACTCGGATCGGGACCGTCGAGGGCTTCGGCGGCATGCTGAGACTGCTTCCTGTTCCCGACTTCTCCCGCTGCTTCGAAGAAGACGTGTCCGGCACCGCCATCGCCCATATCGACCGCGGCTTGTTCGAGGCCCATGCTCGCGACGAGTCGGGGTTCGACGAGCTGGCCGGCCACGACCGGATGTGGTTCGTGGCTCGTGACATCGCCTTCGAGCACCCGGTCACCGAGGACGAGACCAGGCGCATGCTGGTCCGAATGGGGATCGGACCGTCGTCGGACTCTGCCGAACAGATGGAACGCAGGCGTCGGGCCGCCATGACGCAACGCCTGCTCCCCCCCGACATCGACTACACCCTGGAGATGGTGGTCGGGAGGATGATCGGACTGCTCCTGATCGAGATCTCGGCCTTCCACAGCTTCCGGTGGGCCGAGGCGCTTCTCGGGGACACCGATCTGGTGGCCGGCGACGGAACCGCCGGCACCCTGGTCTCATACATCCGTTCCGACGAGACTCCCCACGTGGCCTGGCTTCGCACCGCCCTGTCCGAGATGCGGGACCGGACCTGGGTGGGAACGAGCGGACGACGCTACGCCGGCACGGAGATGGTCGGACGGCTCTGGGACCGGGCACTCTCGGATTCGTTGGGCCTGCGCCGGCAGGAGAACCTGAACTTCGTCATGGACCAGGTGGTGGAAGCTCTGGCCGGTCGATCCGACGGGGCGGACATCGTCGACGAGATGCTGTCTCTCGGTTCGGTGGTCCGTCTTGACGACGGGACGGTAACCGATCCGCCCGGCACAGTGCAGAGCTGACGGCCGCCCGGTGCCGGTCCTCTCTCCTCCCCCGAGTCGCGACAGGCGCCTCCGGCTGTGAAGTTCGGGATCTTCTACGAACACCAGCTGCCCCGGCCCTGGACCGAGACCAGCGAGCGCCAACTGATAGCTGACGCCCTCGACCAGATCGCATTCGCAGACGCCCAGGGAGTGCAGTACCTCTGGGAGGTCGAGCACCACTTCTTGGAGGAGTACTCCCACTCGAGTGCCCCCGAGGTGTTCCTGGCCGCCGCCAGCCAACGCACCCGGCGCATGCGTATCGGCCACGGGGTGGTTCAGACGGCCCCGGGCTACAACCACCCGGCCAGGATCGCCGAACGCATCGCCATGCTCGACCTGGTCTCCAACGGCCGGGTGGAGTTCGGAACCGGTGAGTCGTCGTCGGAGGCGGAGCTAGGCGGGTTCGGCGTCGACCGCGACACCAAAAGAGACGCTTGGCTCGAGGGCTTGGAGGTGGCCATCCGCTGCATGACCGAGACCCCGTTCGGCGGGGTGGAGGGACGGTTCGTGTCCATGCCGCCCCGCAATGTGGTGCCCAAGCCGGTTCAGAAACCCCACCCCCCGCTGTGGGTCGCCTGCAGTCGGCGCGACACCATCCTGCTGGCGGCGGAGAAGGGCATCGGGGCTCTCAGTTTCGCCTTCGTCGAGCCCGAAGACGCCAGCCGCTGGGTCGAGGACTACGAGACGATCCTCCGTGACCGGTGCGTACCGGTCGGGTTGGCCGTCAATCCCCAGGTGGCGTGTGTGACCCCGATGATGTGCGCCGAAACCGAAGAGGAGGCTCTGTCCCGGGGACTCGAGGGGGCGAACTTCTTCGGGTACTCCCTGGCCCACTTCTACGTCTTCGGCGATCACGTGCCGGCCTCGACCGACGTCTGGCAGGAGTTCCTGCAGCGCCGGGGGAAGATGGGGTACTCCCCCGAAGCGGCGCTGGCCGCACGCCACCAGGTCTTGGGAGCCAAAGCCGCATCGGGCGACCACACCGGGCTGCGAGGGGCGATCGGCACCCCGGCCCAGCTGCGCGAATTCCTCCGGCGCTACGAGGCGGCCGGCGTGGACCAGCTGATCTTCGTCATGCAGGCGGGACACAACCGCCACGAGCACATCATGGAGTCACTCGAGCTCTTCGGAACCAAGGTGCTGCCCGAGTTCATCGAACGGGACGAAGGGGCCAGCCGGGCCAAGGCCGCCCGGCTGGAACCGGTGGTGGCGCAGGCCCTGGCCCGCCGGGACCGCCACGATCCGGCCATGCCGGCCGGCTACACGATGCGGGCCATCCCCAAGCAGATGGTGGAAGCCCTGGCCGATGAACCCGCCCAGAAGTGGTTGGAGTCGCTGGCCGACAAACAGGCGGCCGGTGTACACGACGAGGAGTTCCAACGCCTGGTCGACGGCTGATCCCACCGTTCCGGGACCATCCCCTCGGCCACCGCCGGCAGGCCTGATGCACGCCGGATCAGGCCCACGAATTACGCTACGACCATGAGCACGCCCGCCCCATCCCCATCCCCGTCCCCGGACCCCACTGACCTGGCCGGATCGGCCGGAGCGGCCACCGCCGAGCTGGCCGTCGAGGGCATGCACTGCGGATCGTGTGTGGCCTTGATCGAGGAGTCCCTCATCGAGCAGGCCGGTGTGCAAAATGCGTCGGTGGACCTCGACTCGGGACGAGCCGTCGTACGCTATGACCCGGAGGTGCTCGGGGTGGAAGAACTGCGGACCACGATCACCGAGGCCGGCTACTCGGCAATGCTGGTCGGCTAGGCGAGCCGACCGTGCCCTGATGCCCACTGCAGCCACGGAGGTCGATCCTCCCGTCCAGCAGGAAGGGCTGCCTCTGGCAACCGCCGAGCTCGAACTGGGCGGCATGCACTGCAGTGCCTGCGCCACCCGTATCCAGCGGTCCCTCGGGCGTCTGCCGGCGGTGGCGAGTGCCTCTGTCAATCTGGCCACGACCCGTGCATTCGTGTCGTACGACCCGGGCCGCCTCAGTGCCGAGCAGCTCTGCCAAGCCGTGGCCGAGGTCGGCTACTCCGCCACGGCGGTGGTCGACGATCAGCCCCAACGCGCCGACCTGGACCCTGACCACTGGGCTCTCCGGGCCGCGATCTCATGGCCCTTGGCCATCGCCGCCCTGGTGGTGTCCCTCGCCGCCCAGGAGTCCTCCCGGGCCGGCTGGACCGTCCTCATCCTCGCCATCATCGTGGAACTGGCCGGAGGTTGGCCTTTCCTTCGCGACAGTGCCCGGCTGCTGCGCCACGGAGCCACCAGCATGGACACCCTCATCGCCCTGGGGACCCTGGCCGCCCTGTCAGTCAGCGCCGTCGAAGCCATCGCCCTCGGCGGGCGCCACGTCCACCTGGGAGGCAGTGGGGCGTTCGCGGCCCGGCTGCACGGGGTGATGGCGCCCCTGATCGTGTCCATCCTCGTCACCGGACGGGCCATCGAGTCCCGGGCCCGATCGCGGGCGGCCAGCGCCATGCACTCGCTTCTCTCCCTGCGACCGCCGACGGCCCGGGTGGTGGCTGTGGTCTCCGACGAGGTCGGGGAGTTGGTCGCTCCCGAGAGCGTCCCCGTCGGGGCCCTGGTCAGGGTCCGAGCGGGCGATCCCCTTCCCCTGGACGGCACGGTGGTGTCGGGCTGGTCCTCGGTAGACGAGTCCATGCTCACCGGCGAGCCGCTCCCGGTCGACCGAGGTCCCGGCAGTACGGTCACCGGCGGCACCAGAAACGGCAGTGGCGTGCTGGTGGTCCGGGTCGGCACGGTGGCGTCGGAGTCGGTGCTGGCCCGCCTGCAACGTCTGGTGGAGGACGCCCAACGGGAGAAGGCGCCACTGCAGCGGATCGCCGACCGGATCTCCAGCGTGTTCGTACCGGCCGTGCTACTCGGAGCCGCCGTCACCTTCGTCACCTGGTGGCTGGTGGTGGGAAACCTGGGCAAGGCCGTCCTCAGCGGACTGGCCGTTCTGTTGGTGGCGTGCCCGTGCGCCATGGGGCTGGCGGCCCCAGTGGCGATGATGGTGGGGTGCGGCCGGGCGGCGGCCCTGGGCATCTTCATCCGGAACGGCGACATCCTCGAGCGCCTGGCCAAGGTCGACGGCGTCGTGTTCGACAAGACCGGGACGTTGACCGAGCGCCACGCCGTAGTCACCTCGGTGGCCCCCGCCGCCGGATGGTCAGCTGACCGGGTGCTGGCCCTGGCCGCGGCGGTGGAGGCCGAGAGCGAGCACCCGATCGCCTTAGCAATCGTGGCGGCCGACGAGACCGCCCTCGCCGCCTCCGCCGTTCGGGTCCACCCGGGTGTCGGGGTCGACGGGACGGTCGAGGGACACCAGGTAGTGGTCGGTCGCCTGGTCCCCGAGCTCCTGCCAGCCGGCCTGGAGGACGCCGTCACCGAGCGATTCCGCCGGGGGGAAACCCTGGTGGTGGTGAAACAGGATGGCGCCGTCATCGGCGCCATCGCCGTCACCACCCCGCTGCGTCCTGAGGCGGGCCGGGCCGTCGCCCACCTCGAGAACATGGGCCTGTCCTCGTCGATCCTCAGCGGGGACAGCGAGCCGGCGGTCCACAGCGTGGCGGCCGACCTCGGAGTCACCGAGGCCCGAAGCGGTCTGAGCCCGGCCGGCAAGGTCGGCGCCCTCGCCACCTTCCGCGCCCAGGGCCGACGGGTGGTGATGGTGGGTGACGGGGTCAACGATGCCCCGGCCCTTGCCGCCGCCGACGTCGGATGCGCCATCGGGAGCGGATCGGAGGCCGCTCTTGCCAACAGCGACATCGCCCTGCTCGGGAACGATCTGGAGGGAGTGCCGGCGGCCATCGGAGTGGCGGGGTCGACCTACTCGGTGATCATCCAGAACTTCGGCTGGGCCATGGGCTACAACATTTCGGCGTTGCCGCTGGCCGCCTTCGGCCTGCTCGACCCGTTGGTCGCCGCCGTGGCCATGGGGCTGTCCAGTCTGATCGTGGTCCTGAACAGCCTGCGACTCACGAGACTGGGGCGATCGGGCCTGGCCGGGGTCAACCTGCCCAGGGTCATGCGCGGTCGCCGGGGCGTAGCCGTTTCGGTCGCACTTCCCATCGCCCTGTTCGCACTGCTCACCGTGGTCAGCCAGGTGGTGTCCCCCGCCCGGGGCGAGTCCCTCCTCCCGAGCCTGCCTTCGATCACCACGGTGGGCTTGGCCCACGGTGGTTCGGCCGAGATGTACCTCGACCCCGGAGGCCTCGGGGCCAACCAGTTCCACGTGATCATCACCGGTCCCGCCGCCGACGTGGCCACCGTGCACCCCGTCGTCACTGCCGGGCCGGCCGGAAGCGCCCCTCAGTTCCTCCGCCAGTTGCGGGTGTCGACGGGACACTTCTCCGAGATCGTCTACCTCACCCCCGGGAAATGGATCTTCCACGTACGGACCCCTTACGGGAAGGATGACATCTCACTCTCGTTCACCAGAACACTCCCCTGACCCCGCCGGGCCCCGAGCGCCAGCAGTGCTAGTCGCCGGCCCAACAACCGAGGATCACGTCCGCCACGGTCACCGCCACATCGGCCGAACTGGTCGGCGGCACACCGAACTGACTGGGCAGGCCGGTGGTGTTCACCAGCAGCACCTTCCAGTCCTTGCGCACCACTACCGACCCGTTGCCGGTCTGGAACGCACCTTGGCCGAGACCCTGCAACGTGCGGGCTCTCCCTTGTTCGGTGGCAATGGAGTCGTAGTAGGCGTACGTCTGGGACCAGTTCGAAAGCTCCTTTATCGACAGGAGCATCGTGCCGGTGGAGTAGCCGTAGCCACAGGAGTAGAGATGATCCACCCAGGTCGGGGTGGACACGGTCGCCGTCACCCCCAGAGCCGAGCCGATGTCGTCCTGGGCCTCCTTCTGACAGACCTGCTTGGCGATGTTCGAAGGCTTTGGGCCGGCCGGCAGCGGGCCCACGGTGGTGGAGGTGGCCGTGGTACCCGACGTGCAGCCCGTGGCCACCACGGCCGTGAGAGTGGCCACGGCCACCAGCGCCAGCTTCTTCGGCCCTTGACAGCGCACGGCCCGACAGTCAGCGCGCCGGACAAGAAACCCCTGGTCAGGTCCGAGGATTGCCGCCCCGGTTACCAGGTGGTTCGAGCAATCCGACCAGCTCGACGTGTTCGGTCATGGGAAAGAGGTCGAACGCCCGCAGCGAACTCAGTTCCCACCCGGCGTCCAGGGCCACCTTGAGATCACGGGCAAACGAGGCCGGATCGCAGGAGACGTAGGCCACCCGCCTCGGCCCAGGATCAAGGGCGGTGATGGCACCCATCACCGCCGGGCCGGCGCCCTGGCGCGACGGGTCCAGCACGACCACGTCAGGTCGGTCGAGCCGGGAGACCACCGGGGCGGTCACGTCGGATCGGACGACCTGCACCTGTTGCATTCCATGGGCGCTGCGGATGGCATCGGCGCAGGCCCGGCCGTGTCGTTCGACCGCCACCACCGAACCGCCCTCCCCCACCGCCCGGGCCAAAGCCACCGTGAACAGACCGGCGCCGGCGTAGAGGTCGACGGCACGGTCACCCGGCACCGGTTCCAGCCCTTCGAGGACACATCTGGTGAGCAAGGCGGCTGCAGCCGGGTGTACCTGCCAGAACACACCGGCGCTGACCTCGAACCGGTGCCCGAGCACCTCGAAGTGGACCCGGCTCGGCCTTCTGCGCATACGCCCGTCGACCACCAGTCCCGCCTGGGGAGGAGGCCGGATGGCCAATCGATGCCGACCGGATTCGACAGCGATGACGGGAGGGCCGCCGTCGGGCGACGCGGTGACCTCGACGTGGCGGGCACCCCTCCACAAGACGGTGCCCACCCCGACTCGGTTCACTTCGGCGGTGGCGAGCGGACAGTGCTCGATGGGCTCGATGTCGTGGGAGCGGTGGCGGTGGAGACCGGCCCGGCCGGCCCGGTCGACGGCGAATTGCACCCGTGTGCGCCAGCCCAGGCCGTCGAGGGATCCTCCCACTTCCTCGACTCGCACCTCGAGATCGACCCGGGCCAGCCGACGCAGCTGCTCAGTGATCAGCACCGACTTCAACCGCCGCTGGGCCGGGAGGGCAACGTGCTGCCAGTCGCACCCGCCGCAACCGCCGGGACCGGCATGTGGGCACGGGCGGATCACCCGGTCCGGCGATCCCTCGAGAATCGTCACGGCATCGGCCCGGAGGAACGACGATGTGGACGCGGTCACCTCGGCCAGGACACGCTCGCCCGGGAGAGCGTGGCGAACGAACACGACCCGCCCATCCTCGGCCCGGGCCACACAGCCCCCGCCGGCGGCGATGGCACCGGTGACCAGTTCCATGGTCGAACCGACGACGACAGGGCCGGTGGCTTCGGGGCCGGTGGCTTTGGGGCCGGTGGCTTTGGGGTGAGGCACGGTACCGGTCATAGCACCCGGGAGGATACGGTGGCCGGCAGCCGACGATCGAACACACCCGGCGGTCTACGGCTGCCGCCATCTGGGTCAAGGTCTGCCGCATGGGTCGGCGAGGCCGGGCCAAGATCTGAACGGACTTCGGTACGACCGCAGATGCTGATGGCCCGGAACAGGAGGGACCAGTGGACGTCTATGAGGCTCTGTACACCACCCGGGCTATGCGCAGGGTGCGGCCCGATCCCGTGCCGCTCGATGCACAGGCGAAGATTCTGGACGCGGCAATTCGGGCGCCATCTGGGGGAAATGCTCAGAACTGGCGATTCCTGTTGGTCGATGACCGCGATGTCATCTCCCGGATAGCCCCCTACTACCGGCACTCGATCGAACAACTGTGGGAGACCATCTATGCCGACCGGCTGGCCGCCGCCGCAGAGAACCCCGGGACCGACGAGAGCGTGCAGATGGTCAAGTTGCAACGCTCCGCCCAGTGGCTGGCCGACAATTTCGAGCAAATTCCGCTGTATTTATTCGGGTTCGTCCACGCCGACCCGACGGGTGGATCCATTTACCCGGCGGTGTGGAGCGCTCAATTGGCGGCTCGGGCCGAAGGGATCGGGAGCTCGCTCACCGTGGCCCTTGGCTTCTTTCACCCGGACGAGGCCTTCGACGTCCTCGGCGTGCCCCGCGACGAGCAGTGGGTGATGGCCTGCTGTGTGAGCTTCGGGTACCCCATCGGTCCGTGGCGAGTGGCCCCCCGCCGACCGGTTCAGGAGGTCGCCTCCCGCAATCAGTGGGGCCATCCCATCGGCTTTGCCGTTGACCAGCCCCTCTGGCCACCCGGATAGCCCTGCCCCACCCATGACAGTGGACCCCTGCTTGCGGGTCGTGATGGGACTGGACAGATCGCCTATTGTCTCGGCGGTGACCGGGTGCAGGAATTGCCTTCACCTGAACTCGGAAGCACCTTGGTACCGGGAGCCGGAGGTTCACGCCATGACCGCTGCCCCCACGTCCTCCCGAGACCGACGGCCAGAAACATCCAGTTGAAAAGCGATAGTTACCTGCGGCTGTAGCTCAATGGTAGAGCCTCTGCCTTCCAAGCAGATGACGAGGGTTCGATCCCCTTCAGCCGCTCTCAGACGACCTCGGGATCTGCCCCGATCTCGCTTCACGCCGATCCCGGCCCGCTTCGAGCCGGTCTCCGTCCGCAATTTGTTTTCCAGTTGGCCTACCACTGGTCAGTCTCGTCGATCCCCCGGCTGCAGGGGAAAGGACCCCGCCCCGGGTTCTCACGACGAGGCCGTTGACCGTTCCGCTACCGTGACCGTACAGTCGGACGCCGGCACCGGCGGCCGCCGGCGTCGGGGCACCCGGGAGGAACTGTGGCCGTCGTCCTGATACCGATCCCCGACGTCGACTTTGATCCCACCGAAGTGGCAGTCAGTTGGAAGGTCCTCAGCCAGACCGGCCACTGGGTGCGGTTCGCCACGCCGCACGGTCGCCCCGGCCGGGGAGACGACCTGATGGTGACGGGCCGGGGCCTCGACCCCTGGGGATTCGCTCCGGGACTCTCCCACATCGTCGTGGTGGGCCGCATCCTGAGAGCCGACCGGGGTGGACGGGCCGCCTATGCGGAAATGGTCCGCTCCGAAGAGTTCGCCCACCCGGTGTCGTGGGACGCCATCGACCTGGCCGACGTTGACGGCGTGCTCCTTCCCGGCGGTCACCGGGCCCGGGGGATGCGGTCCTACCTCGAGAGCCCGATCCTCCGGACCGTCGTCGTGGATGCCTTTCGTCGCCACCTTCCGGTGGGGGCGATATGTCACGGCGTCTTGTTGGCGGCGCGGAGCGTCGATCCTCAGACCGGTCGTTCCGTCCTGCACGGTCGGCGCACGACCGCACTCACCTGGTCCCTCGAACGGCGTGCCTGGCATGTGGCCCGGGTAACCCGGTTCTGGGATCCCGACTACTACCGGACGTACCGCGAGCAACCCGGTGAGCCGACCGGCTTTCGTTCCGTACAGCAGGAAGTCACCCGATCGCTGGCCGTCGAGACGGACTTTCACGACGTGGACCCCGGGCAGCCAGATGCCGCCTTGAAGACCAGTGGGAGAAGGCGCGACGGTCCCGACGACGACCGCCCTGCCTTCGTCGTCGAGGACGGCAACTACCTCTCAGCCCGGTGGCCGGGCGATGTGCACACCTTCGCCCGCCGGTTCGCTGCCCTCGTCGATGCCGACCGAACGACCGGAAAGGGTCGGGCTCCCCGGCACCGATAGATCGCCCTGCCGACCGGCGCCGTCCGGTCATCGTCCAGAGGTTCTGACCCCTCGCCGCCCCGCAGGACGGGCGGCTAGCCTGGCGCGGGGCCGGCACACCGGAGCGACGTTCATCCGGCCTTGTGGAGTCCCCGTCGTCACCCCCCCGGCAGACTCGGCATCCGCTCCAGAGCACCCAGGAGAACGCCGTGGCCGAAGGCATCAAGTTGGACGGGCACCACCGTGCCACCTTGGAGAAGATCTTCCGGCACCCGGTCAGCCACAACATTCAATGGCACGACGTCCTGTCACTGCTCGAGGCGGTGGCGACCGTGGACCACGAGCACGACTCCCGGTACCGCGTGACTCTGGGCTCCGAGACCGAGACCTTCGATGCGCCGCGAAAACACGACATCGACGAACAGATGGTCGTCGACTTGCGCCGAATGCTCAAGGGCGCAGGGATCGCTCCCGACTCGACCGCCTGATCCGGGGGTACATCCCCAGACGACCGGCTGAGCTCAGGATGACCGACCGCCAGCGTCCGCCCCTCTGATCGGCACCAGGAATGTCGGATCGGCCCGGGAGATGGCCTGGAGCTCGGCGATGCCGCTCATCATCTGGCGCTCCCATGTGTGCCGGAGCGTCTCCAACAGCGGCGAATCGCTCTCGATCCGGAACTCGTGGACGTCGAAGGAGTCGTTGAGGTACACACACCCGTCGTAGGGGGGTCCCACCGACAGGTTGGCCCGGGTGGTACTCATCATGGAGCCCAGGGCGATGGTCGTGGCCGTATCGAGGTCGACCTTGGCCTCGACGGCCAGCTCCAACATGAATTTGCCGTACTTGCTCTCTCCGATCTGGAGGAACGGGCGATCGTCGGAAGCGCGGATGTAGTTACCCTCGGGGTAGACGAGGAGCAGGTCTGGGGCATCACGCCCGATCTGGCCACCGAGAATGAAGGTGGCGGTGCCGTCGGCGCCGACCTCGGCCAGAGCCCGCCTGTGCTCGCCTGCCACCTCTACGCTCAGCCGGCCCAGATAGAGAGCCGCCTCGAACAGATGGTCGACCGAGGCCAGGCTCTCGACCGGATCTCCGGCCCGGAGGTCCCGCTCCACCCGATCGAGGACCTCCTGGGTGGTGGCCAAGCTTCCGGCCGACTCGATCACGAACATCCGGTCGGGAGCCGGCTGCAGAACGTGCAGCTTCCGGTAGCTCCCGACATTGTCGACGCCGGCGTTGGTCCGGGTGTCAGCCAGAAAGACGAGTCCCTGCTCGAGACGCAGGGCCAGACAGTAGGTCACGTGCTCACTCCGATCCCGCGGCTCGATGGGGCTGGTTCCTCCACCGGCGCCGGGCCGGAGCAGAATCAGGCAAGACCCGGCAGCCGACACTAGGTTCACCGTGTGCCCACCAACGATACCGGTCCCGATGCCAACGCGGACGCGGGGTCGAACCACTCGGGTCGCAGTTCGGCGGTGCTGTTGATCCTCGCCTCGGCCCAGTTCCTCATGACCCTCGACACCTCCGTCATGAATGTCTCCATCCGCCAAGTGGCCAACGATCTCGGCACCACCGTGAGTGGCATTCAGACGGCGATCACTCTGTACACCTTGGTCATGGCCGCATTCATGATCACCGGCGGAAAGATCGGTGCCATCATCGGTCGTCGCAGGGCATTCGCCATCGGCCTGGTCGTTTACGGCGCCGGCTCTCTGCTCACCGCCGTCTCCCCCAACCTCACCGTGCTGCTGATCGGCTGGTCGGGGCTCGAGGGGCTCGGTGCCGCCCTGATCATGCCGGCCATCGTCGCCCTGGTGGCAGGCAACTTCTCTCGCGGGGACCGCTCGGCGGCTTACGGTCTCATCGCGGCGGCAGGAGCCATTGCCGTGGCCGCCGGTCCACTGGTCGGGGGGGCGGTGACCACGTTCGCCTCGTGGCGATGGGTGTTCGTGGGAGAGGTCGTCCTGGTGGCGTTCATCCTGACGACCGTGCGCCGCATCCAAGACACCGCCCCCGAAGCGAGAGTGGCCTTCGACCTGGTGGGAGCCGTCCTCTCCATCGTCGGGCTGTCACTCACCGTCTTCGGCGTCCTCCGGTCCGGCATATGGGGCTTCGTGAAGGCCAAACCCAATGGCCCGTCGCTTCTCGGGGTCTCCCCGGTCGTCTGGCTTGTGCTGGCTGGACTGCTGGTCATCGGGGCGCTGCTCCTGTGGGAGAGCCGGGTCGAACGGTTGGGACGTGAGCCGCTCATCCGATTCAGCATGTTCACCAATGTGCAGATGACCGGCGGCCTGGTCGCGTTCTTCTTCCAGTTCCTCATCCAGTCGGGCATCTTCTTCACCATCCCCCTGTTCCTTTCGGTGGTGCTCGAGCTGAGCGCCCTCCAGACCGGACTCCGTCTCCTGCCCCTGTCGGTGGCTCTGCTGGCCGCGGCGCTGGCCGTTCCGAGATTGGCGCCCAATGCCTCCCCTCGCCTGGTGGTACGGGTGGGAATGCTGGCCATGCTGGCGGGCACCCTGGTGCTGGTAGCTGGACTCGACCCCGGCGCCAATGCCGGCATCGTCCTCGTGCCCATGGCCCTGGTGGGACTGGGCATCGGCGCGCTGGCGTCCCAGCTGGGAGCCATCACCGTCTCGGCCATGCCCGACGACCAGAGTGCCGAAGTGGGCGGCCTCCAGAACACCTTCACCAACTTCGGCTCCTCCCTCGGCACCGCACTGGTGGGTGCCGTCCTCATCGGCAGCCTCACCACGGGAGTCATCGAGGGCATCTCCCACAACCCTGCCGTTCCCGCCTCGGTCACGCAGGCAGCGACCGTCCAGTTGGAGAACGGCGTCCCCTTCATCTCGGATACGGATCTCCGTGAGGAGCTGGCGCACTCGGACCTTTCGGCGCCGACCCAGGATGCCATCGTGGCCGAGAACTCGGCGGCCCGCCTCATCGGTCTGCGCACTGCCCTCTGGCTGGTGGCCCTGCTCACCGTGATCGGCCTCTTCTTCACCGGCATGCTCCCACGGCGACCGATCGGGACGGAACCCTCGACTCAACTCTCGACCTAACCCTCGATGGTACTCTCGACCTATAGAAGACCTTTAGGTATATCTATATCTGTACTTGAGGGTTAGATACCCTTCCGGTGGCCCGTTCGGGGAGATCGGGTCGATCAAGAAGCGCAGCTGTGAAGCCGATAGAGCAAGCGTGAGATTCGACCAGGCCCATCCCACCCCACGCCAGATTCGGGACCGCCTGGTCTCGGGCCTCATCGCGGAATCGGTGGCCATCCCGGTGCTGGTGGCGGCGATCTTCTTGGGCCACCACCCGCCCCGCTGGGGATTCATCCTTGCCGCCGTCGCCTGTTTCTTCGTATCCGCGGTCTACCTGGCGTTCTTCGTGGCCATCACCAAAGGAAAGCCCGCCATCGATGCTCAGGCCAACGTCACCTTCGTCGTGGCCTGTCTTGCCCTGTCGGCCCTGGGGCTCATCGCCGCCGGTTCTTCGGTCGGCTTGGGCGCCCTCACTCCCGCCATCCTGGTCGGCGTCACCTTCGTGGCCGTCATCGGCGGCCGGTGGATGAGGATCGGCATCGCCACCTATGCCGTTGCCCTGGTGGCCGTGGTCGGCTGGGCCCAGGGCATGCGGGGGACGGAGATCACCGGCGTCGTCATCGTCTACGCATCAACCATCGTGTCCATCGTCTGGATCGTGGCCCGTACCGCCGGGGCCCTCAACGGGGAAGTGAGCCATCACACGGCCATCGACGCTCTCGACGAGGCATTCGCCCAAGCCGACCGGGGTGACGCCGAGACCAGTACGGCCATCATCAGGCGAGTGTTCGAACGCGGCCTTCCCTTGGTCACCGATGTTCTCCCGGCTCACGACGTCGTGGTGTTCGCCCGCAACGGCAAGGCCGGTCGGTTCACGCCTCTGGTGACCTGGAACGCCGACCAGCAGACCGTCCTCGAGATGGCAGAGTTACCCGAGTTGGGCCAGGCCCTGCGAGCCGATGCTCCGGTGCTCATCGACACCCACTGCGCCATTCCGGTCGGGTTCTGCGCCGACGGGGAGTTGGTCATGGTGGTGAGTCGTTCCGATGCCGGTGTCGACGGCCTCTCGAACGCCCATGCGAACGAGACCGCCGAGCTCTTGGCCGCCTCGTTCCTCCGGGTGACCAGCCGGGCCAACTTTGTCAGCGGCCTCTATGCCGAGAGCCGGACCGATCCGTTCACCGGCCTGGCCAACCGGCGCAGCCTCTTCGAACGGATCGAGATGGAGATGGCCCATGCTCTCCGCCACGAAACCCCCCTGAGCGTGGCCATGATCGACTTCGACCATTTCAAGCTCTACAACGACGACCATGGACATGTGGCCGGTGACACCCTGCTGCGGGCGATCGCCGCCGTCATGGTGTCCAACATCCGTGGTCAGGACATGGTGGCCAGATACGGCGGCGAAGAGTTCTGCCTGGTCATGCCGGATACCGACTGGTCGGCGGGCACCACCTGCTCGAGACCCTCCGGACCGGTGGCCGCGAATCGACGTCCGAGTTTCCCGTGACCATCTCGGCTGGACTGACCAGTTGGGATGGCGTCGAGGACACCACGTCGTTCATCGAGCGTGCCGACCAGGCCCTCTACCGGGCCAAGGAGACCGGCCGCAACCGGGTGGTCTCGATCCAGGCCTTCACCGAGTTCTAGTCCGGTCCCGTCGCCGTCCCTCTTCAGCTTGGGTCCCGCGGTCCCCCTCAACCAGCCTGTCGAAGCACCAGGTACACGTTGTCGTCGACGGTGAAGGAGTTGACGAGTTCGAAACCTTCAGCCGCGGCCGAGTCGAGCTCGGTCTCGAGGTCGAGGCGGCGCTCGGCCACCACCAGACCGACCACCGTGCACCCGCAGGACTCGATGGCTCACCGTCACGAGGCGACGGTTCCCGGTCCGGCGGCGACCAGAGCATGCTCCCGTGGCGCCGCCCCGGTCACCGGCGGCCTGACCCGGATGTACCACTCGCGACCCCACACCAGTGCGAACACGTCCTCGGGCATGGCCAGGAAGAAGCTCTCCTCGCTGATCTGGCTGGCATGGACCCGCATGGACTCCCGCTTGCGGTCGATCCATCCGGTGACGTCCACCTCGGTGGTCAGCCGACTCTCCGGCTCGCCCATGGACTCGATCCCGTTGGTGCTGTCCTCGGGCGGCTTCCAGTCCGACTCCGCCAGTCGGGCGGCCAGTGACGCCATGAAGTCACGGTTCATGGTGGCCAGGTAGACGACCGGGGTGCCGGCGAGGTCGGCGGCGGCCATGCTCACCCGGTGGACCTGGATGTGATCGGGGTGCCCATAGCCCCCGTGTTCGTCGTAGGTGACCAGTACGTCGGCGCCTTCTCGTCGGCCAGCACCGCTGGCCAGGTCTCCCTGCCGCCTCGTCGATGTCGGCCGAGGCGAAGCTACCCGCCCGGTCGTTGGTGGGCTCGCCGGCCATGCCCGAGTCGAGGTAGTCGAGATAGACCTGGCGGGATACGCCGAGGATGCGACAGGCGCGGTCCAGCTCGGCCATCCGGCGTTCAGTGAGGGACTCGCCCGGGTCCAGCCCGCCGTCGGGGAGCTCGCCCAACTCGCCACGGGTGGCGGTCACCAGAACCACCCGGTGCCCTTGGTCCGCCATTTTGGCCATGGTCCCCCCGGTGGCGATGGCCTCGTCATCGGGATGGGCATGGACGAATACGACGGTGGCCATGGGCCGAACCCTACTGCGGAGGCCGGGATCGGCCGATTGCCGGATTCACTCGAAGGGCAGCTGGGGAGCCTCGGCCAGCGAAAGTTCACCGGCGCCGGTCCTGGTCCGGCTGGCCGCGGACCGCTTCCGTCCGGTGACGGGGAAGATGCGCTCGGGCTCGAACGAGCGCATCGAGCGGTCGCCGGGTCGACCGCCGACCACTTCGATCGACTCAGTGCCGTTGTGGCGGTTGAGGACGTGGGCCCGGAACGTCCAGTCCGCCCCCCGCATGGCCAGGCCCGAGACGACCACCGGATCTCCCCGTTTCAGGCCGTTCCAGCGACTCCGAGCGACTCCAGATGTTCGGACGCCTCGAGAGCAGCTCGGCGGGCCGAAGTGCGCCGGGCGGGGCTCAGTCCACGCTCCTCACGGACGACCCGGATCCGGTGGATGAACAGGGCGACGACGGCGATGACCGCCAATGCGGCCAGTACGTACCCGGCATCGCTGAACGCCTTGAGAACGTGGTTGTAACTGCTCCCCAGCGAGTAGCCGAGACTGGTGAGGGCAGTGCACCAGATGGCGCAGCCGATGACCGTGAAGACCACGAACTTGGCAATGGCCATCTCGTCCGAGCCCGGCGGCGAAGGACACGAAGGAGCGCAGGAGCGGGATGAACCGTCCGAACAGCACGAACGGCTCACCCCGACGGGCGAACCAGGCCTCGGCCCGATCGAGGTCGCGATGGGTGAGCAGGACGTACTTCCCCACCCGGTCGACCAGAGTCCGGCCTCCGTAGTACCCGATGAGGTAGCCCGCCAGCGAGCCCAGCAACTCCGCCACCACCGCCACCACGATCACCGCGACCAGGCTCAGGTGGTGGGGCTCGTTGGGGACCTGACCGCTGGCCAGCACCCCGCCGTAGATGATGGCCACCTCCGCCCCGACGGGCAGGCCCATGGCCGAGACGAAACTGAGCACAAACACCGCCAGGTAGCCCCAGGTCTCCAGGAAATGCTCCATAAGTCCCCACTGTCTAGTCGGTCCCGGACCGAACTGTGGGAATCGGTCGGGTCCGAGACGCGCCCCAGCCCGTCGGTTGCCGCCCTGCCGCCGGCCGTGGGCTACCGTCACCACCGTGAGCCAGGGAAGCGACCCGGTCCGTCCCGCCCGTGATCGCGGTGCCGCATCCGACGGGGTGGGAATCGAGATCTACGACTTCGGCGGCCGGGGACATCGCCACCTGCTCCTCGTCCATGCCACCGGCTTCTGCGCCGAGGCGTTCACGCCGCTGGCCCGCGATTTGAGCGATGAGCTCCACTGCTGGGGGCTCGACCTGCGTGCCCACGGTCGGTCGGACCGCCCCGCGGACGGCGACTTCGACTGGTCGGGCTTCGCCCTCGACGTGGCCGCAGTGATCGATCACCTCGGGCTCGATCGTCCCTACGCCTTCGGTCACTCCTGCGGGGGGGCGGCGGTGCTGCTGGCAGAACAGGCGGCGCCGGGCACCTTCAGGTCCCTCTACTGCTTCGAGCCGGTGATCTTCGCCGGTACTCCGAGCGACATTCCCGTCGACGACAACCCCATGTCGATTGCGGCTCTCCGGCGGCGGGAGACGTTCCCGTCGCCAGAGCTGGCTTTTACCAACTTCAGTTCCAAGCCGCCGTTCAGCTCGCTCGACCCCGAGGCATTGATCGCCTACGTCGAGGGTGGATTCGAACCGGTCCCGCCTGACGAGGGTGGAGACGGCCAGTCCATCCGACTCCGGTGCCGGCGAGAAGACGAGGCGGCCATCTACGCCCGGGGATTCTCCCACCGCGCCTTCGAGCGCCTGCCCGAGGTCGGCTGCCCGGTGACCCTCGGCTGCGGAGTGGACACCGACACCTTCGGGCCCGACCTCCTCGAAATGGCCGCAGCCAGGCTTCCACACTCCCATGTCGAAGTCCTCCCCGGCATCGGCCACTTCGGTCCGCTCCAGCGGCCGGCGGTGGTCGCCGATTCCATCCGGGCCTGGGCCGGACCCGGTAACGGCACAACCCCGTCCTAGTCTGTGACGGTGCCCTTCGCTCCACCCCGCTCCCTGTCGCCATCCAAGGTCACCTCGTTTCGTGATTGTGCCCTGGCCTTCCGGTTCAATGCCATCGAGCACCTTCCCGACGAGCCGACGATCTGGACCGTCAGAGGCACCTTGGTCCACCAGGTCCTGGAGCGCCTGTTCTGGTGTCACGACCGGGGTCGGCGCTCCCCGGGTGCCGCCGAAGGCGAGCTGTCCCTGGCCTGGGACGAGCTGCAGACCGATCCGGACTATCTCGGCCTCGGACTGTCGCCAACCGGTGCCGAACAATTCCAGAGCCGAGGCCGGCACCTTGGTGGCCAACTACTTCCAACTGGAGGATCCCGACGAGATCACCCCGGTCGGCATCGAGCTCACCCTCGAGGCCCGGGTCGGCGACATGCGCCTCCGTGGCATCATCGACCGGCTCGATCTGACCCCGGACGGCGAACTGGTGGTGGTCGACTACAAGACCGGCCGGGCTCCCTCGCCCGCCTACGAGCAGGCCAAGCTCATCGGCGTGCACATCTACGCCCTCCTCTGCACCGAGGTGCTCGGGCGACCGCCGGTACAGGTCAAGTTGTTGCACCTGAAGGAGCCGACCACCATCGTGGCCGAGCCCACCGAACAGTCGCTGCGCGGCCAACGCCTGAAGACGGCGGCGGTGTGGTCGGCCATCGAGCGGGCCTGCCGGGACGAGGACTTTCGACCTCGGACCTCGCCCCTTTGCAACTACTGCCGCTTCCGCTCCTTCTGTCCCGCCTACGGCGGCAACCCCGACGATGCGTCGCGAGTGCTCGGAGCCGACTCCGGCGGGGCCGGATGACCGAGGAGCCCGAGCCGACCGACCAGCCGTCATCAACCCCGTCGGCCTCGTCGACCACCCGACTGGTCGGACGGCTGGCAGCCATCGACCAGCGGGTCGACCGTTGGTTCGATCCGGTGCGCGGCTCTCCCGGGTTCGACGGCGCAGCCAAACTGATTACCGGATTGGGCGACCACGGCCTGATGTGGGCAGCCACCACCGTGTGGAGGGCCCGCCGGAGCGGACCCGAGCGGGCCCGCGCCGTTCGAGCTCTCGCCATCGCCGGGGTGGAGTCCAACCTGACCAATGCCGGAATCAAGGCGGTGGTCGGCCGATCCCGTCCCGATCGCTCCGGATTGCGGGTCACCGACGGCGGGATCCCGGTGCGGGAGCCGAAGACCAGCAGCTTTCCGAGCGGCCACACACTGGCGGCATTCTGCGCCGCCACGGTGATGAGCCAGCGGGGCGACCGACGGGGCAACGCCCTCCTTTTCACCAGCGCCACTCTGGTCGGACTCAGCCGTCTGTATCTGCGGGCCCATCACGCATCCGACGTGGTCGGCGGGGCAGCCATCGGCGTCACCCTCGGCATCATCGGCCGCCGGCTGCTGTGACCGGCCGGAGCCTCCGATGACGTCGAGGAATGGATCGAGGACCATGGGGGTTCCACAACCATGAGTACGCCACAGTCGTTTGCCGTGACCTGGGACTATCGTTGTCCCTTCGCCCGCAACGGACATGAGCACATCCTCGACGGACTTGCCGCCGGGGCGCCATGGGATGTCCGGTTCGTTCCGTTCTTCCTCAATCAGTCCCACGTGCCCGAAGGGGGAACCCCCGCTTGGGACGACTCGGCCCAGCAGTCCGATCTTTTGGCCCTGGCGGCCGGCGTGGTGGTGCGGGACCGGTATCCCGACCTCTTCCCGGCGGTCCACCGGTCCCTCTTCGCCATCCGCCACGACGAGAGCGGTGATCTGCGTGAGACATCGGTCGTGCGCCAGGCCCTGGAGCGGGCGGGTGCCGATGCCGACCTGGTGCTGGCCGAGGTGGAGGCCGGCTGGCCGGCCAAGGCGGTGGCCAGCGAGCACGAGCAGGTGGTGAACGAGTTGGACGTGTTCGGGGTGCCAACCTTCATCGCCGGGGACCACGCGGTCTTCGTGCGGCTGATGAACCGGCCGGCCGGTGACGGAAAACTGGCCCGGGAGACCATCGACCGGGTCATCGACCTCATCGACGGCCACCCCGAACTCAACGAGTTCAAGCACACCCGGGTGGCCGGCTGATTTCTACCGCCCTGACCGGCCACGCCGACTCCGTCCCACCCGCTCTGGCCCGATCAGGCCACTGGACGTCCGCCATCACGTCCACTGAGGCCCTGATCTCGTCCGGCGTCCCGAACGGAGCACCGACGAAGTCGGTGGTCCCGATGTCGGCGAAGTGGCCGATGCGCCCCCGACCTCACTGGCGGTGCCGATGACGGCGACATCGGCCGGACCGTCCACCCCCTCGCGGTCGAGCATGGCCCGATAGGACGGGAGATGTCCGTACATGGCGATAGAGCTCGGAGGCCTTGGTCCGGGCGGCGTCCTCGTCTGTGGTCACGCACACTGGCAGACCCACCCCGATCCGGGGTTCGGGCCGACCCGCCGCCGGCGGCCGCGGCACTGATGGTCGGGATGACATGGGACTCGATGGTCGTAGGGCCGGTCATCCAGGTCACCGTGCCCGACGCCATGCGCCCGGCAATGTGCAACATGGCGGTGCCCAGTGCGGCCACCAGGACGTCCGGGGCCGACGCATCGATGTCCAGAGGTCCGAAGGTCGAGGCGCTCAGGGTCTCCCCGACGAACGTCACCTGCTCACCTCGTAGGACCGGCACCAGGATCGAGAGATACTCCCTCATGTGGCGGACGGGCTTGTCGAAGGACTGTCCGAACACGTTCTCGATCACCAGCTGATGGGAGAGCCCGATGCCCAACGTCAATCGCCCCCCGCTGGCTGCCTGCACCGTGAGGGCCTGGCCGGCGAGCATGACCGGATGACGGGGGTAGGTGGGCACCACCGCGGTGCCGAGCTCGATACCGGGAACCTCCTGCCCCACCACCGCCAGGGCGGTCAGGGAGTCGTACCCGAAGATCTGGGACATCCAGGCAGAGCCGATGCCGGCATCTCGCAACGAGACGACTTGCGCCACCTGGCCGTCGAGGGACTGTTCCGTGTCGATCATCACGCCAATGCGCACTGTGCCTCCGCTCCTCCTCCCCCGCCCGGTCCGCCACCCATCGCCCACCGGCACCGGGCCAAGAGATCCCTCGGACGAGAGCCCCACCGTAGCTGCCACCACCCCTGGACCGGCGCCCGTCTCCGCTGGCGGGCCCTTGGAATCCGGAATTCAGGCAGGCGGCCACGGCGGGGCCAGTCCGGTCACCGCTTCCTCGAGCGACATGCCGAGCGGGATGACCGCCATCACCGGGATGGTCACCCCGTTCTGCACGTAGCGCCCGACATGGGCACGGCATTCCTCGAACGATCCGTGGACCACGAGAGAGTCGACCACCGCATCCGGGATGGGTCGAGCGCGCCCTTCCTGTCCCCCGTTGCCAGGCGGACCACATCGGCTCGAGCTCCGATCCCCGACCGAGCCACCGGTGGAAGGCGGCGTAGACACCGACATTCAGGTACGCAGCCACCATGCGACGCCCGACGGCCAGAACCTGCTCGTCTGTCCTCGGAGGGAATGACGAAGATGCGGGCGGCCACCGGGATGTCGGCGCCCAGCTCCGGAGTCACCGTGGCCACGTCCTCGGCCGACAGCCAGTTGATGATCACCCCGTCGGCCTCTCGCCCGGCGAGACGCAGCATGCCCGGACGCAGTGCCGCCAGGTAGAGCGGAGGCGGGTGCTCGACGGGACGGGACAGTCGGAACCCCCTGACGGTGAACGTCTCGTACTGGTGATCGACCTTCTCGCCGGCCAGGGCGGACCGGAGGAAGCGCATGGTGTCGCGGACCCGCTTGTAGGGCTCGGTGAAGTCGATTCCGTTCCACCGACTGACGATCACGTCCGACGAGGTACCGAGGCCGAGGGAGAACCGTCCCGGCGCGGCCTCGGCCAAGGCGGCCACGCTCTGGGCCAGCAGGGCCGGCCCTCTGGTGTAGGCGGGGATGATGGCCACGCCCACACGGAGCGACGGGGTCCATGCCGCCGCCAGAGCCAGTGGGGTGAACCCGTCAGCCCCGTCGGTCTCTGCCGACCACACATCGGTGTAGCCCAAGCGCACCAATTCCTCGTACCACCTGCGATGATCCTCGAGGCTGACTCCGTCGAAGGGAACCGTGATCCCGTAACGTGGCGGCGTCGGTCGGCTCGGTGGAGGTATCGGTCATGGGGCCCGTAATACACCCTCCGGGCATAGTGCACCCATGACCGCCCGCCAGAGCTCCGCCGCCACCCAGCTCGAACTGCCGCTGACGGACCACTCCACTGGTACGCGACCACGTGCCGCCCGGAGTGGTGCCCGCGCCGGTCGGAACTCCCCCGCCACCCCGGCCCGTCGGGCACCCGGGCCCTCCCGTCCCAGGCTCAACGTCGGCGACGGTTCACGGCTCGACGAGCAGACCCGGGCCATCGGGCGTCAGGGAATCGCCGCGGCCCGGGCTCTGTTGGCGGCCACCGGCGCCCCGGGCGTCGGCGAGGACCACGCCCAGGGGGCAGGCGAGCGGGGCACGGCCGGTTGCGCTGCCTGACCCCCAGTGGCGCTACGGTCGTGGCCATGCCGACCGTCGCCGAACGTCTCGACTACCCCCCCGAGGCGAAGCTGCTGATCATCAACTGCGCCGACCTCGGGTTCTGCCACGCATCGACAGTGGGCGTCTACGAAGCGCTGGACGAGGGAGTCGGCACGAGTGCCTCATTGATCGTTCCCGCCCCGTGGGCACGGGAGTCGGCATCTCGGTTCAGGGGTGAGGACGTCGGGGTCCAGCTGACCCTGAACGCCGAGCACGATCTGTTCCGGTGGGGTCCGATCACCCAGGCTCCGTCGCTACTGGATGGTGACGGGGGATTTCCCCGCACCGTCGACGACATTTGGGACCATGCGGACATCGACGAGGTGCGCCGGGAGTGTCGGGCCCAGCTCGAGCGGGCCGTCCTGTGGGGATTCGACATCAGCCACCTCGATACCCATCTCGACGCCCTGCTGCTGCGACCGGAGTTCTTCGATGTCTATCTCGAGCTGGCCGTCGACTTCGGGCTGCCGCTCCGCCTGCTCGGCGCCGAGGCCGAGCCCGCGGTGGGATTTCCGGTGCGCCGGCTGGCCGCCGACGAGCAGGTGCTGTTCGCCGACAACTTCGCCACCCTGCCTACTCGTATCAACCGGCAGGTCTTCCTCGACTTCATCGCCACCCTGGCGCCGGGCCTCACCGAGTTGAGGCTGCGGCCGGCGATCGACACCCCGGAGCTGCGCGCCATCACCACCGATTGGGACGTGCGGGTGGCCGACCATGTGCTGTTGGTCGCCGATCGTGGCCTCGACCAGGCAATCGACCAGGCCGGCGTCACCCGCATCGGCTACCGGAATCTCCGCGACGCCATGCGTCGTTCGTAGCTCTCCGACAGGATCGTCCGCGGGCAGCCCGAGGGGCGCCGGTAACCTGAGCGGCCACGGACAGGAGCAGGCGTGGCTGAAGGACAGCATTCCAAGCAGAAGCGCCGGGCGGCGACCTCGTCCCCCGGCGGTGCTCGACAAGTGGCACCTGTCCGTCTCGAGCACTTGATCCTCCTCGGTGCCTCCGGAACGGACCCTGTGGACATCCATGCCATGACCTTCGCCCACGACGGCATCGGCGTGATCAGGTACGTCGGGGAGCTGCCCCGGATACTGCCCTGGGCATCGGTGGCCGCCCAGGTCGTCGAGCCGTGGCAAGGCGGGGAAATCCCCGAATGGTGGGTGGACCCCGAGCTCAACCGCGGCGAGACCTCGGGACCCGCCAGCACGGTCACCGATCCGTCCGCCACCAGCCGGCCCCGCCTCCACGTCGAGTCCGGCGCCCTGATCGTCATCCAGACGCCCACCGGCATCTACCGGTTCATCGTGCCGGGGGGCGACCCGCGGGAATTGTCCCGGCGGTTGTCGGCCCTCGCCGTTCGCTACCAGGGGCCGGCGGCGGCCTCCTCAGCCACCAGAGTGGTGGCATGGGGAGATGATGCCGAGCGGCGCAAGAGCAGGCGGGCGCCCCAAAAGCCCGACACATGGACGCGGATCAAGCCCTACCTTTCGGTGTTCCTGGCCGTCTGCGTGGTGGTCATCATCGTCCTCATCCTGCTCCAGAGTGCCGGGACCATCCATCTCCCCTTCCTCGGGGGATCGAACTCGGGCACGATCAGTTCGCTCAGAATTCGGTGACGGCCGCGATCCGGCGACGGAGGTCCTGATAGGCGGCGGTATTCGTCACCGGGAGCAGCGACATCATCACACTCATGGAACCGCCGACCTTCATCCGACCCTGCATGAAAGCCACGTTGGGATCGAGTTCGCCCCGCTGCATGGCCGTGGCCACGTCCCACGCCATGGTCAAAGTCACATCGGGATCGGCGACGACTCCGCCCGCGCTCTCGGTCAGCCGACCGTCCTCAAGGACCCAAAAGTAGGACACGTCCCCGTCGGGACCACCGGTGATCTGGTACTGGATCGAAGCGGACAGGCCGGGGCGGGCTGGCTGATCAGCCGCCATCGCCCGGGTCTGGTCGAACCACTCCGCCGACAGCCACTTGGTCACGGCACCCCCAACTCCTCGTCGGGAACGATGCTACCGGCGCATCCGGGCCAGCGGAGGAACCACCGTCACCGGTCTGCTCGCTCACCGGCACGAACCCCGGCGAACAGGTCGGTCTCGACGGCCCGGGCCGGATCACCTCCCGCCCCGTCGGGGGCCGGAGCGACCATGGTGCCGTCCGGCTCGACCACCAGCGCCAACCGGTAGTCGTCGAAGGGGTGGATGGACCTCATCACCTCGGGGGGCAGTCCGAACCAGAAGGGCGAGTTGGGATCGACCTGGGTGGCATGGGCCAGCAACGCCCGACGGCGTACGTCGGCGTACTCGGAGATGTCGATGGAGGTGGTGATGGTATCGGCGGGAATGTCGTCCCAACGCTTCCGCCACGCCTCGTCGAATGGCGACTCCAGGCCCAGCTCCTCGAATTTTTGATGGATCTCCTTGAACCGGGTGGCCGAGAACACCGTGTAGTACAGCTTGACCGGCTGGAATGGATCGCCGGTCTGGCGATAGCGGTCCGGATCCCCGGCCGACCGGAAGGCGGCCAGGCCCACCTCGTGGACCCGGAGGTGGTCGGGATGGGGGTAGCCCGACTGCTCGTCCCCGTAGATGACCATGACCTGGGGTCGGGTGCGGCGGACGACGGCCACCAACCGCTCCACGGCCTCGTCCAGCGGTGCCCGGGCAAAGGATTCGGCCCGGGCGTTCGACTCCGACCCCGCCATACCCGAGTCGCGATAGCCCAAAAGGTCGACTTCGTCGTAGCCGATGATGGCCGTGGCCTGGGCCAACTCCTCGAGCCGCAGGTCCGGCAGGCGGGCCAGGTTTTCAGGGGTGGCCATGGCCGGGTTCAGGACCTCTCCTTCTTCCCCCCCGGTGCAGCAGACAAGCACCGTGTGGACGCCCTCGGCGTGGTAGCGGGCCACCGTGCCTGCCCCTTTGGACGATTCGTCGTCGGGATGGGCGTGGACGGTCAATAGGCAGAGCGCTTCGGACACGTTGATCACGCTACCGGGCAGTGACGCCCTAAGCTTCATGAACGAAGACCGAGGAAGGATCCACAGTATGGGCGTGATGAAGCGTATGTCGGGAATTGTCCAGGCCAAGACCAACAAGCTGCTCGATAAGGCCGAGGATCCGAGGGAGTCGCTCGACCTCTCCTACCAAAAGCAGTTGGAGAGCCTGCAAAAGGTCCGCAGGAGCGTCGCCGACGTGACCACGGCCAAGAAGCGCATCGAACTACAGGCCTCCCAGCTGCAAGGTCAGGCCGACAAGCTCCAGTCCCAGGCCAGGGCGGCGCTCACCCAGGGCAACGAGGATCTGGCCCGCGAGGCCCTGGCCCGGCGCACCGCGCTGGCGGACCAGCTGAGCGACCTCCAGACCCAGCACGAGCAGGTGTCAGCCCAGGAGCAGAAGCTCATCGACACTGCCCAAAAGCTCCAGACCCAGGTCGACTCCTTCCGCACCAAGAAGGAGACCATGAAGGCCACCTACACCGCGGCGGAGGCGCAGACCAAGATCGGAGAAGCCGTGTCGGGCATCTCCGAATCGATGAGCGACGCCGGCATGTCCATGCAACGGGCTCAGGACAAGATCGACGGGATGCAGGCCCGGGCCGGTGCCATGGACGAGCTCCTGGCCTCGGGGGCGCTGACCGACCTGTCCAATCCGGTGGACGACATCCAGGCCCAGCTGAACAAGGCCTCCACCACCTCGACCGTCGACGCCGAGTTGGCGGCACTCAAGGCGGAGGTCGGGACGGGCGCGCCGCCCCCGGCCGAGCTCAATCCAGCCGAAGACGGGGATGTCTCCGTCGTGATCGTCAGGATCCTGGGCGAAGGACAGTACGAGGTCCCCGATGATCTGCGGCCCACCCTCGACAAGTTGGACACCGTGCTCATGGAAGCGGTGGACAGCGGTGACGAGCCGCGGTTCGCCACCGCCCTCGGAGCGTTGACCGATGAGGTCCGCCGGGCCGGTGAACCGGTGGCCCACGACTCGTTCGCCCCGTCCGACCTCGTCATCCCCTTCGCCGACGCCACCCTTGAAGAGACCAAGGGGCTCCTGGCCGAGCCGGGAGCCGACTCGGCCTCGGACGATCATTGAGGAACACCTCATGAGCACCGCCCGCAACATTCCCGGCGACCGTGGTCTGACCCTCCGCATGTTCACGACCGGTCTCTTGCTGGTGATCTTGTACGGAGCGGTGGTCGGTCTGCTGATCGCTTTCGGGATCCCACTGGTGGCGGTGCTGGTCTTCGCGGCCGCCATTCTGTTCGTGCAGTACTGGTTCTCGGACAAGATCGCCCTGTTCGGCATGGGCGGACGCATCGTCACTCCCGAGCAGGCACCACAGCTCCATGGGGCCATCGACCGGCTGTGCGCCCTGGCCGACATGAAGAAGCCTCGGGTGGCCATCGCCAACACCGACGTCCCCAACGCCTTCGCCACCGGGCGCAGCCCCAATAACGCCGTGGTCTGCGCCACCACCGGCCTCATGCGCCGCCTCGATGAGCCCGAGCTCGAGGCCGTGCTGGCCCACGAGCTGTCCCACGTGGCCCACCGGGACGTGGCCGTGATGACCATCGCCAGCTTTTTGGGGATGGTCGCCGGTCTGATCACCCGCATCATGCTGTGGACCGGCCTGTTGGGAGGATTCGGCGGGGGCCGGAACAACAACCAGGGGGGCCAGAACGTGGCGTTGGTCGAGCTGGGTGTGCTGGTGGTGTCGGTGGTGGTCTACGCCATCAGCTTCCTTCTCACCATGGCCCTGTCCCGCTATCGCGAGCTGGCTGCGGACCGCTCCGGTGCACTGCTTACGGGCCGACCGTCGGCCCTGGCGTCGGCATTGGTCAAGGTGACCGGCGATCTGGCCCGCATCCCCACTCGCGACCTGCGGGCCACGGAAACCTTCAACGCCTTCTACTTCACGCCGGCGATCGTCAAGAACGGCGTCAGCCTGTCCAATCTGTTCTCCACCCATCCCTCGCTGGACAAGCGCCTGGCCCAGCTGGCCACCATCGAGGCCGAGTTGGGTCGGGCCGCGTGACGGAACCCGGCCCGGGACGGATCCGGATCCGTCCCGACGCCGGCCGGCACTGATGGGACTGCTCAATACCCTCCTCGGACGGACCAAGCCGGTCCAATCCAACCTGGACGCCCTGTTCGCCCTCCCGTCGGCCTCGATCACGCTGCAGAGCGCGGCCGGCCTGTCGTGCTCCGGAAAGGCCGGGGTGTGCTTCAAGCCTCCCAGCGGGCAGGGCTTCGAGGACATGCAGGCCGAAGTGGTCAAACTCCTCTCCATGGACGGGGCCGCCGGATTGCGCCAGGCCAAGGACAGTTACGACTACGACTGGCTGTTGGTCGAGAACGCCGACATCGAAGAGCTGGTCACCCAAGTCCACATGGTGAACTCGTCGTTGGCGGACGCCGGATGGGGACCCCAACTCCTCTGTTCGGTCTTCGGCCTGGCCCAGCTCCCTCCGGTGCCCGACGATTCTGGTGGGTCTGCCGCCGGCCTACCCACCGCCGGGCCGGGTGCAGTTCTCCCGTCCACCGCCTTCCTCGTGTACCTGTTCAAGCGGGGCACGTTCTATCCGTTCGTGCCGGTAGGCCACGAACGGCGCGATATCGAACAGGAGCTCCGACTGAAGAGCCTGGTTGCGGACGATCTCGTCATCGAGTCCGATCTCGACCGTTGGTTCCCCCTCTGGGATCTTCCCGTCGGCTGATCCGGCGCCTGTCCCGGCCCGACGTCGCGACCCTCAGGACGGTGAGGTCTGATCGGTGGCCACCCCGTCGATGGCCCGGGCCAGTTCGAGGTCGAGCCGGGTGATCCCGCCGGAGTCGTGAGTGATGAGGCTGAGAGTTACCCGGTTGTAGCGAATGTCGATATCAGGATGGTGATCGGCCGCCTCGGCCAGCTCACCCACTCGTTCGACAAAGGCCAGGGCCCCGACAAAATCGCCGCAGGCCACTGTCTTGACCAGCCTTCCTCCGATCAGATGCCAGTCCGGGCCGTCCTCGGCCGCCAGTTCCTCCAGCACCTCGGGCTCGCTGAGGAGTGGCTGTTTCACGCCAGGGCTGCCCCCACTGGCGGACCGGGGGTGAACACCACCGGCATGGTCTCGTAGCCGGAGACGAAGTTGGCGGCCCGCTTGGGCGGCTCGACCCCGTCGGCCAAGGTCAGGTCGGGGAGACGGGTCAGCAACCGGTCGAACATCACACTGAGCTCCATGCGGGCCAACCGGTTGCCCGAGGCAGAAGTGGGACCCGAATCCGAACGCCATGTGGTCGTTCGGGGTTCGGCTGATATCGAACTCCTCGGGCCGCTCGAACACCCGCTCGTCCCGGTTGGCCGACGGGTAGAGCAGCAGCAGCTTCTCCCCCTTGCGCAGAGTCTGGCCGTGGAGCTCGACGTCCCTGGTCATCTGACGGGCCATGTTCTTGATGGGCGAGACCCATCGCAACATCTCCTCGACCGCGGACGGCATCAAGGAGCGGTCGCCGGCCAGCCCCTGCAGCTGGTCGGGATGGCGCAGCAACTCGTACATTCCTCCGCTGATCACGTGACGGGTCGTCTCGTCGCCGCCGATGAGGATCAGCAGGGACTCGTAGATCAGCGATTCCGCATCGAGACGGTCGCCTTCGATCTCGGCGTGGACCAGCGTCCCGATCAGGTCGTCGGATTGGCGGTCCCGTCGGCGTTGCTCAGCCACCGCCGTGATGTACTCGGCGTACTCCATGGCGGCGAGACTGGCCCGGTCCATGGCGCCGGGGTCGGGTGATCCCAGCGCCTTCAGCATGTCGTCGGACCATCGCAGGAGGTCGTCCCGGTCCTCGGGGGCAACCCCGAGCATGTCGCCGATCACGATCATTGGCAGTGGAGCCGCGATGTCCCGGACGAAGTCGGCCGACCCGACTTCGCACACCCGATCGATGATGGCGTCACAGACGGCCCGGATGCCCTCCTCGCTCTCCCGAATGCGCCCCGGGGTGAACCCCTCGCTGACCAGGCGACGGCGCCGCACGTGCTCGGGTGCGTCGGTATCGATCATCATGGGGAGCGCCCCGCTGTCGGGTCGGATCCCGCCGGCATTGGAGAAGGTCTCGGGATCCTTGGAGATCTCCTTGATGTCGGCGTAGCGGGTGATGCCCCATACGCCGGACGATTCGTCGAAGTAGGCCGGAGCATGCTCACGCATCCAGGCGAATGCCGGGAAGGGATCGCCTCCGTAGAACATCCCGTCGGTCAGTCCGATGTTCAAGTCGGCGGGCGCAGTGGTCATGTGGCTCCCTGGGGTGTCATCTCGTAGTCGTCGCCCCGACGGTGTTCGCCGCGGTTCCCGATGGCCGTGCTGGCCGGCCCGGGACCGCACAACCGGGCTGTCCCCCGGGGCCCAACCCGGTCAGGCTAGGGGCTCGACAGCCACCGGGTCGACCGTGGCCGAAGTATAGGTTGTGGTGGTCAGGACGGGCAGACTCGTCCGGGTCGGACCCGCTCCATCACCGGGCCCCATCGGCTCGCTCTCGCTGTCGCTGTCGCTCGGTCGATCAGGGTCGGGTCATCGATTCCGGACGGACCGCCTCGTCGAACTGCTCGCCGGTCAGATGCCCGAGGGCGATCGCCGCCTCCCGAAGCGTCGTTCCCTCTTTATGGGCCTTTTTGGCCACCTCGGCCGCCTTGTCGTACCCGATGAGCGGGTTCAGGGCGGTGACCAGCATCAGCGAATCCTCGAGGTGCTGGCGGATCCGGAACAGGTTGGGTTCCAGTCCCTCCACGCAGAACCGGGTGAAGGTCGACGAGGCGTCGGCGAGAAGCTGCACCGAGTGCAGGACGTTGTGGATGATCACCGGCTTGCACACGTTCAGTTCGAGGTTCCCCCGGGCCCCGGCCATGGCTGCGGCCGCATCGTTGCCGTACACCTGGATGCACACCATGATCATCGCTTCGCACTGGGTGGGATTGACCTTGCCGGGCATGATCGACGAACCCGGCTCGTTCTCCGGAAGCTGGAGCTCGCCCAGGCCACTGCGGGGTCCCGATCCCAACCACCGCAAGTCGTCGGCGATCTTGATCAAGGAGGCGGCCAGCGTGCGCAGGGCCCCGCTGGTCGACACCAGGGCATCGTGGGCGGCCAGAGCCGCGAATTTGTTGGGGGCGGTGACGAAGGGAAGTCCGGTGAGCTCAGCGATCGCCGACGCCACCCGGACTCCGAATTCCGGATGGGTGTTGAGGCCGGTTCCCACCGCGGTGCCGCCGGCCGCCAGTTCGTACAGATCGTCCAGCGTCGTCTCGATCCGCCTCAGATCTGCGTCGAGCTGGGCGACGTAACCGGAGAATTCCTGGCCCAAGGTGAGGGGAACGGCATCCATCAGGTGGGTCCGCCCGATCTTCGTGATACCGGCGTACGCCTCCACTTTGACCTGGAGAGCCGCCCGGAGGTGCCGAACCGCCGGCAGCAGCTTGTGAGTGATGTCCTCGACGGCGGCGATGTGCATCGCGGTTGGAAAGGTGTCGTTCGACGATTGGGACATGTTGACGTCGTCGTTGGGATGGACGGGCACCTTCGATCCCATCACCCCGCCGGCCATCTCGATCGCCCGGTTGGAGATCACCTCGTTGGCGTTCATATTGCTCTGGGTTCCGCTTCCCGTCTGCCAGACGCTGAGCGGGAACTGGTCGTTGAGCTTGCCGTCGGCGACCTCACGGGCGGCGGCGATGATCAGTGCCGATTTCTCCGCCGACATCTTGCCCAGATCGGCATTGACCTGGGCGGACGCCTCTTTGAGGATTCCGATTGCCCTGATGAGTGACACCGGCATCCGGTCGTCCCCGATGGGGAAGTGGAGTAGCGAGCGCTCCGTCTGGGCGCCCCAGTACCGGTCGGCGGGCACCTCGATCGGTCCCATGCTGTCCGTCTCCACCCGGGTCTCGGTGGTCATGATCGGTTCCTCTCGCTCTCGGTCTCGGCCGGAATCCCCAAAAGGCGCGCGGCGGTGACCCTAGCGTGAACCGACCCACCGGTCCGAACGGCGTTCGGGGTGCGGGTGCACTCCCGGTGCGGGTCGGGACCCCTAGGAGCGAAGCGCTACCCCCTTCGACCACACCTGACGGGCCGTGGCCACGTCTTCGGCCCGGGGACCATCGCCATCCCCGGGCACTTCCAGGATGGCCGGCAGTCCCTGCAGAGCTGGATGACCCAACAGGGCCGACAGGCCGTCGGACCCGATGGTGCCGTCCCCGATGTTCTCGTGCCGATCCCGGTTGGCGCCGAACTCGACCTTCGAGTCGTTCAGATGGATACACGACAGGCGGTCGAGGCCGACCGTCTGCGACACCATTACCACCAGAGCATCGGCATCATCGATTGTGGCAAAGGGCACCCCCGACGCCCACAGGTGCTGGGTATCGATACAGATTCCGAGCCGGTCGTCGTCCCCGGCGGCGACTATGACCGCCGCCAGCTCCTCGAACGAGCGACCTACGGTGTCACCGGCACCGGCCGCATTCTCGAGAAGGATCGGGCACGGTCGAGGCGAGGTGTCCACCGAGTCCAGCGCCTCGATCAGTGCGTCGGCGATTCCGGGAAGGGCAGTCTCGAAACCGCTGCCCCGGTGGCTTCCGATGTGAAGGACCAGCCCGTCGGCGCCCACGCCTTCGGCCGTGGCCAGATTGGCGTTGAGGCAGGCCCGCGACTTGTCCGTCAACACTGGATCGGGAGAAGCCAGGTTGATGAGATATGTGGCATGACAGAACGTGGCCGTCACCGAGGGATTCTCCGACTGTGCCTGTCGATAGCCGTCGAGAACCTCGGCACCGTACTGGGAGGGCTTCCACATCCGAGGGCTCTGCGTGAAGATCTGCACCACGTCCGCACCGATCTCGGTCCCATGCTTCAGAGCCGGGACCAGCCCCTTACCTGCCCTTACGTGGGCGCCGATCCGCATGCGGGCACCGTAGCAGCGCCCGATCGGCCCATCCGGCGGGCGGATCGCCGTGGCCGTCGGACGGAGAGAATGCTCAAGGAGGGCCCTTTCGTCGGCCGATGAAGAGATTGGTCGCCTGTTCGCGACCTGACACGAGTGAGGACTCCGAAGTGGCAGGAAAGCTTTGTCTCCACCGCCATGATCATCACCGGACCACGGCCGACAGCGCCGGGTTCTCGATGATCGCCACTGTGCTCAGTATGGTCGCTACCGCCCTGCTGGTAGCCATCCTTCTCAGCACCACCCTGCACTCGGACGGTAGCTCGAGCGGCAGCTCGGGCGCCGGCATCTCGAATGCCCCCGGCGTCGCCCAAGCGGAGGGGCTGCAGGCCCAGCAGGCGCTGTCGACCGGCCTGTCCGCCACCTCGACGGCGGCCTCACAGGCCGGCGGTTATGGCGCTGTCACCCCCTCGGAGCTTTCGAGCTCCGAACCTTCCGCGACCTTCGTGATCGGACCGAGCTCGAGCTCGTCAACGATCAGCATCGCCGTCAGTCCGGGTCAGCAGTGGGGGACCACCGACGACCCGAGCGGAAGTATCACCCTGGCTGACCGTTCGGCCGACGGCACCTGCTGGCTGGTGTGGAAATCGGCCGAAGCCACCTGGTACGGGGCCCAAACGAATCTGTCGTCCTGTACGGCTCCGGTGTTGGCGACAGCACCGTCCCCCGGACCGGTGTCGTCGTCCTCCATCGGGTGGTCTCAGGGCACGTTCCCGTCCGCGTAGCCGGCCTGAACCGGGTTCTGGGTCTCTGTCGGGGGATTCGGTCCCTCGGGTCCCCGGCGGGGGGTTCGGTCCGTCGGGTCCCCGGTGAGGCCTGGCCATTCGGTTTTGGAATTGACGTACCGATCGAATGCCAGACACCAGTCGTGGGGTAATTTTCAAAACAAATTGGACGACGGACACTGCCAGGTGAATCCGGTCCGTCGGTCAGCTCCTGCACCACCACCCAGGACCGGACAGCGCAACTCCTTGTTCGACCGTGGGGCTTCGTGCCGAGTGGGGACTCGGCCAGGACGGCGACGGCCCGTCAAGGGTGCGCCGCGACTGCCGCTTCTCTGCGTATACACCATGCGATGTATACTAATGTCATGCACAGAACCCAGATCTACCTGGACGACCGAGAGGTGTCCGCGCTCGATGCGGCTGCCGTTCGGACTGGTGCCAGCCGCTCGGAGCTCATTCGACGGGCGATCCGGGCCCAGTACGGAGAGCGGACAGTGGCCTCACGCATCGAAGCGCTCCGCTCCTCCGCCGGTACGTGGACGGACCGGGACTACACGGGTTCAGAGTTCGTCGATTCCCTCCGGGGTGACGTCAACGACCGACTGGCCCGGCTCCACTCAAGGTGAAGCTTCTCGATACGACGATCGCAATCGACCACCTGCGAGGCGACGACCGAGCCGCTCGACTCCTCGAGCGCTTAGCTGATGAAGGCGAGCCACTTTTGGCCAGCGAGTTGAGCCGGTTCGAGCTTCTCGCCGGCATGCGACCAGGCGAGCTCAACACCACCGAACTGTTCATGGACGCGCTGACCTGGGTGCCAGTGAACGAAGAGATCGCCAGGATCGCCGGTTCCATGGCCGCCGAGTACCGAAGGTCGCACGGAGGCATCGATGCCATCGACTATCTGATTGCCGCCACGGTGACCCTGGTTGGCGCCGACCTCCTTACGACGAACGTGCGTCACTTCCCGATGATCCCGGAGCTTCGGTCGCCCTACCCCGCCTGAGGATCCGGCGATCCCGAATCGAAGAATGTCTCGGCTGGGGCCGGACGTCTCTCAGGGCATTTCTGGAGCGATGTCCATAATCCTCGGCTCTTGATGGAGCCAGATGGGAGCGCTTGTCGAATGCCGTGATCCTGCCTGGCGAGTGGTTCTTCCATAGGCCTCGCACCGTCGACGCCCTTGATGTGGACCAGCCACGCCTTGTCTTCAGCGTACGGATTTCCTCGTCAGACTCATCACTACCATCGCAAAGTCATGGTGCCCATGATGGATCAGCTCCTGTCTCTTCCCATCGGTTATAGGTGACACCCTTTACCTCGGACCTACGCCTCGACTTCGACCTCGTGAACGTCACCGGATTACCAACCTCACTCCCTGGCGTTGCAGCCGCCCGTCCGGTCACAGAGCTGGGACCGCCGACTCTACCGGTTCGGCAACGACGGATCTGGCGGCGGTAGAGGCAATCCAGAACCCGATACCGGCCAGCAACAGTCCGACGACAATCGACGCACCACCCGCCATGCGCAGTCGGTAATGCGGGTCAATATCGGGTAGGACGCCGTGGTAGGCACGATAGTTTTGTCGGAGGTTCTGAATGGTTTGGTAGTAGTAGTAAGTGATTGCGGCATAGCCTGCCGCCGTCACAACTGACGCGGTGGCCATCCATCGAGACGGCACCCGTTGCAGACCCGGATCGGCGTTGCTCGTCCGACATCTGACGATCCACCGCCAGCAGGCGAACCCAGCCAGTCCATAGCCAAACGCCGTAGCGATTTGGGACACCACGTACTCAGTGGGTTGGTCGTACGCCTCTACCCACGCCAGCTCCCTGACAACCAATCCTAGGAATCCGAGAACGACTAGGACGCCGGGAAGTCGAAGGGTCCGCACCCCGTCGACGTTAATCCTTCCTCCCTACCCCCAGCCGACCTCACGAGGGCATACGACCGCAGAAGTGGTGGCCAGCAGCCTGACTGGTCGTTGCCGGATAACGCCCCCGTGCCGGCGATCGGGGACAGCCTGGACCTGCAAGTGTGGGCACCTCCCGGATGGTCTGGCAGGGGCTTGCGGCGGGCAAACCGTCTGCTGAACTGCTGAACTGCTGAGCATGAAGAACGTGCAGTATCGCTCGGCAGGGCCCGAGGACTTCACCTTTCTGGCGACGATGCTCGGCGAGGCCGCAGTCTGGCGCCCTGACAAGCCGACGCCGACCGGTGACCAGGTGCTCGCCGATCCGCGCTATTCGATGTATCTCGCTGGATGGCCGAGGCCGGGCGACTATGGGCTGATTGCAGAACAAGTCGCACCGGTGGGCGCGGCTTGGTATCGGACGTACACCGAGGCGAGCCATGGCCACGGCTTTGTCACCGAAGAGATCCCCGAACTGTCGATCGCAGTCATTGCGTCGCGTCGGCTCGCAGGGATTGGTCGTCGGCTCCTGGTCGACCTCATCGACGCCAGTGATAACCAGGGTTATGAAGCGCTGAGTCTCAGCGTTAGAGAAGCGAATCCGAGCGCGCCGCCTCTATGAGTCAGTGGGCTTCGTTCCTGTCGAGAAGCACGGATCGTCCTGGACGATGGTCCGATACGCGGGTCGATCATAGTGACTCTCTCCCGGTGGTAGGCGGCTACCGGCCTCCCGATGTGGCGTTGACAATATCGTTGGCCCCACCCGGGCCCGAGAAGGTGCCGCTCACTTTGCCGGAAGCCAGGTTCAGTGCGGTTAGGTCCGGCGGGATGGGTGGCCCACTGCTGAGACCTCCGGTCACGTAGGCCGTATTGCCGTCAGGCGTGAGGGCAATACCTTCGGGGCCATGGAGCAGAGGGATCGGGGTCTCGGCCACCCCTTCGGCCAGATTGATGGGGGTGACATAGCTGTACTGAACCTTTCCCACAACTACAGTGCCAGCTCCGGTCGCGTAGGCCATGGCACCTCCCGGCGCTATGGCAAGGTCGCTGACACCGTCAGGGACCTGGATCACCTTGCCCACCGCCCCCGTGTTCAAGCTTGGCACCGCTTTTGGGAAGTTGGACCAGGGTTCACCCCCATCATCAGACTGCCGCAGTGAGTCACCTACCAGGTGATCCGGAACACCCTCCCACGCCTCGTTCCTCTCCACGGCATCAATGGCGCTTGCGTCGGGCATTCCTCGATTGCACTCGCTTTGCCTTCCGATTGCGACGGCCGGCATCACTGTGGGTGGTGCGCCCCACTTGACCATGGGTCGTGGGTCCCTCCTGGCTGTGGCCGGTCTGGTCCTCGTCCGTTGCCAGACTGTGACGACGACGGTTCATCGCTGTCACACCCCCGACGACAAGGACAACGGCGAGGAGACTGAAGATCAAGATGTAGAACATGGCCCATTAGACCACGGACCCTTGAGATGTCCTGCCCCCATTTGGTGTGTAGCCGCCCCACCCGCCCGGTGATCTGGGCGACCCCACGCTCCAACGGAGCCCGATTTCAGGGGGCAGGGCGATGACACCGGGGGCCGGAGCGATATGGGCGGACCAATAGGACCAACCCGTCATCCCGGGGGACCCACGATCCGGCATTACCGGACGGTGTCAGCCGTCGTAACACCTGGTGGAGTGCGGACGACACCCATCGATCCGATTCGGCTACGTTCGCGGAATGGCCCCGGTACTGCCGGCGACGCGCCGTCGCCAGCACGTCTACGATGACAGTCAGCGGTGGGAGCGATTCACAGCGCGTCCGGACGACATCTTCATCACGACTGCGCCGAAGTCGGGGACGACATGGATGCAGGGCATCGTGGCTTCGCTGTTGTGGCCCCAGGGTGACGCGCCTGCTCCCGCTTTCGACCTGAGCCCCTGGCTGGACGCCCGGATTGTTCCGTTGGAAGACATGATCGCGAGGGTCGACACGATCCCCCACCGACGGTTCATCAAGACGCACAGCCCAGCCGACTGCACGCCGATCTTCACTGAGTGTCGCTACCTCGCCGTCTATCGAGACGGGCACGACGCGCTCGTCTCATTTGCAAACCACCGGCGCAAGATGCGGCCGGAAGTGATTCGGGCCCTCAACGCCATCGCAGCACGGGACGGCGTCGCACCATGGCCACCGGTGTGGGATGGCGACATGGACCAACTGTTCGACGAATGGGTCGACTGGGGTACGCCCATGAACACCTGGCGTCGTGGTGGCCGAATCGCCACGAGCCGTTCGTGCTGCTCGTCCACTACGCCGACCTCATCCGCGACCTCGGCGGAGAGATGCGGCGCATCGCCGACTTTCTCGACGTCGACATCCCCACTGTGCTCTGGAGCGAGGTCGTAGAGCGGTGCAGGTTCGAGGCGATGAAGTCACAACATGAAGCATCGGCGATCCTAAAACAATCCTTTCCCGAAGGCGCGACTGCATTCTTCAACCAGGGGACGAACGGGAGGTGGCACGCCCAGCTCAGTGAGGCGCAACTTCGTCGACACGAGCAACTCGCTGCCGAGCGCCTTCCCGAGGATGCCGCCCTGTGGCTCGAGCATGGTTCCCTCGCCCTGGGGGTGCTGTCCTGAAATTCTCCCCAACCTCGGGAGGTAGTGACGGTCTGACCTTGGACCACCCCGGGGCCGCCACCCGAGGGGCCCATCAGGAGCCGCAGCAGTCCGGAGGACAAAGACACAGCGGCGATCATGACGCCTCCGATCGGTGGTGCCGGTCGGAGCCTGCACTGGATGCCAGCCCGTCCCCGACCGGAACGTAACGATGAGGGGGCGGCTGTGGTGATGGCTGTCGTGCTGACGGGCCCCCGAAGCACGGCCGGAACCCTAGGGGCCAGGTGTCACAGCCACCGGTCGACGTCATCGAGCTGTCCATGTGTCGAGGTCAGAAGGCGTCCTCGATGACCTCGAGCTGATCGGCGGTGATCGAGACCACGTCGAAGCGCACCTCTACCCGCTCCCGGCCCGCGGCCGGGGTGAGCTCGGACAACCACCGGGCCGCCAGGCGACGGATCCGTCGCTGCTTCGACACCAACACCGACTCCGCCCCCGTCCCGAACCTTCCGCTGGAACGGGTCTTCACCTCGCAGAAGACAACCGTTCGGCCCTGGCGAACGATGAGATCGATCTCACCTTCCCGCCGGCGCCAATAGCGGTCCAGGACCTCGTAACCGTGGTTCTCGTACCAGTCGGCCGCTCTCGCCTCGCCATCGGTTCCGAGGGCCTCACGGCTAGGTGAGGGACCCGATGTCACGGTTCGATCGTGGGGTGGGCGCCCGGTTGCGCCCCCGCTCACAAGTCCTTCTCGGGAAGGCGCTCGATGTTGACGTCGCGGAAGGTGAGGATCCGGACCGAGGGAACGAACCGGGCCGGCCGGTACATGTCCCAGACCCAGGCGTCGTTCAATTGCACCTCTACGCACGCCGGTGTCGACTCCGATCGAACCGTGACGTCGACGCTGTTGGCCAGATAGAACCGACGCTCGGTCTCCACCACATAGGCGAACAGGGGCAGCACGGCCCGGTACTCCTGCACCAGGGCGAGCTCGATCTCGGACTCGTACCGCTCGAGGTCCTCTTCGCTCATGGCGCCACGCGCACCGTCACTCTGCCACCGCCCACGCCGTGGCCGGCATGCGCCCGGTTCGGTCAGGCGCGGGCAGTCCGCCGCTCCTTGATCTTTGCAGCCTTGCCGTGTCGATCACGCAGGTAGTACAGCTTGGCCCGGCGGACATCGCCCAGAGACACGACCTCGGTCAGAGCGATCACCGGAGAGTGGATGGGGAATGTCCGCTCCACCCCGACACCGAAACTGACCTTGCGGACGGTGAAGGTCTCTCGTACGCCCGTCCCCTGCCGGCGGACGACGGCGCCCTGGAACACCTGGACGCGCTCGCGTGTCCCTTCGACCACTCGGACATGCACCTTGACGGTGTCACCGGGACGAAAGTCGGGAACGTCGTCCCGGAGGCTGTCGCGGTCGATGATGTCGGTCGGGTTCATTGGGCGCGTCTTTCCACGGGTCGTTCGGACTCTCCCCCGTTGGAGTCCCGTTCGCCAGCCGCACCTGGATCCCTCCGGGAGTGCTTGACGATGCGGGCCTTCGGTGCGAACACCGGGCGGGCCCGGCGCCAACGAGGCTCACCAATCGTAGCCGTGTTCGCGCAGCACCCGCACTTCACCGTGCTCAGCCAGGAGCTGGACCTCCTGATCGGTGAGTCCGCCCCTCTCGGCGATGAGGTCCGGCCGACGGTCCAACGTCAGCACCAGGGCCTGGACCCGCCTCCACTCGTCCACTTGGCCATGGTCGCCCGAGCGGAGCACCTCTGGTACCTCCCAACCGCGGAACACGGCCGGCCGGGTGTACTGGGGATACTCGAGCAGTCCCTGGGAGAAGCTCTCATCGTCGGCCGAGCGATCGTTGCCAAGCACGCCCGGGACAAGGCGGGCCACCGACTCCACCACCACCAGAGCGCCCAGCTCGCCTCCGGCCAGCACGAAATCCCCCACCGACAGCTCCTCGTCAGCCAGGTGGTCGGCGATCCGCTGGTCCACCCCCTCGTAACGACCACAGATCAGGGTGAACCCTCCCGGGAGCCCGGCGTACTCGCGAGCCACCCGCTGGTCGAAGCGCCTACCCGCAGGTGACAGCAGCACCAGGGGACGGGGCAGGCTTCCTTCGGACGCGGTCAGCCTGCCCGACCGCGTCGAACAACGTCTCGGGGGCGAGCACCATGCCCGGGCCACCCCCGAAGGGAGCGTCGTCCACCGACCGGTGAGGATCGGTGGCGGCGTCACGGACGTCCCGGATGCGCAGGTCCAAGAGCCCCCGGGCCCGGGCCCGTCCGAGGATGGAAGCACTGGCATAGTGGTCGATGACCTCGGGGAAGATCGTGAAGACATCGATTCGTAACGGGCTCAAGCGAGAATCTGATTTCAGTTGAGGTCGAGAAGACCGTCAGGGAGATCGACGACCACCCGCACGCCGGGCTCTGAACGGACGACGAATCCGAGCGGCACCAGCGTTCCGTCGCCCAGGACCAACAGATCGCTGGCCGGATTGGCCTGGACCGCCTCGACGGTGCCGAGCGGCTCGCCTTCGACGTCCACGACCACAGAACCGATGAGATCGTGGATCCATAGGGTGTCCGGATCGTGGAGGGGCAGGGCGGAAAGGGAGGCTCCGCGCAGGGCCTCGGCCTCTGCGATGTCCGAGACCCCCTGGAAGGCCACGATGAACCGACCGCCGTGCGGCGACGAGCGAACCACCACGAGCTCCCTGCCGCCGCCGGTCGTGAGGTGGGCACCCGGAGCGATCCGCTCCTCGCGATTGGTCGAGAGCGTCACGATCACATCGCCCCGTAATCCATGAGGCTTCGCCACCGCCCCCACTTCGAGCAGTCGAGGTTCCGAGCCGTCCTCCGCCCCGCCGCCGAGAGCGGGATCGGAACCGACCACCGGCGAGGTGGGCTCAGTCGTCGACGATGTCGACGCTGGTCTGGACGCCGTCACGCGCTCCGGCCGCAGCAACTACCGTGCGGATGGCCTGGGCCACTCGGCCCCGTCGACCGATCACCCTTCCCATGTCTTCGGGAGCGACGTGGATCCTGAATCGGACAGAATTGCCCCGTTCGTCGGTGTTGATGACGACGGCATCGGGGTCGGACGTGATGGAGTTGACCAGGTAGCTGACCACCGCCAGCGGGGTCCCTCCCGACACGCGGTTGCCGACGTCGTCGTCCTCGTGCCCATCCTCGTCATCGATGGTATTGACATCATCAGCGGAATCGACGGCCACGTCTTCGGTCACTTGGCCGCCTTGGCCGTGGCGAACTCGTCCAGGGCACCGGACTGCTTCAGGAGCTTCTCGACCCGCTCGGTCGGTGTCGCGCCCGGGAAAGCCACTTCACCGCCTTGGCATTGTCGATCTCGACGACGGCGTCGGGCTCGGCCAACGACTTTCCCCGGGGGGCGTAGGTGCCCACGATCTCGATGAACCGACCATTGCGCGGCGAGCGGCTGTCGGCCGCCACCAGCCGGTAGGTCGGCTGCTTCTTCTTTCCGATCCGCACGAGGCGGAGCTTTACTGCCACAGTGAACTCCTCTGCATTCTGTCGATAGCGCCCAACAGTCTCCCATCATTGCGGAGGCGTGCACGCAGCCCCTCCATGGGGCGGGACCGTCGGGGTCGGACCGGAGCGCCGGACCGGCCGGATCAGCGGGCCTTGGGAGTGACCCGACCCCCTCCTTTGCCCTTCTTACCGCCCTTGCCCCGGGATTTCGACCCCCGCCCGGCTGGCCCGGATCCCGCCCCGGCTCTGGCCATCGGACCTGCTCCCAGAGCGTCGAGGGGCCCAGCGCCCGGGTCACCGAGCCCGGAGCCGGCCAAGGAGTCGGGGGCCCATCCCTCCCATCTCAGCCAGGCCGGCCATGGCCTGGGGAGACATCTTCCCCCGGCCGAACAGGCCGCCCAGTGCTCCGGCCATGCCCCCTTTGCCCAGCCCCTTCATCATCTTCTGCATCTCCTTGAACTGCTTGAGGAGCGCGTTCACATCCGAGGTCGCCGTCCCACTCCCGTTGGCGATCCGCACCCGCCGGGCGCCATCGATGATCGCCGGATTCACCCTCTCCGCCGGCGTCATCGAGCGGATGATGGCCTCGATCTGACCGATCTGGCGATCGTCGACGGCCGAGGACGCCTGCTTCAAATCCTTGGGTACCCCTGGAAGCAGGGACAGCATCCCCGAGACCGACCCCATCTTCTTGACCTGCTGCAACTGCTCGAGGAAGTCCTCGAGGGTGAAGCGGCCCTCGATCATGGCCGCGGCACCCTTGGAGGTCACCTCCTGGTCCATGGTCCGCTCGGCCTGTTCGATCAAGCTGAGCACATCGCCCATGCCGAGGATGCGGTCCGCCATCCGGTCGGGATGGAACTGGTCGAAGTCGTCGAGCTTCTCACCGGTGGAGGCGAAGGCGATGGGTCTTCCCACCACCTCCCTTACCGACAACGCCGCGCCGCCTCGAGCGTCGCCGTCCAGCTTGGTGAGGATCACCCCGTCGAGATCCAGGGCGTCGTGGAAGGCCGGCGGCGGTGGCTACCGCGTCCTGTCCGGTCATGGCGTCGACCACCAGGAACGTGTAGTGAGGATCGACAACACCGGCGATGTCGCGGATCTCGACCATCAGCTCCTCGTCGATGGCGAGGCGGCCGGCGGTGTCGACGATCAGGACGTCACGACCCAGGCGCCTGGCTTCCTCCAATCCGGCGGCAGCCACCGCCACCGGATCGGTGGGCTCGCTGAAGACGGTGATCCCGGCCTGGCCACCGAGCACACGGAGCTGCTCGACCGCGGCCGGGCGCTGGAGGTCGGCTCCGACCAGCAGGGGATTGCGGCCCTTCTGCTTGAACCAACGGGCCAGCTTGGCCGAGGCCGTCGTCTTCCCCGATCCCTGCAGCCCGGCCAGCAGGATGACGGTCGGCGGCCGGCCGGCGTAGGTGATCTTGAGCGTCTCGCCGCCGAGGATCCCGACGAGCTCCTCGTTGACGATCTTGATGACCTGCTGGCCCGGGCTCAAAGCCTGCGAAAGCTCCAAACCCACGCATCGGGCCCGTACCGCCTCGGTGAACCCCCGCACGACCCCGATCTCGACGTCGGCCTCGAGCAGGGCCGTCCGGATCTCCCGCAGCATCTCGTCGACGTCCGCCTCACTCAGGCGGCCGCGGCCGCGCAGGCGGCTGAGGATCCCCTCGAATCGGTCGGACAGGCTCTCGAACATGGGCTCCTCAGGCTACAGGACGGTAGATCAGGCCGTGTTGCGCCGGCGGTCGGCCACGGGCGGGCCGGCCGGCCCGTCCCGCCGGTCGGCGACGACGATTCAGCGGCTCGAAGGCTCAGAACAGTGCGTCGACGAAGGCCCCCGGATCGAAGTCGATCAGGTCGTCGACCCCCTCCCCCAGCCCGACCAGCTTGACCGGCAGTCCGAGCTCTCGTTGGATGGCCACGACGATGCCGCCCTTGGCCGTGCCGTCGAGCTTGGTCAGCACCACCCCGGACACGTCGACGGCCTCGAGGAACACCTTGGCCTGGGTCAGCCCGTTCTGACCGGTGGTGGCGTCGAGCACCAGCAGGACCTCCACGACGTGGCCGGGAGGGCGATCGGCGATCCGGCGGATCTTCTTCAGCTCCTCGATGAGGTTGACCTTGTTGTGGAGGCGGCCCGGCGGTGTCGGCCAGGACGACGTCGTGGTCCTTGGAGGCGGCCCGCTGCACGGCGTCGAACACCACCGAGCTCGGGTCCCCTCCCTCGGACCCCCGCACGATGTCGGCGTCGGCCCGGGACGCCCACATGGCCAGCTGCTCCCCGGCGGCGGCCCGGAAGGTGTCGCCGGCGGCCAGCAGGACCTTGGACCCCGAGGCGGACAGGCGGTTGGCGACTTTGCCCACGGTGGTGGTCTTGCCCACGCCGTTCACGCCGACGAACAGCCAGACGTCCACCACGGGGCACCGTCGCCAGATCCGGCCGGCCGGTCGTCGAGCCCGGACTCGGGTCAGGTCCAGCGCCGACGCCGTCGGCGCGGTGAGCATGGCCACCAGGTCGGCCTTCAGGGCGTCGACCAGCGCATCGGGCTCCCGATCTCCCCGCTCTTGACCCGGGTCCGGAGGTCATCGAGCAGGGCATCGGTAGCACCGACCCCGACGTCGGCTCGGATCAGCGCCTCCTCGAGGTCGTCCCAGGTGGCGGCGTCCACCTTCCCCTTGGCCCGGATGGCGCCCAGGTAGCCGGAGAGAGAGGCCCCGGGCCTTTCCCAGTCGGGCCCGGTAGGTGGCGGGTTCGACGACGGCCGGCGGTTCCGGCTCCGTGGCCACCGGTTCGGCCGCCTCGGCTCGGCGGCCACCGGGGCTGCGGCGGCACCTTGGGCCTCGGTGGTTCGCCGGGCCGCGTCCGCACTCCGGTCGAGCTCGACGTCGGTGGGGGCGTCGCTGGCCACCTCTCCTGGCGGCACTCGGCCCTTGCCCGACCTCCCCCGGAACCTCAGGGCCGACGGCCCACCCCGACGGCCACCACGGCGACCGGCACGGCGACGAACAGGCCGATCAGCACATCCGAGGTGGCGATGACGTGGAGGCGCGATCGTGGGCGTCGATCACGACTCCGATCCGCCCATGGGATCGGCTCCCACGGCTCCCGCTCCGGCGGTGGAACGGGTCGAGTCGAGTCCCCGAACCCGCTCCTGTCGTCAGCAGCGTCGTGGAGACCGGCGCCGTCATCGAAGCCGTCGGTCCGTTCTGCTTCTGTCGCGGGCGCACCATCGGAACCGGCGGCGCCATCGGCAGCGGCGGCGCCATCGGAACCGGCGCCATCGGCAGCGGCGGCGCCATCGGCACCGGCGCCATCGGAAGCGGCCTCGCCGTCGGGACCGGCGCCATCGGAACCGGTCGCACCGTCGGGACCGGCCCGCGCCGTCGGGACCGGCTTGGTCGCCGACATCCCCCGGGACGACGGGCGACCTTCTGGCTGACCACCTTGGAGGAGCCCCCCGGAGCCATGGTCACCCCGTACAGGGCGTCGGCGGCCTCCATCGTCCGCTTCTGATGGCTCACGATGATCAGCTGGGCCTCACCCCGGAACTCGTGGACGAGCCCGAGGAACCGCTGGAGGTTGACGTCGTCGAGGGCCGCCTCCACCTCGTCCATCAGGTAGAACGGCGAGGGCCGGCTCCGGAACACGGCGAACAGGTAGGCCAGCGCCACCAGGGACCGTTCGCCGCCCGACAGCAGGGACAGGCGGCGGACGTTGCGGCCGGCCGGCCGCACCTCGATCTCGACCCCGGTGTCGAGCAGGTTCTCCGGGTCGGTCAGCGACAGGCGCCCGGTGCCGCCCGGGAAGAGGGTGGTGACCAGCGAGGAGAAGTGCTCGTTGACGTCGGCGAAGGCAGCGTCGAAGACGTGCATGATCTCCTCGTCCAGGGTCCGGATGACGTGGTGGAGCTCCCGCCGGGCCGTTCCGGACGTCCTCCACCTGGGACTCGAGGAACTGGTGGCGCTCCCCCAGCTCGGCCAGCTCCTCCAGGGCCAGGGGATTGACCGGGCCCAGCGCCGCCAGCTCGGCCTCGAGCTCAGCCGATCCGGGTCGTCGGGTCGGAGCCCTCGGCGAGCTCGGGAAGCGGTGCCGAGCAGTGGCCTCGTCGGGGCTGGCGGCCAGCTCGCGGCGGAGGGACTCGACCACCGACTCGCGCCGGATGGTGGCTTCGACCAGATCGAGCTCGACCTTCTGGAGCCGGCCCCGGGCCGCGGCCAGCTCGTGCTCGCTGGCCGACCGTTGCCGGCGCAGCTCCTCGAGGCGGGCACCACCCGCCCGGACCGCCTCGAGCTGGACGCTGGTACTGCTGGCGGAGCGGCGGCCAGCGCCGCGTCCAGTTCGACCTGGGCCGATGCCACCACCGCCAACAGCCGTTCCACCGCGGTGGCGTCGGCCTCCAGACGCCTCCGACGCTCAGCGGCCTCGGCCCGCTCGTCGGCGTGCCCGGTGAGCCGCCGCTCGACCTCGTGCAGCCGCTCGGTGAGGACCCGCGCCGCTCGACCAGGCCGGCCGCAGCGGGCCTCCCACTCCGACCGGCAGGTGAGCCGCCTCGGCGATCCGCTCGTCGATGCGCTTGCGCTCGTCCCGGGCGGCGGCGGCCTGCTCGGCGGCCAACAGTCGTGCCGACTCCAACGCGGGAAGCTCGTCTCTCAGCAGCACGGCCCGGGCCGTGTCGCGGTCGATCCGGTCGTCGAGCTCGGCGAGGCTCCGGCGCACTTCCTCCAGCTCGGCTGCCAGCGCCATCCGGTCGCTGGCCACCCGCTGGCGGGCGGCCCGGGCCGTCTGGTGCTCCACCTCGTTGCGGTCGTCGGCCCGCACCGCCTCCGCCGCCGCCGTCCGGGTCGACTCCACCTCCGGCTTGGGCCGCCGACCGGTCGGCGGCCGCCTCGGCCGCCGCCACCGCGGCCACCTCGGCCCGGTCTCGTGCCTCCTCGACCACCGCTGCGGTCACCACGCCGCCTCCCGACCGCACCCGCCAGCCGGTCGAGGAGAAACGGTCACCTTCCCGAGTCACCACCACCAGGTCGGGACGGGCCAGCGCCAGGTCGATGGCGTCGGACCATCCGCCCAGAGCGCAGTACGAGCCGGCGAGCAGCGTGTCGAGCACCGCCTCCAACCCGGGCAGGGAGCGTCCTCCCCGCCGAGGACGCACGTGTCGGCGGATCGACTCGGTCCCGGCCGGCGCCTCGCCGGCCAGCACCGAGGTCCGGCCCGTCGGCGCCACTGTCGGTGAGGGCCAGCACCGCACCGGTGGCCCCACCCTGGCGGAGCCGGGACAGCGCCGCCTTGGCCGGTTGGCTGCCGGACACCACGACGGCGGCGATGGAAGCTCCGGCGGCGGCCTCGAAGGCATCCTCCCATCCGGCATCCACCTCGACCACGTCGAGCAGGGTGCCGACCACCCCCTCCACGCCGGCCAGCAGCTCGGCCCCGGCGGCGCCCCGGGCTTCGTCGAGCGCACGCTCGAGGGCGTCGGCCCGGGCCACCGAACGATGCAGCTCCTGCTCGGCCTGACGGAGCGACTCCTCGGCGGACTCGAGGCGCCGGGTGGCCCGGCCGTGGGCCGCCTCGGTCTCGGCCACGGTCGCCTGCAACTGGTGGCGGGCCTGCTCGGTCTCGGCCAGCCGCTCGCTCAGCTCGTGGTCCTCGCCCTCGAGGAGGCCGGACCGCCGCTCGGTGGCGGCCAGCCGGGCCCGCATCTGGTCGAGGGACCGGCGGTCCCGGTCGAGGGCGTGCTCGAGGGAGGCCAGCTGGCCCTGGGCCACCGTGACCGCTTCGCTCGGCCTGGCGGAGCAGGGCACCGTCCCCCCAGCGACTCGAGATGGCGCCTCGAGCTCGGCGGTGGCGGCCGCCTCGAGGCGCCGGATCGACCTCGTGGTCGGGCGCGAGGGCGGTCACTTCGGACCCGGCCGCCTCCAGCTCCTCGGCCAGCCGGGCGCCCTCGGCTTCGAGGGTGGAGACCACGTCGGCGTCAGCGGCGGCATCGAGGGCCTGGGCCAGCGATCGCTGCCGCTCGCGGAGCACCCCGGAAAGGCCGCGGGCCCGCTCCACCATGCCCTCGGCCCGGCCCAGGGCGGTGGCCAGATCGGACTCCCGCTGGGCGGACATCTCGTCGGCGGTGCGCTCGCTGTCGGCATCGAGCTGGCTGAGCGAGGCCCGCAGCTGCTCCTCGGTGGGCGCGCAGCTCGGCCTGGGCCTTGGTGCCCGGTGGTCTGGCGGCTCGTCGAGGGCCTGCAGCTCGGACGCCGGCCACGTGGAGGCGGACCGCCCGGAGCTCGTCGGCCAGGCCGGTGTAGGAACGGGCGGCCGCGGCCTGGCGCTCCAGCGGGCGGATCTGGCGCTTGACCTCGCGGACCAGGTCGAACAGCCGCTCGAGGTTCTCCTCGGTGGAGGCCAGCCGCCGCTCGGACCGCTCGCGGCGGCGACGGTACTTGAGCACGCCGGCCGCCTCCTCGATGACCGCCCGCCGGTCCTCGGGCCGGGCCTCGAGGATGGCGTCGAGGTTGCCCTGGCTGATGATCACGTGCTGCTGGCGCCCGACGCCGGTGTCGGAGAGCAGCTCTTGGATGTCGAGCAGCCGGCACGGCGCGCCGTTGATCGAGTACTCGCTGTCGCCCGACCGGAACAGCGTGCGGGTGATGGTGATCTCGGCCAGGTCGGTGGCCAGCTTGCCGGCACTGTTGTCGATGGTCAGCGCGACCTCGGCCCGGCCCAGCGCCGGCCGGTTGGCCGTGCCCACGAAGATGACGTCCTCCATCTTCGCCGAGCGCACCGTGCGGGGGCCCTGGGCACCGAGCACCCAGGCCACGGCGTCCACCACATTGGACTTGCCGCTGCCGTTGGGACCGACCACCACGGTGATCCCGGGCTCGAATTCGAGCACCGCCGGGTCAGCGAAGGACTTGAATCCTTTGAGGGAAAGTGACTTCAGGAACACCGGTGCGCTCACCCTATCGGTCGTTGCCCGCCCATGGGGGAATCCCTGGTCAGGATGGCAACCGGCGGACTCCGCCGGCAGCGACGACGCGCGTGGCCGACGGTCACACCTGGCAGTGGTCGCAGAAGTAGGTGGACCGGCCGCCCGACTTGACCCGGACGATGGTGGCCCGGCACCGCCGGCACGCCTGGCCCTCGCGGTCGTAGGCCTGGTGCTGGTCCTGGTAGTCCCCGATCTCGCCGAACAGGTCGCGGTACTGCTCGTCGGCCAGCGACGAACCCCGCCGCTTGACCGCCTCGGCCAGCGTCTCCACCATCGACCGGTAGAGCCGGCGGACCTCCTGGGAGGACAGGGAGCTGGAGAGGCGGTCGTAGCGGAGACCGGCGGCGAAGAGGATCTCGTCGGCGTACATGTTGCCGATGCCGGCCACGAACTCCTGGTCCATCAGCAGTGCCTTCAGCCCGCTCTTGTGCGAGGCCAGCAGGACCCAGAACTTCTCCCAGCTCATCACGTCCTCGAGCGGGTCGAACCCGAGATGGGCGAGCTCGGGCAGCGGCCGCTCGCCCTCGGCCGGGCGCGGCCGAGACGAACAGCTCGCCGAAGGTGCGGGGGTCGACGAAGCGCAGCTGGCCCCCCTGGGTGAAGGTGATCACGGCGTGGGTGTGGGGGGCCTTGGTCTCCTTGGTGCTCTTGGCCCGTTGGAGCTGGCCGCTCATGCCCAGGTGAACGACCAGTGTCTGGCCGTCGTCCAGGCCCAGCAGCAGATACTTCCCCTTCCGGTCGACCGACCTGATGGTGTGGCCCTCCAGGCGGGCGCGGAACTGCTTGGCGCTCGGATGGCGACGGACGGTACGACCGTTGCGGACCTCGACCGACTTGATCTTGCGTCCTACCACTTCGCCCTGCAGGTCGCGACGGATGGTCTCGACTTCGGGAAGCTCAGGCATCCCCCCCGCCTCTCTCGACTTCCAACGATCCGCAGGCCGCCCGAGCGGCCACCTGCTCGGCGTCTTTTTTGGAGCGCCCCTCCCCCGTACCGAGGCGCTGGCCAGCAACGTACACCGTGGCCAGGTACCTCCGAGCATGATCGGGCCCGGAACCCTCGACCTCGTAGTGGGGAACACCCCTACCCAGACGGACGGTCTGCTCTTGGAGCCGGCTCTTGTGATCCGACTCGCCGGGCTCGCCGACCGCCACGGCGATCCGGCCCTGAGCAGGCCCAACACCAGGCGTTCGGCCTCGATCATCCCCCCGTCCAGGTAGACGGCCCCGATCACCGCCTCGAGGGCGTCGGCCAGGATCGACTCCTTGGCCCGCCCACCCGAGAGATCCTCGCCCCGTCCCAGCCGGAGATGGTCGGCGACGCCCAGGCCGAGGGCCACCTCGGCCAGGACCCGGGTGTTGACCACCGACGCCCGGACCTTGGACATCTGCCCGTCGGAGAGGTCCGGGTGGCTCCGGTAGCTGAACTCGGCCACCACCAGGCCGAGGACGGCGTCACCCAGGAACTCGAGGCGCTCGTTGGAGACCCGCCCGACTTGCTCCGCGCACCACGACCGGTGGGCCATGGCCTCGTCGAGCAGGCCGGGGTCGTCGAACCGGTAGCCGATCCGGTCGGCCCAGACCAGGACCGGACTCCCCCCCGGGCACCCCCGAGTCGCTCGGGGGACACCATCGGGACGCCTCAGGCCCCTCCGAGCTTGGCGTAGACGTAGTCCACCGCGTCGCGCACCGTGCGCAGCTCCTCGAGGTCCTCGTCATCGATCCGGAAACCCACCGACCGCTCGCCCAGCTCCTCTTCCAGCCCCTCGACCAGCTCGATCAGGGCCAGCGAGTCGGCATCGAGGTCCTCGGCGAAGGACGACGACTCGGCGATTGCCGACGGCTCGATCTCCAAGATGTCGGCCAGTAGATCCCGGATGAGCGCCAGGACCTGGCCTCGGTCCAGCGGACCCTTCTCCACGTGGGTCTCAGCGGGCACGGCTTCTCCTGTCGGGTCGGTGGTCTCATTCTCGGTCACGGGCTCCGGTACGGTGGTGGCAACGGGAATCGGGCCGCCACGTGATCGACTGGCAGCGCCCTAACGGCCCGGAGTCCGAACCCGCACTGCCCCGCACCAGGCGGCGCAGCATTGCACGACATACCACGAAACGCATCGGAACGATCGAGGACCGCTCCGAGGGCCCGTGCTGTGCAAACCACGCTCGACCGGCTCGGGAAGTGCCCGGCGCCAGGTGGGCATGTTATCGGAACTGGACATTCACGGAGTGGAAACACTGTGGCAACCCATCGGACGCATCGTGGACGTATCACTTGGGATGTGGAACACGCCGAGGTCTCCGACGCGCCCGACGGGGGACCGGGCGAGGGTGTGGCCACCTGGCCCTCCTACGATCCGGGCGAGTACTTCGACGAGATGGTCGGGCCCCACGGGGTGCCCCGACCCGCGGCCGAGGCGCTGTGGCGTCACTTCACCGATCTCGGGCCCGAAGCGCTGGCCGACCGCCAGGAGGCCGCCGACCGGGAGATGCGGGCCATCGGCGTGACGTTCACCGTCTACGAGGGCTCGACCGGGGTGGACCGGCCCTGGCCGTTCGACATCATCCCCCGGGTCGTGCCGTCCGATGAGTGGCAGCTGATCGAGTCCGGCCTGGTCCAGAGGCTGAACGCCCTCAACCTGTTCATAGACGACGTCTACCACGACCAGCGGTCGGTGAGTGCGGGGGTGGTCCCCTCCGAGCTCGTGGCCGGTTCCCCCAATTTCCGGCGCGAGTGCGTAGGGGTCAACCCGCCGGGGGGATCTGGGCCCACATCTGTGGGAGCGATCTCATTCGCGACGGCGACGGGACCGATCTACGTGTTGGAGGACAACCTCCGGGTGCCCTCAGGGGTGTCCTACCTGCTGGAGAACCGGATGGTGGCCAAGCACGTCTTCGCCGAGATGTTCCGCCACTACAGCATCGAACCGGTCGATCCCTACATCGGGCGCCTGGCCAACATGCTGGCTTCGGTCTCCCCTTCCGCCGGTGACCCGACCATCGTGGTGCTGACCCCCGGCATCTACAACTCGGCCTACTTCGAGCATGCGTTCTTGGCCCAGCAGCTGGGCGTCGAGCTGGTCGAAGGCAGCGACCTGGTGGTCCTCGACGACGACTGCGTCTATGCCAAGACCATCGACGGCCTGGAACGGGTGCACGTCATCTACCGCCGCATCGACGACCTGTTCCTCGACCCCGAGGTCTTCCGGCCCGACTCGATGATCGGGGTGCCGGGCCTGATCCGGTCCTGGCGCGCCGATCGGGTGGCCCTGGTCAACGCACCCGGGGCCGGGATCGCCGACGACAAGAAGGTCTACTCGCACGTGCCTGACATCATCCGCTTCTTCCTCGACGAGGAACCGATCCTGGCCACGGTTCCCACCCTGCGGTGCAGCGACGAGGACTCCCGGCACTTCGTGTTGAACAACCTCGAGCGCCTGGTGGTCAAGCCGGCGAACGAGTCGGGCGGCTACGGCGTGATGGTCGGGACCCAGGCCACGGCCGACCAGATGGCAGAGGTGGCCAAACAGGTCGAGGCCGAGCCCGGTCGCTGGGTGGCCCAACCGATCATCCCCCTGTCCACCGCCCCTACACTCTGTGAGGGCGAGATCGCCCCCCGTCACGTGGATCTCCGTCCCTTCACCCTCCTCGGGCCGGAAGGGGCCTATGTCACCCGGGGCGGACTCACCCGGGTGGCCCGACGATCCGGCTCCCTGGTGGTCAACTCCTCCCAGGGGGGAGGAAGCAAGGACACCTGGGTCGTCGATCCGCAGGCGGCAGCCGAACCCCTTCCGGATGCGTCCTGAGGTGGACCCGGCAGCGCCCGAGCCGACCGGCGAACCGCCCCCGCACGTCACCTGGGGGCGTTCCCGTGAGACCGGCCAAGACGACATCGAATCCGAATCCGAACCGAGCAAAGTGAGGGAGTCCACCATGCTGCTGGCACGAATGGCTGAGGCTGTCTACTGGGCCGGGCGCTACCTGGAGCGGGCGGAGTGCACGGCCCGCATCGTCCAGGTCCACTGCGACGCCCATGTGGACATGCCCATCGGCCAGGACGTGGGATGGGAGCCGCTGCTGGCGATCGCCGGGGTCGACGGCGAGTTCGCCGAGCGCTACGCGGCAGAGGCCGGCACAGGACACAACAGCCCCATCGAAGAGGACGTCATCGAGTTCCTCCTGCACGGTGAAGGGAACCCGTCGTCGATCCTCGGCGCCATCTCTTCGGCCCGCGAGAACCTGCGAACCGCCCGCCCGGTCGTGCCCCGGGAGGCCTGGGAGGCGTGCAACAACCTGTGGCTGGCGTGCTCGGACAATCTGATCGAGACCGACAGCCGCCAGAACCGGGTCCAGTGGATGCGCCGGGTGATCGCCGGCGGGCAGCGGATCAACGGGATCCTCCTCGGGACCATGAGTCGTGACGAGGCGATGTCCTTTCTCGTGATCGGTCAGAACCTCGAGCGGGCCGACTTGACCACACGGGTACTCGACGTGCGCTCGGAGAGCCTGCATCCCATGCGGGGTGACGACCCCTACGACGTCGTCCACTGGATGGCCGCCCTCCGGTCCCTGGCCGCCTACCAGCCATTTCGCCGGGCCATGCCCGCCCGTCCCCAGGGCGACTCCACCCTGCGGTTCCTGCTCCAGGACGATCGCTTCCCCCGGGCGGTGAGCGCCTGCCTCACCGAGTCCCGCGGCCAACTCAAGAGTCTGGCCCGGGCCGAGGAGGCCATCGACGCCTGCACCAACGCCTCGATCATGGTGGCGACGGCCGCGGTGTCCCGTCTCACCCTCAGCGGGCTGAGCGAGTTCCTCGACGAGTTGCAGGTGGCCCTGGCCGCCATCCACGACCGGATCGAGGAGACCTACTTCCGCCCGACCTTCGCCGGGTGGCACCCAGAGTCCGTCGCGTCGTGACCTCAGCGACCGCCGCCACGCCCTACGGGGGCGACAGCCCCTTCGGACCTGGCGGAACCGGATCGCCACAGTATTCGGCCGTGACCGGGCGGATCGACGAGTACCTCGGTCCCGACGGCGGGGTGCGGACCCGTTGGAGACAGGTGGCGGCCGAGCTGGCCGGGCTGGGACCCAGCGGCCTGATCGCCCGGCGCACCGAGCTGGCCCGGCTGCTTCGCAACGAAGGCGCCACCTACAACCTGAATCAGGACAGCGTCAGCCGACGACAGGCCTGGGCCCTCGACCCGTGCCCATTGGTGGTCGACGATGCCGAGTGGTCAGCCCTCGAGTCGGCCGTAGCCCAGCGGGTGGCGCTGCTCGACCTCATTCTCGCCGACATCTACGGCGACAGGAGACTGGTCGACCGAAGGACGCATCCCGGCCCAGCTGGTGCTCGGCCATCCGGCCTTCCTCCGGCCGTGCGTGGGAACCCCAGACCCCGGGTGGCCACCGGCTGTTCCTCGCCGCCGTCGACGTGGCCCGGGACGGCGAAGGACACTTCCGGGCGATCGGCGATCGGACCGAAGCCCCGTCCGGGCTCGGGTATGCCCTGGTCAACCGCACCATCTTGTCGAGGGTCCTCCCCAACTTGCACCGTGAGTCCGGCGTCGAGCGGCTGGCCGGGTTCTTCCGGTCCATACGGGCCGGTGTGGCCGCGGTGGCGCCCGACGGCGTCGACGAGCCCAGGGTCGTCATCCTCACGCCCGGGCCCCTCAGCGAGACCTACTTCGAGCATGCCTACCTCGCCTCCTACCTCGGCTACGCGCTGGTCGAGGGTCGGGATCTGGTCGTCACCAACAACCGGGTGTGGCTACGATCCCTCAGCGGCTTCGACCCGGTCGACGTGATCATCCGGAGGGTGGACGACCAGTGGTGCGATCCGGTGGAGCTCCGGGCCGACTCGCTCCTCGGCGTGCCGGGCCTACTCGAGGTGACGCGACGCGGACGGGTGACCGTGATCAACCCTCTCGGTTCGGGAGTGATCGAGAATCCCGCCATCACCGGCCTGCTGGACAGGCTGGCCCCCACACTGCTGGGCGAGGAGCTCGCCCTCCGTGGTCCCGACTCGTGGTGGTGTGGTGAGCCGGACGGGCTCAGTCATGTCCTCGCCCACTTGGACCAGCTGGTCCTCCGGTCCATCGACCCGACACCGACCAGGCGGCCGCTGGTGGGGCCGTTGCTGGCGGTCGATGACTTGATCGAACTGCGCGACCGAATCCGGGCCCGGCCCTGGGAGTGGGTGGGCCAGGAGCTGATCCGCCCCTCCACTGTCCCGACCGTGACCGAGGCCGGTACGCTGGAGCCGCGCCCGACCGTGCTGCGGACCTTCGCGGTGACCGACGAGAGCGGACACGGTGGTGGGGACTACAACCTGAGCGTGCTGCCGGGCGGCCTGACCCGGGTGGGGGCCGATCCGTCGTCGCTGGTCATCTCCAGCCACCACGACGGGACCAGCAAGGACACCTGGGTGGCGTCGACCGAGCCCGCCCTCCAACAGAGCACCTGGCTGCGTTCGGCCCGGACCACCGTCCGACCCCCCGTCTTCCCCGACGTCAACACCCCACTCCCCGGCCGTGTCGCGGCCCAGTTGTTCGTACTCGGCCGCACCGCCGAGCATGCCGAACTGGTGATTCGCCTCATCCGCACCGTCCTGGCCCGCCTCGACCAACCGCTCGGTGTCGGCGTCGACGGAGGTGCGGAATCGCTGCAGGTCCTGCTGGCCGCCCTGGGCACCGTCTCCGGCTTCGATCCGGTGTCCGAGCCCGAGGAGGACGAGGCCGGGGGCCGGGGCGGCGGAGACGCCGGCGGCCGAAGGACGGTCGCTCCCCCCTTGCCCGCAGATTCCGGACAGGCGGAGGGGACGGAGGCGCCCCGAGCATCCGACCCTGACGTCCCCACTGACCGGCGCGCCCTCGCCCTGCTCCTCGATGCCGGGGTGGACGGCAGCCTGGTCTCGTCGCTGGGGCTCCTGGTCGATGCCGCCTATTCGGTGCGAGAGCAGCTGTCCGGCGACACCTGGCAGCTGGTGGGCGACGTCGAAGAGGAGCTGGCCAGGCTCCGGAACCGTCCGCCGACCCAGCTGGTCGGCGTCCAGTCGAGCCTGCAGCGCCTCCTGCAGGCCCTGTTGGCCCTGTCGGGGCTGTCCGCCGAGAACATGGAGCGGGACTCGGCCTGGCTGTTCCTCGATGCCGGGAGACGAATCGAGCGGGCCCAGTCCCTGGTTCGTCTGGTACGGGCCGTCCTGGCCCGCCAGCGGGCGGGGGTGGTCGAAGATCTCTTGCTCGAGTCCCTCCTCAAGACGTCCGAGAGCTTGATCATCTTCCGTCGGCGCTCGGGATCGACCATGCGGGTGGCCGGGGCGATCGATCTCCTGGTTTACGACTCCGCCAACCCGCGCAGCGTCATCTACCAGCTCGATCGTCTGGTCGACGAGCTCGCCGACCTGCCCAAGCAGTCGCCCGTCCAGCGGTTGGCCCGGGGTGAGCAACTGGCCCTGGAGATCACCACCGCACTGCGGCTGACCGACGCGGCCCAGCTGGCCGTGGTCGACCCCGACACCAGGCGCCGGCCGGAGCTGGACTCGGTGCTCGGTCGGGTGGAGGACCTGCTGGGGGATCTGCTCGACAGCTTGCGCCACACGTACTTCGCCCACGAGCGGCTGTCGGTGCTCACCGGGCTCCAGCACACCCTCGGTGGCCCGACGAAGTGGATGGGTGGGCCGATTCGATGATGTACCGGATCGTCCACCGAACCCAGTACCACTACCGGGCACCGGTCTCCCGTGCCCGCAATGAGGCCCACCTCCGACCGAGGGACACCGACCGACAGGAATGCCAATCCTGGGAGATGACGGTCGAGCCGACTCCGACCAGTTGGTCGGATCGGACTGACTTCTTCGGCAACCCGGTCACCTCGTTCGCGGTCGACGGCCCGTTTTCGGATCTGACCGTGACCTCCACGAGCTCGGTGTCGGTTTCAGAACGGGAACGGCGACCGGTGGTCGGATCGAGCTGGGAGGAAGCACGGGACACACTGGCCGGTGATCTGAGTCCTGCCACCCTGTCGGCCCGGGAGTTCTGCTTCGAATCGCCGCTGGTCCCGTTCTCGCTGGGTGTCCGCGACTACGCCGCCCCGTCCTTCCTTCCCGGTCGGCCCCTGGTCGAGGCGGTGTCCGAGCTGACTGAGCGGATCTTCGTGGACTTCCTCTACGACCCGGGGTTCACCACGGTGACCACGCCGCTGGCCGAGGTGCTCAGCTATCGGCGAGGAGTCTGTCAGGACTTCGCCCACCTGGCCATCGGCTGTTTGCGCTCCATCGGTCTTTCCGCCCGCTACGTGAGCGGTTATCTCGAGACGGCGCCGCCGGCCGGGGGAGGAACGGATGATCGGCGCTGACGCCTCCCATGCGTGGCCGTCGGTGTACATCCCGGAAAGTGGCTGGCTCGATATCGACCCGACCAATGACAAGATCGTCGGTCCGACCTATGTCACGACCGCCTGGGGACGCGACTACTCCGACGTCTCCCCACTCAAGGGCATCGTGTTCGGCGGCGGGGACTCCCACACCCTGGACGTGTCGGTCGACGTCTCCCGGTCGGTCGCCGTCGACAGCTGACAGATTCTTTGCCGTCCCGTAGCGGACGTGACCTCGGTCGGGGTCGGGGGTCGGGGCGTGGCGATCACTCGACGGCGAGCTCTGGCCTGTCACCTTTGCGTTGGCGTGCCGACTGAATGGCAAATGGAAAAGCGATAGGCCGACGGACCCCGGCCAGGGGCACCCCTGTGGCACCGCGATTCAGTTCACGGCATTGACCAGGCTGTGTGCCGCCATCGACAGGTACTCGAGGAGCTCGTGCTGGTCCTCCGGTTCCAATCCCGATGCCTGCACGGCGGCAGTCATGTGCCTCAACCAGGCGCTCGACTCGGCCGGGCCGATGGTGAAGGGGGCGTGGCGCATCCTGAGCCGGGGGTGACCCCGCTGCTCGCTGTAGTCCCGTGGACCACCCCAGTACTGCATCAAGAACATGGCCAGATGAGCCTTGGGCCCGTCCAGGTCGTCGGGATACATCGGTCGCAGCAACGGATCGGTCGAGACGCCCTGGTAGAAACGGTCGACCAGGGCGGTGAAGAACGCTTCACCGCCCCAACGCTCATAGGCCGTCTGCTCCGGCTCGCGCCTCAGTTGCACGTTCCGACTGTATGCCGACCTCGGTTAGCCTCGGGCCAGCCAGCAACTGGGTGTCGCTGCGGGGACAACGGAGGTCGACCGTGTTCGAATGGTCCGAAGAGCAACTGATGATCCGGGATGCCATCCGCCGCTTCATCGACGCCGAGGTGGTGCCCAATATCGAGGCTCTCGAGCACGGCGACCTGCCTCCCTATGACATCATCCGCAAACTGTATGCCACGTTCGGCATGGACCAGCTTGCCCGTGACCGGTTCAAGAAGCAGCTCGAACGGAAAGCGGCGGCCGGCGTCGACCGCAGATCCCCCACCGAGAGCGGGCCGGCCGGACGTCGGGGAGACGGCGGGACAGCCGCGCTGACGCTCATCCCGATCATCGAGCTGTGCCACTACTGCCCGGGAATCGTCACCGCCATGGGGGTCAGTACCGGCTTGGCCGGTGGGACCATCATGAAGCAGGGCACACCGGCCCAGATGGAGCGATGGGGGCTCGACCTCCTCACCGGCGACAAAGTGGGGGCCTGGGCCATCACCGAGCCCGACTCGGGGTCGGACGCCCTCGGCGGGATGAAATCGACCGCCCGGCGCGACGGTGACGAGTACATCTTGAACGGCAACAAGACCTTCATCACGAACGGGCCCTACGCCGACACCATCGTGTTCTACGCCAAGCTCGACGATGGATCTGACACACCGATCCGCGACCGCCAGGTGCTCACGTTCGCCCTGGACAGAGGGACGGCCGGCCTGGAGCAGTCCAAGCCATTCCGGAAGATGGGCCTCCACTCGTCCCCCACTGGTGAGCTCTTCCTGACCGACGTCCGGGTAGGGAAGGACCACCTGCTGGGAGAGACCGAGGACGAACGGGCCGGCAGTGGGCGGGATTCGGCCAAGGGCAACTTCGTCACCGAGCGGGCCGGCCTCGCCGCCATGTCCCTGGGCTTGATCGAGGAGTGCCTGAAACTTTCGGTCGACTACGCCAAGAACCGCATGCTGTGGGGACAGCCGATCGGGGACCGCCAGCTCATCCAGCTCAAGCTGGCCAAAATGGAGGTGGCGAGGTTGAACGTGCAGAACCTGGTGTTCCGCCACATCGAGCTCTCCGAGGCAGGCAAGAGCCTCTCGCTGGCCGAAGCCTCGGCCATGAAGCTCTATTCGGCCCAGGCGGCCTCCGAGGTGGCCATGGAGGCAGTGCAGCTCTTCGGAGGCAACGGGTACATGGCCGAGTTCCGGGTGGAGCAGTTGGCCCGGGACGCCAAGGTGTTCCAGATCTATGCCGGAACCGACGAGATCCAGGTCACCCACATCGCCAAGGATCTCTTGAGCCGCTGACCGGACCGGGCCCGACTCCGGCAGGGCCCGGGAGCGGGATCACGGGCGCGGGCTCGGGCCCAGGGCCGAACCGGTCGCCAGGAGCGGGCCGATAACGTTGTCTGATGCCTCTCAGGAAGCCGCCCCCAACTTCCGATCCGATCGAGCTGGCCCTACCCCGTTCGTTCGAAGCCCGTTACGGTTCCGGTTCGGAACGAGGACTGTGCCTGGGGGGAGGCGGACTGTTCTTCGTGGCCTGGCAGGTGTCCTACCTCCACACGCTGGCCACCCTCGGGGTCCGGGTCGACGACGCCGACCGGGTGATCGGTACGTCGGCGGGCTCCCTCGTATCCTCGTCGATCAGCGCCGGGAGGCTGAAGCGGCTCCATACCGGGGTCTCCCTGCTGTCCAAGGTTCCGGCCCTGATATCGGTTCTGGCCCCGGCCGGCAGGCTGGTGCCGAGTCAGAACCGGGCGCTCGAGCTGTTCATCAAGGCAACCGATGCCGACCCGGGGACGGTCCAGGACCATCGGCCACGCCGCCCTGGCCGCGGTGACACCCGCACCCGAAGTGACCAGGCGCAACATCGCCCTGGTCCTGGGGACCGGCGCCTGGCCCTCCCAGGCCCTCCACATCACCTGCGTCGACGCCTACACCGGTGAACGGTGTGTGGTGACGCGGGAGGCGGGGGCGACGGTGGCGCGGGCGGTGGCGGCCAGTAGCGCCGTACCGGGGATCTTCGCTCCGCAACCGATCGCCGACCGGCGGTGCATGGATGGTGGCGTGAGCGGCACGGGGCTCCATCTCGACCTGGTGGCCGGAGCCGGGCGAGTGCTCGTCCTGGCCCTCGTCGACGGTTCCGACATGACCGAGGGGATGATGACCTCCCCGGCCGGAGGCACAACAAGAGCTGGCCGACCTCAAGGCGTCCGGGTCCGAGGTGATGGTCCGGGTGCCCGCCGAGGTCGATCTGATGGAGTTGATGTCCCCGACGTCGGTGGCCGAGGGCGTTGGCGATGGGGTCGCGCCAGGCGGTCGACGATGCGCTCCAGCTGGCCGACGTTCTGGGGCTGAGCGGCGTGGGCGACCGCGCCGGCGCCGGGCCGTGCTCGGACATCAGTCGCCGGTGCGACGGCCTCGGTGACAGACGAGGCCACGGCATCGACCAGTCCGCCACGGCCAGGTCGTGAGCCACGGTGATGGCGTTCACGACCGCCACCGACGACGACGAGCCGTGGCTGATGACACAGACGCCGTCGACCCCAGCAGCATGGCTCCCCCGGTGGTCTCGGGGTCGAGGTCGGCGGCCAGCGGCAACAGGTGCGGGATACAGGGCGTCGGCGGCACGCCTCGAGCTCGGGTCGGCCGAGGATGCCGGTAAGGGCGCCGATCAGGAATCGCATGGAGCCCTCCAGGGTCTTCAGTGCCACGTTGCCGGTAAAGCCGTCGGTCACGATGACGTCGGCGATGCCGGCGAAGAAGTCCCGGCCCTCGACGTTGCCGACGAAGTCGAAACCCGGATCCTCCGGCTCCTTCGGCCAGCAGGGCGTGGGTCTCCTTCACCAGCGGGCTCCCCTTGGACTTCTCCTCGCCGATCGACAGCAGGGCCACCCGGGGCTGGTCGATGCCGTAGCGCTTGCGGGCGAAGGCCGCCCCCATCTGGGCGAACTGGACCAGCATGTGGGGCGTGCACTCGGCGTTGGCCCCCGAGTCGAGCAGGACGGTCGGCCAGGGTCCGCCCGGATTGGGGATCGGGGTGGCGATGGCCGGTCGGATCACGCTGGGAAGCCTGCCCATCCGCAGCAGCGCCGAGGCCATGGCCGCCCCGGTGTTCCCGGCCGAGACCATGGCGAGCGCCTTCCCGTCCCGCACGGCCTCGGCCGCCCGCACCAGTGAGGAGTCCTTCTTCCGGCGGACGCCCTGGGCGGGGTCGTCGTCCATGCCGATGACCTCGACTGGCGGCGAAGGTAGGGCAGGTCACCGATATCGCCCATCTCGCCCGGCGGGCCTACCAGCACCACCTCGATGTCGGTCTTCTCCGCGATCTGGCGGGCACCGGCCACGATCTCATCCGGTGCCCGGTCGCCGCCCATGGCATCGACGGCAACCGGCAGCGCGTCGAACACGTCATCTTTCGGGCGCTCCCCCCGCCTCGCCACTAGTCGACTTCGAGGGCCTGACGGCCTTTGTACCAACCACAGTTCGGGCACACCACGTGGGGAATCTTGGCGGTGGTGCACTGGGGGCAGACAGAACGCGCCGGCGCCTTCAGCACCCAGTTGGATGCCCGGCGGCTTCGGCTCTTCGACTTGGAGGTCTTCTTCTTGGGAACGGCCATAGAGGTGCGATCCTAGGCGAAATTGCGGCCTCAGCGAATCCCGCAGGACATCAAGAGCCGCCCAACGAGGATCGGCGGTGGGAGCGCAGGTACAGGCGGCTCACATTCCGATTGATCCCACACTGCGGGCACAGCCCGAGGCAGTCGGGGCGAACACAGCGGGGCCAGGGGGAGGTCGAGCAGGACCGCGTCGCTGGTCAGCGGCTCGAGGTCGAGTTCGTCCCCGGCTAAGGGATAGGCGTCTTCGTCCTGATCGGGCCCTCACCCGGGACGTAGCGCTCACGCAGCTCGGCGGCCACGGTCCCGACGGCGGGCCCTCCACAGCGACGGCACTCGCCCTCCCACCGAGCCAGCACCGTGCCGGTGACGGTGATCCCACCCGGATACGAAGAGAGGGTCAGATCGGTGGTGACGGGTTGACCCTCGGGCACCGAGACCCCGACGATGGCCAGATCGTCGATCACGCCCCTGGCGCACCTCGTGGCGGGTGACGCCGGCCGCCTTGCGGAGGGCGGCCACCTGGACGACGAAGGGACGGGAACGGCGCCGCGACTTGCCGCTGCTTCCCACCGACCCGGTCCCCTCAGGCAAGGTCCTGGTCGAAGAAGCCCTCGGGATCGTCGACGCCCAGACGGTCGGCACCGGGGGCATTCGACGCCAGCGAGGTGACCCCACCCTCGCCGATCTCCACCTTGGGCAACGGGGTGACCTGAAGCTTCTCCCGGCCGGCCTGGACGGTCTTCATGGTCCGGTCCAAGACGATCTCGAAACTGGCCAGCTTCTGGTCGGCGTAGTCCTCGGCCTCGTGGCGGAGCCGCCGGGCCTCCTCGTTGGCGTCGTCGAGGATCCGCTGGGCCACGTGGTTGGCCTGGCGCACGATCTCGGTCCGCTGGACCATCCTCTCGGCTTGGACCCGCACCTCCTCGAAGAGCACGTCGGCCTCTCGCGCCTTTTCAGCCAGGAACTCTTCACGTTCCTTGAGCAGCCACCGGGCCTGGCGAAGCTCGTCGGGCATGCGGTCGAGCGCCGCCTGCAACAGCTCGGCCAGCTCTTCCCGCGAAACCAGCACCGATGCCGAGAGCGGCATCGCCTTGGCCGTCTGGACCAGGTCCAGGGCGCCCCGGATCAGGGTCTCGGCATCGTGCTCCTGGCCGGCCGCCCGCTGTTGGTCGAGATCCTCGAAGAGATCACTCATCGGAGAACTTCTCCTGCAGCCGGAGGGCCACCACCTTGGGAACGAAGGATGTGACGTCGCCGCCGAACCGGGCCACCTCCCTCAACAGCCGCGAGGCGATGAAGGAATGGGCCGAACTGGTGGGGATGAACAGGGTCTCCACCCCCGAGAGCTGCTTGTTCATCTGGGCCATCTGCAGCTCGTTCTCGAAATCGGACACCGCCCGTGAGTCCCTTGACGATGGCGCTGGCCCCGACATCGTGAGCCACGTTCACCACCAGGGTGGAGACCGAGACGATTCTCACGTTGACCAGGTGGCCGAGCGACTCCTCGAGCATCTCCTGGCGTTCTTCCAGTTCGAACAGCGCCTCGGACTTCTGGGGGTTGCGCAACGTCGCCACCACCACCTCGTCGAACAGGCGGGCCGCACGCTCGATGACCTCGAGGTGCCCATTGTGAACCGGGTCGAAGGACCCGGGGATCAGCGCAATCCTCACGTGGCACCTTCCTTGGCGGCCAGTTCCGGGCGGGCAACGGTCACGATCGTACCTCCATAACGCTTGGTTTTGATGGCTCCCCAGCCATGGGGTGGGGCGATCTCCGATGTCCGACTCGAGAACGGCGAGGTCGGCCGGCAACTGTGCGACCAGCGCCGGCCAGCGGTCGTAGTCGTAAGGGGGGTCGCACAGGACGAGGTCATAGCGGGAGGCGGTGGTGGCCACCCAGGTGTCGACGTCGGCCCGCACCACCGTGGCATCCCCGGACCGCTCCCCATCGTCCAACCCCACCGATTCGAGATTGCGCCGGATGGCGGCCAGGCACAGCGGATCGCGATCGACGAAGGTGACCGACGCCGCTCCCCGTGACAGCGCCTCGATACCCAGGGCGCCGGAACCGGCGAACAGATCCGCCACCTGCAGACCCTCCACCCCGCCCAGACTGAAGAGGACGTCGAAAATCGCCTCTCGCACCCGGTCGGTCGTGGGCCGCACCCCGGCGCCGACCGGGGCGGCCAGGCGCCGTCCCCGGAGTTCTCCTCCGATCACGCGCACGACTGCTGTTCCTCTGCATGCATCCGTTCAGACTACCGGCCTGGCCCCCGCGTCCCGGTGCAACGGGCCCTCCGACCAGGTCTTCGGACAGGTGGCCACCGAGCCGACCGGCGCCGAGCAGACGTCGGGGGCCCGGCGCCGTTCAGCTCTTGAAGAGGAACTCGGCCTCCTCCTCGTCGATGAAGACGCGAAGCTCGTCCATCACCAGCTGGTGACGGACCAGGTCCGGATCGTCGCCGACCACCTCCTCGGCCACGGCCCGGGCATGCTCGACCAGATCGCGGTCGGAAAGCAGCTTGGCCAGCTTGAGGTCGCTCCTGCCCTTCTGGCGGGCACCGAGGATGGTCCCCTCTCCCCGGAGCTCGAGGTCGACGTCGGCCAACTCGAAGCCGTCGGTCGGTGCGCTCCATGGCCGACAGCCGGGTGGCGGCCTCGGGTGCGTCGCTCTCGGAGAGGAGGTAGCACCACGACCGGTCGTGACCCCGGCCCACCCGTCCCCGCAGCTGATGCAGTTGGGCGATTCCGAATCGGTCGGCGTCCTCGATGACCATCACGGTGGCCTCGGGGATGTCGACCCCCACCTCGATCACCGTCGTGGCCACCAGCACGTCGATGTCCCCGGCCCGGAACTCGCCCATCACCCGCTCTTTTTCAGAGGAGGGCAGCTGGCCGTGGAGGAGGCCCAGCCGCAGACCGTCCAGCTCCGCGCCGGCCAGGCGTTCGGCCTCGGCCACCGCCGACGTGGCCTGGACCCGTTCGGACCCGTCGACGAGAGGGCACACCACGAACGCCCTGTCGCCCTTCGGCCACCTCGGCCCGGATCCTCGTCCAGGCCTCCTCGGCCTCGAGTGGCGTCCGGAGCCACCGGGTCGAGACCGGCTGACGCCCCTCGGGCAGCTCGTCGATGATGGTCATGTCCAGGTCGCCGAAGACGACCATGGCGGCCGTCCTCGGGATGGGGGTGGCCGTCATCACCAGCAGATCGGGGTCGTGGCCGGTGCCATCGGTACCTCGGCCCTTGGCCTTCAGCGCCGCCCGCTGCTCGACCCCGAACCGGTGCTGTTCGTCGATGACCACGACCCCGAGCGACGAGAACCCCACCTGATCGGTGAGCAGCGCATGGGTCCCGATCAACAGGTCGACCGTGCCGTCGGCCAGCCCGCTGATGGAGAATGGCCCGCTCGGACGCGCCGGTCCTGTTGGTGAGCAGCGCAACCTTTAGGGGACGCTCGCCCTCGAGGGTGGCCGGGTCGGGGACGGTGAGTCCATCGACCAGGGCGCGGACCCCGGCGGCGTGCTGCTCGGCCAGCACCTCGGTGGGCGCCATCAACGCCGCCTGGTGGCCGCCCTCGACCGCGGTGAGCATGGCGCCCACCGCCACCACCGTCTTGCCCGAACCCACATCCCCCTGGAGCAGCCGGTGCATGGGCAGGTCGGCGGCCAGGTCGGACCGGATGGTATCCAGGGCTCGTCGTTGGGCCCCGGTCGGCCGGAATGGGAGGCGCTCCAAGAACCGGTCGGTCAGTGTCGGGAGGCCGTCGTCCCGGGTGACCACATGCCGGATGCCCCTGGCGTCACTCTGGAGCCGGTTCTGGCGCAACACCAGGGCCAGCTGCAGGCGGAGCAGCTCGTCGAAAGCCAGTCGTCGGCGGGCGGGACCACGGTCGGCCATGGCCAGCGGCCGGTGGATGCCGTTGAAGGCGGTGGTCCGATCGACCAGCCCGTACTGCTGCCGGGTCCGGATCGACAGCGGCTCGGCGAAGGCGCCGGCCCGGTCGAGCGCCTCCCGGACGAACCCACTGATTCCGGCCGAGGTGAGGTTGGCCTTTTCCGACAGCGGGTAGACGGGGTACACCCGGCCCGACTGCCCTCCATCGCCGCCGCCATCTTCATCGCCGGCCGACCGCAGGACCTCGGCGGTCGGGTTGGTCAACTGCAGTGCTCCCCGGTATGACCCGATGGATCCGAAGAAGAGCACCAGTGTGCCCACGGGGAGCTGGCGGACCCTCCACGTCTGGTTGAAGAACACCACGCTCAGCCGGCCGGTCCCGTCAGCGATCTCCACCACCACCCGGGACGGTGAGCGCCGGCGGCCCCGCCCGTATCCCGAGCTGGGGGCGGTCACCTTGGACACCGTGGCCACGACCGAGGCCTTGTCCCCCTCGGCCAGGTCGGCGATGGGCACGAGCCGCGTGCCGTCGATGTATCGCCGGGGGTAGTAGGTGATCAGGTCGAGGATCGTCTCGATGCCGAGGGCGGCCAGCTCCTGTTCGACCTTGGGCCCGACGCCGGCGAGTACCGACACCGGCCGCTCGGCCAGTCCCCGGAGCTTGCGGCCGGTGGCGGGTCTCCGGGCGCGGCCGCCGGTGCCGACGGAGTGGTGCCGGACCGAGCGGACGAGCTGGTCCCGGAAACGATCAGGGGGGTCTCGCTCACTCGATGGAGAACAGATACGGGTAGAGGGGCTGGCCACCGTGGTGCACCTCGGTCTCCACCTCGGGCCGCTGGTCCCTGAGCCACTCGGTGATGCGGCGGGTGTCCGCCGCCCCCGAGCCCTCACCCTCGATGATGGTCACCAGATCGTGCGAGTCGGTGACCAGCACTTCCAACAGGGCACAGGCGGCGTCGGCCAGTGACGGCCGCACCACCTCGATCCCCTGCCGGGACAGGCCGAGCCAGTCACCTTCGGCGATGGGTCCGGCCGGGCTGTCCGAATCTCGCACCGCCCGGGTGACCTCGCCGGGCACGACCTTGAGCGAGGAAGACTCCATCGCCCCGGCGTTCACGTCCCCGTGGGACCCGGGGTCGTAGGCCAACAGGGCCGCGAACCCCTCGGCGATGGTGTCGGTGGGGACCACCCAGACCGACTTGCCGGTGAGATCGTTGACCCGGTCCGCCACCGGTCGGATGTTCCCGTTGTTGGGCAGAATGATCACCTCGTGGGACCCGAGGGCCTCCACCGCCTCCAGCAGATCCGCCGTCGAAGGGTTCATCGACTGGCCCCCGGAGATCAGGCCCTGCACCCCGAGCGACCGGAAGATCCTGCCGATTCCCTCGCCGGTGGCGACCGCCACCACGCCAGTGGTCGGAGGGGGCCCCGGAGGCATCGGCGAGGGTTCACTGGCAGCCGCGGCCGCGGCGTCACGCACCCACCGCTCCTCTTCGACCTCCTCCAGGAGGTCGGTGACCCGGATGGCCCGGGGACGGCCCACGTCGAGCGAGGCCTCGATGGCAGCCCCGATGTCGTCGGTGTGGATGTGGCAGTTCCACAGGCTGTCCTTGCCCACCACCACGATGGAGTCGCCCAGGCCGGCCCACACTTCTTTGAAGGAGGGAATCGTGTCGTCGGGCGCCTCCAACAGGTACATCACCTCGTAGCGCAGGCCGGCCAGCTCGGTGTCGGCATCGGACACCGCCAGCGTCGCCATACCCTGCGCCTCCGGATTGACCGGTCCGAAGTGGGGATCCGGGAGCTCCGGGGGCAGCGGCATCGCCCGCCCGTCGACCACCGAGAGCAGGGCGTCGAACAACAGCAGGTAGCCGGCGCCACCGGCGTCCACCACGCCGGCCTGCTCCAGAACGGGCAGGAGGGACGGGGTGCGGGCCAGGGCGTCGGCAGCCGCTGTCCTCGCCGCCTCCACCACGTCCACCAGCGACTTGCCGGCTTCGGCCGCAGCCCGGGCCCCGTCGGACCGCGCCGGTCGCCACCGTCAGCATGGTTCCCTCCACCGGCCGCATGACGGCCTCACGAGCAAGGCGGTCACCGATGGCCAGCGCCTCGGAGAGCTCGGTGGGTCCGCACCGGCCGGTGGGCTGGTCGAGTCCTTCGGCCAGACCCCGCAGGAGCTGGGACAAGATGACACCGGAGTTGCCCCGTGCACCCATGAGCGACCCGTGGATGACGGCCTGGCAGGTGGCACCGAGGTCGGGGGACTCGAGGGCGGCGATCTCCCTGGTCACCGAGTCCATGGTCAGAGCCATGTTGGTCCCGGTGTCCCCGTCCGGCACCGGGTACACGTTGAGGCGGTTGATGAACTCTTGATGGGACTGGAGTCCGTCCCGAAAGGTGGTGATCACCTGGCACAGCTCTGCCGCTCCCAACGCGTCGAGGACCACCATGGGCTGGATGCTAACCTTTGCGCCTCACCCGGAGGATTCGAGAGGAAGTCGGAACGTCATGGCAGCGGTATGCGAGGTCTGCGGCAAGAAGCCGTCTTTCGGGATGAGCATCAGCCACTCCCACCGACGGACCAAACGACGCTGGAACCCGAACATCCAGCGGGTGCGAGCGGTGGTCGACGGTTCACCGAAGAGGCTGAACGCCTGCACGTCCTGCATCCGCTCCGGCAAGGTCGTCAAGCGACCGATCCGGAACATCCCCTCCTGAGTCTCGGCCGCACCCGCTCACGTCTCCCCCTTCTGGGAAACCTCACGCCGGTTCGACCGGGTCGGGCCGAATTCCGGCATCCGAGCGGGCACCGGCAGGGCGGGCACCGCTGGTCGGTCGGGCACCGCCGTTTCGTCCGGATGTGGTCGCGGTTCCAGTAGCCGGGCGCTCCTGGTAACGCGGTGACGGGATGTCCTCGATCGGCTGCACCCCGGGCAGCCGCACCTCGAAGGTCGCCCCGTCACCCGGGACGACCTTGACCGTTCCGCCGTGGCCGGCGACGATTGCCGCCACGATGGCCAGCCCCAGGCCCGCCCCACCCGAAGCCCGGGCCCGGGACGGATCCGACCGGTAGAACGGCTGGAAGATGCGGGCGGCATCGTCTGCTCCGATGCCCGGTCCCTCGTCGTGCACGGTCAACAGTGCCCACTCGCCGTCCTCGACCACACTGACCTCGATGGGAGTTCCGGCGGGTGTGTGATTGACGGCATTGACGAGCAGGTTGTCGACGACCTGGCGCAGCCGGTGCTCATCTCCGACGATGACGACCGGGTGATCGATGTCGACCCTGAGAGGCCGCTCGGGTGAAGAGATCCCGAGAGCGGCGACAGACCGCCGCACCAGGTCCTCCAGGTCCACGTGGTCGCGACGGAGCGGGCGTTCCTGGTCGAGCTGGGCCAGCCAGAGGAGATCGTCCACCAGCGTGCCCATCCGGATCGCCTCCTCTTTGATGGTGCGCATCGAGGTGGCCAGATCCTCGGGCCGGTCCCTGACCCCGAGATCGAACAGCTCGGCATACCCCAGGATCGATGTGAGGGGAGTACGGAGTTCGTGCGAGGCGTCGGCCAGGAATCGGCGGAGCCGGTCCTCGGACGCCGCCCGCTCCGTGAATGCCACCTCGATCTCCTCGACCATGGTGTTGAAGGCCACTCCCAACTGGCCGACCTCGGTGGCCTCGTTGACCTGGGAGACCCGCTGGGAGAGGTCCCCGTGGGCGATCGCACCGGCCGTCTCGGTGATCTCCTCGAGTGGCCGAAGATCGCGGCGTACCATCACCCACGAGAGGATGCCCAGGCCGAACAGGACAACCGCGGAAACCACCAGCTCGATCAGCAGCAGCTGGCGGAGGGTGCTCTCGAGGTCGGTGAGCGGTACGGCCACCACGATCACCCCGGAGCCGTGCGAGAGCGGCCTCGCCAACGCCCGGTAGGTCACGGCGTCAGGACCCGAGCTCGACGTGACGAAGAAGCGGTCCGAGGTGGCGGGAAGGCCCGAACCGGGCAGTTTTGCCGGGATGGCCGGTGTCGCCGGCGCCTTGCCGCCGTAGCTGAAGAACAGGTGGGCCTCGATCTTGCCCGAGGTGCTCCGGAGTTGGCCGTAGGTCCCCGGGGTGACCAGCAGACCACGCTGGTTCGCGGTCGAGCCGCCGAACAGCCCTCGATCCGTCGAGAACGAACCATGCGTTGTCCGCTCGGCCGACCGCGTTCCGGTGTGGGGCGTCGCCGCCCGAGCCCCCGGAACCTGGAGCCCCAGGCCCGACGACGACAACAGCGCCCGACCCACCGGGAATGCAGCTGCCTCCAACTGTTGGTCCACCCGGGTGGTGAGGAACGACCTGAGGGCGTTGTAGGTCACGACCCCGGAGATGATGAGGCCGGCGGCCACGATGCCCACAAGGAGCAAGAGGAGCCGAAGACGGAGGGTCATCCAGGACCCGGGCCGGCGGTGCCGGCCTGAGCGGTCACAGCCCGCATGCAGTACCCGATGCCCCGGACGGTGCGAATGAGTGGGGGCCCGTGGACGTCGAGCTTCTTGCGGAGGTAGCTGATGTACACCTCGACCATGTTCACCTTGCCGTCGAAGCTGTAGTCCCACACGTGGTCACGGATCTGGGCTTTGGAGACGACCTGCCCGGCGTTGAACATCAGGTAGTGCAAGAGCCTGAATTCGGTCGGCGTGAGCTCGATCAGTTCAGATCCCCGCCAGACCTGGTGACTCTCCTCGTTCAGCTCGACATCGCCCACCGACACCAGGGGTCCGACCTCCTCGTATCCTTCGGTCCGCCGCAGAATGGCGCTGACGCGGAGCAGCATCTCCTCGACGCTGAACGGTTTGGTCATGTAGTCGTCGCCGCCCAGCGCCAGACCTTCCAGACGATCGTCCAAATCGCCGCGGGCAGTGAGGAACAGCACCGGAATATCCGCCAGGCGCCGCTCCTGTCCCATTTGCTTCAGGACACCGAATCCGTCGACATCCGGGAGCATCACGTCGAGGATCACCAGGTGGGGGCGGAACGTCTGCATGGCTCGCAGGGCGTCGTTGCCCGTGTGGGAGACCTCGACGGTGGCTCCTTTGAGACGCAGGGCCATGGCCACCAGGTCCGTGATGTTCTTCTCGTCGTCCACCACGAGGATCCGGTGCTCCGAGCTCAGCACGGGAGAACTCCCGGCCACCGGGCCGGCGGGCGGAGGTGGGTCGAACTTCCCTCAGTCACTCCCCCATCGTGACCGGTTCATCTGTGAGTTTGCTGAGAACGACCGGGCCCGGTGGTCGGGTCGGGACTCGCACCGGCCTGACCTGGGTCGGTCGTGGCGACGGGTCGCCCCGGTCGTGGCCCGGGCGGGGAGCCGGCCGGGGACCGGTTTTGGGTCAGGAGGGCTAGAACCGATGCGTCCATCCCCCGGGCGGCAGTGGCTCCCCGTCGAGGGCGATCTCGTCCACCTCATCGGTGCACCACCCGATGGGGATCGGCGATCGCAGCCCGGCGGCACGGTAGGTGTCCGACAGGCGGTCGGGATCAGAGGTGGCCACCACCAACTCGTAGTCCTCACCTCCGTACCGGGCCTCTTCCTCGGTCGCTCCCCCGAGGACGGGAATGGTGTCGAGGGAGATCCCCACCCCCGAGGCCCGGGCCAGATGTCCGAGGTCGGTCACCAGGCCATCGGAGATGTCGATAGCGGCGGAGGCGCCGGCCCGGTGGGCCGCCTGCCCCTCGCCGATCCTGGCCCGCGGACGTCGGAAGGCTCTGGCCAGGGCGTCGCCCGGGTCGTCCCGATTCCGGCCGTCGACACCCCCGAAGCCCTCGGAGCCTCCGACTCCGCCGGATTGTCGCCAGAGCTCGTCCAACAGGACCCGATGACCGGCAGCCGATCCTCCGAGGGCTCCGGTGACGAAGAGCCGGTCACCCGGCATGGCCCCGGACCGCAGAAGCGGTCCGGGGCCGCCCTCCGGTCCCAACCCTCCGAACACGGCGACCGACACCACCACGGCCGGCCCGCCGGACAGGTCCCCACCGACGATGACGCACCCGCACTCGGCCGAGGCGGCGGCCAGTCCGGCGGCAAGGCGGTCCAGGTCGGTGTGGGGCGGGGCGACGATCGATACCAACGCCCGGTCAGGACTCGCTCCCATGGCGGCCAGATCGGAGGCCGTGACCATCATCGCCTTGTACCCGACGTCCTCGATCGAGCCCAGACGGAGGTCGAAATGGACATCCTCCACCACCAGATCGCTCGAGAGCAGGGTCGGGGTGCCGGTGCCGCCGGCCACCACCGCGGCGTCGTCGCCGATCCACACCTCACCGCCCGGAGGCAGATCCCCCTCGGGAAAGCGGACCCTGGCCGCAGCCACGAACAGGCCGCTCATCCGGCCGATAGCGTCGAATTCGTCGAATTCCGCCTGGCTGGCCGGTCAGGGCATCCTCGGAATTGGGCCTGTGCACGCACCCTTGCCTAGCATTGGGCTGAGCACTGACAGCTACAATTGCGACGTACCGGGCCGGCAGACCGTGCGAATGCACGTTGGGCCAGTCCGATCGGCCTGCCGCAGACCCGAGGAGGACCCACCAGCCCATGCCACCCACCACGAACAAGAAGCTGATCGCCTGGGTGGACGACATCGCCGCACTTACCGGTCCCGACTCCGTCGAGTGGTGCGACGGTTCAGCCGAGGAGTATGACCGCCTGTGCCAGCTGCTGGTGAGTAACGGAACGTTCTCCAAGTTGTCGGAGGCCAAGCGCCCCAACAGCTACTGGGCCCATTCCGATCCGGGCGACGTGGCCCGGGTCGAGGATCGGACGTACATCTGTTCGACCCTCGAGTCCGATGCCGGGCCCACCAACAATTGGCGGGACCCCGCCGAGATGCGAGAGCTCCTCACCGGACTGTTCAAGGGGTCGATGCGAGGACGAACGATGTATGTGGTCCCCTTCTCGATGGGTCCTCTGGGCTCCCCGATCGCCCACATCGGGGTGCAGATCACCGACTCCCCCTACGTGGCGGTGTCCATGCGGATCATGACCCGCATGGGTCGTGGGGCCCTCGAGGTGCTCGGGGCCGAGGGGGAGTTCGTCCCGTGTCTCCATTCGGTGGGCGCCCCCTTGGCGGACGGTGAGGCCGACGTGGCATGGCCCTGCGACTCGGAGAACAAGTACATCGTGCACTTCCCCGAGACCCGTGAGATCTGGTCATACGGCTCCGGCTACGGCGGCAACGCCCTGTTGGGCAAGAAGTGCTTCGCCCTGCGGATCGCGTCGGTGATGGCCCGTGACGACAACTGGTTGGCCGAGCACATGCTCATCTTGAAGCTCACCTCCCCCGCGGGCGAGACCCGATATGTCACCGGGGCCTTTCCTTCGGCCTGTGGCAAGACGAATCTGGCCATGCTCATCCCCACTCTCCCCGACTGGAAGGTTGAAACCGTCGGAGACGACATCTGCTGGATGAAGTTCGGTCCCGACGGTCGGCTCTACGCCATCAATCCCGAGGCCGGGTTCTTCGGCGTGGCCCCCGGCACCAACAGCCACACCAATCCCAACGCCATGCTCACCCTCGACGCCAACGCCATCTTCACCAATACCGCTCTCACCGATGACGGCGACGTCTGGTGGGAGGGGATGACCGACGAGGCCCCGGCCCACCTCACCTCATGGAAGGGCGAGGACTGGACCCCCGAGTCGGGGACCCCGGCCGCCCATCCCAACGCCCGCTTCACCGTCCCCGCCTCACAGGACCCGGCCATCGCCTCCGAGTGGGAGGATCCGAAGGGCGTCCCGATCGATGCCATCCTGTTCGGTGGCCGCCGGGCCTCGGTGGTGCCCCTGGTGTTCCAGTCCCGGGACTGGCGCCACGGGGTGTTCCTCGGATCGATCATGGCTTCGGAGACCACGGCGGCCGCGGCCGGGGCCGTCGGGAACCTTCGCCGCGACCCCTTCGCCATGCTCCCGTTCTGTGGGTACAACATGGCGGACTACTTCGCCCACTGGCTCGAGATCGGGGCCGAAGCCGATCCCGAGAAGCTCCCGAAGATCTTCTACGTCAACTGGTTCCGCAAGGACGCCGACGGCCGCTGGCTGTGGCCCGGTTACGGCGAGAACTCCCGGGTCCTCGAATGGGTGTTCGAGCGGGTGAGCGGCACCGGTGATGCCACCGAGACGCCCATCGGCTTCATTCCCGCTCCGGGAGCAATCGACACCGAAGGCCTCGACGTCTCGGATGCCGACATGGACAAGCTGCTCACGGTCAATGTCGACGAGTGGCGGGCCGAGGTGCCGAGCATCCGGGAACATTTCGCCAAGTTCGGCGACAAGCTGCCGGCCGAGCTCAGCGCCGAGGTGGACGACCTGGAGCGGAAGCTGGGCTGATCGGGCGATCACCCGGCCGGCTGGTCAGCCCTCGTTTCCCGGTCGCTGTCCACGGCCCGCAGCGAGCTCAGGTAGGACACCGCCCCTGCCGCAGCCACGACTGCCATGACCAGGTTTCCCGCCGGCACGGGCAGGGACAGTACGACCGGCACGAACGACCCCACCACCCACATGATCTGGAAGCGGGTCTCGTTTCGGGCGAACGCCCGTCCCTGGTTGGACTCCCGCACATGGCGCTGGACCAAGGCGTCGAAGGAAGGCTTGGCCACCGCGCTGGAGACACCGACGGCCAGGGCGATCACCGCCCAGAACCAACGGGCCGAATAGAAGGCTCCCGCCAACGCCGCCGCGGCCACGAAGAAGAGCGACCCGGTCAGCATCTGCTGCTCGTCGAGCACCTGACGGATCCTCGACACCGACAACACCCCGATCAGAGCGCCGCCGGTGAAGGCGGCCAGGACCAGCCCGAACCACCACGGAGCGGCCCCCGCCCGCCGGAGCCCGAAGGCGAACAGGAAGGTGGTGAAACCGACCAGGGCTTTCAGCACCGACATGGGCATGAGGGCCAGCACCACCTCGGTGTCGACCAAGGGTCGCAAGGCGGCCAGGTCGGCCTCGTCGCCAACCCATTCCGGATCGAGATCCGGGACCATCTCGACCACCGGGGTCGGCGGGACCACGGCCCCGGGCGCATGGCCGCGGACCCTGCCACCACCCCGACGGCGGGAGTCGAGGGCCCGGCCGAGGTGACGCGGCACCGGCAGCCGGGCCCCGGCCATGGCGGCGGCGGCAAACACACCGATCAGGACCCAGAGCACGAGGGAAGCGCCGTCAGAGCCACCCGCCTTCAGGATGATGACGGCGGGCACAGCGAAGACGAAGCCTGACAGTGAGGCCAGCAGCCCGAGCCTGGCGTTGAGGGTGGCCAGGTCCGGTTCGACCTGCTCGACGCCGGTCACGGCATCATCTACACGAATGAGCGGTGTTCCGTAAGGCGGGGTGGGATCGGGCGGGCCGGCCGTCGGGACCGTCGCCGACACCGACTCGGGACGGCGATCTCCGTCTCCGTCTCCCTCGCCGGCCGGGTCGGCCCCCACCTCGTCCAGCAGGCCGAGGGCGGCCATTTCCGGTACCAGCGCTCCTTTGGTCACTACGTACACCTTGGACAGCACCAACATGGCGAACGCCTCAGGAAACAGCAAGAGCGAGTGAATGTCTCGGGCCAGGAACGGGCACAGCGCCGCCCGGCCCAGGGCCGAGGCCACCACCGTGGCCCGGCGGGCGCCCCGACTGCGGTCGATGACCGGGCCCAGGGCGGGAGCGGCCACGGCGAAGGGTCCCACCGTCAACAGCAGGTACAACAGGACCTTGTCCCTGGCTGCGGTGGGTGAAATCGAGAAGAACAGGGATCCGGCCAGGGAGACGGCGAACATAGTGTCCCCCGCCGTCATGAGGACGTGGGTCAGAGCCAACCGCCCGAACGGTCGACGCTGGTCGAAGAGGTCGGTGAGAGCCGACCGGGCCAAGCGCCGGAACTGATCACTCCGCTCCCGAACGCCCACACCCGAATCGTAGGCGCCGGCACCCACGGGGATAACATGCGCGGACCACCACCCACGACCGTCCCAGGAGATGCAGATGCCGGTCCATGCCTACGTGCTGATCCAGACCGAGGTGGGCAGAGCGGCCACGGTCGCCCGGACGGTGGCCACGCTCGACGGTGTCGTGGCTGCAGAGGGCGTCACGGGGCCGTACGACGTGATCGTTCGAGCCGAGGCCGGGACCGTCGACGAGCTGGGTCAGATGGTGGTCGGCCGCATCCAACTGATCGAGGGGATCACGAGGACGGTGACCTGTCCGGTGGTGAACCTGTAGCCGCGGGCCGGTCGTGTTACCGGATGGCCCCCGACGACCGGAGGGCGGTGATCTGGTCCGGGTCCAAGCCCCAGTCGGTGAGAGCCTCGTCGCCATGCTCTCCGGGATTGGGGGGTGGCCGACGGATGCCTCCCGGCGTACCGGTGAAGCGCGGAGCCGGTGCCGGCTGCACGACCCCGGCCACCTCGGTGAAGGTCCCTCGGAGGCGGTTGTGCGGATGTTCCGGCGCCTCTGACAACGACAGCACCGGAGCGACGCAGGCGTCACTTCCCTCGAATACCTTCTCCCACTCGGCCCGGGTCCGGGAGGCAAACAGCTCGGTGAATCGCTTCTTCATGGCCGGCCAGGCGGCGCGGTCGCTCTGATCGGGCAGCTCCTCGCCCTCCAGGTCCAGCAGCCGGATCAGCTCGGCATAGAACTGGGGTTCGATGGCCCCGACGCCCATGAAGCCGCCGTCAGACGTCTCGTAGACCTCATAGAAGTGGGCACCGGTGTCGAGCAGGTTGGTTCCCCGTTCGTCGTTCCAGACGCCGGCCTGGCGCAGGGTGAATGTCATCGTCATCAACGACGCGGCACCGTCGACCATGGCTGCATCGATGACCTGGCCGGCTCCGGTCTGTCTGGCGCTGATGATGGCGGCGCACATGGCGAACGCCAGCATCATGCCTCCACCGCCGAAGTCGCCAACCAGGTTCAGAGGGGGGAACGGTCGGTCTCCGGCGCGGCCCATCGGCTCGAGCGCACCGGCCAGGGCGATGTAATCGATGTCGTGCCCGGCCATTGAGGCCAGCGGGCCCTGCTGGCCCCACCCCGTCATCCGGCCATAGACCAATTTCGGGTTTCGGGCCAGGCACACGTCGGGGCCTATCCCGATCCGCTCCGCCACCCCGGGACGGAACCCCTCCATCAGGCCGTCGGCGCCTTCGATCAGCCGGAGGACCAGTTCGACTCCGTCCGAGTGCTTCAGGTCCACCGCCACCGACCGTCGACCCCGGTTCATCAGATCGACATGGGGACCGGGGTGCGGCGGATACGTGGCCCGTTCGGGCCGGTCGATCCGCACGATGTCAGCACCGGCATCCGACAGCATCATGCCGGCAAATGGCGTGGGGCCGAGGCCCGCCATCTCGATGATCCTGACCCCGTCGAGTGGACCACTCATCGGACGCCGCCGTGCAGCTCGGACGGCTCCCACCGCGGCCAGCGGGCATCTTGCGATCGCGAATGTCATGGCGGGATGGTTGCCGTTCCGTCCTCCGAGGTCAAATGCGTCGTTGGCGGTGGCGGGCGGTGCTGATCCCGGTTGAGCGGTTAGCCTTCGATCGATCTCCCCTGATCACGTCCGGTGAGGAGCGGCCGGTGCCACTGGTGCGAAGGGCAACAGGTCCGGGCCGGGTGAACCTGATCGGTGACCACACCGACTACAACCTGGGCCTGGCCCTGCCGATGGCCATCGATCTCGGCATCGAGGTGACATTCACCCCGGATACCGGCGATCAGCTCCGGGTCCGGTCGGGCATGTTCCCGTCCGAGATCGACCTCCCGCTCCGGATCGACGGCGGTGGCCCGACGTTCAGAGATCTCCAACCGTCATGGGCCCGGCTGATCGCGGCAATGGTCGCCTTGTCGCCACCGGTGACGGGCGGGACGCTCGAGATCGCATCCACCTTGCCGACCGGGGCCGGCCTGTCGTCGAGCGCCGCCCTCTGCGTTGCCCTGGTCGAGGTGTTCGAGCACGGGGGCACGCCCCAGTCCATCGCCCGCCTGTGCCAGCACGCGGAACACCTGATAGGTGCCCCGGTGGGCGCCATGGACCCGCTGGTGTGCGCGGGGGCAACGTCCGGCCACGCACTCCTCATCGACTTCTCCACCCTGGTCAGCCGGCAGGTGCCGTTACCGACCGGCGTCGATGTCGTGGTTGTCGACTCGGGTGAGCGCCGAGCCGTTCGATCCTCGGCCTACTCGACCCGGGTGGCCGAGTGCGAGGCGGCGGCGGCTGTGGTCGGCCCGTTGGGCCGCGCTGATCTCACCGATCTGGCCGTGCTGAGCGACCCCTTATTGCTCCGGCGCGCCCGCCACGTCGTGTCGGAGTGCCGCAGGGTCCGGGACTTCAGTGCCGCATTGGACTCCGGTGATCTGGTCGACGCCGGTCACCTCATGTCCGAGAGCCACCGGAGCCTCGCTGTCGAATTCGAGGTCTCCACTCCGATCCTCGATGACCTGGTCGAGCAGCTGCGATCGACGCCCGGCGTCTTCGGTGCCCGGCTCACCGGGGCCGGCTTCGGAGGGTGCGCGGTCGCGCTCAGCCGTCCGGGCGCCGTCGATCTGGATGGATTGACGACACAAGCCTGGCGCGTCCGGGCCTCGGACGGGACGGTGGCATCCCGGCGCCGGTCTGAGTAGGGCAGGCAGCACGGGGCGCCCGGGGGGCCGACGGCCGGGTGTCCGCGGGAGCATCGGCCTACTGCTTCTGGAAATAACATGCAAGCGGTATGAGGCCGCCCGGGTGATACCGCTTGGATGCGAACTCAAAAACAAGCGTGCGAACGGAGGGGCGGGTGGGCCCGATGCCCAGCCTCGGTGGGCGCCCGGTTCGGGGGCGGGCCAGACGCCCGGCCTCAGTCGGGGACCTGCTCAGGGGCGGGCCCGTACTGCCCATAGGGTCGGAGTCGGCGATTGATCACCCGCTGGAGGATCACCGGCTTGCGCACATCGTCGATCCAACGGATCTCGTCCTCACCGACGATCTCCAGTTCGAGGCGTCCGGTGCCGATCAGACGGCGAAAAAAGGACTGGACCGCGACCACCGAAGCGATACGGGACAGCATCTCCTCAGCCTGGTGGCGGGACCCCACGCCCCACTGCTCGATCAGCCGGTGGGACGTCAGCACCAGGCTGGTCGTCCGCCAACGGACCATCCGTACCACCAGCCAGACACAGGGAATGGCGACGACAGATCCTTCGATCCAGTGAACGGCCACCGAGGTGTGGGGGATGCCGAAGTCGAGAGCCACTCCCACCGCCACCGCCACCATCGAGATCAGCAGCGGGGCGGTGAGGAACGACCAGTGCGGCCTGAGATCCACCAGAACCTTCTCGCCGGGAAGGAGGCTGAGCCGGTGGATGGCCAAGTGCGTCAGGCCAACTTGCCGGCGATCGACCCGGCCGATCGGAGAACCGTTCCGTCGGCGCCGGCGGCGGAAAAGGCGTGAGTCGGCCGCTGGCGAGCCTCGGCGAGCAGATCGGCGAGAAGGGTGGCAAAGGGAAGTGGCGGTGCGACCCACAGGTAACGGGCCAGGGAACCGGGGATCGTATTGATCTCGTTGACGACGAACTGCTCCCCGTCCGAGAGGAAGTCGATGCGGGCCACGCCGCGAACCCCGGCGAGAGCCGCGATGGTGCGCGGCGGCATCTCGCAGTCGCTTCTCCAGATCAGAAGGGATCAGGGCCGGGAGCTCCCGATTGGCGCCGGCCATGCCCTCACCGGCCACGTACTTGTCGCGGTAGTCGAGGATGTCGGTCGATGGCGGTGGCCCGGATGGGTCTCTCCACCGCCGAGAACTCCAGCGCCGGCCAGGTGCGCACGCCCAGCTGGAGGTCGGTGAGATCGGGCCGGTAGGGCTCGAGGACGGCACCGAAACGGAGGTGGGGATTGGCCGAGAGCCGGGCCTCGGCGGTGGCGAAGTCCTCGACCACGTCGATCCCGATCGAGGAGCCGCCCGAAGCGAGGCTTGACGATGAAGGGGCCGTCGAAGGGAGGCGGGTCGGTGTCGGGCCCGAGCAGGACCCGGGGCAGGGTGGGCAGGCCGGCGGCGGCGGCCGACCGCGCCAAAGGCCAACTTGTCCATCCCCAACGCCGCACCGGCCACGGTCGGGTCCGGGATAGCGGATGCCGGCCAGGTCGAGGGCGGCCTGCAGAGTCCCGTCTTCGCCCGGGCCGCCGTGGCAGCAGACAAGGGCGGCGTCGATGTCGATGGTACGGGACTTGCCGAGGCGGCCGCCGGGTTCGGCGAACCCCCCGTCGGGGCCGGCGACCAGCTGCAGCTTCGACGAGCCCCTGGGCACGCCCTCGAGGAAGGCTTCGGCCTCGAGACCGGTGTCGACCTCGTACCAGTCGCCGGTCTTCGACCAGAAGAGGGCCCGGACCGGCCCTGGCGCACCCGGACCCGGCCAGACCGCGAGCGGCCTGCAGGCCGGTGAGCACACTCACATCGTGCTCGGGTGACGGACCTCCGAAGATGACGGCGACGTCGGGCACGGTGGTTTGACTCCTCCGATCGGCGGTTGGATGGGCAGCGCCCCTCGGTCGACGGGCCCGGCCGTGGCTCAGCTGTTCAAGGGTAGTGGTCCGGCAGATCGTTCTCGTACAACACGGTGTCGCCCGGGGCGAGCTCGCCCCGTACCCACTCCACCGCCTGGTCGCGGTCCCGTACCAGCATCACCTCGGCCCGTGACCCGGGTACCGAGGCCACGCCGGCCAACAGGGCCCGGCGGTTGGTCCGACCCACGATCAGGAGTTGGTCGGCCCGCGAGGCGATGGCGGCGCCGAGGCGGCGGTTCTCGCTCGAACTGCTGCGAGCCGAGCTCGACCATCCCGGGGGTGACCACCACCCGCCGGTGCGAACCGGATCCGGGTCCGAGGTCGACGGCGCGGTCCGAGGTCCCGCACGCCGGCCAGGACGGCCAGCGCCTCGGCGGCGCCGGCCGGGTTGGAGTTGTAGGTGTCGTCGAGGATGGTCACGCCCGACGGGGATCGAACGGCCTGCAGCCGGTGATCGACCGACGGCAGGTCGGTGAGCCGGGCACCGATGACCGAGGGCTCCACCCCGAGCACCAGGGCCACCGCGACGGCACAGGCCAGATTGGACGGCTGGACGCCGGTGGCCAGCGCCACGTCCTCGGCCACCGCCACCCCATGGGCGAACACGGACACCCGCTGGTCGTCCCCGTTCGCTCGACGCACACGTCGGCGCCGCGGTCGGTGACCGAACAGCGCATTACCCGCTTGCCCTGTTCTGCCGCCCGGTCGGCCAGGGCCGCCAGCCGGGGGTCGTCCACGGCCAGGACCACGACCGGGGCCGGCCCGAGGATCTCCGACTTGGCCTCGACGATCCGGTCCTCAGAACCGAAACGCTCGAGATGCACCGGGCCGATGGCGGTGATCACCGAGATGTCGGGCGGACACCACCGGCACAGGTCGGCGATCTCGCCCGGGTCCGTAGGTGCCCATCTCGGCCACGAACACCTCGGTGCCCTCGGCCAGGTGCTCGTTGACGGCCCGGGCCAGTCCGACCCGGTTGTTGAAGCTGGCCGGGGTGGCCACCACGGTCAGGCTGGGTCGGACCAGATGGGCGATGTGACCCTTGGTCGAGGTCTTGCCGTACGAACCGGTCACGGCCACCACCGTCGGAGCGACCCGGGCCAGGCGGGCGGTGGCTTCGTCGACGAAGTGGTTGGACAGCCGGCGCTCGAACGGGGCGGTGACCACGCAGGCGGCGTCGACGAGGAGCGGCACCGACCAGCGCGGCCAGCACGGCCGCCGGGGCCGCCCAGCCGGTGGCCACGCCGACCACCACCACCATCACCTCCAACACGGCCCACGTCCCGGCCAGCGTCTTCAGCCGGCGGGTCCAGGCCAGGGGCGACGTGCGGCCCTTCCACGACAGACCGAGCGGCCCGGCGGCGACCACGGCGGCAACCGCCACGCCCGACCAGTGGCCACCACAGGGACACGACGCCCGCCGCCAGCGCCACCGCGGCCAGCGCGCCGTTGGCCGGCGTGATCCGCCACCAACGACCGGCGAACCGCGCCACCGAACCGGCAGGTAGTGCTCGCGCTGGGCGACCCGGAGCCACCGCAGACCGGCCGGGGCACAGGCCAGCACGCAGGCGGCCACAGTGACCCAGGCCGCTCCGTGGTGCCAGCCTCGCCGACATCGAGCGCTCCCGTGAGCAGGTCCCGCGGGGATGGGCCCGAGGTCACCGGCCGAACCACCGAGGATGACCTGCCAGGAGCTCACGGGGTGCCTCGGTCGGCGTGAGATGGCCGATCCGGGGCAGCGTCACCAGGCGCGCCGACGGGAAGATCGGCTGGGCCCGCTCGGCCACCTCGACCGGCACCTCGGTGTCCTCCTCGCCCCACACCAGGTCGACCGGGCATTCGATGGCGGCCATCCCTCCACGTACTGCTCGGCCAGCAACCGGACGAAGACGTCGCGCATGACCCCCTGGGCGGCCCGGTAGTCGGGGGATCCGTACCTGTTGCGCATGGCCTCCATGCGCTCGTCGCCGAGCAGCCCCATCCTGTGGAGGCGCCGGGCCAGGCGGTACCGGGTGGCAGGCCTGGTCCGCCGGCCCTGGCGGTCGAGAAGGGGCACCCCGGTGAGCACCACCCGTTCGATCCGGTCGGGCACCAGGCCGTACAGCGGGATGGCGACGCGACCACCGAAGGAGTGGCCGACCAGGACGACGCGCTCGGCCAGGAGCCCCGGCTCCTCGAACAGCGGCAGCAGGTGGCCCGCGTACTCTTCGGACCCCCAGGCCTCGGGGGGCGGCGGCGTGGCCCCGAATCCGAACAGGTCGGGCGCGACCACGCTCAGGGCGGGCTCCGGACGGCGTTGGGGCCCGACCACCAGGGCGCTCTGTGGCCGACCGGGTCGAAGACCGGGGAGAAGTCCAGGTGGGTGCGCTGCCAACCGTGCAGGGCCAGTACCGTGGCGGCGCCGTGGCCCCAGGTGGCGCCGAACACCTGACCGCCGGCGAACGACTTCAGCACCGGCACACCCTACCGACCGGCCCGGCGCAGGTGGGTCATTCCGACCGGGTCACCAGGCTGAAGCACCCGGCCGGTAGCCTCGGCGCACTGTGGAATCCATCGTCCCCGCGGTCCCCGCGGCCGCCGATACCCGGGCCGTCGCTGCGGTGCCCATCGGCGACGCTTCGGCCCGCCGGCGATGCTCTGGCGGCGGCCATGGCCTCGCTCACCGGACCACAACGCCAAGCGGTCCTGTCGACCGCACCGGCCCTGTGCATCGTGGCCGGGGCCGGGCTCGGGAAAGACCAGGGTGCTCACTCTCCGGGTGGCCCGGCGCATCCAAGACGGTTCGGCCGATGCCGACCACACCGCAGTGTGCACGTTCACCCGCAAGGCGGCCCACGAGCTCGAAGAGCGACTGGGCACCTACGGCGTCCCGGTGTCGTCGCCGGCGTCGGCCGGACGGGCGCCCGGACCCGGCGTTCGGGCCGGCACCCTCCACCAACTCGCCCTCACCCTGCTCCGACGCCACGCCCTGGACGCAGGGCGAGCCTCCCCCGGTGGTGGCCGAGCACCGGTACCGGATCATCCGGGACCTGGCCGGCGACCCGGCCACGGCGTCGGTGGTCGAAACCGAGATCGGTTGGGCCAAGGCCCGGTGCCTCTCGCTCCGACGGGTACCTGGAGGCCGCGGCCGTCGCCGGCCGGACCACGCTGGTGGATGCCGACCGGATCGCCGCCGCTCTTCGCCGACTACGACCGGGCCCTGTTGCGCCGTCGATCGCTCGATCTGGACGACGTACTGGTGCGGTCGGGGGACCTGCTTCTCGGCGACAGCCGATTTCGCCGAGCGCATGCACTGGCGCTACCGACATCTCTCGGTCGACGAGTTCCAGGACGTGAATCCGGCCCAGTTCCGCCTCATCCAGGCGCTGATGGGGTGCACGATGCGATCTGTGTGCCGTGGGAGACCCCAACCAGGCCATCTACGGCTGGAACGGGGCCGACCCGACCCTGCTCGACCGGCTGCCCGAGACCGTCGCCGACATGGCAGGTGGTCCGCCTCGACGAGAACCACCGATCGACACCCCAGGTGGTGGCGGCGGCCACCGCTGGCCTGGGACGTGCCGTCACCGTGCCGCCTCGTTCATTGGCTGGGGACGGACCCATGCCGGTGGTCACCGCCTTCGACGACGAAACCGCCGAGGCCGAGGGCATCGTGTCGTCGATCCTCGAACGGGCCGAAGACGGAATGCTCTTTTCGGACCAGGCGGTGCTGGCCCGCACCCACGACCAGCTCGCCCAGATCGGCCGGGCCCTCGACCGGGCCGGCGTCCCCTACCGGGTGGCCCCGGGACCGGAGTCGCCGGCCGGCGAGTCCGCCGGGGTCCACGGCGCCGGGAACGGTGTCCCGGGTCCGCTCCGGGCGGCCGGACAGACCAGCCGGACCACGGCAGGCCGCGGGGACGGGCCGACCTCGGCGGGGACGCTCCTGACGCCGTCGAGCTGGCGACCTTCCACCGGGCAAAGGGCCTCGAGTGGACCTCGGTGTACGTGGTGGGTATCGAGGACGGATTCGTTCCCATCGTCTATGCCACCTCCGAGGCGTCCCGCGACGAGGAGCGCCGATTGCTCTACGTGGCGCTCACCCGAGCGTCGCGGGAGCTCCACTGTTCGTGGGTCCGGGTTCGGCGTATGGGCAACGGCAGGCAGATGGAGCGCCAGCCATCGCCGTGGCTGGCGTCGGTGGCCCGAGTGTCGAGAACCGGAAGCGGTCGGATCACCCCGAGGGATGCCGGCCGACGCATCGCCGAGATGCGAGCTTCGCTCGGCCGGTGACGGCCGCGCCGGGCCGCCCCGCTAGGGAACGGTGGTGTCGATGAACACCGGGGTGTGATCGGACGGTTTCTGGCCCTTGCGAGCGTTGCGGTCGATGAGACCGTAGGTGGTGCGGGTGGCCAGCACCTCGGTCACCAGGATCAGGTCGATGCGCATCCCCTGGTGCCGGTGGAAGGAACCGCCGCGATAGTCCCACCACGAGAACAATCCGGCATCGGCATACAGGCGTCGGAACACGTCGACAAGTCCCCATGCCTCCAGGTCGGCCAACGCATCCCGCTCCGGTTGGCTCACGTGGGTCATCCCCACGAACTGCGCCGGATCCCAAACGTCGCGGTCGTCGGGCGCCACGTTGAAATCGCCACAGACCGCCACCGGACGGTCAGGGGCACCGGTCTCGTCGAGGAGCGCCTTCAGTCGGCCGAGCCATGCCAGCTTCGCCGGGTACTGGTCGCTGTCGAGGCTACGTCCGTTGGGCACGTAGACCGAGTGCACGCGGACCCCCCCACAGTCGGCGGCCACCAGCCGCGACCCCTGGTCGTCGTCGGAGCCCATACCCAGCACGACCTCGTCCAATCCGACCCGGCTGAGGATGGCCACCCCGTTCCACCGGCCGTCGCCGTGGTGGGCCGCCTCGTAGCCGAGAGCGGCAAAAGCCCCATACGGGAAAGCGGCATCGGCCTGTTTGGTCTCCTGGAGGCAGAGGACATCGGGCTGGGCGTAGCCGATCCACTCCTCCACCCGGGGAAGGCGAGCGGTCAGTGAGTTGACGTTCCAGGTGGCGATACGCATGGGTGGGGCGCTCAGATCAGTTCCGTCAGCTCGGATCCGAAGGGGCCGCGTCCACCAGCACGAACAGCAGCTCGGCCTGGCAGGCCAGTTCCCCGCCGACGGTGGCCCGGCCCGAACCCTTGCCGGCCCGGGCGGACATCCGCCCCAGAGTCACCTCCATGTCGAGCACGTCTCCGGGTATCACCTGGCGCCGGAACCGTGCTTTCTCGATTCCTCCGAACAAAGGGAGCTTGCCGGCGTAGTGAGGATCCGCCAGCACCGCCACTCCCCCGAGTTGGGCAAGCGCCTCCACCATGAGCACACCGGGAAGGGTCGGGCGTCCCGGGAAGTGACCGGTGAAGAAGTCCTCCCGGCCGGTGAGGTGCCACGTGCCCGTTGCCGACTGGCCCGGCTCGACCGAGGTCAGTTCGGTGACGAACAGGAATGGCTCGCGGTGGGGCAGGTAGTCGACGGCTTGCACGACGGCGAGGTTACCGGGCCGGCCGCGGCTCCGGAATGCCCGGGGTCCGGAGACCACCACCGGTGACACTCACCTCGCCAGGCCGGGAAGCGCTAGCTCGGCCCGTCGGCGGCCAGGGTCGAGTGAGACCAGCGTGAACGGCCGGGTCTCACCCTTGGTCAGGACCTGGCGGGCCTTGTTGGGAGGTGGGTCCCCCAGTCCCCGCAATGGGACATGGCACAACATGCCTCCCACGTCGACGTGGGCCCCGTGGGAGGTGAAGGAGACCACGGTGCCGTCGAAGACGCTGTCCACCGGATGCTCGGCGACGAAGGTGAGGAAGGTCATGGGATCGTTCAGGGCCTCGTGGGACCCACCCCGCCCACCGGTCACATCAGCGTCCGGTGCCGTCCGACCCGTTGGGGACGTGGCGCTGGTGAGCTTGGCGGCCTTGGCCGTCTTCGTCGTCTTGGTGGCTTTGGCGGTTTTCGTGGCCTTGGCCGTTTTCGCGGCCTTGGTGGCTTTCGTGGCCTTGGTGGCTTTCGTGGGCCCTGCGGCCTTGGGGGCCTTGGTCGCTTTGGTCGTTTTGGTGGGTTTTGCGGCCGTGGTCGCCTTGTCTGACCCTGCGGCCTTGGTTGCCTTGGCCGCGGCCTTGGTCGAACCCTTGGCGCCAGAGGCCTTGGTAGGGGTTGCCCTGGTCGAAGCAGCCCTGGTCGAAGTGGACTTTTTCGCACTGGCAGAGTCGCCATCGAGATCGGTGGGCGATTCGAGCTCAACTTTCTGATCGGTGGCGGCCTTGTCGGACCCTCCCCCTCTGCCTCGCCGGGCTCCGCGGCCACCCCGGCCTCGTGGGGCGTCTCCGCCCGGAAGGACCGCGTCGTCGGCACCGGACTCGGGAGTCTCGCCGTTGACCCCCATGGCGTCCCGGCGTGACTTGCTGGTCACCGATCGGCTCCTCGCCCCCCGCACCGGCGTCCGGGGCGTGAAGATCCAGCCCACACCCGGTACCGGCTTGCCCCCGATCAGCCGTCCGGGCTCGAACAACCAGGGCCGCTCAGCGTGGAACTCCTGGAACGAGTCGTTCGAGAGCACCAATGCGCCCGACTTCTCGGCGATACGAAGGATGAACCCGTCCCCCCGTCCCACGGCGCCGGCCGGCGGCGTGATCATCTCGCCGTGCTCGACGGCCTGCTCGAAGGCGGCCACTTCGGAGGGATCGATCCGGTGGCCGAACGAGGCATCGACCACCACCGTCACATCTGACGAGGCGAATCCCTGGTACTCCTCCAAAAAGGTGCGGATGGCCTCGTCGAGCTGGGCCAGGCTGGGCAGGGTTCGGCCCTCGGTCGCGATATTGGAGCCGTCGACGACGATGCGCCGACGCTCGGGGGGTTCTTGTTCCATAGCTCTCCACAGTCAACCATCTGACCAGGTCAGCCCCGGCCATCCCTTGTCCGAGCCGACCCGACCGCCCTGGCGACGGGAGGCTGCCTCACAGGTTCGGGCTTAGGATGCCGAAGTGGACTCGGAAAGCACCCGCACCGAAGAGGCCACCGACCTTCTGCAGGGTCTGATCCGCAACCGGTGCGTAAACGACGGTTCCGAATCGTCGGGCCAGGAGCGCCGGAGCGCCGATCTCCTCGAGAACTACCTTGAGGGCTCAGGCCTGGACATGGAGACGTTCGAACCGGTACCGGGCCGGACCTCGCTGGTGGCGAAGATCCAGGGTACCGACCCTGCCGCCCCGTCCCTGACCCTCCTCGGCCACACCGACGTGGTGCCCGCCAACGGCGACGACTGGCGCCACGATCCGTTCGCAGGCGAGCTGATCGATGGCGAGGTGTGGGGTCGCGGCGCCATCGACATGCTCAATCTGACCGCCACCATGGCCACCGGACTCCGCCATCTGGCCCGGTCCGGGTTCCGGCCGGCGGGTGACCTCACCTACGTCGCCGTCGCCGACGAGGAGGCCCTCGGTACCCACGGGGCCGAGTGGCTGTGCCAACACGCGGCAGACGACGTGAACTCGGACTTCGTGATCACCGAGTCGGGAGGATTTCCCATGGGCGGCGCCGACGGCACACCCCGACTGCCGGTGATCGTCGGCGAGAAGGGCGTCTACTGGTGCCAACTCACCGTCAAGGGAACCCCGGGTCACGGAAGCCAGCCCCTCCGCACCGACAATGCCCTGGTGAAGGCGGCCGAGGTGGTCCGGCGCATCGACGCCTACCGGCCCGAGGCCCAACTGCACGAGGCGTGGACCCGGTTCATCGAGGGCATCGGGTTCCCTCCTGAGCTGGCCGGTCCGCTGCTCGACCCCGACCGCATCGACGCCTTCCTCGATGAGCTGCCGTTGATCGGCCTGGCCCGCCAGGCCCACGCCTGCACCCACACGACAGTGGCCCCCACCATCATGGACGCCGGGACCAAGATCAACGTCATTCCCGACAGGGTCGACCTCCAGTTGGACATCCGCTCCCTGCCCGGCTGGGACACCGGCGACATCCGCACCATGCTGGAGGACATCATCGGGGACCTGGCCGATGATGTGGAGATCGAGTTCAGAGACGAGCAGCCGTCGACGAGTTCGCCCATCGACACCCCTCTGTGGGACGCCCTGGAACGGGTCAGCCGGTTGTTCTACCCCGGGTGCCGCACCGTTCCCTACCTCACGGTCGGCGCCACCGACGCCCGGTTCCACCGCCAACTGGGCTCGGTGGCCTACGGGTTCGGACTGCACAGCCAGGCCATCAGCTTCGAACAGTACGGAGCCATGTTCCACGGGATCGACGAGCGGGTCGACATCGAGTCGCTGCACCTGTCCACCGAGATGTGGATCGCCCTGGCTCACGACTTCCTGGTCTGAGCGGCCCTGGGCCCTCCCGATCCGGGGTCGACTCAGCCGACCGATCGGGCCAGGAGGTCGTCCTGTTCCAACCGGTGCAGAGCCGCGCTCCCGGTGGCCGGACTGGCCGACTCGGCCCGACTCACGTGACGCAGACTGTGGCTTTCCCGCAGGAGCTTGTGGAGTCGGCCGTGGACGAAGTTCCAGGCGCCCATGTTCTCCGGCTCCTCCTGGAGCCAGACCACCTCGCGGGCGTTGGGGTAGCGATTGAGGATTCCTTGAATGGTCGACTTCGGCCACGGGTAGAGCTGCTCGACCCGGACCACCACCACCCCGGTAGCGGCCAGGCCCAGCTCGTCGCGGCGTGCCAGTGCGTCGTAGGCGATCTTGCCGGTGCACAGAACCACTCTGGTGATGGCGCTCGGATCGAAGTCCTCGTCGGCCGAGGCGGGGTCGTCGAGCACCTCGGCGAACGAACCGGATGTGAAGGCGGCAGTGGGCGAGCGGGCTTGACGGGCCCGGAGCAGAGACTTCGGAGTGAACACGATCAGCGGGCGTTCAGTTCCTCTGACCTGGGACCGGAGAAGATGGAAGTACTGGGCGGCGGTGGTCGGCTCCGTCACTCGCAGGTTGCCCCGGGCGCACAGGGACAAGAACCGCTCGACCCGGGCGGACGAGTGCTCGGGTCCCTGTCCCTCGTACCCGTGCGGCAGTAGGAGGACCAGGCCGGACTTCTGACCCCACTTGTCCTCGGCGGCCACCAGGAAATTGTCGACGATGATCTCGGCGCCGTTCCAGAAATCACCGAACTGGGCCTCCCATGCCACCAGGTCGCCAGGGGCCTCCACCGAGTACCCGTATTCGAAGCCGACGCAGGCATACTCGGAGAGCAGCGAGTCCCGGATGGTAAATCGTCCGCCCTCGAGCGAGGCCAAGGGTACGTACTCCTCGCCGGTCTTGTAATCGACCAGCACCGCGTGGCGTTGGGAAAATGTCCCCCGCCGGGTGTCCTGACCGGTCAGCCGGACGTTCGTCCCTTCGAGCAGCAGCGATCCGATGGCCAGCGCCTCACCCAGCGCCCAGTCGATCTCGCCGTCGGCGACCACCTTGTCCCGCTGCTCGAACTGGCGGGCCAGCTTGGGATGGATCACGAAGCCGTCGGGTACGGTGCGAACCTCGGTGGCCAGACGGGAGAGCACCGAGGCGTCGACACCGGTCTCGACCGGTGGGATCCACAGGTCGGGAACCACGTACTCGGGGAGCACCGGTACGGTCCCCGAGGTCGACTCGGCCTCGGCCCGGGTCTCGTCGAGGGCGGCCTGTAGCCGACCGGAAAAGTCGTCGAGGGCATGCTCGGCCTCGTCCAGCGAGATGTCGCCCCGTCGGACCAGTGACTCGGTGTAGAGCTTGCGCACCGAGCGCTTGGCCTCGATGAGGGCGTACATCAGCGGCTGGGTGTAGCTGGGGTCGTCGCCTTCGTTGTGGCCGTGACGGCGGTAGCAGACCATGTCGATGACCACGTCCTTGTGAAAGGCCTGGCGGAAACCGAAGGCGAGACGGGCGGCTCGGACGCACGCCTCGGGGTCGTCACCGTTGACGTGGAAGATCGGCGCCTGGACCATCTTGGCCACGTCCGTGGGGTAGACCGAGGTGCGGGCCGCCTCGGGAGCAGTGGTGAAGCCGAGTTGGTTGTTGATCACGATGTGCACCGTGCCCCCGGTGCGATATCCGGCCAGCCCCGACAAGTTGAGCGTCTCGGCCACCACTCCCTGGCCGGCGAAGGCGGCGTCCCCGTGGATGAGGATGGGCAACACCGGGAACGGGTCGCCCGAGCCGTCCTCGAGCTTGGGGCCGGAGCCCTGCTCACCGCCGGCGAGATCCTGTTTGGCCCGGGCCATGCCCACCACCACCGGATCGACCGCCTCCAGATGGGAGGGGTTGGAGGCCATGGTGATCGGGATGGTGCCGCCGTCGCGGGCGACGAAGGTCCCCACCGCCCCCTTGTGGTACTTCACGTCCCCCGATCCCTGCACCGATTCGGGGTCGAGATTGCCCTCGAACTCCTCGAAGATCTCCTCGTAGGACTTACCCACGATGTTGGCCAGCACGTTGAGCCGTCCTCGGTGGGCCATGCCCATGACCGACTCCCGCAGGCCGGTGCGCACCGCCTCGTCGAGGATGGTGTCCAACAAGACGATGGCCGACTCGGCTCCCTCCAGGCCGAACCTCTTTTGGCCCACGTAACGGGAGTGCAGGAAGCGCTCGAACACCTCAGCGGCATTCAGGCGCTCGAGGATGTGATGTTGCTCCTCGGGCTGGAGCGCCGACGAGACACCCTCCAGGTGTTGTTGGATCCAGCGTTTCTGGTCGGGATCCTGGATGTGCATGTACTCCACTCCGAGGGTCCGGCAGTAGGCATCACGCAAGACGTGCAAGATCTCGTCCAGCGTGGCCCGGTCCTTTCCGGCCAGTCCGTCCGCCACGAAGTGCCTGGGAAGGTCCCAGATGGTCAGGCCGTAGTGGAGCGGGTCGAGCTCGGGGTACAGCACCGGGGGCTCTGCGTCGAGTGGGTCGAGATGAGCGATGAGGTGGCCTCGGACCCGGTACATGTTGATCAGGGTCTGGACATGGACCTGTTTGGTCAGTCGGAGGTGGTCGCCCCCGTCCTCGTCGTCGGGAGCGTTGGCGTCCCTTTCCCACCGGACGGGCTCGTAGGGAACGTCCAACGACTCGAACACCTCGTCGTAGAAACCGTGTCCACCCATCAGGCACTCGGACACGTGGGCCAGGAACAGGCCCGACTCCGCCCCCTGGATGATGCGGTGGTCGTAGGTGGAGGTGATGGTCACCGTCTTGCCGATGCCCAGCTCGGCCAACGTACGGGGATCAGCGGCCTCGAATCCCGGAGGGAACCCGAGAGCACCCACCCCCACGATGAGGCCTTGGCCCGGCATCAGCCGCGGCACCGACTGCACAGTGCCGAGCGTCCCCGGATTGGTGAGGGTCACGGTGGTACCGGCAAAGTCGTCCGGGGCGATCTTGTTGGTGTGGATCTTGCGCACGAGGTCCTCGTAGGAGCTCACGAACCCGCGGAAGTCGAGGGTATCGGCGTTGGAGATGCAGGGGACCAGCAACGTCCGGCTGCCATCGGACTTCTCCACATCCACCGCCAGGCCGAGACCGACACGGCGGTGGCGGACCACGCCCGGCGTGCCCTTTCCGTCGGCGTCGGCCACGAAGGCGGCGTTCATGGCGGGTATGGCGACCAAGGCCTTCACCACCGCGTAACCGATCAGGTGGGTGAAGCTGACCTTTCCACCGGTGGTCCGGGACAGCTGATTGTTGACGATGGTCCGATTGACCTCGAGGAGCTTGGCCGGAACCGCTCGCACGCTGGTGGCGGTGGGTACGCCGAGCGAAGCCTCCATATTGGCCACGATCCGCCCTGCCGCGCCGCGGAGGGGCTGAGCCGGTTCGTCCTCATTCGAGTCGGTCGCGCCGTCCGATGCCGGGGCGCCTTGGTTGCCGCTGGCACCGCACCTGTGGCCGGGGCCGGGCCGCCGGTCGGCGCCGTCTGGGCATCCCGGGCGGACGGCACCGCCGCCGGCGGGGCCGGCTGCGCCGGTGCGGTAGACGTGCTGACCAAGGGGGTGGTGAGGGCCGACGTCGAGGCCGGGGCGAGTGGTCCGCCGGCCGGCCGATAGTCGGCGAAGAACTCCCGCCACGAATCCGAGACCGATGCCGGATCGGCGCGGTACCGGTCGTACATGTCCTCGACCAACCACGCGTTCGGTCCGAAGGAGCCGCTGGCGGTGGCGTCAGCCGGACGCGACGACTTCGGTGAACCGTCTCCTTCGGGCGTGGAATCCATTGTCGCCAGCCTACCGGCACGACTGGCGTGGGTGGCCGGACCAGCCCGGACCGCCAGGTCGCCGATCGGTGACCTTCCGGCATTGCGTTAGCGTCGTTCCATGACCCAGCCCCGGACCAGCGTGACGTGTACCTTCACGTTCGAGGCCGCCCATCGCCTGACATGGCATCCGGGGAAGTGCCGCAATCTCCACGGCCACTCCTATCGGCTGGACGTCACCGTGTCGGGACCGTTGGACCCCAACGGCGTCGTCATCGACTTCGACGATTTGCGGGCAATCGTGGACCGAGTGGTCATCGACCCCTGGGACCACAGCGACCTCAACCAGGTGATCGAAAATCCCACCGCCGAGCTGCTGGCCCACCAGGCCTGGGAGCTGCTGACCGAGGCTGGCCTGGCCCTGAGCGCCATCCGGCTGTGGGAGACGGAGCAATCGTCGGCGGAGCTGTCCGCCGGGACCGACGCCTGATCGTGCCAGGTCACCTGGTCGTCCTGTCCGGGGGCTCGACTCCACGGTCTGCATGGCCCTGGCCGATCGCGAACCGGCGGGCCCACCCCTGGCCCTCACCTTCGACTACGGCCAAAGACATCGCACCGAGATCGACCGTGCCGCCGGGATTGCCGGCCACTATCGATCCGACCACCTGGTGGTCCATCTCGACACCAGCGCCTGGGGCGGCTCGGCGCTCACCGACGACTCGATCGACGTTCCCACCGATGGCGGTGAGGGCGGGATCCCTTCGACCTACGTCCCGGCACGGAACAGCATCTTCTTGGCCGTGGCCCTCGGCGTGGCCGAAGCCCGCCACCTCGACGCGGTGTGGATCGGAGTCAACGCCATCGACTACTCGGGCTATCCGGACTGCCGACCCGAGTTCATCGACGCCTTCCGGCAGGTGGCTGCTACCGGCCAGAAGCGGGGGGTCGAAGGTCATCCGGTCACCATCAGGACGCCTCTGATCGAGTCCACGAAGTCCGAGATCGTCCTGATGGGGGTCGACCTCGGAGCGCCGCTGGCCCTGACCTGGTCCTGTTATCAGCGAGGCGACGTGCCGTGCGGGGCGTGTGATGCGTGCCGGCTGCGGTCCCTCGGATTCGCCAAGGCGGGTGTGATCGACCCCGCCCTCCCGTGATGGTGTGGTCCCCGGCCCCGGCCCCGGCCCCGGGCGTGGCCGGGCCGCCGGCGGCGTCACCGGAGGACGACATCCTGGTGACCGAGATCTTCTCGGCGATCCAGGGCGAGGCGGCCCTCGTGGGTGAACGCCAGGTCTTCGTCCGATTGACGGGATGCAACATCCGCTGTGCCTACTGCGACCAGCCCGAGGCGCTCGAAAAACGTCCGGGCCCGTGCCGCATCGAACGGACGCCGGGTCGCCGTGACTGGGACGCCACCTCCAGCCCTCTGGCCATATCCTCCGTGGTGGCCGCGGTGGACAGGCTCTGGACCCTGCTCCCCCATCATTCGATAAGCCTCACGGGTGGCGAACCGCTTCTCCAGTCCTCCCGAGCCACTGCCCTGGCCCGACAGCTGGCCGCCGGTGACCGAGCCGTGATGCTCGAGACGAACGGAACCTTGGTCCCCTCGTTCGAGCGAATTCTGCCCTGGCTCACCTACGTGAGCATGGATATCAAGCTCCCGAGCGTCGACGGAGAACACGTCGACCCCGAGACCCAGCAGAGGTTCCTCACCGCCGCCCTCGATTCCGGGGCGACCACCTGGGTGAAGCTGGTGCTCGGATCCTCCACCGATCCGACCCAGTTCGATCGGGCCATCGACATGGTCGCCGCGGCCGCCAGGAGCGAGGCGGCCCATGACCCACCTGAGGTATTCCTCCAGCCGGTCACACCGTTCGGGTCGGTAGAACGAGCCCCTTCACCGGACCAGGTGCTCGAACTCCAGGAACGGGCGCTCCGGCGTTACCGGCGGGTGAGGGTCGTACCCCAGACGCACAAGGCGATCGGTCAACTCTGACCACGTCGATCTGATCACACGGCGTTCGACGGCGGCCCGGCACTGTCCCGGACCACCGTCGAACGCTCACTGCCCACTGCCGCGGCCGCGATTCCGCGACGCGACGCGACGCGCCTACTTGGCCTTGACCAGTTTGGGTGCGGCGGCCTGGCCGTTCACGACCTTCTTGAACGAGGCGCCTGCCGACACCTTGGGATTCTTCGACGCCTTGATCTTGATGGCCTCGCCGGTCTGGGGGTTGCGGCCGGTGCGGGCGGCCCGCTCGGCCCGGTCGAACGTCAAGAACCCGGTGATGACGACCTTTTCGCCCTTGGCGACGGTGGCGACCACGACATCCTCGAGGCCGGCCAGCACGGTGGCCACGTCCTTCGAGGTCGAGCCGGTGTGGGCGGCCACGGCTGTGATGAGATCGGTTTTGGTAAGGGGCACTGTCTCTCCTTCGTCTTTGGAAGCCACAACAATGCACGATCTGGGCGGGCCATGTGTGCATTTTCCGGGCGATTGCCCCGAATCTGGGTGCGAACGGCACCTCTGGGGCGCCAACCCGGTGGTTGTGGGCGCGGCGAATACCCTCGTGACTACCCGGTATGCCGACGGCACGGCGCGCCTGCCAGGCTCTGGTGGAATGTCTATGCCGGCCCAGCTTTCGATCAGCGAACACGAGCCCTCGGGCCCGGGTGAGGCGGGACCGCTGGTGGTGCTGATCCACGGATCACTGGACCGGTCGGCCAGCTTCGCCCGGGTACTGCGGCGGCTCGACGACCTCCACACCGTGATCTACGACCGCCGCGGCTACCACCGTTCGCGTGATGCCCTCCCGTTGAACACGACGCTTGACGGCCACGTCGACGATCTGCTCGACGTCATCGGGGACCGACCCGCCGTCGTCGTCGGGCACAGCTACGGCGGAGATATCGCGCTGGGGGCGGCCGTCCGGGCCGGGAGCCCCACCATCCTGTCAGTGGCCGCCTACGAGCCGCCCATGCCGTGGCTGGCCGTGTGGCCGGCCAATGCCGGCGCAACGGCAGCAGCCGTCGCCACCGGGCCGGCATCCGCGCCGACTGACTCCGACCAGGAGGCCGCCGAGCGGTTCTTCCGTCGCATGGTGGGCGACAGCGCCTGGGAGAGGCTGCCCGAAGAAGGAAAACGCGCCCGGCGCGTGGACGGACCAGCCCTGGCTGCCGAGCTTCGGGCCATCCGTCTCCTCGATCCGCCATTCGACGTGACCGCCCTCGAGCTCCCCGCCACCTTCGGGCGGGGGGCAACTCGATCGGTCGGCACCGGGACACGGTGACGTGGCTCGTGGAGCACACTCCGGGGGCCGAGCTGTTCGAGATCGCAGGAGCAGGGCACGGCGCCCACCTCACCCACCCTGATGCATTCGCGGCGTTCGTGCGGGCCGCGGTGGCCCGGGCCGGCCTCCCGGCTGAGAGCAGCTGATGCGGGTCCTCGTGTCGGGGTCCTCGGGCCTCATCGGCACTGCCCTGACCGCCCGACTCGGGGCCGACGGGCACTCGGTCGTCCGGCTGGTGCGGGGCCCCGGCCCAGGTACCGGCCGATCTGATCCACGCACCGGAGACGTCAACTGGGACCCTGTCGGCGGGAGGTTGGATGGCGACGCGCTGGAGGGGTCCGGGCCGTACGACGCCGTGGTCAACCTGGCCGGCACCGGGATCGGCGACCGGCGATGGTCGCCCGCTCGCAAGAGACTCATCCTCGAGAGCCGAGTCCAGGCGACCACCCTGCTCATCGACTCCGTGCTTGCCCTGTCATCCCGTCCTTCCGTCCTGGTCAGCGCGTCGGCGGTCGGGATCTACGGCATTCGGGGGGACGAGGAATTGACCGAGCAGTCCGAAACCGGGACCGACTTCCTGGCCGACGTGTGCCGGGCGTGGGAGGCAGCGGCGTCCCCGGCAGCCGACGCCGGCATCCGCACGGTGGCGTTGAGGACGGGAATCGTGCTGAGCCGGACTGGTGGGGCGCTGGCCAGACAGCTCCCCTTGTTCCGGATCGGTTTGGGTGGCCGCATGGGGTCAGGTACCCAGTACCGCAGCTGGATCACCCTCGCGGATGAGGTCGGCGTTATCCGGCACTGCCTCGACGACACAGGTCTCTCGGGCCCGGTCAATGCCACTGCGCCCTCGCCCGCCACCGACGGAGAACTGGCCAAGGCCCTGGGTGCAGCCCTGGGACGGCCCAGCATCCTGCCTGTTCCGGCTCCGGCTCTCCGCCTCGTCCTCGGCCAAGAGATGGCGGAGGAACTGGTGCTCGGCGGCCAGCGCGTCCTTCCGGCGGTGTTGGTGTCGAGTGGGTATGTATTCGTGCAGCCACAGCTCGACCAGGCCGTTCGTTCAGTGTTGGGCCCCATCTCCTGAGCCGCTGGGTGAGTGGAATGCCTGCGACCTGGGAAGAAGCTCTGCCGCGCCGGCGGCGGCCAGGCGATCGCCAATTGGTTTTACGTTTCGCCTACCCTTGGTGTGCCATTTGGGCCTCGCCGGGGCATCTTGAAGCCGCCCATACTTTGCGTATGCGAAATGGAAAGCCGACAGGCCAAGGCTTCCGGGCCGGGGGCCGAGGGCGGAGGAGACAGGACCTCGAGGGGGCCGATTACGCTGTCGAGGCCCCGAGGTTCCGACCAAGGTGGCTCGGGCGACGACCAGAGTGCAGATTGGGGAATCGAACGTGACCGATTCGGCAGTGGTGAGCCACGACGACCCGGAGAGCCCTGGTGATCCGATCGAGATCTCGCCGGAGCAATTCGAATCCGACGCCTGCGCCTTTTTTGACGCCCACGCCCCCCGGCGTGGCCAGGAGAGCTTCGTCTGGGGCGAGGGCTCGGACAAGGTGGGCCTGTTCCCCGAACGCACGCCCGAGCAACAGCAGGCAGATCTTGCCGCCGCCCGCTCCTGGGCGCAGACCGAGTTCGATGCCGGGTTCGGATGGATCAGTGGGCCCGTGGAGTACGGGGGCCGCGGCCTCCCCCGTCAGTACGAGCGGATCTTCAGCTCGGTGGCCGCCCGCTACGCCACGCCCTCGCGGGCGGTCTACGGCATCGGGCTGGGCATGGTGGCGCCGACCATCCTCGCCCACGGCACCGAGGAAGTGAAGCAGAGGTATCTGCGGGCCATGTACCGCGGCGACATCGTGGCCTGCCAGCTGTTCAGCGAGCCCTCGTCCGGGTCCGACCTGGCATCCCTCCAGACCAAAGCGGTGAGAGACGGCGACGAGTGGATCGTGACCGGCCAGAAGGTGTGGACCTCGGGAGCACAGGTCTCGGACATCGGGGAGATCATCTGCCGCACCGATCCCGACCTGCCCAAGCATCGCGGCCTGACCGGATTCGTCGTCGACATGCACGCGCCAGGAGTCGAGGTCCGGCCCCTCCGCCAGATGACCGGCGGCGCCTCATTCAACGAAGTGTTCTTCACCGACGTCCGGGTGCCCGACACCCATCGCCTGGGCGAAGTGAACGGCGGCTGGACCGTCGCCCTCACCACGTTGATGAACGAGCGGGCCGCCATCGGTGGCGGTGCCGGCGGGATCGGACTGCCCACTCCCATTCGCCTGATCGAGCTGGCCCGGGCCACCGGTCGTTCGGACGACCCCCTGATCCGCCAGGAGTTGGCCTCGATCATCATCAACGACCGGGTGGCCCGCTACACCAACCTGCGGGCGATGGCCAAGATCGCGGTCGGACAGCTGCCCGGGCCCGAGATGTCCCTGGCCAAACTGTCGTTGACCGCAAATATGGTCCGCACCTACGAGTTGGTCTCCTGGATCCTCGGCCCGGCTCTGGTGGCGGACACCGGAGCCTGGGGCACCTATGCCTGGTCCGAGTATCTGCTGGGAGTGCCGGGGATGCGGATCGCCGGCGGCACCGACGAGGTACTGCGGAACATCATCGGCGAACGGGTGCTCGGGCTTCCCAAGGATCCCCCCGCCGGCTGAGGCCAGGCCGGGTGGTCGGCCCGCGGCCGGTCACCGGCCGTCAGCGGAAGGCCAGGTCGTCCACGAACGACCACGACCGGCGGTGTAACGAAGTCAGCCCGTTACCGGCCAGGGCCCGCTGGTGCACCGGGGAGGGGTATCCCTTGTTGCTGTGGAAGTCGAAGGCCGGGAAGCTGGGGGACAATGAACGCATGTGCCGGTCACGGGTAACCTTGGCCACGATCGAGGCGGCCGCGACCGAGATGCAGGCGGAATCGCCCCGGACCACGGTCCGCACGTGTGGGGACGGGCCCGAATCGGGGGAGGCCTCTCCGGGGGGGCTCAGATAGTCGAAGGCCCCGTCCATCAACACGGCATGCGGTCTGAGGCGCAGACCGTCGAGCGCCCGCCACGCGGCCAGTCTCAGCGCCGCGGTCATACCCAAACGATCGCACTCGGTGGCTTCGGCGTGACCGACCGACCAGTCGGGACACCAGCGGGTGATCAGAGGGAAGAGGGCCTCGCGGGACGCCTCGGAGAGCTCCTTCGAGTCCCGCACACCTCGCGGGGCGCGCTTGCCGACGGGGAACACGACCACTCCCACCGACACGGGGCCGGCCCAGGCACCCCGGCCGACTTCGTCGAGCCCGGCCACCACCTCGAACCCGAGCCGGGACAGCTCGCGTTCGTGCGCCCCGTTGGGGCCGGCCGGCCGGGCACGCCGCGTGGGGGTCGTCACCACACCCCGGTTCCCGACCGTGCCGGCCTGGTCTCTCTCACCGGATCGAAACTATCGCCCATCACTGTCCGAGTTGACCACGCACGACCTTGCCGACGGCGTTGCGTGGAAGTCGGTCCACGACATGGAGCACTCGTGGGCGTTTGTAGGAGGCAAGCGATGTCGACGCGAATTCGACCAGCTCGTCCAAGGTGGGCGGAGCGCCGTCGGCCACGATCCAGGCGGTGACCACCTCGCCCCACTCGTCTGAGGGCGTGCCGCTCACGGCCGCCTCGGCCACCCCGGGGTGGGCAACGAGCACGTCCTCCACCTCGGTCGGGTAGACGTTGAAGCCTCCCGAGATGATGAGCTCCTTGGATCGTCCCCTGATCGCCAGGTACCCGTCTTCATCGCTTCCGAGGTCTCCGGTGTGGAACCAGTCGGCTCCCCCATCGGCCGGATGCGAGAACGCCTCCCGGTTCGACTCGGCCCGCTCCCAATAGCCGGCGAAGACGTTCGGTCCACGTACCAGGATCTCTCCGTCGTCAGCGAGCACAACCTCGACGCCGGGTAGGGGAAACCCCACCGTGCCGGCCCGGCGTTCGCCGTCATAGGGGTTGGACACGTTCATCAACGTCTCGGTCATCCCGTAGCGCTCGAGCACCGAGCTGCCGATCGTCATGCTCACGCCGGCATGGAGCGCTTCGGAGAGCGGGGCCGAACCGGACACACACAATCGCAGCCCGGCCAGTTCGGACAGACGGCCGGAACTGAGCAGGCGGTGGTACATGGTGGGGACACCGAAGAAGAGGGTTGCCCGTCCGGCGTTCGCCGCCTCGGCCACCGCGCTGGGATCGAAGCCCGGCAGCAGTACCGCCGACCCTCCGGCCAGCAGCGTGCCGTAGACAGCGACACAGAGCCCGTGGGCGTGGAACACGGGCAGGCAGTGGACAAGTCGGTCGTCGGCGTCCCAGCGCCAGGCGATCCGCACCGCCTCGGTGGCGGCCAGGAGGTTCCGATGGGACAGGACCGCGCCCTTGGGGGCACCGGTGGTACCCGAGGTGTAGCCGATCAGGGCCGGATCGCCGGGGGCGGCGGCGTCGAGGAGTCCGCCCTCGACCTCGGGGAGGTCGACTTCGGGGCCCATCACCAGAATGGGTTGTCGGGACGCTCTCCTCACCCAATCCGCCTGGTCGGACCGCTCCACCACGGCGGCGGCAGGACGGACGTCACCCACGATGTAGGAGACCTCGCGCTCGGAGTAGCCGGTGTTCATCGGGACCACCACCAGGCCCGCCCGGAGGGCCCCGACGTGGGCCGCCAGAGCCGTGACCGTCGACGACGTCGACCACACCACTCGGTCACCGGGTACCAGTCCCGCTCCGCCCAGTCGGCCGGCCACCGACCGGGTAGCGTCATCGAACTCGCCCGCCGTCCACCAGCCATTCGACGACGAGATGGTCGCCTCACCGCCCGGACGCGGGGAGCGGGCATCGGACCAGAGGGGCGCTCCGGGCTCATCTCGCCACCGGCGTACCCACCGGGCGAGGAGGGTCCCTCCGGCGAGGAGGTCGGCTGCCCCCAGATGTTGGCCCGGAGGTAGATGATCACGCCAGGGCCGCAGGGCACTCTCCTCGCTGGTGGTCGCCGGTGTCGTGCCGGCGTAGGAAGTTGGTTCAGACTGGTCCAATGTCTTAGCGGAGCCACCGCGCCCAGCGTTGCACCGTCCCGATCCTGGCGCCGAACGTGGGCGGACCGGGCCACCGGACGGCACCAGGGGTCGGGCGCCGACCTAATCTGAGCGGGGACAACTGCGGCCAGGTCGGCCAAACGGGAGGCATCGATGGGTTTGATCGACAAGGTGAAGGCCTCGGCCGAAGTGGGACTGGCCAAGGCGACCGAAGCCGGAAAGGCCGGACAGGCCAAGTTGGACGCAGCCCAGGCCCGCCGCCGCGCCGATGGCCTGCTGAAGGACCTCGGAAGCGCAGCCTATGCCGACTTCCAGGGGAGGGGCACCGACCAGACCACCCGGGAGGCGGCCCGGATCGTGACCGAGCTCCAGGCCTACGAGGCCGAGTACGGGCCTCTCACCTCATGAGCGCCGGGACGACGGCGAGTCCGGGCCGTGGTGGTCCGGCCGGAGACGGAGGGGGCGCAGGGAGCGACTCAGGCGGTGTGGGCGGGGCGGGCGGGGTGCTCCGGATCGATGTCGTCCCCCACACCCACTGGGACCGGGAGTGGTACGACCCGTTCCAGACCTTCCGGCTCAAGCTGGTCCGGATGGTGGACGGGCTGCTCGACCAGTTGGAGGAGGACAGCTCGTACTCCCACTTCCTCTTGGACGGGCAGTTGGCCGTGATCGACGACTACCTCGAGATCCGCCCCGAGAACGAGGAGCGACTCCGGGCCCTGGCCGCCGCCGACCGGCTCGACGTCGGACCGTGGTACATCCTCATGGACGAGTTCCTGGTGTCGGGCGAGACCATCGTGAGGAATCTCCAGGCCGGCATCGAGCGGGGCGCCGCCTTCGGTGGGGTGATGGAAGTCGGCTATCTCCCCGACATGTTCGGACACGTGGCCCAGATGCCCCAGATACTGGGCGGGGCCGGGTTCGACCACGCCGTGGTGTGGAGGGGGGTCCCTTCGGCGGTGGACCGCACCGCTTTCCGCTGGTTTGCCCCCGATGGCTCGTCGGTACGGGCCGAGTACCTGGTGGCCGGATACGGGAACGGCGCGGCCCTTCCCGACGACGCCAAGGCGCTGGTACGCCGGCTCCGTTCCACGGCCGAGGAGTTCGCTGCCTTCTTGCGACCCGAGGACTCCCTGTTGTTGATGAACGGCACCGACCACCACCGGCCACAACCCTGGCTGGGCCGAGTCGTGGCCGAGGCCAATCAGATCCAGGACCGAGTTCGAGCTGACCATCACCTCGTTGGCCGCACTACCTGGAGGGCGCGTCCAACCGAGACCTCCCCGAATGGCACGGCGAACTTCGATCCGGCGCCCGCTCCAACCTGTTGATGGGGGTGGGCTCCAACCGGGTCGACGTGAAGCAGGCCGCGGCCCGGGCCGAGCGATCGCTCGAACGCCTGGCCGAGCCCCTGTCGGCGCTGTTCCTCCCGGCCGAGATGTGGCCGGACCCGTTCCTGCGGCTGGCCTGGAGGTTGATGATTCGCAACGCCGCCCACGACTCGATCTGCGCCTGCTCGGTCGACGAGGTGGTGGACGCCGTCCTGCACCGCTACGCCGAGGCCCGCGACATCGGCGACGGCCTGACCGAGGAGGTGCTGACCCAGGTAGGGAGATCGATGAGCAGTCCGGGGCCGGTGGTCGTCAACCCGTCGGCCCGGGACCGGAGCGGTCTGGTCGAGGTGGTGGTGACGGCGGCGGGTGCTCCCGGGCCGGACCTGCAGGTCCTGTCCGAGCGGCTCGGGCTTCCCGGAACCATCACCCTCGACGGACAGACTGTCCGCAACATGCTCGGCCTCATCGCCGGGGCCCGCATCGACACCGACAGCTACATCACCGACGTCTCGCTGGCCGAGGACGAGGACGGACTCGAGGTCACGGTGGCCATCGGCAGCGAGGAACGCGAAGGCGTGCCGGTCGAGGAGATCAAACGGGAGCTGTTCACCCGGCTGACAGCTCACCCGCACACCCAGGTGCGCCTCACCCTGGACCAGCCTCCAGTGCGCCGCATCCTCGCCCGCCAGCAGGGAGTTCCCGGATTCGGCTGGGCCCGCTTCGCGGCGGCGGAGCTGACCCATCCCGTGCAGGTACTCGACCCCGGCCCCGAGAACGAGGCCCCTGACGGAGTCACGTTGACCAACGAGCTGGTCACAGTGGTCGTCGATGGAGAGGATGGCACCTTCTCCATCAACGGCGTGGCCGGCTACGGGAGGCTCGCCGACAGCGGCGACTACGGCGACACCTACAACTACTCGCCTCCCACCATCGACACCGTGGTCGACAGCCCCGACACCGTCGTCGTAACCACCGGGGATCGCGGTCCCGTGCGAGCGACGACCACGATCACCTCCACCTACTCGTGGCCGGACCGAGTGGACCTCGAGCCGAAGCAGAGGGTCGGCCACCACGAGGTCGAGGTGACCACCACCCTGGAACTTCGCGCCGACGAGGCGACGGTCAGGGTCCACACGGCGTTCGTGAATCCGTCGCGGGACCACCGTTTGCGGGTCCATCTGCCCCTTCCCCAGCCGTCGGCGACCTCACGAGCAGAGTGCGCATTCGCCGTGGTGGAACGGGGCCTGGTCGCCGAAGGACGGGCCGACGAGCTGGGAACCCCGACGTTCCCGTCGCGCCGGTTCGTGTCGGGCGGCGGTCTCACCGTCGTCCACGAAGGGTTGCTCGAGTACGAACTGATCGACATCGAGAACCGTGGCGACGGGGACCCGGGTGGGGGCGGTGATGTGGCCCGCACGCTGGCACTGACGCTGTTGCGGTCCACGGGGATGCTCTCCCGCATGGGGATGGTCACCCGGCCGCTGCCGGCCGGACCGACGACTCCGATCGAAGGGCCCCAGCTGCTCGGTCCGATTTCGGTGCACTATGCCCTCGGCCTGGGTGACGTCGATCCCTTTGCCATGGCCGAGGACGTGCTGGTTCCGCTGGTCACCACGGCATCGTTCGGCGGGGGCGACCGGCCCGACGGGGGCTCGGCCCTCACCGTCCGCGGCGGCGAGGTGTCCTCGGTCCGACGGGAGGGCGGCCAACTCGAGGTGCGGGTGTTCAACCCCCGGTCCCATGCCGCCCAGATCGAGGTGCCGGGTCGGTCGGGGTGGCTGATCGACCTACGCGGTCGGCCGCTGGCCCCGTTCGAGGGGGGTTTCGAGCTCCGCGCCCACGGAATCGCCACGGCCCGGCTCCTGGGAGACTGAACCCCCGCCGTTCTGGTCGTCTCCGGACTCGGTGTCCCCTGACCGTCCGCGCACCACGGCTTCGCCCCGATCTCGCAGCTCGTCCAGTTCACGGAGGACATCGTTGAGTCGGTCCCAACGCATGTTGCGCCGCCGGTCGACATTCGGGTCGCTCCCGGTACGCGTGAGCTTGTAGGCCTGGATGCGGCCGATGTCCTTCAGGGTACGGGACCGGAGTGCCCGGGTTTCGAACCCGGTCGCCCCCTCTTCCCCCAGGGTGGTGCGGAAGTCGTCCGACACCAGCACCGTCCCGGGATTGGCCACCCCCACCAACCGGCTGGCCAGATTGACCACTGCTCCGTAGAAGTCGCCGTCCTGGACCAGCACCGGTCCGATGGCCAGGGCCACCCGCACGTCGGACAGCAGCTCGTCGTCGGCGTACGTCTCAGCCAGGCCGAGCCCGATCTCGGCGGCGCTGGAGGCCGTCTGCACCACGAACATGACCTCGTCGCCGATCATCTTTACCACCCGACCACCGAGGGCGACAACGGTGTCGTGGGCCAACTCCTCGAACCGGGATACCACCGCGGCCAACTCCTCGGCGCCCAAATGCTGGCTGAGCATCGTGTACCCGACCATGTCGGCGAACCCGACCGCCATGACCGGGCTGATCCCGGCCGACGACTCGCGTACCCGCAGCATGATGGCCCGTCGGGTTGCCGCTTGGAGGTGTCGGCGCCACACATACTCGAGTAGTCGGCCCATGGCCGGTATGGACGTGCCCGCCTGGCGGGCGAACTGATCGGCATCGAGAATGCTGTCACCCGTCGACACCAGGATGGGAGTGGTGCCGGGCGAGACCTCGGCTTCGGCGATGCGGGCCATGGACGAGCCGATGACCCGCGCCATCTGGACGGCCGTGTCCACGTCGACCAGGCCCATGGAGATCATGGTCTGGAACCCCTGGGCCGCCTCGATGTCCATCTCGGTGAAGAAGGCGTCGTCCTCTCCGACATCCAAAAAGCCGAGGGCCCGCCAGAACCGCCGGGCCAGCTCGATGGGGATGTCGGTCCGCTCAGCCACCTCGGCCTGGGTCAGCAGGAGGGCCGACGGGACCAGGATCCGGTCGACCATCAGGAGATCGACCACGTCGTCATCGACGGCCCGGTCGATCTCCTCTTCGGAACATCCGAGCTCGAGGAGGAGCGAGCGCACCCGCTCCAGCGCCCGGATCCGCTGCTGGCCGAGGCTCCCGTCGTCGTCCGACACGGGCCCACCCTATGCCGGTGGTCAGGGACCGAGGTGAAGCACGGGACCACCCACCTAGACTGAACCGGTGCCAGACGCCGACCACGGGTCATCGCTGCCCAGGCATCACCTGGCCATCGGACCACGGGCAGTCCTCGTGCCGGTCAAGGCCTTCGGCCAGGCAAAACGCCGGCTCCATCTGGCCATGAGCGGGCCCGATCGCGCCGCCCTGGCCCGGGCCATGGCCGATCGGGTGATCGCCGCCGCCGCTCCCTTGCCGGTGGCCGTGGTGTGCGATGACACCGACGTGGCCGATTGGGCCCGGGCCCGGGGAGCCCTGGTGGTCTGGGAACCGGGCCGGGGCCTGAACGGTGCCGTCGAGGCAGGCGTCCAGCACCTGCGGGAGGGAGGTGTCACCCAGGTCACCGTGGCCCATGCCGACCTCCCCCGGGCGGCTGATCTGGGCCAGGTCGGCGAGGTCCCGGGAATCACCTTGGTGCCCGACCGCGACGGCAATGGGACCAACGTGATGGCCCTGCCCACCGACGCCGGTTTCGAGTTCTCCTACGGCCCCGGCTCGTTCGCCCGGCATCGGGCCGAGGCCCACCGGCTGGGACTGCCCACGCGGGTGCTGGACCGGCCCGACCTGGCCTATGACGTGGACGAGCCCGCTGACATCGTCCCGGTGGCCGCACTCGGACCGACGACGGGATGACCGCCTCGGGCAGCGAGGTCACCGGCCACCGTCGTGGTGGACTCCCGGTCGGGGATCTCCCCTTCACCGGTCCGGTGACGATGGACCTGCCCGTTCCGGCCATCGCGTTGGCCATCGGTGCCCATCCCGACGACATCGAGTTCGGATGCGGCGCCACCCTGGCCAAGTGGACGGCAAAGGGTTGCCGGGTCCACCTTGTGGTGCTCACCGACGGGTCCAAGGGGACCTGGGATCCGTCCGCCGATCTGTCGGAGCTCGTGCACGACCGGGCCGACGAGTGCCGGGCCGCGGCGCGGATCATCGACGGCGGCCGACCGGATCCGACCCCGCCGGAAAATCGGCTCTACCTCCTCGATCGCACCGACGGAGAGCTGGTGAACGGCATCGAGGAACGGCGCCAGGTGGCCCGGATCATCCGCCTGGTCCGTCCAGCCGTCGTACTCGGACACGATCCCTGGCGCCGCTACCGGTTGCACCCCGACCACCGGGCAGCCGGATGGATCACGACCGACGCGCTGGTGGCGGCACGCGATCCCCATTTCTTTCCCGAGCTCGGACTGGTTCCGCACCGACCCGATGCGCTCTTGTTGTGGGAGGCCGACCAGCCCAACCACGTCGAAGACACCGCCGAGTTCTGGAAAGTCAAGGTCGATGCCCTGCTCTGCCACCGCAGCCAGTTCGAGTCGACGATGGGCATCGGACCAGAGGCCTCGTCTGGAGCCGCAGGCGAAGAGGCCAGATCCGCGTTCGCGGGGCAGGTGCAGAGCCAGCTCGCCGATCACGGAAGTCTCGGCGGCATCTCCTCGGGCGAGGCCTTTCGCCTGATGGACGACCTCTGAGCTCGCTGACCGCTGACCGGATGACTCGCTGACCTGCCCCAGAACGGACAACAGGGGCCCGAAGGCCCCTGTTGCACACGTTCGACGAGCGGCGCTTCCGGCGCCGCTCCGACTACCGCCGGGTGGCCTTCTTGGCCGTCCGCCGGACCGCCTTGCGAGCGGGAGCCCTCTTGACCGCCCTCTTGGCGGTGGTCTTGCGGGCCGCAGTCTTACGGGCCGGAGCCCTCTTCTTCGCTGTCTTCTTGGCGGCGCTCTTTCGGGCCGGAGCCCTCTTGACCGCCTTCTTCGCCGCGCTCTTGCGGGCTGCAGTCTTACGGGCCGGAGCCCTCTTGACCGCCTTCTTCGCCGCGCTCTTCTTTGCGGTGGTCTTCTTGGCTGCAGTCTTACGTGCAGGAGCCTTCTTCACCGCCTTCTTCGCGGCTGATTTGCGGGCCACCGTCTTTTTGGCCGGAGCCTTGCGGACCGCTTTTCTGGCTGCTGCCTTCTTTACTGCCATTGATACTCCCTCCTTAGGGTTCAACGCCTCTTTGAACGCCGAACCGGTGGCGAACCGGACACCATTCGACGCCGGGATCGGTACCACTGCACCCGTCCTCGGATTGCGACCCACACGGGGACCACGAGCGGTTGGGGCGAATGCCCCGAAACCGATCACTGTGACCTTCCGTCCGGATCGAATCTCGGTGACGATCGTTCCGAACAACTCGTCAACCACATCTTCGACAGATCTGCGTGTCGACGATGTCGACGCGCTGATCGTTTTGACGAGTTGCGACTTGTTCAAGATCACCTCCTCAGCGATACATGACTCCTACCAGCAAAATGGCAATTCACGCCCAGGTCAAGCACCTTTTCGTACAACGACGTCGCCCTCGGCCCGGCGACATCATCCTCGGCGTGCATGATTGACGACCGGTTGCGACCGATTGCGGCTACCGGCTCGACGCCCATGGACAGAAAACCGTTTGTTTGCAAGGATTATTCGACGCATGCATGATCACGTCACCATCGCAGGACGTAACGTCCGCCACCAATCCCGATCACCGAATTGCCCGATGGCGAGACGACATCACTGTGAAAATTTTTCTTCCGCGACACCCGCACAACGCACTATTCCGCTTCATCGCGTGGCATTGCACGCGTCATCGAGCGCGGGACACGGTGCCTACCTCGGTGGCGATGTACGTGGTTGGCACTTCGTTCCACCGGAACATTCGGTGATGATCCTCGGTCCTCCCCGCGCTCGGGCAAGACGACTTCGTTGATCATCCCCAACGTGCTGGCGGCCAACGGAGCGGTCGTCTCGACCTCGACCAAGACCGACGTACTCGAGGCCACCGTGGCGGCGCCTCGCGCCTCGGAAGACGCCATGCTCTTCGACCCGTCCGGTTCGGTGAGCCGGGGCCACGATCTGCACCGGTTGCGGTGGTCGCCGCTGCAGTCCTGTAGCACCTGGACCGGAGCGCTTTCCATGGCCCGGTCGCTGGTCGAAGTCGGTGCCGCGTCCGGCCTCGCAGGCGGCATCGAGCGAGGCCACCCATTGGTCGGAGCGGGCCCAATCGCTGCTGGCCCCGCTACTCCACGCGGCCGCGCTCGATGCCAGCCGACATGCGCACCCTCCTGACCTGGGTGGATCGTCGCCAGGCCCTCCCTGCCCAGCAGATCCTGGCCGGCGAGGCAGGTCTGGCACCGCCCTGGCCCGCAATCTTCTCGACGGCATCGTCGACCACCGACCCACGGGAGTTGAGCGGCATCTGGTCCACGGCGTCGGGCGCCCTTTCCGGATTCCGGTCCGACAGGCCCTCGGCGGCCACTGCGGACCCGAATTTCGACGCCGCCGGGTTCGTACGGTCGTCGGACACCATCTATATCGCGGCGCCGGCCCATCTCCAGGTCGCAGGTGGCCCCACTGGTGGTGGGGCTGATCGAGGACATCCGGCGGGCCACCTACGCCCGTGCCGCCGATCCGTTGCACGGGCGGGGGACCGCCCGCCGGTGGTGCTGGCCCTGGACGAGGTGGCCAACATCGCCCCGCTGCCCGAGCTCCCCGTCGATGATCAGCGAGGGCGGGGGTCAGGGACTGATCACCCTGGCCTGCCTCCAGGACCTCTCCCAGGCGCGCCACCGGTGGCCTGGACACGCCGACGGGTTCCCCTCGCTGTTCGGCACGACCGTGGTGCTCCCCGGGATCGGGGACGTGGGGACGCTCGGGGCACTGTCCACGCTGGCCGGGGACGAGGAGATCCCCACCCGGACGTGTCGGCCGGGACGGTCGCTGACCGACCGCCCGTTCACCGATCTGCTCTCCGGGGGACGTCCCCACTTCGGGGAGAGCGTCTCGACCCAGTGGCGACCGCGGCTCCCGGTCGACGCCATCACCGGCGGGATGCCCGGTCACGCGCTCTCCTTCGACCATCGCAACCAACCGAGCTGGATCCCGCTCACGCCCTCGCATATCGACGAGCCCTGGCGCTCGTTGCGCCCCTTCACCGTTCGGCGGAACTCGAGCAGACACCGGACGCCTCCGTGTTCCTCCGAAGCGGTGGTCTGGCTCGGGACCGACCCGGTGCACCCGGTCTCGGACGCTGAGCCACGAGCGCCACGGGATCGGCCGGATGATCCGAGGGTCACCGCTCCATGACCGGAACGTTGCTCCAGCTTGGGACCTCGGTGGCGCGGTCACCCCCGGCCCGGTCCGGAACGACGGTCTCACGCCTGGCGTCCCGGCTCCTGCCGCCCCCACGGTCCAGCGCCGGCGGCGGCGAGTCCGGGACCAGCAGTCCTCCGGCCTCCCGATCGATGACATGCACGATCTCTGCGGCCGACCAACGGCGCGGGCCGATGGTTCCCGACCCGTGGTCGATCCTGCTACAGGCGTCCGCGATCCGAGCCGCCGCCGACTCGATCTCGGCCGCGGCGGCCCCCCTGGTTGGTCGAAGTCGCCACCACCGCAACCAGATCACGGGGGGACACGGCCCGATCCCTGTCGGCCCACGACTCCAGACGGGCCCGGAGGCGTCCCGGTTCGAAGGGATGGACCGGGTCAGGTCGGCCGGGAAGACGGCCGAGGCCCACCACCCGGCTGAGGTCGCCCAGGTCGAACCCGAAATCGGCGGCCCGCTCCTTCCACTCCGTTATCAGCGAATCGACGGTGCGGCTCAGGTCCTTGGCCGGACGGGTGGCGTGGAAGGCCCCACGTGTCGACCTGGCGCGGGTCGGACTCCGTGCTGGTCGGGTCCGACCGTGGTCGTACTCGTCGATGGCTGCGGTTCGAGTCGAGAACAGCCGGCGAAGTCGCCGATCGACCCCGACCACGTCGCCGAGCCCGGTGGGTGGAACTTCCCAGGCCGCGCCGAGGCGATGGGTGAGCTCGAGTCGGAGCCGGGCGTGGTAGATGCCCTGGGCTGCCGGGACATGGGCGAAGAGCCGGCGACTGTCGACCGCCGACCAGGCACCGTCCACACCCTCGGCCACATTGGCCACCACCAGGTGGGTGTGGAGATGGGGGTCGAGGGCACGGCTGGTCCGGTGGACGAACTGGCCGGCCACCGCTCCGGTGGATGAGAGTAGGGTCACCCCCCCGTTTCGAGACCGGCGTACCCCCACCGCCGAACGTCCGAGGTAGCCGACGGCCTCCTCCACCGCCGTCCGGTGGCCCTCCCCGACTTCGCCGGCCATCTCTCCCGGTGCCAGCAGGTGCAGCAGGCTCACTGACTTGGGGGCGCAGAAGGTGAGGTCGTAGCCGGCCACGCTCCGGTGCCGGCGGGGCTGACGCAGCCTCCGGCCCGACAGAGGATCACGCCCCTCCAACAGCTCGGCCAAGGCCGGGGACTCGACCCGACCGGCCAGACCCAGGGCTACGGCGCCCTGTCCGGACCAGATGCCAGGGGACTCCCCCGCCACCAGACTGCCCTCGGCCCGGCCGGGGGTGAGGTCATCGACGTAGTACCGGTACCCGTCGCCCCGGACCACGTTGGCTTTCAGCACGGGCCCGGTGGGCCGGGCCGGTCTGGGCCGGGTTTCTCGCTCCGGGGGTTCGTTCGGTCCACCCCCGAGTGATGCCAGCCCGGACTGTCGCCCAGCTTGCCGGACACCTTGCCCACACCCGGCGGGGGCACCGGCTATCCCGAGGCGGAATCGACCCCCTAGCGATAGCGCTCGAGGATACGGGGCGGCGGCCTCGGCCCTCAGGCCCCGGTACTCCTCGGGCCGCACCACCAGGGCGTCGGGCCCGAGGCGCAGCAGGAGGCGTTCGAGCCAGGCATCCCCCCCGACGAAGACCTCCAGCTCGACGCGGCCGTCGACGGACTCGGGCGGTCCGGTCGACGGGATCGATTCGACCAGCCAGGCGGTGGACGGGTCCAGTGACAGCCGCACCCTCCGGCTGTCGGGCCCGGGGACGAACGGGTCGAACCCGCCAGGATCGCCCCCCGGCGTCGGGGGACCAGGGGAGCCCCCAGCCCCATCTTCCCCGGCGGCGATCCGCCGATCGTCATCGGCCGTGGCCTCGACCGGCTCGGCGGCGTTGATGCGGTCGACCCGGAACCGGCGCAGGTCACCGGCCAGCGAGCACCAGGCGTCGACATACCAGTGGCCCTCTGACGCAAACAGGCGGATCGGGGCGATCTCGCGGTCGGTGACCCGGTCGGACGAGGCCGAGTAGTAGGAGATGGCCAGCCGACCACCGGAGGCAGCGGCATCTCCCACCACCCCCAACCAGGGGGGCGCATCGAGCTCCACTGCGATCTGCTCTCCGCCGAGAGCGCGATCGAGCTTCCCGAGGGCACGAGACAGGGCTCCGTCCCCGTCACTTCCGGGCACGGCCAACAGGGCGCGGGCCGAGGCGGCCAGGGCGAAGCCTTCGGGCGGACTGAGCCGGCGGGGCCGAGCCAGGGCCGTACCCATCCGGGTCGATACCGACGAGTCGGTGACCAGGATCTCCATCAACTGGTCGGGCGTGTACGGGGGGACTCCGCAGCAGGCGGCCATCTCCAACTCGGTGACCAGTGCCTCGGGCGTGAGGTCGAACCGCGACGCCACCTGATCGATGGGTGCCTCCCCCACCTGGGCCAGCCAGGCCAAAATAGCCAGCAGGCGCTTCAGCCGCCCGGCCGTGTCGAGGGGGGCGGTCACCCGGGATCCGGAACGGAGGCGGCCAAAGCAACCAGACGCTCGACCAAGGCGGCCCGGGTCGCCTCGGGCCTAAGCACCTCGGCGTGGTCCAGCAGATCGAGGACCCACAGGATCAGCGCGTCCTGGTCGGTGACGGTCAGCCGTACCACCAGCCCCCCGTCGTCGCGATGCTCGGTGACGGCCTCGGACCCCAGCTCGGCGACCACCCGACCAGCTTCGGCCCCGTCCACCAGCACCTCGACCTCTACCTCCTCGCCCGAGCCGAACTGCCACGGATCCCGTGAAAAAGCCAGGTCCACGTCGAACCCGTCAGGCAGCCGGGCCGACGACGGGGGGCCCGGCTCGGGTGAGCCCTCGATGCGGTCGACCCGGAAGGTCCGGGCCTCGACCCGGTCGTGGTCGAATCCGACCATGTACCAGTGTCCGTCTCGGAAGCGGAGGCCGGCCGGGTCCACGTGGCGCCGAGCGCCCCGGTACTCGAACTCGATGCCGCGCGGTTCCGGACCGCGTCGAACAAAACCGGGAGGGCAGGGAGGCCGTCGACGGACCGGAGGTCGACCAGCGGGGCGGTGGCGGAGCGGAGCGGCGATTCGCCCACCGCCCCCAGCTTCATGAGGGCATCGTGACCTATAGGCTGACCCAGATGAACTCCGGCGACGGCCAAGTTCAGTGCGGCTTGTTCCTCCGGCTCCAGTCCGAGGTCGGGGAGATAGTAGGCGTCGGGGTCGACCCGGTATCCCAACTGGTCATCCCCGCCGATCGGCACCACCAGCACGGGGATACCCTCGTCCCGCAGCAGTCGCTTGTCCCGCTCGAACGCCTGGCGCCGGGCGCCGTGGGTGTCGGGATACCCGGGCACGCGGTCGGCGATCTCCCGCAGGCTCAAAGGACGCGGGGTGTCCAGCAGTACCAACAGCAGGTCGGTCACCCGCTCGAGCCGATCCAGTCGCCGCATCGACGTCAATCTAGGGCGGACGGGACCGGGCGGTGACCGTGGTTGGTGCCGTCGGTCCCTATTCCTGGGAGCCCCATCTGCTCACCTGGGCGGTGCTGATCCTGGCGGTGGGGTCGGTGGTGCTCGGCCATCGACGCCTGGTGGCCTCCAGCGAACCCCCGATCCGGTGGTCGCGACGCCAGATCATCCAGTTCACCGGGGCCGCGGTGGCGGCGGCCATCGCCCTCACGTGGCCTCTGGCCGACCTGGCCGCCCACTGGTCACTGCTCACCCTGGTGGTCCAACGACTGATCCTGTTGTTGGTGGTGGCGCCCTTGGTGGTGCTCGGGCTGCCCTACGACGTCGTCCAGTGGGCCACCCGTCCGGTGGCGATGGACTCGTTGTTGATGCGCCTGCAGCGGCCGGTGGTGGCCATCGTCACGGTGACCGTGGTGGTGGTGGGTTCGATGACCCCGGTCATCGTCCGCGCCCAATCGACGTCATTCCTGGCCCGGGGGGCGGTGTCCGCCCTGATCTTTCTGGCCGGACTGGTCCTGTGGATCCCGGTGGTCGGGCGGATCCCCGGCATCGCCCGCCCCAAGCCGGTCATCCGGTTCGCATACCTGGTGGCCCAGGCGGTGGTCCCGGCCTTTCTCTCGTTCATCTACATCTTCTCCAACCATCCCCTCTACCGCGAATTCGCCCGGGCCCGACAAGCAATCGGGCTGCGACCGCTCAACGACCAGCAGATCGCCGGATTCGCCTCCAAGCTGTCGATGCTGCTGGTGCTGTTGTCGGTCGGGGCCGCCGTCCTGGCCCGGGCCTCGACGTCCGAGGAGGACTTCGGAGAGGACGAACCGCTGCTGTGGGCCGACGTGGAGCGCCAGTTCGAGCGGGTGGACCGCAAGGGGAACCGACGAGATGCCGTGGACCGGACCCGGGGAGAGGAATCACCGAGCGCTCCCACCCGGACCTCTGACCTGTCGCCAGACCCAGCGGACCGGTCCCGTCCGACCGGCGATCCCAACGAACAAGAGCGACCGCCCGACGACGCCTGAGACCGGCGGAGGTCGTCCGGCGAACGCCAGCAGCAGCGTGGGACCGGCATCGCTCCGGCTCCTCTCCGGGCGGGACCACCGACGGGCATGGCGGCCATCACCATCCCCGCGGGGGCCGTCCAGATGTTCCTAGCATGGCTCCGTGACCGTTCACGCCCCCGTCGCACCGGTTTTCCGCCATTTCGTGACCGGAACCGTCCGGGCCGGTATCGAGGAGCTGGCCGGGCGGCCGGTCATGGTGGTGCGGTCGGTTTCGACGCTGCGCCGTGGTGCGCTCTCGGTGGAGGACGGTGAGACGATCCGGGTGGCGGCCGCCACTGCCCTCTCGTATCGGATACCAGTGGTGTTGGTGCTGGCATCGAGCGGCGCCGACGTCTCCGACGGCGTGGCCTCGTTGCACGGATGGGGGCGGTCGGCACGAGCCCTCACCGCCTGCTCCGGGATAGTCCCGGTGGTGGCGGTGGTGACGGGGCCGGCCCTGTCCGGGCCCGCCCTCCTTCTCGGCATCGCCGACATCGTCATCATGACCACCGACGCCTTCGCGTTCGTATCGGGTCCGGCCCGCGTCGAGGAGTTCACCGGCGTCCGGATCGGTATCCATCAGCTGGGCGGGACGGCCATGCACGCCCGCTCGAGCGGACTGTGCGCCATCGAGGCCTCATCGGAAGAGGACGCCATGGCCCATGTCACCCACGTGCTGGGCCTACTGCCGTCGAATGCCGACGAGCTGGCACCGGTGGGCGACCGTGGCGACCGGGCCGATCGACCGGTCGAGGAATTGCGGGAGATCATTCCGGCCCGGACCACCAGCTCGTATGACGTACGCCGAGTGGCCATGGCCCTCGCCGACGACCACGACGTCACCGAGCTGTGGAGCCGGTGGTCCCCGCAGCTGGTCACCGCCCTGGGCCGGATAGACGGAAGGACGATCGGGTTCGTGGCCAACCAGCCCCAGGCCCTGGCCGGAACCTTGGACATCGCCGCATCGCAGAAGGGGGCACGGTTCGTCCGGTTCTGCGACGCCTTCAACCTGCCCCTGGTGACGCTGGTCGACACCCCGGGGTTCCTGCCCGGCAAGGACCTCGAGTGGCGGGGCATGATCCGACACGGGGCCGAGCTGGCCTTCGCTTATGCAGAGGCGACCGTGCCCCGGGTGTGCGTCATCCTGCGCAAGGCCTTCGGCGGGGCCTACATCGTGATGGACTCCAAGGGACTGGGGAACGACCTGTGCTTTGCCTGGCCCGGCGCCGAAATCGCGGTGATGGGAGCCGAGGGGGCGGTGCAGATCCTCCACCGCCGGATTCAGCCCGAAGAGCGCCAGGGTCTCCAGGACGAGTACGCAGCACGGTTCCTGACTCCGTGGGAGGCGTCCGAGCGCGGCTTCGTCGACGCCGTCATCGACCCCGGTGAGACCAGGGCGGTGGTAGCCATGGCGTTAGGCACCCTGGAAACGCAACGGGAGATGCTGCCGGGCCGAAAGCACACGGTGGGGCCGCTGTAGGCCTGCCGGCAATGCCAGGCCCGGCTGGCGGAGGCATGTCGGCCAAGGTGACCTCAGAGAAGGGCCGGTTCGGGAAGTCGCCCATCGGTTTCGGAACCGTCGGCGCGGTCCAGATCCTCATCACCCTGACTACTGCGGTCACCGACCGCCGATGACTCCTCGCCGCTACTGTCAGATTGCCCATCGGACGGGACACGGCCACCGGGATAGGCGAGGGCCAGAATGCCGACCAGACCGGCCACGATCGGGAGCCACCATGCCCATGGGCTGAGGCGGTGATAGGCGAAGATGGTGATCTCCAGCGCCAGTATCAGTGCGGGCCAGAAGCGCTTGCCCCGCTGGCGTGACGCCATCACCAGGCACATGATCAGCGGTGGGGCCAGGTAGTAGGGCGTCATCACCGGCTCGAAGAAACAGCGCGAGGCGAGCACGGCGCCAGCCAGCCATAGGATGCGGATCGACGGTTGGGGACGGCGCCACACCAACACCCCGAGCAGCAGCGCCAAAATCACGTCGATCATACGACCAGGGCCACCGGCCACTTGCACTACCTGGGAGGCCGTGCCGGTGAATGCTTTGCCGGCGGCATGGCCCAAACCGGGTACGAGCGAGATTCCACGAACGGTGGTCACTCGACCGGAGTTCAACTTGGGGGCCAGCGCCACCCAGGGGGTGGCGTGGTTGACCGACGGCGGCGTGGGCTGTTGGACCAACTGCCGGTAGGTGTCCGCAGCATCACCGAGGAACGCCACCCCGACCAGAATGGCCGAGAGGGCGGCAGCGCGGACGGCGAGCAGCAAACGCTGTCCTCGGGGACTGGCGCCAACGAACAACGGAAGTGTCAGTGCCACCAGAGGTTGCATCACAATGCCGAGGCCGAACAGCCAACCCATGGCCGCCCACTTCTCCTTGCGCATGGCGATCATTGCGTACATGGCGAAGGTCACGGCCAGAGCATCCTCGGCATGACCCCACATCGCCCCGACCGGCCAGGCCACGACCGCGACGGCGATACACACCCACAGCCGTCTCCGCCTCGGCACCTGGAACGCCTCCGCCAACGCGTCGCTGGCAAAGATGACCGATGCCGTCGCCAACAGTTCGATGGGCTGGAGGATCAGCGCGGCGGAAGGCCGGGCCAGGAAGTACGGCGTAGCGGATTCGGTGAGGTGAAGGGCACCGATCAGCATGGCCACCGGGGCCAGCAAGACCTCCATGCCCGGAAACGCCACCACCCCGGTGCCGTTGGTATAGATCCCGCCGATGTCACCCCACCCCACGTAGTGAGCGCCCCGGAAGATTCCCCATAGGTCACCGCCGGTGGCCCAACTGTCGCTGTGGTGGACCACGATGTTCCAAGCCAACATGTAGGCCATGCCCAGCACGACGAACACCAGGGTGATCAGGATCGGCCCGGCCCGGCGGGACAATACCGACGCAGGGCGGTAGGTCGGAATCGATTGGTCGGTTGACGTCCCGCCCCGTGGAGAGACGACAACACTGTCAACCCCAGATCCGGTCTTCATGACCTTCCTATCGTCAAGGATCCGCCGAGAGTTGAACGTTGGATTCCCCGGTTGTGCCCACCACAGACTCCATCCGGGACGCCAACGTGCCCCCTTCGTATGAAGGGGGCACGTTGGTACTGCTTTGGCGATCCGAGTTAGACCACCTCGGCTCGCTGAGGATTGCTACCGGACTACAGGGCTGGGAAGCCGCTGGCCTGATAGACAACCGTTCCGGCAGCCGGGGCCGGCGGTGCGAGAGCACTGCAGGTCGGGGCGGTGCCGGTGTTCTTGACCTCGCCGTAGTACGTTCCCGCTCCCAGCACGGCACCAGTCAGGTTGGTGTAGGGAGTACCACCGGTGGTGGCGGTCTCAGCCACGGCATTGTCGACCACGAACCAGCAGTTGCCGGTGCCTTTGGCCTGCTCGGCCAAGACGACGCCGTTACCATCCTGAGCAATGGCGACGCTGATCTGTGCCGGGGCAGCGCCCGAAGTAACCGCACCAGTGGCAAACGACAGGTTCGGCTCAGCCGAGACCAGCGACGCCACCAGCGATGAGTTGTTGCTGGTGTAGTTGGTGGCGTTTGCCGCCGCCAGTGCATACGACTGGCTGTTGGACTGGAAGATGGACTTGACGTTCACGAGAGCCGTATTCAGGTTGGACTGAGCGGCCCGGTCGTTCGCCGACTTCGTCACACCGAGGAAGGTCGGAATGGCAATGGCGAGCAGAATGGCCAGGATCAACAGGACCACCATGAGCTCGATGAGGGTGAACCCGGCATCTTCGCCGGCACCTTCAGCCGAGTCACGCCTGTCATTCAGGCGCTTGATCGTGGATGAAATCATTTACTGCCTCCTCGTGTGTATTGGTGCATTAATGGACGGACCCGGATTGGAATCCACGAGAGCTATCGACCTCTCCCGCCACGATCTTTAGGCATTTGTTACGGAATTCGGGGGCGGTACGAGTCGCGGTGGTGCCGCGGTTTCGGACGAGGACCTGGCTCGTACGCTGGCAGTTCCGCCGGAGCGGGTCGAGGCGGTGTCCCAGTGGATTCCCGAATGTGATTGCAGCTTGGTTACGGGCTCTACAGGTTCGGGAAACTGGTGGACTGGTACAGCACCGTCGGCGGCGAGTTGGGCGATGGCACGGCGATGGGTGCCGATGCGCTACAGGTCGGAGCAGTGCCGGTGTTCTTCGCCTCGCCAAAGTACGTTCCGACCGAAACCGGGAAACCGGTGGTGTCCCAGGCCCCGTTGGACGTGGTCGGCTCGCTGGCGGCATTGTCGACCACATACCAGCAGTTTCCGGTTCCCCTGGCCTGCTCGGCCAGGACGACGGCGTTACCGTCAGTCGCCACCGACACGCTGACGGTTGCCGGTACGAGCCCGGAGGTGACGGAACCTACGGCGTAGGAAAGTGCCGGGTTGCCGTCAGCCATGGAGGTGGCGAAGCTGGACGAGTAGCTGGCCGACGTGGCCCCGAGTGCATACGACTGACCATTGACCTGGAACGTCGACTTGGCGTTCACCAGCGACGTGTTCAGGTTGGATTGGGCAGCCCGGTCATTGGCGCTCTTCGACACCCCGAGGAAGGTCGGGATGGCGATGGCGAGCAGAATGGCCAGGATCAACAGGACCACCATGAGCTCGATGAGGGTAAATCCGGCCTCGTCGGCGTGGCGGAGTGATCCCTTGGATCTTTGCACGAAGTTGGGACGCCGAGGCGGCTCCAATCGGCAGGCAGTGTCTGGATGAATGGCAATCATGGTCGGTCTATCGACAGCTTTCTCCGCCGGCTGAAGACCTTTTTCCCAGGTCAGAAGCTTGGAATAGACTTGGAAGTCATAAGAGACATCGAGCGTCGCCGAGATGTCATTACGGATCCGGGCCGCCTCTCATCCCGCCCAGATGCCCGGTGGGCCGCCCCTCGTTTCGCCCAGATGCCTAGTGGATGGTGGTGCTCCCGCGCCTAGCGTGACTACTGGGCGTTCGGAACCAGCTTGATGTAGTCGAACATCGGGAGATACAGGCAGATCACCATGGCGCCGACCATGGCGCCCATCATGACCGTCAGCAAGGGCTCGAGCAGGGCGGTGAGGTTGTTCACGGTCACCTCGACCTCCTGGTCATAGAACTCGCCGACCTTTTTGAGCATCTGGTCGAGCGCACCTGTCTGCTCACCGACCTCGATCATCTGGACCACCAGCGGGGGAATGACGTTCTCGTGCTCGCGGAGGGGATCGGCCAACGGCCGGCCTTCACGGACACCGTTCTTCGCCTCCAGGAGCACGTCCCCGACCGTTCGGTTTCCGGACACGTCGGCACAGATGTCCAACGACTCGAGAATGGGGACCCCGGAGCTGATCAGCGAGGCCAGGCTCCCGGTCATGCGGGCCAAGGCGACTTTGTGAAAGAGCGGTCCGAACACGGGGGGCTTCAGGAGAAGCTTGTCCCACTTGCGCCGGCCCTCATCGGTGGCAATCCACTTGCGCAGGCCGATGATACTCCCGACGATGATTGCTATGAGCAACAACACCCACACACTGGTGACGATCCCGGAGATCTTGATCAACACCAGAGTGGGAAATGGAAGTTTGCCTCCCAGTGAAGAGAAGAGGTTCTTGAACACCGGCACGATGAATACGATCATCGCCGTGAAGATCAGGAGCATGACGCTGAAGACCACCGCGGGATAGGTCATAGCCGACCGGATCGTGCGGTTGAGCTGCGCCTGCTTCTCGATGGTGGTTGCCAGGCTGCCAAGCACCTCATCCAGGTTCCCACCGATCTCCCCGGCCGCCACCAATGTGCAGAACAGATGGGAGAAGACCCTGGGGAACTTCGTGCAGGCGGCAGACAGCGACGATCCATGCTCGAGGTCCAGACGCACCTCGGTGAGGACCCGGGCCAGCTCCTGGTTCTCTGCTTGGGCCGCCAGAATCCCGAGCGATCGGACCACCGACAGGCCAGAGTCCACCATGGTGGACAGCTGGCGGGTCATGACCGCTACCTCGCGCAGCTTCACCCGGTCAGAGATGCCGGGGATCTTTATCTCGGTCTTGAGACTGACGGAAGACTTGGGTGTCACCGAGATGGGCATGTATCCCATCTCGCGGAGTCGCCGCACGACCAGGGCCATGCTGTCGCCCTCGAGCTGACCTTCGACCAGACTGCCCGCCCGGTCCCGGACCTTGTAGTCAAATGTCAGTGCCACAATTCCCCGTTTCGTATGAGAGTAGAAATGATCGGTGGATCAGGTGTTGAGGTGGTTCCGCAGGTCTTCTTCGTTGGACGAGCGGTCGTAGGCGATGCTCTCGGTGATGAGCCCGTCTCTCACCAACTTGGCCAAGCCCTGATCCATGGTCTGCATGCCGAACGACCCGCCCACCTGCATTACCGAGTAGATCTGGTGGGTCTTCGACTGGCGGATCAGGTTGCGAATGGCCGAGGTGCACATCAACACCTCGGCACAGGGAACCCGTCCGGTGCCGTCGGCGTTGACGATCAACTGCTGGGTGACCACTCCTTCAAGGGTGGCAGCCAGCATGACCCGGATCTGCTCCTGCTGATTGGTCGGGAACACGTCGATCATCCGGTCGATGGTCTGCGGTGCGTCCTGGGTGTGAAGGGTGGCGAAGACCAGGTGGCCGGTCTCTGCGGCCGTAAGTGCCGTTGAGATGGTCTCCAGGTCGCGCAGCTCTCCGACCAGGATGACGTCAGGGTCTTGACGCAACACCCGCCGTAGTGCCTCGCCGAACGACCGGGTGTCCTCGCCTATCTCACGTTGGGTGACGATCGACCGTTTGTGGTCGTGGAGGAACTCGATGGGATCCTCGATCGTCACGATGTGCAGGGGCTTGGTCCGGTTGATGATGTCGACAAGCGATGCCAGGGTGGTCGACTTGCCGGAGCCGGTCGGACCGGTGACGAGCACGAGACCCCGTCGGAGGTCGGTGAAGGACTTGACCGACTCGGGGATACCGAGTGAGTCGAACTCCGGCATGTCATGGGGAATCGGTCGGAGGGCAGCAGCCACTGTCCCTCTCTGCAACGAGACATTGACACGGAATCGACCTACTCCGGCGATCGAGTGGGAGGTGTCAAGTTCGCTCTCCTCTTCGAATCGCTCCCGCTGCGATGCCGGAAGGATGCCGAACACCATGTCTCTGATCATTTCGTTGTTCAGGACCGGACAGCCCTCGATAGGCCGCATGGCACCGTGCAGCCGGATGGAGCCCGGCATGTTGGCTGTCAGGTGGAGGTCCGAGGCCCCCACCGCCACGGCGTAACGGAGCAGGTCGTCGATGTGGAGCGGCATGCTCCCATCGGTGGCTGCCGCCGGAATACCTTGCTCGAGGAGTTGCTCGACGCTCGCATCCGGGACGATCTCCTGCGGGTCGGACGGCTCGTCGAACAGCGGTGAGCTGGGGGCTGGGCCCGGGTCCATCCCCGGCTCTTGCCCCAGCGGCTGACCGGGGCGCAGCATCTCGGCGATGAGCACCGGATCGGCCAGGACCGGATTGATGCGGTACCCGACCTTCGAGGCCAAGGCATCGACGTCCTGGGGGGTCGGCGGCTCGGCGAACGCCACCGAGAGGACGCGACCGTCGAACTGCAGGGCGACGGCCTCGTACTCCTGGGCGACGGCATCGGGCATGCACGCCGTGGCCTCCGGACTGGGAGTGACAAGCGAGATGTCGATGGCTGTCAGCTGGGACAGGTGGGCCAGTGCCCCCACGACCACTCCAGGAAGCGCCACCTTCTTGGTTAGGAGGAGAACGGCCAAGGACTGTCCGGTGGCCCGCGCCTCAGCCAGCACGGGGACCAGGTTGGATTCGGTCTCGTAGCCGCTCTGGACCAGAGCCTGGGCCAGGCGATTCGACCATTCGATCCGCGACTCTGCTGTGACCGGGCTCATGCGACCACCCGGAGCACTTCCTCGAGGGTCGTTTCGCCCTCGATGGCCTTGCGGAGCCCGCTCTGGCGCAGGGTACACATGCCCTGCGCCACTGCGACCCTATGGATTTCTTCCACCGATCCTCCTTCAATGATCACACGTTCGATCTCTTCTGTCATCGGCAGAAGTTCTGCCAAAGCTTTACGACCTCTATAGCCGGTGTTGGAGCAGGCCGAGCATCCGACCGCCCGGAACACCTTGCTCATACCGCCCAGGGCCTCGACTTCTTCGAGTTTCCAACCGGCGGCGATGATGTCGGCCTCCGACGGCTCAAAAGCCTCCTTACAGTGCATGCACAGGCGCCTGGCCAGCCGTTGGGCCAGTACTCCGGAGACCGACGAGGTCACCAGAAACGGTTCGAGTCCCATCTCGATCAGTCGCATGGGCGTGGAGGCGGCGCTGTTGGTATGCAGGGTCGCCAGCACCATATGGCCGGTGAGTGCCGCCTCGATGGCGATGACGGCGGTCTCCTTGTCGCGAACCTCCCCCACCAGGACGACGTCGGGGTCGGACCGGAGGATGGCTCGCAGGGCCGAGGCAAAATTGAGCCCGGCCTTGAGATTGAGCTGCACCTGGTTGACCCCCTTCAGCGGCAGCTCGACGGGGTCCTCGACCGTGATGATGTTCTTTTCCGGAGAGTTGAGCGCCGTGAGCGTCGTGTACAGCGTGGTGGACTTTCCCGACCCGGTCGGCCCGGTGACCAAAATGGTCCCGTACGGCTTGGTGTAGAGGCCTTCATAGGTCCTGAGCAGGTCGTCGTCGAAACCGAGGTCGGCGAAGCCGAGCACCACGCTCGACTTGTCCAGTACCCGCATGACGATCTTCTCGCCGTAGATGGTGGGGAGGGTGGCCATCCGCAGGTCGATGCCCTTGCTCCCGACGTTGAGCGATATACGTCCGTCCTGGGGGACCCGGTGCTCGGCGATGTTCATGTCGGCCATCACCTTGAGACGGGTGGTCACCGCGGCGGCGATCGATCGGGGAGCCGTTGATACGTCGTGCAGCACGCCGTCGATCCGGTAGCGGATCCGGAGTTCGGTGGCCGTGGGTTCGATATGGATGTCAGAAGCCCGCTCGTTCAGAGCCTGCAAGATGAGCAGGTTGACGTAGCGAACGATGGGCGCCTCCTCGGTGACGGCCTGGATGTCGTCAACTCCGCCGCTGCTGCTCGATCCCTCGATACCGAGTGAGGCTTCCATGGCCATGTCGGCGGCATCGCCGCCACTGTTGAACGCCCTACCGATATAGGCGCTGATCTGGGATCGGGTCGCCACCACCACGATGAAGCTTCGGCCCATGATGGTTCGCAGGTCGTCCATGGCGAACACGTCTGTCGGGTTCGATGCCGCTACTACCGGCGTACCGTTATCGGTGGCGATGACCATCACGTTGTGGTGTCCGCCGTTGCCTCAGGGATGGTCCCGGCCTCGGACAGGTCGACACCCACCGTGTCGAGGTCGACGAACTCGAGGCCCAGCTCCTGCGCCATTCCCCACATCAGATCGGCCTCGGACACCAGCTTTTGGGCTGTGAGGATCCGGGCGATGCTCTGGCCGGTCTGGTAATGCTCCTCGAGCACCGCTTCCATGTTCTCGATGGGCACTCGCTCGCCGTCGACCAGGGCTTTTGCCAGGGGCGGGAACATCGCCGTCCCGTTCGGCGCATCGATCGGGTCACCCCCCAAACGCAGCTCGTCGCCCAGTTGCTCCTGGTAGGTGGCGACCGCTTCGTCCACCAGGTCGGCGGCCATCACCGTCTCGTCGCCCCCCGATGATCGCTCCTCTGACTGCAACGAGAGGGCCAGCTCGGCCAGTTGGTCCACGCCCGAATCGAGCGGGTTGGGAATCATCGGGGCGTCGGACTCGATCCAATCGGATCCGAACGACGGGAGGATGCTGGTGGCCGGTTCGAGGATGCCTGGATCAGCGTGCTCACCCGGTTCGGGGATGATCTCGGCTAGCGGGTCTTCCCCGGAGTTCGAGCCAACGTCAACCTCTGGGTCGACGGTGGTCGAGGACTGCTCGAATGGGCCTGGTCCTCTGGCGTCGGCCACCGAGGCGTCGTCCGTGGATGGGGCTTCGGTAGTCAGGGCTTCGGTAGTCAGGGCTTCGGTAGTCAGGGCATCGGTAGTCAGGGCTTCGGTAGTCAGGCCGTCCGCAGGCAGGGCGGCCGCACCGGCGGGCATCGGTGAATCTGGGGCGAACTCCTGCCAGTCCGAGGTTTCGAGGGTCTCAGATTCGGGCTCGGACTTCTTCCGCTTGCGATCCTCCTTGGCCCGTTTGCCCTTCCCGGGGCCGACCGGTCCCGGCCCCTCGGCCACGGCTCCTTCAGCTTCTGGTGCGTCGGGCGCCGGAGCGTCGAAGACGAGATCGACGTACAGGCCGGCATCCGTCTCGGTCGCTGCCGGCATTTCGGCCAACGCGGTGTCGGCGGTGGTGTCCTCCGGCTCCGTGCTCAACGGCCCGGGGATGGCCCCTTCTTGCTCCTGGTGGCCGGGCTCGGGGCCGAAGAGTCGTTCGATGTATGCATCGATCTGGTCGGGCGACGCAACCACCGATATGAAGTCGCGCCCGATCGAGGCTCGGACCGAGTCCTTGGCGTAGAGGTCGTCCGGGTTGGCAGTGGCGATCACCGGTGTTCCGAACCTCCGCTTGATCGCCACCATGTGATGACGTCGAGCCAGGTCAACCGGGAGAATCTCACCCGCGGCAGGATCGACCCCGTAGCGTTCGAGGTCGACGAATTCGAGATCATGTTCGCTGGCCATCCACCGAATGGCGTCGACGTCCGTCATCCCCCTTCCATCGGCAGACTGAAGGCTGAGATTGACCTGGAATCCAAATGAACCGGGCACGGTCCGGGCCCCCGCTGCCCCGCGGCTCGCGCCACGGCCACTCACCTCCCAGCCGGAGGATGCCTTCCCGGCGGCGAACAAGGCGTTTTAGCCCCTTTGACCTGCGAGTTTCCTGACCTTCCCCCTCTACTTTTCCTCGCCACACACCAAACCTGTAAGGGGTGGGGGCCGAATGAGCCGACCGAATGGGCACCAAATCGACAAGCGAAGGCGATTGAATACAGCACATGGTTTCTGGCCGCATTCCCCTCCTGGCAGTGACCATTCCCCTGGCCGGGGTCGTGGGTCTGCTGGTCGGATCGTTCCTGAACGTGGTCATCTACCGGACCCCGCTCGGACTCTCGGTTCGGGCTCCCCGCTCGTTCTGTCCGACCTGTGAGAGGCAACTGAGCTGGTGGGAGAACATCCCGGTGATGTCGTGGCTGGCTCTCCGGGGACAGTGCCACACCTGCCATCAACCGATCTCGCCCCGGTATCCGGCGGTCGAGTTATCGACTGGTGTCACATTTGCCCTGGTCACCTGGGCGTGGCACGGCCATATCGAAGCTGTCGCCTATTGCTGCCTAGCCGCCGCCATGATCGCCGTCGGCCTCATCGAGTACGGAGGCCAGCGGGCGCCCCTGTCGGTTTCCGCCATCGGAACGATCTCTGCTCAGCTGGTCATCGTCATCGGCGGCGCCTGGCAGCACCAGTGGCGAATCGTCGTTGGTTCCCTGATCGGCACGGCGCTGGCGGCGGCGGTCTACACGATCTTGCGCGCCGGCGATCCCGACTGCGTCGATCCGAGGGGGCATGGAAGGAGCGCGGTGCTGGTCGCCGGTTGCTGGGCCGGTGGGCTGGGCGCCGTTCCCGTCGCCATAGGCGCCGGCGTGTGGATCGGGACCTACTTCGTCTGCATGGCGGGCGTGTGGTCGGTGTCGCGGCAACACTCGGGAGCCGGGCCGAGTCCCGAGGCGGCTCATACGATCTCTCCCATTCCTCCAGTTCTGGCTGCCCCGTTGGTGTCGGCGATCGCCCTGGCGATGGTGGCGTCCCTCATCGCGTGGGGTTGACGACTCTACGATGGTTGCATGAGCATCGTCGAGCCCCGCGGCCCCCGCCTCGAGCCAAAGCCAGGGACATCCCCCGTAACCGACCAGTCGGGACCGAGCCGACGGGTGGTAGTAGTAGACGACCACGAGCTCCTTCGAACCGGCACTCGCCAGATCCTCGATGACGCCCCCGACTTCACTGTGGTCGGCGAGGCCGAGGACGGCGACAGCGCCTTGCGATCCGTGGCCGAGTTGCGGCCCGACGTGGTGCTGGTCGACATCCGCCTACCCACCATCAACGGGATCGATCTGGCTCGGCAGATCACCACCGACTATCCCGATACCACGGTGCTGATCCTGAGCGCCTACGACGACGAGAACTACGTGCGGGCGGCGCTGGCCGCCGGCGTCGCCGGCTACCTTCTCAAGACCACCCCCAGCGATGAGCTGGTCAGATCGATCCGCGCCGCCTGTGACGGATTCAGACTCCTGGAAAGCGGACTTTCCGGCCAGGGGGAGAAGGCCGAGGGCGGCACCCCGGACGATTACACGCCCCGGCTGACGGGACGGGAACAAGAAGTGGTGCGCCTGGTGGCTCGAGGTCTGTCCAACAAGGCCATCGCACGTCAACTTGGGATCAGCCCGCGCACCGTCGAGGGTCATCTCAATCATGTCTTCGACAAGTTGGGCACGACCTCACGCACCGAGCTGGTGCACTACGCCCTGGCCAATAGCCTGTTTGCCCGGGAGCAGCCCGACCCGGAACAGAATCGGTGAACAGGACGGCTCCGCCTTCAAAGGGGACGTCAACGGACGACAACCAGCCCGATAGCCGATCGGTGACACCCGAAGCAGTGCCCGACCTCGATGAGGTCCTCGGGGTCGTCGAGCCGGGAGGCGCCGGCGGCGTCGCCACCGAACCAGAACTCACCACCGAGGGAGACCGGCCCTGGGCCAGCTCCCAGTTCTGGATCATTCAGCTCGTCGTCCTGGCTCTGTACCTCATCCGGCTTGCCGTCACCGTGGACTTCCACCTGGCCGTCACATCGCTCGGTCTCGAGTTCTCGACTTTGGTTCTCTTCGTGGTCCCGGTGGTCTACGCCGCCCTCCACTACGGGTTCAGGGGAGCCATGCTCACCTCGGGGTGGGTGACGGTGCTGGCGCTGCCGCGCTTCTTCGTCGCCGCCGGCAACCACCAGTACGGTGCCGCATGGGCGGAGGTGACACAAGTAGTCGTCCTCGATGCCTTGGCCCTCCTGATCGGTCAACACGTCACGGACGAGCGGGATGCCCGCCGGCAGGCCGAGACAGCCCGTGAGGCCCACCTGAGCGCTGAGGCCCTCTACCGCGACCTCTTCGATTCGAACCAGGCACCGATCCTGATCGTCGACGGGAGCGGCAACGTGGTCGAGGCCAATGCCTCCGCTCAGCGGGCATTCCGTCCCGACGACACGGTTTCTGCCGGCCGCGGCCGGGAAGGCCCGGAGCCGGAGGCGCCGGTTCGCCTGGTGGACATGATCGGAGCCGGGGCGGCGGCCCAGATCCTCACCCGACTGATCGCCGAACAGGTCCCCGACACCCGGGTGTCCCCGGACGCCCCGCCGCTGGACGAACGAGTGGAACCGGTCGTCTTCGAGATCGAAGGACACAGCGTCCTCTTCCGACCCACCGCCACCATGCTGAGTCGGTCAGATGGTGCCACCCGGATGCAGGTGGTATTCGAGGACGTCACCGCCGAGACCCGGCGGCACGACCGGATGGAGGCGTACGCATCGCGGGTCGTGCTCGGTCAGGAAGAGGAGCGCCGCCACCTTGCCCAGGAGCTCCATGACGGTCCGGTCCAGACCCTGATCCACCTGTGCCGTCAGATCGACGCCGTAGAGAGGAGCACCGAACTGGCCCCCGAGAGCATCGGGGTGCTTTCAGACCTACGGGTCATCGCCGAGGGCACGGTGGCCGAGCTCCGTTCCATCGCCAGAGGGCTTCGGCCGTCGATACTCGACGACCTCGGCCTCGTCGCTTCCATCAACCAGCTCGTGCAGGAAGCGGGCGGGCGGCAGCGCTTCGCTGCCTCCTTCGGCGTGACCGGCGAAGAACGCCGCATGCCGGCACCGGTCGAGCTGGCGCTCTTCCGCATCGCCCAGGAGGCGATCACAAACGTCGAACACCACGCCGCCGCCGGGCGATTGGCGGTCGGGCTCAGCTTCGAGGCCGGCGGGGCCCGTCTCCTGGTGACCGATGACGGAATCGGTTTTCAGCTCCGCGATGGTGCGGTGACAAGTCGCAGCGGCTCGCTCGGACTTCCGGGCATGACCGAACGGGCCCATTTGATCGGGTCCCGCCTCGTGATCCATTCGGTGATCGGCGGTGGCACGACAGTTGATGTCTGGGTTCCGTCGACGATTATCGACCCTGACTGACGTTCTCGGCACGGAATCGAGTGTTATCTGCATATCTCTCCACGACCTGGGTGGCAAATTGCGGTTCAGGCCGGCACGGACGGGGGGCGAACTGTCACCGAACCGACATGAAACCGAGGTTTTGATCTCATCAATTCATGGGATACTGGTGCCGTGGATGAAATCGTGATTGAGTCCTGCCACAGCACGTGGATCATCGATATGGAGAACTCTCGGTTCCGGCGCCTGGTCAAAGGGTCGAGTGTCCATTCCGGTCCGGCGTCTACCGAGTGGCAGCCGTGCTACGGCGTCGAGATCGACCCGCTCTCCGAATCGTTCGTGGTCTTGCTCAATCCAGAGGGCACGCGACTCCTCCGGAGTTGGCGCCACGTCGAGCATTGTGCGCAGTGCGGCGGGGAGGCGACGTCGGAGCTGTCGCTCCGCGAACTTCGTTCCGCCGTACGCGGCTGAACCACACCGGCGCCGTCGCCGGCAGGAATTTGCCGTGCGGCCCTTTCTTAATTTCACGACCGTCCGGTAAGCTCCTCCCCGTGGTATCGCACGTGCGTCGCCGAGCGACAATGGTCGAACGACTGGTCACAATGTCCGTCCCCTCGTCTCTCTGCCTGGCATGACCACGGAGATGGCCCAGCCAGGGCACGGCTATTCGGCACCGCCTTTGGCCAGGCCGGCACCGCCGTCACCGTCGACGCCGACGCAGACGTCGACTGTGAGTGACTTCGAGTCGTCGGTCAGGATGGCGAACGACATACTCTCTCTTGGATCGGAGGAGGCGTCGACATCCGTTCCTCGAGTCGCTGCGGAAGGCTCCGCACTCTCGCCTCCCACCGCATCCCCGGTGGCGTCGGGACCCCGGCCCGTGCCGGACGCCTCGGTATCGCCGCCGCCTCCCCCGGGCCCGATGGCTCCCGATTTCTTCACGTCGTCACGGCCGAAGAAGCGCCTCTGGCGCGGTAAATAGTCGACTCGCCGATCGGTACGACTCAGGCCAGTGGATCGCGCTTCCACATGCCGGAGGTCCCGCCTGTCTTCTCCCACAGCATCAGCTGGCCGATGCTCATGGTCCGGTCCGTCGTCTTGCACATGTCGTAGACGGTGAGGGCGGCAATGGCGCAGGCCGTCATCGCCTCCATCTCCACCCCGGTGCGGTCGACCGCCTCGACCTTGGCCTCGACCTCGACGTAGTCATCCCCGATGGTGAAATCGACATGCACAGCCCCCACCAGCAGCGGATGGCACATCGGCACCAGATCGGCCGTTCGCTTGGCCGCCTGGATACCCGCCACCCGGGCTGCGGCCAGCACGTCTCCCTTGGTGATGGCGTTGTTGGCCACCTGAGCCGTGGTCTCAGGTTTCATCGCCACCCGGCAACGAGCCAGGGCCCGTCGGTGCGTGGCCTCCTTGGGCGACACATCGACCATTCGGGCTCCACTGAACGGGTCGAGGTGGCTCAGGCTTCTGTCACTCATAGGGACCACAGTGTACGGGACACCGAGGGATGCCGAGGAACAAGCGGGCTCAGAATGGCATTGGCAGTCTCTAAAGTAGACTGCTAATCCGAGGCAGTCACGGATCGAGAGGAAACCCTCGCTTGCCCACCTACGAATACCACTGCGACAGCTGCGACCGGAACTTCGACGTCGTTCAATCGTTTCATGACGAGCCACTCACCGCCTGCCCCACCTGTGGCTCGCCGGTGCGGAAGGTCTTCGGCAACGTGGGCATCGTCTTCAAGGGAAGTGGCTTCTACAAGACCGACAGTCGGCCCGGCGCCCCGACCAAAGGAGCCGGCTCGGACGGCTCCACCACTCCGTCGGAAAGCTCGGGCTCGGGCTCGGGGCCGGACTCGGGGTCGGGGTCGGGGTCCGAATCCGGTGGCGGCACCTCGGGGGGGACAGCTCGCCGAAATCCACCCCGACGCCGTCAACCGCTCCCGCCCAGCCGGCGACCACGCCCTCGACCGGCAATGACGGGCGATCCTCGAAACCCGAGACGGCACCGGCCTAGCCGTCGGCCAGTCACGCCGGGGTCTGCTTTCGCCACCCCATTTTCCGGCGAATTGGTCCCTATAGGTGTAAATACCCGTCGCCAACACGCCAGCCGTACTCATACAATGGCCGCCATGGACAGGAGCGATCTCGATCGAATCCTGGTGACGCTTGCCGACCTCGACGGCTCCGACCTCCACATCAAGGCCGGGGCGCCGCCGCGAATGCGCGTCGCCGGGGCGCTGCGCACGCTCGACGACGAGCCCTCGTTCACGGACGAGGAGACCTTGGCGATCGCCGAGTCGATCATGCCCGCACCCGTACTGGCCACGTTCAAAGAGCACCACGAAGCGGACTTCGCTTACAGCATTCCCGACGTCGGGCGCTACCGGGTCAACGCCTACTACCAGCGATCATCGGTGGCACTGGCCATGCGGCGCGTGCGTGCCAGCGCCGCCACCGTGGCGGAGTTGGGGCTGCCCGAAGTCGTGAGCCGTTTGGCCGATGAACTGCGAGGATTGGTGTTGGTGACCGGCCCCACCGGTTCGGGCAAGACAACCACGCTGGCGGCCATGGTCGATCACATCAACCACACTCGATCCTGTCACGTGGTCACCATCGAAGATCCGGTGGAGTATCTCCACCAGGACCATTTGGCCGCCATAGACCAACGCGAGGTCGGATTCGACACCGACTCGTTCACATCGGCAATGCGGGTGGTGCTCCGCCAGGATCCCGACGTGATCCTGGTCGGAGAGATGCGGGACACAGAGACGGTCTCGGCCGCGTTGACTGCGGCTGAGACCGGTCACTTGGTCATGTCCACCCTCCACACCATCAATGCCACCGAGACCATCAACCGCATCGTCGACTTCTTCCCACCCCACCACCAGTCGCAGGTGCGGGTGAGCCTGGCCGGAGCGATCAAAGGCATCGTGTGCCAGCGGTTGATCCCCACCGCCGACGGGAAGGGCCGGGTACCGGCCCTGGAGATACTGGTAGTGAACGGACGGATTCAACAGGCGATCCTCGATCCTCTGCTCACGGGTGACATCGACGCCATCATCGCCGACGGCGAGTACTACGGGATGATGACCTTCGATCAGTCATTGGTCAATCTCATCACCACCGGCACCATCGATCTGAGCGAAGCCATGAGCACGGCCAGCAACCCCCACGATCTCAAGGTCATGCTCGAGCGCAAGGGCGTGCTCGGCACCGGGCAATTCGCCACCGCCAGCTTCTCCTGACCCTGTCCTCCGGCGTCAGACCTCCTCACCGGGTTTTCCGTTCTCGGGCCGCTGAGCAGCCCATTTCCCCTACCGGGTCGATCGGGATCCGATGGCATGGATCATCATCAGAAGCGCTATACGGCGCCTCAAGGTGAGGACGGATCCGTCCGATAGATCTTCGTACGGTCTGGTGCGGTCTTGCCGCTGCGCCAGCGGAACGTTGATCGCTGACAGCGGTCACCGAGGGACGGAGAATCGCCTTGAGCATCGGGACGAAGGGACATAGCCAAAGTTCCTGCGCCCGGGCCGCGGATGCGGTCCGGCGGTCAGAGCGGTGCCCATCGACGTCATCGTCCTCCGAGGATCACACCCAGAGAGAGGTGCCGGCATGGAGCTGACCATCCGTTCGAAGCTTGTGGTCGGACTTGACATCGGCACCAGCGCGGTGCGCGCGGCCGAGCTGGACCTCAGCCACTCGAAGCCGGTTCTGCACACCTACGGGCAGGTCGGGCTGCCCCCGGAATCTCTCGTCGACGGCGAGATCCGCGACCGCGCCGCCGTCACCGAAGCCATATCCAAGCTCTGGAAGAACGGACAGTTCTCCAGCTCATCGGTGATCGTGGGTGTTGCCGGACTGAGGGCCATCACCCGGGAGATCGATCTTCCCTATGTCCCCGACAACGAAGTGGACAGCGCAGTGCGCTTCCAGTCCGAAGAGGTCATCCCATTCCCACCCGATCAGACCATTCTGTCTTCCCAGGTACTGGCCGACTACACCTCGCCAGAAGGGGACAAGATGCGGCGGGTGCTGGTGGCGGCTGCTCACGTCGACCTGGTCAACGGCGTGATCGATGCCGTCGAAAAGGCGGGCCTGACAGTCGAGGGCGTGGATCTCATCTCCTCGGCTCTGGTCCGGGCCATTGGCGGAAAGGACACCGCCGAACAGCCTGAGGCGATCGTGTCGGTCGGGGCCGGCCTGACCGTCGTGGTGGTCCACCAACAGGGTCGCCCCCAGTTCGTTCGCACGATCGGTTCTGGCGGAAATGCCACCACCGCGTCGGTGTCGGCAGCACTGGACATCCCCATCACCGATGCGGAGGCAGTGAAGCGTCGCATCGGCGAGCAGTTGCCCCAGATGCGGACGGCTCAAAACGCGAGCCAGGCCAGCATGACTGAACTGGTCGGCGAGATCCGCAACTCGATCCAGTACTTCGCTTCCCTCCCTGGTCGGCTTCCGGTGTCGCGTCTGCTGGTCACCGGTGGAGGATCAGATCTCTATGGGTTCAACTCGTTGCTGGAGAGCCAGACCCGGCTCCCGGTCATCAGCGTCTCGCCGCTAGCCCGGGTCGACATCTCCAAGTTGGACCTCACCGAAGAGCAGGCCCGACTGGTGAGTCCGGTGCTGGCCAGTCCCATCGGTCTCGCCCTTCCCGAGCCCGACAAGGCGGTCAAGAAGTTCAACCTGCTGCCCCAAGAGGTGGCCGGGCGGATGAGGATGAAGCGAATCCAGGAGCGGACCGTCATGGCCGCCGCGGCTGTGCTGATCCTGCTGATCGGGTTCGGCGGGTACAAGTTCTACAAGGTCCACCAGACCGAGAACAATGTGAGCGCCCTGCAGTCCGACATCACCGCCCTGAACGCCCAGGTACCCAGGTTTGACCTCGTGGTAGCAGCCAACAATGCCTATACCGCCGGAGTGGCCCGTCGAGCTTCGGTGCTCAACACGGCCGTCGACTGGCCACTGGTACTGGGCAACCTCATCTCGATTACGCCGCCCACCGCCAATGTGCAGTCGTTCGACGGCGCCACCCAAACCGGAACCACCGGTTCGAGTGGGTCAGCGACTTCGACGTCGGCCGGCTCGGCCACCACCTCGGCAGCCATCGGGACCGTGCAGCTGAGTGTCACAGGACCGGGGCCGAGTTTGTCCATCTCTGAGTCATGGATCAACGCCATCGCCGGCTCGCAGTTCTTTGCCAATCCCGTGCAGGGCCCCACCACCGTCGGTACCGACTCCACCATTGCTTTTCCATTCGCCATTTCCATCACGCCCAATGCCAGCCTCGACCAGAATGCGAGCATCAAATGAGCATTAACGTCAAGGAGTACCGGATCCCCCTGATGATTGGGGCCGGAGCACTGGTGGCCGCCCTACTGATCTGGGCGTTGCTTGTGGCTCCACAGAACTCGAAGCTCACGAGCCTGCAGGCCCAAGAGGTCACGCTGCAGTCACAACAGTCGACTCTCCAGGTGAAACTGGCATCGCTGAAGACCGAGCAGCAGAAGCTGTCCGGTAACTGCGCCGACCTTCAGAAGATCGCCACGGAGATCCCCAGCGTACAGAGCCCGACCGACATCGACGCCGAGGAATCGTCGTTCGAGAGCCAGTTCAATGCGTTGGCGTCCACCGCCGGCGTGGCGCTGACTCAGTTCAGTGGATTCACGGCGGCCAGCGGTTCGAGCGCCACGACCCCGACCACCACGGCGTCCACCACCGGATCGGCGGCGGCACCGACCACCACCGACGGAGTGACGGCGGTGCCGACCACCCTGGCGGTGACCGGCAACTACGGCCAGATGACTGCGTTCGTCAAGGGGCTCGACGCCTTCCCTCGCCTGTTCGTAATCCAGAATTTCGTGTTGGCCCTCGGAAGCAGCGCTACGGCAACCAGCACTTCGGGCTCTTCGGCGACCGGGACCCCCACGACTCCACTGTGGGTGGGCGGGTCACCGACCTCGGCTTCGGCCGGCCCCTACAGCCTGGCCATCACCGGGTCGATCTACTACACCTCGACCCCCAGCGCACTGGACGCCTGCACCAAGGCCACCGCCGCCGTCAAGTAGGACGTCGGGATGGCCGCCGGATCCGGCCGTGCGGACCCCCGCAGCCGCCGGTCGGTTCCCACAACGACCTACTGCTGATTGGCCGGCGCAGACCCTGCAGAGCCAGGTCAACGCTCCGGCAGCCGGACGCGGGGTCGACCGGCCGACCGGCCGACCGAGTCAGATCCCGCTGACCTGCATGTCTCCCACCGCAATGGTCTGGCCGGCCGCGATACCGGGTAGCCATTCGACATCGGCACCCACGGCCACCAACGACTGCAGCATTCGCTGCAGGGTGGAAGCCACGGTGATCTCCCGCACCGGCTCGGCCAGCTTGCCGTCCCGGATCATCAGACCCTCGGCGCCGACGGAGAAATCTCCACTGATCGGATTGACCCCCGAATGCACGCCCGTCATCGACTGCACGAACACTCCCTCCCCTACTGCAGCCAGCACGTCCTCCTCGTCGAAACCCTCCGGACCAGGGGCCAGGGTGAGGGCGCGACAGCCCGGCCCGGGAGTGCCGGAAAACCCCCCGCGCACCGCCGATCCGGTCGACGACACCCCGGAACGGGAGCCAGACACCGTGTCGTAGAGAAAGGCACGCAGGACTCCGGCATCGATCAGCACGTTGCGGCGACAGGCCAGTCCTTCGGCATCGTAGGCGGCGGCACCGTAGGCCCGGGGGTCGGTGGGATCGTCGACCAGGGTGAGCCCGGTATCCCCCACCCGCTCGCCGATCCGTCCGGCGAAGAAGGAGCGGCCTTTGGCCACCGCCTCTCCTGACAGGGCGGAGGACACCACCGACAACAGGGTGGTGGCGGCCCGCCGGTCAAACACCACGGTCTGGCGTCCCGATGGTCCCTTGGTGGCCCCGAGCAGACGTACCGCCCGGTTGACGGCGTCGTCGGTCGCCTTGTCGGGGTCGAGGCCGTCGAATCCCCGGCCCACACTGAATCCCGCCCCGGTCTGACTGGCATCACCTTCGCCGGCGATCACACCGACCGAGATGAACCCCGAGGTCTTCCGGCTCGAGGACCGGATCCCCGTCGTCGACACCAGGGCCACCTCCACCGACCCGTCGCCGTAGTCGGCATGGTCCACTTGGCGGATCCGGGGGTCGGCGCTCCGGGCCTGGGCCTCGAGGGCCAGAGCCAGCTCGACCTTGCGAGTCGCCGGGACCAGGGCCAGGGACTCGTCCCAGAGCTCGACCGGCACCGCCGGTACCCCGTCGGGGACGGCCAGGCCCACGTGTTCGTCCTGGGTGGCGAACTGGGCATTGTCCCGGGCCTCGTCCAGGGTCTCCCCCAGTACCGACTCATCGAGCGAACCGGCCCAGGCGAACCCCAGCCGGTGGTCGACCACCACCCGGATCCCGATGCCCGCCGACGTGGCCGATGTCAGTGACTCGACCTCTCCGGCGTAGGCCCGGATCTCGGTCTCGTCCCCGTGGGCCACGTAGACCTCGACGTCCTCGCCGGTACGGCACCAACCGGCCACCCGTTCGGCCAGTTCCAACAAGGTGTCGCCGTCGTCGCCCACGGCCGAGGCGGCGGTGGGAGGATCGAGGGCCGTGCTCACTCGGCCGTCCCCCCGATGGTCACGCCGGTCAACCGCATGGTGGCTTGCCCGCACCCCACCGGCACGCTCTGGCCGTCCTTGCCACAGGTGCCCGGCGTCATCGAGAAGTCGGTGGCCACGGCGTCGATCCGCTTGAGGATCTCCGGTCCGTTGCCGATGAGATTTGCGTCCCGCAGTGGCTCGGTGATCCTGCCCCCTTCGATCAAGTAGGCCTCGGTGGTGCCGAACACGAAGTCGCCGGTGGTGGTGTTGACCTGACCACCGCCGAGCTTGGCCACATAGACGCCCCGGGGGGTCTGGGCCACGATCTCGTCGGGATCCTCCTCGCCGGGGAGAAGAAAGGTGTTGGTCATCCTCACCATGGGCAGGTGCTGGTAGGTCTGCCGTCGACCGTTGCCCGACGATGCCCGTCCCTCCTTGCGGGCCCGCAGGTAGTCCCACAGATAGTCGGTGAGCACCCCCTGGTCGATCAGGACGTTGCGCTGGGCCGGACGGCCCTCGTCATCCACTCCGAACGTTCCCCATTCCGAGCCGACGGTGCCGTCGTCCACCAGGGTGACCAGGGGGCTGGCCACCTGCTGGCCGACCATCCCGGTGTAGACCGATGCGTCCTTGACTATGTGGTCGGCCTCGAGTCCGTGTCCGCACGCCTCGTGGAACAAGATCCCACCGCTGCCCCCGGCCAGTACCACCGGCAGCTCCCCGGACGGCGCCGGTCTGGCCGACAGCTTGGACAGGGCCCGGCTCGCCGCCAACCGGGCCAGCTCTTCCACCGACACCTCGTCGAAGAGCTCGAAACCGAGGGTGCGGGCCGCCGTCTCGAAACCCGTCTGGAGTCCAGTGTCCCCGGTGGCCACGCACGACACCGAGAACCGGGTCCGCGCCTGTTCGTCGCCGGCCAACAGGCCATCGGAGTTGGCGATCAGCACCCGCCGACGGGATCCACCACAACCGGCCTGCACCTGCGAGATACCGTCGCCCGTCGCCCGGGCCGCCTCGTCGGCCCGCGTCAGGAGGGCCAGGGTGTCGCCTTTGGAACCCAGGGCCGCCAGTCCGGAACCACCCGGCTGGTCGGCGTCAGATCGGGTCCGGAGCGCCGGCACCTCGACCGTCTTGGTACCGTCGCCGCCGTTCCGGGCCACCGCCGACGCCGCTTGCGCAGCTCGAAGGAGGCCGGATTCCGACAGATCCGCGGTATGGGCGAAGCCGGTGGTCTCACCCGAGATCACCCGGATGCCGGCACCACGTTCCCGCCCTGAGGACAGCTCCTCCACCCGACCGTCGTCGAGCAGGGCCGACGCCGTCGACCGGTCCTCGGCGAACACTTCGGCGAACTCGCCGCCGTGACGCAGCGCTTCGGACAGCACTCGTTCGAGCACCGGGGATTCGATCACGACAGCCTCCTCGCTGGACCGGCTGGCACTAGGTGGCCGACGCCGGCTTGCGTCACGTATCGTACCGGCGTGGCCCCGCATACCGGTCTTTCCGCACGAATCGAGCTGAAGGTCACTCAAGCGGACACCGCCGAGGCCTTTCGCTCGGGAACGGTGCCGGTGCTGGCGACACCCCGCCTGGTGGCTCTGTGCGAGGAAGCCTCGTGCCAGGCCATCGAGGGCCACCTGCCCGAATCCTCCACCTCGGTGGCCAAGCGGCTCCAGTTCGATCATCTGGTGCCGGTGGGCGTAGACGGGGTCGTCTGGGCCGAGGCCACCCTGGACCGGATCGAGGGTCGTCGCCTGGTGTTCACCCTCTCGGTCTCCGAGAGCGCCGGCCTGGTGGCGGCAGGCAAACTGATCAGGGTGATCGTCGACCGGGAGACGTTCCTCTCCAACGTTCGCTGATCAAACGTTCGCTGGGCGAGGCCCCCTCAGAGGTTCTTGCCGATGATCCCGCCGAGCACCCCTCCGACGCCGGCATCGACCGCCCCGTGGTGGTCGTCGCGATCGTCGCGGGACAAGTACGGAGCCAACGCTGCGGCCAGCACCGGAACCGGCATGGTCTGTAACCAGATGTTGCCCGGACCCGTCAACGCCACCAGGTGGTAACCGTCGTCTCCGAAGGCGATGTTCTTGATGCCGGAGAGACGGGTGATGGTGAAGCTGACTCTGTCCTCGAACAAGCCCACGTGGCCAGGATGCACGAGCAGGGTCTGCCCTGCCGCCAACTCGTAGTTGGTCACCTCGCCGGACAGCTCGATCCAGGCACGGCCCTGGCCCTCCAGGCGCTGGAGAATGAACCCGTCCCCGCCGTCAAGCCCCCCTCGCAGGGTCTGTTGCAGACCCACGGTCGGGACGATCCCCTCGGTGCCGCACAGCCAGCCGTGCTTGTGGACCAGGTATCCCTGCCCCGGGGCGATGGCGATCTCGAAGATCCGGCCCGGAAGCTTGGAGCCGAAGGCCACCATGCCCTGGCCCCCTTGAGCCTCGTATTTGGTGAGCAAGATCCCACCACCCCCGATCGCCCGCTTCAATCCGCTCATCAGGCCCTTCTCGCCACCGGTGGACGCGGTCTGGGTCAGCTGCACGTTGGCGGACATCCAGGACAGTTCCCCGTGGGTCGATATCACCGACTCACCCGGCTCGAGGATCATCTCCAGAAGCGGCAGCGTCGTCCCTTTTACTTCGGCTTGCATACCTTCTTCTCCTCGTCAGTGGTGCCCGGTTGCCGGACTCACCACCGGCGTCTCGATGGTGTGCCCGCAAACCCTCGGTCAGGCCATCGACACTACCGCCAACCCGACAATCGAACCCACGATTTGGGCACGGGGGCCAGGGGTTACGGCTATCGTGGCCGGGCCCTCCTGGCAATGTAACGGGACCGACACACTGGTAGCCTGAGCGAAAAGGTACCCGCACGCCCATGATCCTCGAACACATCGACAGCCCCGCTGACCTCCGGTCGTTGACGGCCGACCAGCTGGCCACGCTGGCCGAGGAGATCAGGGGGTTCATCGTGGAGGCGGTGACCGCCACCGGCGGCCATCTCGGATCCAATCTCGGCGTGGTCGAGCTGACCTTGGCACTCCACCGGACATTCGACTCCCCCCGCGACGTCCTGTTGTGGGACACCGGACACCAGGCCTACGTGCACAAGCTGGTCACCGGACGGCGCGACGCCTTCACCCAGCTGCGACAGGCCGGGGGGCTCTCCGGCTATCCCAACCGCACCGAGTCGGAGCACGACTGGGTGGAGAACAGCCACGCTTCCACCATTCTCAGCTATGCCCACGGACTGGCCAGCGCCTTCGAGTTGCAAGGTAGCGACCGTCGGGTGGTGGCGGTGGTGGGCGACGGGGCGCTGACTGGGGGCATGGCCTACGAGGCCCTCAACAACCTGGGTCATTCCGGCAAGCCCGTCCTCATCGTCCTCAATGACAACGGTCGCTCCTACGCCCCGACGGTGTCGCGCCTCTCGTTGAGTCTCACCCACCTCCGGCTGAGCCCGGCCTATGTCCAGGCCCGCCAACGCCTGCGCCATCTGATCCGCGAGCTGCCGGCGGTGGGCGAGCTGGCCTACTCGGGTGTGCACGGCCTCACCAGTGCCCTCCGCGAGGTGGTCACCCCCCACACCTTCTTCGAGGCACTGGGCATCCGTTATGCCGGGCCGATCGACGGTCACGACATCGCCGGCGTCGAACAGGCACTGACAAATGCCGCCGGATGGCCGGGGCCGATCGTGGTTCACGTCCTGACCCAGAAGGGTCGTGGGTACGCGCCGGCCGAGGAGGACGACGTACAGAGACTGCATGACGTGAAGGTCGAAGACCGCCGATCATCCAAGCCAACTCGGACACGCCCGGTGAGCCCGCCGGCCACGGTGACCTGCCTGTGACCACGTTCACCGACGGGTTCACCCGATCGCTCCTGCGGCTGGCCGAGGTCGATCCCCGCATCGTGGCCATCACCGCGGCCATGCCCGGCCCCACCGGACTCCTCCCGTTCGAGGCCCGGTTCCCCGACCGGTTCGTCGACGTGGGCATCGCCGAGCAGCACGCCGTGACCGCGGCCGCGGGCATGGCCATGGCTGGGTTGCGCCCGGTGGTGGCGGTGTACTCGACCTTCTTCACCCGCGCCTTCGACCAGGCCAACCTCGACGTCGGCCTCCACCGGCTTCCGGTGGTGCTGGTCCTCGATCGGGCCGGCATCACCGGCGATGACGGACCCAGTCATCATGGGGTGCTCGATATGGCCCTGGCCCTGTCCATTCCGGGAATGACCGTCTTCGCACCGTGGTCGGCCCCTGAAGTCGAGGTCATGCTGGCCGAGGCCCTCACCCTCGACGGTCCCTCGATCATCCGCTTCCCCAAGACCCAGGCACCCTGGGCGGAACCGGGCACCAGCCGGCGCCGGACTGGCGGCCAGGCAGGTGCGGGCCGGCGACGGAACGGTGTGCCTGCTGGCCATCGGCAAGATGGTGCCGGCTGCGTCCGAGGCGGCAGAGCTCCTGGCCCGGGAGGGCATCGACGTGACGGTGTGGGATCCCCGCGTGGTCTCCCATCCCGATCCGGACATGGTGGCCGATGCCTGCCGTCAGGCGTGGTGCTGACCGCCGAGGACGGCATCCGCCAGGGCGGCGCCGGCATGTTCTTGGCCGATGCCATCAGAGCGGAGTGCCCACTGGGTGCCGCTCCCCCAGTGGTCAACTTGGGAATCCCCCGCGCCTACCTGGCCCGGGGAAGCCCGATCAGATACTGGCCCGATACCGGCCTGGACGAACCGGACTGGCCTCCGCCGTCCGAGAGGCGCTTTACGGGATGAGCCCGCCGCTCCCAGACGACCTGCCGGCCGCCCCCGCCCCGCTCCTTCCGTCGCCGACGGGTCGAACAGACCCTGGACTGATAGCTCTGACCGCAGCGCGCCGTCCCGATGTGGCATCCAGCCTGGTTGCCGCCGGAATAGAAACGTGTTCTACTAAACGGCCGATGACGTTCAACCTCGCTGATTTGTTCGAAGCCGCCGTCGACTCCTTCGGGGAGCGGGAGTACCTGGTGGCCGCTGGCCAACGGCGCACCTTCGCCGAGATGGACGCTCGGGCCAATCGGCTGGCCCACTACCTCTCTGACCAGGGGGTCGGCCCCCGCGACCACGTCGGGCATCTACTCCCTCAACAGCGTGGAGTGGGTCGAGACGGCATGGGCGGTGTTCAAGCTGCGGGCCGTGTGGATCAACATCAACTACCGCTACGTCAAAGACGAGCTCCGCTACCTCTTCACCAACGCCGATCTGGTAGCCCTGGTTCATCAGGCCGGGTTCGGGCCCCAGGTCACCGAGCTGCTGCCCGAGCTCCCGGACCTCCGCCTGGTGATCACCGTCGACGACGGATCCGGCGAACCGCTGGCCGAGGGTGCCATCGCTTACGAGGAGGCCATGGCGGCCGGGAGTCCCGAGCGGGACTTCCCGCCGAGGTCGGGCGACGACCACTACGTCCTCTATACCGGGGGCACCACCGGCCTCCGAAGGGCGTGGTCTGGCGACACGAGGACGTCTTCTACGCGCTGGGCGGCGGCGTCGACCCCATCACCAACACCCGGGTCGAGCGGCCAGAAGAGATGGTGGAAAAGGGCCGGGCGGTCCGCTCACCTTGCTGCCCATCGCCCCGCTCATGCACGGGGCCACCCAGTGGGCGATCATGGGTCAGAGCTTCGCGGCAACCGGACCATCCTGGTGCCCAAGTTCGACCCCCACGAGGTGTGGAGCCTGGTCGAGAGCGAGCAGGTCAACTCGATCATGATCACCGGCGACGCCATGGGCAAGCCGCTGGTCGAGGCACTGGACGATCCCGGGCGCGTCCTACGACCTGTCTTCCCTGTTGGCCATCACGTCGTCCGCCGCCCTGTTCTCCTCCCCGGTCAAGGACGAGTTCTTCAAGCACTTCCCCAACATCGTCATCGTCGACGCCATCGGATCGTCCGAGTCGGGCAACAACGGCATGGCCACCATGGGCAAGGGCACACCGCCATGAAGAGCGGCCCCACCGTCACGCGTGCTCGGCAACACCGTGGTGTTCGACGAGGACCTCAAGCCGGTGGAGCCCGGTTCGGGGGTGATCGGCAAGATCGCCCGGTACGGCAACATCCCGGTCGGCTACTACAACGATCCGGTCAAGACAGCAGAGGTGTTCGTCAACGTAGACGGCACCCGCTACGTGATGCCCGGCGACTTCGCCACGTTGGAAGAGGACGGCACCATCACCCTGCTCGGGCGGGGCTCGGTCTCGATCAACTCCGGGGGCGAGAAGATCTTTCCCGAGGAGGTCGAGTCGGCCGTCCGATCCCATCCAGAGGTGTTCGATGCCATCGTGGTCGGGGCGCCGGACGAGCGGTGGGGGCAGCGGGTGGCGGCCATCATCCAGCCGAGGGCCGACAAGCACCCCACCCTCGAAGACATCCAGGCCCATTGCCGCCAGGCCATCGCCGGCTACAAGGTGCCGAGACAGCTCCATGTGGTGGAGGCCATCGTGCGTTCTCCCAGCGGCAAGCCCGACTACCGGTGGGCGGCCGGCATCGTGGCCGAGGACCCCGAGGAGACCGACCTCGGGGGCCTGCGCACGTCCACGGGCCGTGAGGCCGGTCCTGGGAGCCCCGTGACCGGACGACCTCTGTGCCCATCGAACTGAGCGCACTGACCGCTCCCGACCGGTGTGCGGTCCTGACCATGGAGATCCAGCGGGGCGTGGTCGGGGATCTGACCTCGTTCCCCCAGCTGGCCGAAGCGGCGCGACGAGTCGGCGTGGTGCCCAACACCGTCCGGCTGGTGCACGCGGCCCGGTCGCTGGCCATTCCCGTGGTCCACTGCACCGCCGAGTTCCGCGCCGACCGGGCCGGGTCTGTGGCCAACTGCCAACTCATCGCGGCGATGGTGCGCAATCCCAACCACCTGCTGGAGGGAACTCCATCCACCGAACTGGTGGCCGGACTCGGACCCGAGCCGGGTGACCTGGTATCGAGGCGGCTCCACGGAGTGTCGCCCTTCACCGGCACCTCCCTTGACACCTGGCTCCGAAGCCTGCATGTCCACACGGTGGTGGCCACCGGCGTGTCGATCAATCTGGGCGTCCTCGGTCTGGCCATCGAGGCGGTGAACCTCGGCTACTCCGTGGTCGTGCCACGCGACGCGGTGGCCGGAATTCCCGGGACTACTCGGAGGCGGTGCTGGACAACACGTTCCCACTCATCACCACGGTGACCACGGTCGACGCCCTGCTTCAGACATGGGGTGAGGCCGGCTGAGAAGGGGCCGGCCCGGCACTACATGTTCCGAGTGCCGTCCAGCTGGATCATGGCGTTGGTCGGCAGCTCCAGCACGGTGATGTCAGGAACCGGGAAGTTGAAGGTCTTGTACTTGGGCTTGGCCGTCTGGCGGTAACGGGTGGTCGAGTGCACCGGGTCAGGGTCGAACTGGGGGATGACCTTGGTCCCGAACACATCGAGCATCTCGAGCACCTCGTCATGCTCGAACGAGTCCGACGGGAGGCCGAACACCAGCTGATCACAGCCGACCTGCTGGTATCTGGATGCCTGCTCGGCCACCTCATCGGGCTCCCCACACAGCAGCCACCCGCCTTCGATCAGATAGTCGAGCATCCCCTCGTCGGTGATGGTGCTCGGCCGTTCCGGCCAGACTGGGACGCCCTCTTGATGGGGGATGGTGTCGTGGTAGTTGCACACCAACGAGTAGAGATAGCCGCGGCCCCGCCGCAGGGCGACCTGGCGGGCCTTCTTCCTGTCGTTGAGACAGATGACCGCGTTCGTCATCATCACGTTGTCGTTCTTGAACTGGCCCAGGGGCTCGGTGCAGTTGGCGATGCCCTCCTTGTAGGCCTCGATCCGTCCCTTCAAGTTGTAGACGGGCTCGAAGTTGAAGGCGATGGCGCCGATGCCGAGCTCACCGGCCTGCGTGAACGTGCCCGGATTGCCGCACCCCACCCAGATGGGGGGGTGGCCCTGGCGCTGGTAGGGCTTGGGAAGGATGTTGTGGGGATAGGGGACCGTGAAGTGGTCTCCCTCGAACTGGTAGTCCTGCTCCTCCCACATCCGGGGGATCTGGTGGATGACCTCGTTCCACTCGGCCTTGGTCGAGTTCTTGTCGAGGATGTTGAAGGAGGCGATCTCGTGGCTGCCTGCACCCCGTCCGGTCCCCCACTCGAAGCGGCCCTCGAACATGTGGTCGAGCATGGCCACCCGTTCCGCCGACCGCACCGGGTGGTTGACCCGGGGCGAGAGGTTCATGATGCCGGTGCCGACATGAATGCGCTCGGTGGCGTGAGCCAGATAGCCCATGACCACCTCGGGGGCCGACATGTGGCTGTACTCGGTCAGGGAGTGGTGCTCCCCGATCCAGGCATACTTCCAGTTGTACTTGTCCGCTTCTACGACATACTGGATCTCGCGCTTGAGCATCTCGTGCTCGCATGCGGGATCGTGAGCCGCCTGCCCCGGCAGATACCCATTGATGAAGATTCCGAACTCCATTGGCACCGGGCTCCTCTCGCTCCGCGTTGGGCGCTTTTCACGGTAACACGGAGATTTGATAAATTGCAACGTGTTCCAGATTTGTGCCTGTTGACCCTGCACAGGAGCCACTTGGCTTCTCGGCTGGGCGAGCCGGACGGGACCGCGCCAGCGCAATCAGGAAGGGGGAGTACATGCCGACCATCGACGAGCTGATCCGGCTTCGGGCCAGGGATCCTCGGACCGGCTTGGTGTTCGGGGACAGATCGTGGACCCATGCCCGGGTGGTGGCGGCCCAGGCCGAGCGGGCCGCGCTGCTGGCCTCGCTCCGCCAGCCCGGGCCCTTCCATGTCGCCCTGCTGATGGACAACGTCCCCGAGTTCGTGTTCTGGATGGGGGGAGCGGCGCTGGCCGGAGCGGTGATGGTCGGGGGGAACCCCACCCACCGGGGCGACGAACTGGCCCGGGATCTGGCCCACACCGAATGCCAGCTCCTGGTCACCACCACCGGCTACTCGGGACTCGTCGACGGCCACGACCTGGGCCCGGCATTGCCGGCCGAACGAGTCCTGGTCATCGACGACCCCACCGGTGACCTCCGCCCGGGGGCGCCCACCCCCTACGGCCAACTGCTCCGGACGGCGGCCGGCGCCGACCTGCCCGATCCGACCGGCACTCGGGTGACCGAGGATTCCCTCGGACTCCTGCTGTTCACATCGGGGACCTCGGGAGCGCCCAAGGCCTGTCTGTGCAGCCAGGGACGCCTGGCCCGCATCGGGACGGTCGTGACCCAGATGTTCGAGATCACTGACGAAGACGTCTGCTACCTGTCGATGCCGCTCTTCCATTCCAACGCGCTGATGACCGGTTGGGCCCCGGCCCTCGCCGCCGGCGCCACGGCGGCGCTGCGGGAGCGGTTCAGCGCGTCGAACTTCCTCGACGACGTCAGGCGGTACGGAGTCACCTACTTCAACTATGTCGGCAAGCCGCTCTCCTACATCCTGGCCACTCCCGAGCTACCCGACGACGCCGACAACCCGTTGCGCCGGGTATTCGGTAACGAAGCGGCCGAGGCTGACGTGGCCAGGTTCGCCGAGCGGTTCGGGTGCACGGTGCAAGACGCCTACGGATCGACAGAAGGTGGCGCCTCGGTGCAACGCACGCCCGATACCCCGAGAGGGGCGCTCGGGCGGGCCATGCCCGGCACCGTGATCCTCGACCCCGACACCGGCGAGGAGTGTCCACGGGCGATCTTCGACGACCAGGGCCGCCTCCTGAACGCGGGGGAGGCCATCGGGGAGATGGTCAACCGCGAGGGCGGGGCCGGCTTCGAGGGCTACTGGCGCAACGCCGATGCCGACGCGGCCCGGGTGCGCGACGGTTGGTACTGGACGGGCGACCTCGCCTATCGGGACGAGAACGACTTCTTCTACTTCGCCGGCCGGGACTTCGACTGGCTGCGGGTCGACGGAGAGAATTTCGCCGCGGCCCCGGTGGAGGCAGTCTTGCAGCGCCATCCCGACGTGGTGCTGGCCTCGGTCTACGCGGTACCCGACACCGTGGTGGGAGACCAGGTCATGGCGACACTGCTGATGCGGCCCGGCGCCACGTTCGACCCGGAGGGCTTCGTCGAGTTCCTCCAGGGCCAGTCCGACCTCGGGACCAAGTGGGCGCCGAGGTATGTCCGTATCACCGACGAATTGCCCGAGACCGCCACCACCAAGGTGCTCAAGCGAGTGCTCCGGGCCGAAGGCTGGCGGTGCGCCGAGGACGTGTGGTGGCGCCCGGGGAAGGACGCCTCGTACCGGAGACTGTTCCAGGCCGACGCTGACGCCCTGGACAAGGCGGTGGCGTCGCGGTAGGCGGGCGCTCCGCCGCGACCGACCGGTCGGATCCAACGCCCGGAACCCGCCGTTCCAGCCTCGAGAACCGCTCAAGTCGAATTGCCGCCCCGCCGATGGGAAAGGTGGGGAGTTCTCGATCTCGGCTCCCACTGGACAGGAACGGGGAGGGCCGAAGCAGAGATGTATGGAATTCCGGTGTCGATGGCCGCCAGTCCCGGCGTATCCCGTTTGTCCCCGGTCGTCTTCGTCGGGATCCTGGCGGTGGCCGGGATCACCGAGCTTTCCCGACGAGGCTATTCGCGCTCGCTGGCCCAACATCGCTACGTGCCCACTCCGCCCAGTGATGCCGTCCGGGTGATCGCCGGGAGCTCGGGCACATTCAATTCCACGTCACTGAGGTTCTCGTACGTAGGCGAGCTGGGCCTCGGCGGGTTTGTGTTGGTGGTCATCGCCGCTGGAGCCAGCGGCCAAGTAAACCTCCTCTGTCTGGTGTTGGCCCTCACCGCCTTCATTTTCGCCGTCCGGGCCTGCCGCCTGGGTATCGAGTATTCCTCCACCGGGGTGAGGGTCTTCGGCATCCTCAGGACCCGACAGTGGTCGTGGGCGGAGCTGGCCGGTTTCACCATCGTCGTGACTCCGGCCCCCAGGGGCGAGTTCCGGCGCAAGGTGCTGCAAGTCGTGACGTCCGACGGCCAGTTCCTGGTGCTGAGAGATCAAAGCGCCCGCCGAGGCACGCCAGCTGATCAGAGCTGGCTCGATACAGCCGTTGCCGCGCTCAACCAACAGATCGCCGGCCTCCGTGTCGATACCGCCGCACCGCCGACGGCACACCTGGTGTCGCCGACGCCCCAGTAACGGGAGCCCAGCGGCTCCCGTCATCGGGGACCGGGCCCCTCCGGCCCGGGCTCATATCCAAATCGGGGCGGCGCCCCTCTGCCCCGCCTTCGGTTTTCCAAATTACATACCTGTTGAAGCCGTCATGTTATTTCGGAAACCAATAGGCCAGGAGACACCGGCGGCGGCTCTGCAGACAACCGGCGTTACCATCAGCACCTATCCGACGGCGATGCCCTCCAGCCCGGTGTGGCCCGGGAGCTCGGGGGCGACCTTCCCGGTAGCGATCAGGGCCCCGGTTGGAGACACCGCGAACGTGTCGACGAGATCACTTCCGCCGGTTTCCACATAGAGGTCCGAACCGTCCGGGGTGGTGGCCAGATCGATCGGACCGGGATCGGTGGCCGTCGATCCGGTCAGTGACGGCCGTCCGCCGGTCCCGATGGCGTAGGTGGTCACCGTGGCACTGCCGGCATTGGACCCGTAGAAGAACCGGCCGCCGTCATTGGCGATCCAGCACAAAGCGGTCAGACCGTCGGTCACCGAGCCCAGCTCGGTCGTCGTACCGCTCGGATTGACGGCGTACGTGGTCACTGCGCTGGTTCCGGCCTCAGTCACCACCAGGTGGTTCCACTGGTCGAAGGTGAACCCGAACGGTACCGGTGTCGCCGACTTGTTCACCGTCGGAGTGGACAGGGCCCCGACCGCCGAAACCGAAAACACATCGATGTCGCTCCCATTGGCCTTGGTGGTCACGATGAGCTGGCGGCCGTCGGGGCTGAATCCGATCTGCCCCGGGGTGTTGAGGTACTGGGGGATCGCGCCTGACGTCAGGCCCAACGACTGGGAGCTCCCCGGAATGGGGCGGAGAGTATTGGCATAGAAACCCTGGACCGCTCCCGTTCCACCAGCGTTCAGCACATAGACCAGGTTCCCGCGGACGGCAACACTCACCGGGATCGTGCCGCCCGAGGAAACGACATTGGGGAAACCGACGAACGGCCCGGCGGTATGGAACTCGAAAATCGTGTTGCTGCCACCGTTCACTCCGACCAGCAGATGGTCGGATGGGTCATATGCCAGGCCACCTTGCGATGCCAGGTCATCGACGGCGGCACCCGCCAGTTTGATGCCGAGGCCGCCAGTGCTGACCCGACCTACCTGGCGAAGTCCACCGTAGTTGGACTGCAGGTAGGTGACCACCTGGTTGCCGGTTGTGTCGTTTGTCTGTACGAACACCGGCGAACTGCCGCTGGCCGGGCCGCCTGGACCGCCTGGGCCCTGAAACTGATCGGCCCCGGCTACGGCCGGGAGGCACAAGGCGGCGACCGCCGCCCCGGCTACGGCAAGCGCGGCCATTATCGTCGTTCGTCTCATCGATCTCTCCTCAGCTGGACGGACCTTCACTCCATCCGTCCCGGCCCAAACCAATGCGTTACAGCGATAGACCGGTGTAATGGGCCCAAGGCACGTGACGATGCGCCGCGTAACGGCAACGACCGTCGACAGGACTACAGGGGTGTTTCCGTGCCCGAGATCAGACGGTCAGTATCGCCACCATGCAGGCACGATGATTCTTGCCTGACACTCACCGCTGGCGACGGCAACGGCCTACGCTGCCCACCATGGACCCGGATGTCGACCTGCTCGGACGGCTCCGAACCGGTGACGAGGAGGCGTTCGTGGCACTGGTGAACCGTTACAACGGCTCACTGCTCCGTCTGGCTCGCTCCTACGTTCCCACCGAAGCGGTAGCTGAGGAGGCGGTCCAAGAGACGTGGATGGGTGTCGTTCGGGGGGTGGACCGGTTCGAAGGGCGATCGACCTTCAAGACCTGGTTGTTCCGCATTCTCATCAACCGGGCCCGCTCAGCCGGCACTCGGGAACCGCGCAACCTGTCGCTCACCGAACCGGCGCCCGCCGTCGACTCCGCTCGGTTCACGGCAGCTGGAGCCTGGGCTGAACCCGTCGGAGCCTGGGAGACCGATGCCGACGATCGGCTGGTGGCCGCCACGTGGTCCAAGACCTTGGGGAAGGCGCTCGACGATCTCCCCCCTCGCCAGCGCCAGATCGTTGTCTTGCGTGACGTGGAGGGAATGACCAGCGAGGACGTCTGCGACGTCCTCGGCATCACCGAGGGCAACCAACGGGTGTTACTCCACCGTGGACGAAGTCGATTGCGGTCCACGCTCGAATCCGAGCTATCGACGAGGGGGCGGTGATGAAGCTTCTCCGACGGCACGAGGACCTGGTGTGCCAGCAGGTGGTGGAACTGGTGACCGACTATCTCGACGGAGCCCTGTCCCGGTCTGACCGGCGACGGTTCGAACGGCACCTGCACGGCTGCCCCAACTGCACCAACTACCTGGCCCAGATGCGGGAGACCATCGCCGTTACCGGAACACTACGACCCGATGATCTGTCTCCCGAAGCACGCCAGGAGTTCACTGCCCTGTTCCACAGGTGGACCGAGGACAGTTAGCTGCACCCGGCCAGGCCCAGGTACCCGGAATTGGCGTCAGCGGTCGACGCCGAGGATGAGCCCGCTGGTGGGCACGCCGGTGCCGGCGGTGACCAGGGCGTGCGTCACGTCGGGCACCTGGTTGACCGAGGTGCCCCGCACCTGGCGCACACCTTCGGCGATCCCGTTCATCCCGTGCAGGTAGGCCTCGCCGAGCTGGCCGCCGTGGGTGTTGATCGGGAGGCCGCCGCCGAGCTCGATGTTGCCGTCCCGCACGAAGTCCTTGGCCTCGCCCTTGCCGCAGAAGCCGAGCTCCTCCAGCTGGTAGAGCACATAGGGGGTGAAGTGGTCGTAGAGCACGGCGGTCTGGATGTCGGCCGGCGACAGACCTGAGGTCTGCCACAGCTGGCGGGCCACCGCCGCCATCTCGCCCAGCCCGGAGAGGTCGTCGTAGTAGTAGGAGGTCATCATCTCCTGGCCCGGGGCCGGCCCCCTGGGCGGCGGCCTCGATGACCACCGGCGTGGACGGGAGGTCGCGGGCCCGCTCGAGCGAGGTGACCACCAGGGCCTGGCCGCCGTCGGTCTCCTGGCAGCAGTCGAGCAGGTGGAGCGGCTCGACGATCCACCGGGACGCCTGGTGGTCCTCGAGGGTGATCGGCTTCTCGTAGAACCAGGCCTTCGGGTTGGTGGCCGCATGCTTGCGGTCGGCCACCGCCACCCGTCCGAGGTCCTCGGAGGTGGCCCCGGTCACGTGCAGGTAACGCTGGGCGGCCATGGCCACCCACTGGGCCGGAGTGAGCAGCCCGAAGGGCGCGTACCAGGCGAAGTTGGCCGTCTCGGCGTTGGGCACCGGGGGCCGGTCCTGTACACCGGCGCCGAACCGGTTCCCCGAGCGCTCGTTGAAGGCCCGGTAGCAGACGACCACGTCGGCCACGCCGGCCTCGCACGGCCAGGGCGGCCTGCTGGATGGTGGCGCACCCGCTCCCCCGCCGTAGTGGATGCGGCTGAAGAAGGTGAGCTCGCCGATGCCCAGGCTGCGGGCGATCTCGATCTCGGGGTTGGTGTCCGAGCTGAAGGTGACCAGGCCGTCGACCTCGGCCGGCTCGATGCCGGCATCGCGCAGGGCCAGGTCCACCGCCTCGGCGGCCAGGCGCAGCTCGCTGCGACCGGACTCCTTGGAGAACTCGGTGGCACCGATGCCGACGATGGCGGTCGTGCCGGCGAACGAGTGGGCGGTGCCGCTCACCGGTCCGACCCCGGTCGGCCCTCGGAGCCGGCGGGGCGTCGGCGACGTCGGCGGGCAGGAGCAGCCGCACGGTGCCGGTCACGTGGTCGCCCGAGGCTGTTGGCGCCCCGGAGCGGTCACCACCACCGCACCCCGTTCCGTCGGCATCGACGGCCTGCGTCCTTGGCGGTGACCGACCCGGTCAGGGTCATGGTGTCGTCGGGATAGTTGGGGGCGCCCAGCCGGATGTTGACGTCGGTCAGCACGGCGCCGGGGCCGGTCCAGTCGGTCACGTAGCGGCCCACGATCCCGTTGGTCGAGAGGATGTTCATGAAGATGTCCTTCGAGCCCCGCTGCCGAGCCAGCACCGAGTCGTGGTGGACGTCCTGGTAGTCGCGAGAGGCGATGGCGGTGGACACGATCAGGGTGCGGGTCAGCGGGAGGGCGAGCTCGGGGAGGGCGTCGCCCACCGCCACCTCCTCGAACGGACGGGTGGACGTCCGGTACGCCCGGTGGGGCCGGCCGCTCCGCTCATGCCGTCACCTGGCGTCCGGTCCAGCAGCTCGTCGACCACCTGGCGCCCAAGCCGGGCCAGCTGGGCGCTCGGCGGTCCGAGCAGCAGCTCGATCTGCTTTCCCCAGAGGAAGTACCGGTGGATCGGGTAGGCGATGTCGGCGCCCATGCCGCCGTGCAGGTGCTGGGTGGCGTACACCGCCCGCTGGCCGGCGTCGGCGGCGAACCACGAGGCCACGCTCACCGCGAGGTCGGCGTCGAGCCCGTTGTCCAGGCGCCAGGCCGCCTGCCACATGGTCACCCGGATGGACTCGGTGTCGATGGCGGCGTCGGCGGCCCGGAGCATCGTCCCCTGGAAGGTCGACAGGGGCCGGCCGAACTGCTCCCGGGTGTTGAGGTAGATCGGCCGTCTGGGCCACGGCCGCCTCGGTCACCCCACCTGGAGGGCGCACAGGCCCGTCCAGGCCCGGTTGAGGATCCAGGCCAGGGCCTCATGCCCGCCGTGGTCGGGTCCCCGCCGGCCAGCAGGTCGTCGGCGGCGACCACGACGCTCGTCGAGGTGGAGATGGGGATGGACCTCGCGGTTGGTGGTCACCGCCCGCTCGATGAGTCACCCCGGCAGGCTCGGGGTCGAGCACGGCCACGACCACTCCGCCGTCGACGGAGGCCGGGCACGAGCACCCGGTCGGCCACATGGGCGTAGGGGACGGCGAACGCCGTCCCGGACAGGAGGACGCCGTCCGGCGCCTTGCGCTCCGGCTCGACCGAGGGCCGGCCCATGCCGCCCACGGCGAGTCGTCGGCCACGTCGGCCAGGGCGGCGGTGAGGACGGTCCGGCCGGCGACCACGCCGGGCAGGAGCGCGGCCTGCAGGGCCTCCGATCCGAACTCGGCGATCGGCATGGCCCCGAGGACCAGGGTGGCCCACAGCGGCACCGGCGCCACCGACCCGGCCCTGCGCCTCGAGGAGGAGTGGCCAGCTCGACCATGCCGTAGCCGCCGCCACCGTAGCCTCGGGAAGGGCGAGGCCCAGCAGGTCGGCCCGGGCCAGCTCCGCCCACAGCTCGCGGTCGAACCGGTCCTCGGTGGCCTCGATCTCCTGGACCCGGTCGGGCGTGACCAGGCCGGCGAAGATGCCCTCGACGGCCTCTGCGACCGCTGTCTGCTCGTCGTTGAGGGTGAAGTCCATCAGCTCGTTCCTCGTCATCGTCGTCGGAGTCGTGTCCGGCCGGCCAGCCGGGTGGAAGACCGGCAGGGTCAGGTCGTCGTCGAAGTCCTCGAAGCGGGCGACCACCGGCATGCCGATGGCCACCGTCTCCGGGGGTGATGTCGGCCACGTTGGCCACGAGGCGGGTGCCCTCCTCCAACTCGACCAGCGCCACCACCAGCGGGTAGTCGAAGGCCGGCACCTGGGGATAGTGGTTGACGATGAAGCTGTAGATGGTGCCCCGCCCCGAGGCCTCGAACGGGTCCCACTCGAAGGAGCGGCAGTTGGCGCAGGCCGGGCGGGGGGGTGGCGGAGGGTGCCGCACGCGGTGCACCGCTGGATGAGCAGCTTGTGCTCCTTGGCCCCGTCGAAGAAGAAGCGGTTGTCCTGGGTGAGGGCCGGGCGGGGTCGCCGGGGCCGTCGGTGGGCTTCGCCACCGGCTGCGCGGTGTCGCCGGCGCGGTGCCGGGCTTGAACTTGAGGATCCGGAAGCAGCATGGTGGCGACCACGTCGCCGTGCTGGTCGGTGAACTCGAGCCGGGTGGTGATGAAGTGGCCCACCCCGAGTCCGGTGGCCTTCTCTCCGAGACCGAGTCGATGATCGAGGTGACCTCGAGCTCGTCGCCGGGCACCAGGGGCCGCTCGTAGTGCTGATCGCAGTTGGTGGCCACCACCGAGGTGAAGCCGGCTTCGTCGAGCAGGGCCATGAGCGGGTCGTTGGGCAGCAGTCGCCGCCGGCCGTCCCCGTCGGCGCGCGCCTCGTCCGCCTTCTAGGGTGGCCCGCAGACCGCGCATGATCCAGGCCTGGAGCATGGTGGGCGGGGCGATGATCCCGGCGAACCCGGCGGCCCGGGCCGCGTCCTCGTCGACGTAGACCGGGTTGTGGTCGCCCATGGCCTCGACCCAGTGGCGGATCATGGGGAGGTTGACCGGATCGGTGGCCCGCAGTGGCCGGGCCGTCGACTGGCCGACGAACGACTGCAGCCGCTCGTCGAGGACGTGTCGGACCGGTCGGATCCGGGGCGCCGGACGTGGTCTCGGCCGCTCACCGGGCCGACCGCTTCATCCCCAACCCGGCCGTGGCCAGGATCTCACGCTGGACCTCGTTGACCCCGCCGCCGAAGGTGTTGATCTGGGACTGCCGTCCGGCCCGCTCGAGGTCGCCGTGGAGCGCCGCGCCCGGTGATCCCGGGCTCAGGTAGCCGGCCGGCACCGACGATGCCGAGGAGGCGACGGAAGATCTCGACCGTCGACTCGGTCCCGAACACCTTGACCGCCGAGGAGTCGGCCGGGCCGAGGGTGCCGTCGGCCACGGCGGCGGCCATCCGCCAGTTGAGCAGCTTCTGGGCCTCGAGCAGGGCGTAGGTCCGGGCCAGGTCCTGCCTGGATCCAGTCGACACTCGGCCACGCCCTGGTCGATCGCCCACTGGGCGGCCTCGTCCCACAGCCGGAAGGCAGGGCGCTCACCGCCGCCAGTCCGACCCGCTCGTGGTTGAGCTGGCCGGTGATCAGGCGCCACCCCTCGTTGAGCTCGCCCACCAGCGCCGTCCGGGGCACCCGCACGTCGTCGTAGTAGGAGGCGGTGGTGGCCACGCCGCCCACCGTCACGATGGGGGTGCAGGAGAATCCCGGCGACGGACGTCGGCACCATGAAGATGGAGATGCCCTTGTGCTTGGGGGCGTCGGGGTCGGTGCGGGCGGCCAGCCAGATGAAGTCGGCCTGGTCGGCGCCGCTGGTGAATACCTTGTTGCCGTTGATCACCCACTCGTCCCCGTCCAGCACGGCCCGGGTGCGCAGCGAGGCCAGGTCGGTGCCGGCGCCGGGCTCGGTGTAGCCGATGGCACAGTTGATCTCGCCGGCCAGGATCCCGGAGAGGAAGAACTTCTTCTGCTCCTCGGTCCCGTGGCGCATGAGCATGGGGCCGACGGTGTTGAGGGTGACGAAGGGGAACGGTGCCCGGGCCCGCTGCACCTCGTTGAAGAAGATGAACTGGTCGGTGGCGGGCCGTCCCTGGCCGCCGTACTCCTTGGGCCAGCCGATGCCCAGCCATCCGTCGGTGCCCATCGCCGGACCAACGTCCGGAAGGTGGCCCCGCCCTCGGTCTCGCTGTCGAGGGCGTGCGGACCTCGTCGGTCAGGAGCTCGGCGAAGTAGGCCCGCAGCTCAGCCCGCAGGGCCAGCTGCTCCGGTGTCTCCTCGAGGTACATGACCGCGGTCCCTCCGCTTGATGCAGTTGCGCGCGACTGGCTGGTGCGGACACCCGTGCCGACGAGTCGACAGCACGGCCGGCAAAGCCGGCTCGACGCTGCGGGGCAACTCTTGCCCCGGCGGCTGACGAACCCCGTCCTGGGCGTGCACAGTCTCCACCAGCATCTCTGCCGACCCCGGGCCGGTCATCCGCTACCGGCGCCGCCGGACCAGGCCGTTGTGGAGACCCGGTCAGGCTGCCTATGATAACTGATACACGTTCTAGAAACGTCGCCGGCCGGGTGGTCCACGTGCATCTGTCGGCCGGCACCGCCGGCAGCTCGACACGTCGCCGCACCTATCGGGGGAGACAGCATGGAGGCTGACCGACATCGACCTGTGCGACCCCGGGCAATTTCGTGGAGGCCGTGCCCCACGAGTGGTTCGCCTACCTGCGCCGCGAGGCGCCAGTCCAGTGGCATCCGGATCCCGACGGGTTCGCCGACGGGTTCTGGTCGGTCACCCGCTACGACGACTGCGTCGGCGTCAACCGGGACTACGAGCACTTCTCGTCCCACCGGGCGGCCACCCTCTTCCACGACTTCGACGAGGAGGTCCTCGGCCAGCAGCGCATGATGATGCTGAACATGGACCCCCCCATGCACACCCGGTACCGGCGGCTGGTCAACAAGGGGTTCACCCCCCGGATGATCCGGGATCTCGAGGCCAAGGTGGTGGCGTCCACCGACGCCATCCTCGACACCGTGTGCGAGCAGGGATCGGCCGACTTCGTGGAGCAGGTCTCCGCCGAGCTGCCCCTCCAGGTCATCGCCGACCTGATGGGCGTGCCCCAGGAAGACCGGCACCTGGTCTTCGACTGGTCCAACCGGATGGTCGGATCCGACGATCCCGAGTACCAGATCATCGGCCGAAGCCGGCGCCCAGGCGTCGATGGAGCTCTTCGCCTACGCCGACGAGCTGTGCGCCAAGAAGCGGCTCGACCCGCACGAGGACCTGTTCAGCGTCCTGACCCAGGCCGAGATCGAGGGCGACCAGCTCTCCCAGCTCGAGCTCGACCTGTTCTTCCTCCTGCTCGCCGTGGCCGGCAACGAGACCACCCGCAACCTGATCTCAGGGGCGATGGTGGCGTTCTTCGACAATCCCGACCAGTGGGAGCGCCTTCGGGCCGACCGCTCGCTCCTACCCTCGGCCATCGAGGAGATGCTGCGCTACGTCTCTCCGGTCATGCACTTCCGGCGCCAGGCCAGCGCCGACGTGATCATCGGCGACCAGAAGATCAGCGAGGGGGACAAGGTGGTGTTCTGGCACGTCTCGGCCAACCGGGACGAGACGGTCTTCACCCAACCGAACGCGTTCGACATCGGGCGGACCCCCAACAACCACATGGCCTTCGGCGGTGGCGGGCCCCACTTCTGCCTGGGGGCCAACCTGGCCCGCATGGAGATCCGGGTGATGTTCGACCGGCTCCTCGACCGGGTGCCCGACATCCACCTCGACGGCGAGGTGCAGCGGCTCCGTTCCAACTTCATCAACGGCGTGAAGCACATCCCGGTGGCCTTCTCGCCATCGGCGCCGGTCGGTAGCTAGCCGACCGGCATCCCGCCGACGCCATCTCATGCGCTTCCACCAAGCAGTCACCTTTCTTCCTCTCGACGAGACACTCCAACTGGCCACTGCGTGCGACGGGTTGGGTTACTCCGGGATCTACCTCTCGGACCATCTGTTCAACCCCCGGGAGCTTTCCTCCCGCTACACCTACTCGAAGGCGCCCGACGGCTCCCCGTTCTGGGAGAAGGAGACGGCGTGGCCGGATCCCATGTGCCTGATCTCCGCTCTGGCTGCGGTGACCACCAACCTGAGGTTCACCACCGGTGTCTACATCGCCCCGGTGCGGGACCTGATCACAGTGGCCAAGACGGTAGGTACAGCCGCGGTGCTGTCCCACAACCGGCTGTCGCTCGGGGTCGGTGTCGGATGGTGCAAGGAGGAGTTCATCCAAACCGGCCAGGACTTCCACACCCGGGGGAAGCGTCTGAACGAGATGATCCCCGCGCTCCGAGCACTGTGGAGTGGAGGCTGGGTCGAGTTCCACGGCGAGTACTACGACGTCCCGGCCTGTCAGATGAATCCCTCGCCCACTCTCCCCATTCCGTTCGTCGGCGGAGGTGACTCGGAGGCGGCCCTGGTCCGTGCCACCACCCTGTGCGACGGCTGGGTCAACACGGGGGCCGCTCTCCCCGAGGAGGCATTCGCCCAGGTGGACAGAGTCAAGGACGGGCTGAAGCGGGTCGGCCGGCAGAATGACGAGTTCGCCATCTACGTGGCGGTCAGCGCCTATCCGGACCTCGACCTCTATCGGCGGCTCGAGGATGCCGGCGTGACCGACCTGTTGTGCGCGCCATGGATGGCCATCAAAGCCAAGGAGGGGGACACCCCCGATTCGATACGAGCAGCGCGGCTGGCGGTGACCGAGCAGTTCGCCGAGCACTTCATCGCCCCGATGTCCTGAGTCGGCGGGCCGTCTCACGTTCATCGGCATGGGGCCCCGGCCGGACAATGGGCTGGGCGAGGCGAGCACGTGACGTTAGGGTCTTTAGAGCACGATCTCGGGGAGGAACCATGAAGGACATGAAACTCGGACTGCAGCTTGGTTACTGGGGATCCGGGCCGCCCACCAACGCCGCCGAACTCGTCTCGGAGGCCGAGCGGCTCGGGTTCGACTCGATGTGGACGGCCGAGGCCTACGGGTCTGATGCCTTGACCCCGCTCAGCTGGTGGGGATCCCAGACCCAACGGCTCCGGTTGGGGACCGCCCTTTGTCAGCTGTCGGCCCGGACTCCGACGGCCATGGGCATGGCAGCCATCACGCTCGACCACCTGTCCGCCGGGCGCTTCGTCCTCGGTCTCGGCGTGTCGGGCCCCCAGGTGGTTGAGGGCTGGTACGGCCAATCGTTCGAGAAGCCCCTGGCCCGGACCCGTGAATACGTCGATATCGTGCGCCAGGTCATCGCCCGGGCGGCGCCGGTCACCAGTGACGGTCCCCACTATCCCCTCCCCTACCCCGGCGGCACCGAACTGGGGAAGCCGCTGAAGCCCATCGTCCATCCGCTGCGGCCCGAGATCCCGATCATCCTCGGAGCTGAGGGCCCGAAGAACGTGTCCCTGGCGGCCGAGGTCGCCGACGGCTGGTTCCCGATCTTCTTCTCGCCCAACGCCGTCAAGGCCTTCGAACCGGCGTTGGCCGAGGGATTCGCCCGGCCCGGCGCCCGACACACGGCGGACGACTTCGAAGTCATTGCCTTTGCCCCCACCCTGATCGACAACGACATCGAGCGCGCCGCCGACAATTACCGTCCCTTCATTGCCCTCTACATCGGAGGCATGGGAGCCAAGTCGATGAATTTCCACTTCGACGTCTTCGCCCGGATGGGCTACGAGGCCGAGGCCAGCAAGATCCAGGAGCTCTACCTCGAAGGGCGGAAGGACGAGGCGGCGGCGGCGGTGCCCACCGCGCTGATCGAGGACACCGCCCTCATCGGTCCGAAGGAGAAGATCCGGGACGACCTCGAGGGCTGGCGCGAGTCCATCGCCACCACCCTGTTGGTGGCGGGCAGCCCCGACACCCTGCAGACCATGGCCGAGCTGGTGCTCTAGGCTGGGTTGGAGGAGCCTGGGTCGCTCGGTCGCTCGGTCGCTCGGTCGCTCGACCGCCGGGGTCGGCCAATTACTTTTCCAGTTGGCGTACTACCAGTACGGACAGGTTCCCGCGTTCCGACCCCTCATCCATGCCTCTGGGTAGGGGGCATTCCAGACTTTCTCCGGGTCAGCGACCGATAGAGATCGATCGTGCTCGGATGGACGGAATCGAATGGCTCGACGTCGTCGGCAACGAGTCTCACCAGCTCGGCCATGACCGACTCCACCCCGGCCGGGTTGCCGGCCAGATCGGCCGCCCGCATACAACATCCGATAGAGGCGCTCGTCGTACGGGCTGACCAGCAGTCCCTTCCGGGCTGACCACTCGGCGCCCGAGGAATCGCCGGCGGCAAGGTAGGCGCCGGCCAACCGCCCACTCAGGTCGACGACGGCGGCCTCGATGGCCGGGCCGATGCCCTCGAGGATGGGCCAGTCGGACGAGCGAAGACCCTCGAATGGACGGCCGCGGACGAGGTCGAGTGCCGACCGCCATTGGTCGATAGCGGGCGATTCGGCGAGTTCGACGAACCGGTCCCAATCGGTCACCACGGACGGGGAGAGCGCCAGCCGGCCGTGGGACCGTGGCAGGTGATCGATCCCATCCGGACCCCTTCCCAGCGCCCGCCGGGCGACCGAGGCGGTTGAATGGAGGCTGGACGGAGCCATCAGTCGATCAGGCCAGAGGGCGGTTGCCCACGCCTCGTTCGTCGACCCCTTGGGATGCATGGCCAGGTAGACGACGAGTTCCTTAGCCCATGCCCTGGTGAACTCTCGTCGGCGCCGTGGATCTCGATGGGTCCGAGCACCTTCACCTCCACCGCGCACTCTCCGTCGCCGCGCGTCGGCGGCTCCTTCAGCAGACATCCCGCCCTCGGAGGCCCGACGGATCCCGTCGAGGCCGAGTCGAAGCGGAGGTCACACCGGGCGCCCGGCCCGGCATCGGTACCGGCAGGTGCACGTAGGGCTCGTCGGACGAAAGCACGGACTCGCGGCTCCCCGCCGTGTCCAACAGAGCCGTCACCTGAGCCACCTCTTCCCCTGGATCATCTGAGGAAACACGACCGATCCGAGGAGCTCGAGCGAGGTGATGGCTCCGTTGAACTCAGGCTGATCCATAAGCCGCGTTGTCCTCGCGGGCCCACGGCCATGACCGCCATCCCGACCTAAGGATCAGATCCGGCGTCCAGAAGTTCGGTGACATCAGCCCGATCGACCGACGAGCCGCAGATCACCACGATGGGATCCCACCTGTCAGAATCCGTGAGGCAACGCCCTTCACCGAAGAACCGTAGCCCGACTCCCGGAGCGCCTGATGGGCCCCGATCCGACGGTGACACAGGTGCGGACAAGCGATGAAGAGTCCGCCGTCGAACGGACTCTGGGTGAAGCGCTCGAGTTCCGTCCCGAACCCGACAACCACGAGCTCGAACTGACCCGCCCAGTGGGAGGTGGCGAGCTCGAGAGCCAGAGCCCGGACCACGGCGTCGCATCCGGCACGTCCCCCTGGACCACCAGGGACCCAAGGGCTTCAAGATTCACCATGACGGTGTCGTCGGCTCCACGACCGGCGGTCACCAGCAGCGGGGCCGGTGACCTCTCGGCTCGGAGGCGACGTGCGGAGGCCGAGCGTCTCAACAGCAAGGAGCGGTCCACCAGCAGCGAATTTCCGTCATCGCCGGCAAACATGTGATCCGGTAGTCGCACGGACCCGTCCATGCCATCCACCACCAGTTCGACGACCTCGTCGAGGATTCGCACGCCTCGGACAACAGGCACTTCGCCCAAAGCATCGTGCCACTGTTGATTAGTAGTCGGAGCGATAGATCGATGATGGAGACGGTCTCGGAGCCGTCACCGATCCTGAGCCTCTGTTCGATGCGGGTCCCAACCCGATCGGGCAGTTTGATGAATCTCCCACTCGATCGGCGGCGCTGCTGGGCACGCCTCATGCGATCCAGAATGCTGACCACGCCGGCACCGACGACACTTCCGCCAACGGGAACCAGCGGTGGACCGACGAGGTGGCCTCCATCGTCACCGATGGCAACCGACTGAGCCTCGACGGGCGCGGTGGGTGGGGGCCGGCAATCATTCTGCCTTGACCGGTTCACGGATCCGACCACTGCGCGCTCTGACACGGTCGGGGTTCCCCCGTCGGTCAGCGGCGGGTTGGCATTCGACCAATGAGCTTCCGCCTTTTGAGCATGGGGTCGAGAACCGTTGGTGGTGACAGGCAGTTGCAGCAGCCAGCCGACCGTGACCCAGTGCGCAGTGGTCAGGGCTTCCCCGTCGGCCTGCCGGATCCCGTAGTTCAGCTCGGCTAGCTCCCTCCATCGAAGAGACGAACCGAGTCGGTCGGCGGCGATCGACCACAACGTCTCACGGGGCTCGACCTGATGCTGGGACGGTGTCGCAGCTCCCTTCACCTGCCCGTACAGAGGAGCCGAGGCGGTCGGGGGAGTGTGGGCGGAGACTAAATCGCCGTCGGCAAACCGCTAAAGGTGGTTGGGAATGGTGATGCCACGGTCGCTGCGCTCGTAACGGTCGTAGCCACTATCAGCGACGGTGGAAGGACTACTCGGGCGAACGTCATGGCCGAGACCCACAGTCTTCTCAAATACCCTGTCTGCAGTTAGGACGACGGACTCTCTCGATGGATCTGTCTGCGCATCCTCGAGGACGAACGTGTATCGACCAGCATTCTCGTCCCAGTGCTGGGTGGTACCGACCAGCGACCAGTCATCGATCACCTTCAGCTGGGCTGCAGGAGGGACGACCGCTGACGCACTGGCGTTCGGGGCCCTGGCCACGGACTCCTTGGAGCCGACGGCGGACAGGGCAAGTGTCGTAGTGACCAGGAACGCCGCCACCGACTGCACTGCCCTGCTCGCGGGAAGTCGAACCGGGGAACGGCCGGTCACCCAGGACCGCAGCTCCAGCCCCACGCATACTGTCATCCATACCCACGAGACCCACGCCACGATGAGGGCGCCGCCTGACAACCAGGCCGTGACGAGATGAGGGTCGACCGGTCCAGGCGCCGACACGGTGCGGGCGGCCTGGTGGTAACCCAGGGTGGCCAACGGCCATCCGCCCACCACTGCCAGCAGAATTCGGATCGTCACCACGATGGCCACGAGCGCCAACGCGGACAAGACGGCCCGGACGGTGCTGGCGTGGCGAGCAGGATTCGACACGATTCCCCTGGTCACGGGACGCCCTCGGTGACTCCCTCGACGTCGACGGCAGATGCTGCCGCCGAAACCGGTAGCGAGTTGATACCCACCAGCCCCAATAACGAGGTAGGAACCCGATAGTGGACGAAACGGTTACCACGCCCGAGGCGACTGTGGCCGTTCCCGGGTGTCCAGCCGCCACGGTAAAGGCCTTGGCGGAGGCGACTGCGGCTGCCGGGTCGAGTTCCAACGCACCCGAACGCAGGGCGTCCACCGAGAGGGCTCCGGCACCGGCTCGGGCAGCCTGTTGGGCCTCGTCGATGCCGCCTGCTGGGCAGTGAGAGCGGAGCCACCGTCCACCACCAGGCCCATCAGCACGAAGACTGCGACGAGTGCCAGAACGACGAACGCGCTTATGGATCCCTCCTGGAGGTGCGGCCCCCTGTCGGCACGTGAGCTCACTGAACCGACCGGTATGGGTCGATGGGTGCAGTCGACGAAGCTCGCACCGTTGTGCTGCCGGGCATTCCCGGCACCGAGAGATCGGAGAGGTTGACCCGGCACACCACCGTCACCGTGACGTATCCGCCGGCAAAGAAATGAGTCACATTGGTCGTGACCTGTGGAGTTGGACAGAAATGTCCCCGATTGAGGTCCCCCGTCGACACGGCCTCGGCCGCGGCCGACTGGGCGACTGCCGCGTTCGGGAGCACGGCGGCAATCTGCGCGCGGCTGCCCGAGATGATTCGACCACCTGCTGGCGCGCTTCGGTGACCCGTCCGAACACCACCAACGTGAGCGCCAGCAGCAAGAGGACGGGGGTGAGTGCCACCAACTCGACTGTGAGGCTTCCGTCGTCACCGGGAGAGCCGTGGATTCTCATTCCGATCCGCGGAACTCCTGTATCGGTCCGATCTCGACGGACGACACGGGAAGCGACAGACCTGGCACGATCGAAAGAGCGCGTCCGGTGACGGTCACCCGGGCGACCTCATCGGCCATCACGTCGACGGCCACGCTGGACGTCTCCAGATCGGAGCCGGGCCCACCCGTCACTGACCGTGCCTCCGCTGCGCCCGCTGCCGTCCCACCACCGAGCGAACGGGCGACCTGGTCGCCTTGTGACGCAGCCAACTGGGCGACCTGTGCGGCGTGAGCCCAGAGTGCGCACTGGATGACGAGCAAGAGGACCACCATGAGAACGGGCACCAGCAGGACCGCTTCGACGACAGTGGAGCCCTCATCCCCGCGTCGTCTCATCAGGAGTGATGTCAATTCAGGTCGATCGTGTTGGCCTTGTCGGTGACCTTTGCCACGATGATGGCTCCGATGGAGATGGCGAGGGCGGCGAAGATCGCGGTGAGAATGACCTTCTCGACGACCGTGCCCGACTCGTTCCATCCCCCCGAGGCGAGCACCCGTGCGCGGAGATAGGTCCACAGGACCACTGCCTGACTGATCATGATGGTTGTTCCTCTCTAGTTGTGGATATTGACGGGGAACGGTCGATGCACTGGATCTCGACGGGGACGGGAGGTGAACCTCAGAAGCCACCGAGAATCCGGCTGAAAGCGGGATAGCCGACGAAGAGAAGGAAGCCGACCAGCAACAGGGTGCCCGGGAGGAACAATCGTTCGGTCGTGGCATTGGCCTCCGATTCGGCATCGGCCTGCTCGTGCCGGCGGAGCGCCGTCGACCTGGCCATGAGCGACTGTCGGATCCGGGCACCTTCGGTACCCGCCAACTGGAGGGTCGTCGACAGTTCGGTCAACTCGTTGACACCTATCTCCTCGCCGAGCTGGCCGAGAGCGACCCACGGTGACTGGCCGCTGTCCCGTGCCTTCGAAAGCGCCCTGGCTATCCGCCTGGCTGCCCAATCCGAGCTCACCTGTGAGGCGGCGAACAGTGCGCCCTCTATGCCGACGCCACCGGCGAGTCCCAGCACGACCAGATCGACAAGGGTCCCCACCACCACCCGGACATGACGCCGCCGGTCGCGCCCGCTCCCGTACAGGTCGACGATCGGCAGACCCAGTCCCGCCGGAACCGCCAGCAGGATGATCACGAACGGAACGACAAGGGGAAGCGATACTCCGGCCCCCTGGGCGAACAACCACACGAGGGGCGGTACCACCAGTCCACAACCCCCGCCGATGACCATCTTCGAGACCAGTTGGTCCCACGAACCGCCGGTGATGGCAAGGTTGGTCCGCAGAGACGACCACCGCGGATCCGAATAGATGACATCCTGGCCGACCAGAGCCACCACCTGACTCCCGATGTTCGACCGCCATCCACTGTTGTCGGGCCCAAGCACAGGTGGCTGCACCGGACGGGCCATAGTTCGGGCCAGGGTCTCGAGGGAGGGAGCAGAGCTTCTGAGGCCGCGGAACAGGCCGAGGCACCCGAATCCAGCAAGGGCACCCAATACGACGACGGCTGTCATCGGTCGACCACCTCTCGACCAGAAGTCGGATCGGAGCCGGGGGACGGGCCAGGGACACCATCAGGCTCAAACCCCGGCGTAGAGCATTCCGACCACGAGGAGCACGAGCTCACCGCGCAGAGTGCCGAACGGCGCGAGGTAGGTGTGGGCCACCACAGTCAGAGAGACAGCAAATACGACAGAGAACACCAAGACAGTTCGGACGCCGCTACGCACTGAGGCGCGGCTCGTTTCGATCCGAAGTCGGAGTGCCACTTCGTCCCTGGTCAAGTCGGCCAGTGCGGCCAGGAGGTCACCCAGGTGCTGGGCCCTCGCCGAGATCGCCAATTGCAGTGCGCACACAACCCGGTCCGAGCACGGATCCTCCAACTCGTCGGCGAACAGCGCCAACGCCTCCCGGGGGTGCATCCCAGCTCCGAGCCGGGACGACAGCCGGGTGGTGGCGCCTCTGATTGGTACCGGGCTCAGCGCGGCGGTCGCGACGATCGCCTGACCCAGACCGGCCGAGGCGGCCAACGTCCCCTGGAGCATCTCGGTCCAGGTGGCGATGGCCTCGATTTTTGCGATGGATACCGATCCCGAGGTCCGTCCGAAGAGCTTCGGCACACCGAAGACCGCGCATCCTCCGATTGGGACAGCCACGGGCCATCCGGTGAGGATGCCGGCGGCGCATCCAGCCACGGCCGCCGCCACCAGGAGAACGAGGTCTGGTCTTCGCCCATGGACCCTTTCCGGCGACGGAGCCTTTGATCGACCAAAGGAGATGCTCGTCGGCCAGGAGATGGCAATGCCGACCAGCCCGAGGCCGAAACAGAGCCCGAGGGCGACAACCACGGCCATGTTCATCCGACCAACCCGGACATTTGGAAAGTCGGTGGCCGGTAGCCGAACTGGATCAGCTCCCGCTGGGTCTCTGGACGTAGAGGCGAAGCCATCTGTGCGCGGCGATCCGGGCCTGGATGGAACACCTCGTTGGAGATGACCTGTCCACCCTCGGCATCCACGACCTCACGCACCGAGGACACGAACCGCGTTCGCATCGGCTGAGGTGGAAACCGGCGGAACTCGAGGTCGTCTTCCCACTGACCGAAAGCCGGTGATCCGCGGTTCCGGGTCAGAGGAGTCGTGCATCTCGGTGTCGAGGTGCACGACGAAGTGCACCGCACCGGCGATAAGATGTTGGTGGCTTCGAGCGGAAGGCGCTCGGGCGCCTGGACCGCATAGGAGGCGATCCGCCGGAACACACCGGCCGAGGAGTCGGCATGGATGGTGCACATCGAACCCGATCGTCCCTGGCTCATGGCATTGAGCATGGGCAGGACCTCGTCGCCCAGCACCTCGCCCACGATGACCCGGTCGGCGTTCATCCGTAGGGCCCGCCGGACCAGGTCGGCCACGGTGATCCGCCTTCGCCCTCGGCATTGGCCGGCCGCGCCTCGAGGGCCACCATGTCCGGATGCCGGTCGGCATCGGCGTCCAGCCCGAGCTCGAACGCCTGCTCGATGGTGACGATCCGCTCCCGGGCCGGGATCTCGGCGGCCAGGGCCCGCAGGAGTGTGGTCTTCCCCGAATTCATGGCTCCGGCCACCACGATGTTCTTCCGGGCTCGGACGGCGGCGGCCAGGAGGGATGCCAGGTATTCGTCGAGCGTCCCCAGCTCGTCCAGATCGCCGAGGGAGAGATCGGAGAAGCGGTGGCGCCGGATGGAGACCGCCGGCCGGGCAGACAACCGCCATCAGGGCCGACAGCCGGCTGCCGTCCGGCAGGCGCAGGTCGAGCTCGGGACGGGCCAGGTCGAAGCGGCGCTCCGAGAGCCCGAACCGGCGGCCGCCGCCGGACCAGGTCGATCAGCTCGTCGTCGGAGTCGGCAATCGGCCGCATCAGCTCCTTGGATCCGTCGGCGTAGGTGACCCAGACCCGGTCACATCCGTTGATGTCGATGTTCTCGATGTCCGGATCGTCGATCAGAGCCTGGAGCGCCCCAGACCGAAGAGGGCGTCGAGCACCGATTGGGCCAACTGCCGTTCATCGGTGGCTTCGTCAACAGGGCTCCTCCCGGTTGCGGTTCCCCCGGTGAGCTGATCGAGATGAACGAAGATCCGTTGCCGGGCGAACTTCGCGTCGATCGTCACCCGCAAGGTCGACGCCGGCGGGAGCGGCAAGATCCTCGGCGACCAGTTCTCGTATCGCGCCGGCCAGCGAACTGCTCATCGATCAACCTCACCCGGTATCGAATCAACGAGGGATCGCCTTCCATCGCCAGACCCTCCCGCCTGTCTTGGCGCTGTTGGCGCATCCGGCGACTGACGACGTCGGAACCGTGCCAGGGTGGCGAGAACGGGTCGCAGGCCGATGTGCCGGCGATCTTCCGGCAACAGAGATGTCTCTTCCCGGGCCGATGGGATGTTGACGGATAGCCGAGTCGCCAGTCGGGCCGCACCCTGGGTCAGGGGAGAACGCAACAAGAACCGATCGCCCTGTTGTGCCCCAGTTGCCACGGCTGCGGCTTTCGGATCGAGGGGCAGCTCACCGATAGAGGGGATTCCGATCATGTTCTACAATTTCGGAGACCGCGTACCGGCCACTTCCGATGACCACCAAACGGGCCACGTCTCCCCATCGGGCGAGGAACTCCGGGGCGCGGTCGGCGGCATGCATCACCGAGGCGGCATCGTCACGAACGACGACGACGACCGCATCGACACGGTCCGTCAGGGCATCCGGACCGGTCGAGTCCGGCGACATGCGACCGAGATCGACAATCACGTCGAAGGATGCCTCCGCCCCGCTGGACCCGGTGGCCAGACCGACTTCGTCGAGGTCGACTGGTTCGCCGGATGCAAGGGCCGCACTGGACAGGAACAACGACATGAGCCGTTCGTCCGGGTGACCCGTTGAGTGACGGGTTCCGACCAGAACATCGAGTCCGCCCGGCAATTGCTGCAAGTGAGCTTCGACCGCCGAGGCAAACGTGGGCCACCCGCCCATCGACGTGAGAGCGAAGCGAGCGGCCAGGTCGCCGCCCACGGGGTCACTTTCGGCTACGACCACCCGCCGTGTCTCGGGCCAGGTCGCCCCGACCAGACATGAAGTGGTCGTCACGCCGGGAGAACCCTTGAAGGAGAGGAAGGCAACGGCGGTCACGGTGTCGGCCCGCTTTCCGGTCCAGCACCGGTGGCATCTGTGCCGCTTCCCGAGTCAGGAGGCAGAAGCGCCAGGCTCACCTGATCTGCGGCGGCCACGGTTGAGACTGCCGCTGCGAGGGTGGACGACACCTCGACCGATACAAGCTGAGTCGCCCCGTTCGAGGAATTGGCCGAAGGCTCCGAAGTACCGAACACTGTCGCCTGCGGCACCAGCACCCCGGTCGCTCCCCCGCCCATCCCGCTGGATTGGTCTGACGAGATCGAGGAGGTAGACGATGAGGAGGAACCTGACGCCACCGAAACCCCCGGGCCGGCCGTCTGCACGATCATCACCTGTTCTCCCGGCTCGACACCGCCAGACGGCAGCTCGCTGTCCTTGAGTGCCAGCCCCACCACGGCATCACCCGACGCGATCTGACCCGACCCGGTGAGATCGCCCGCCACCAGTAGGGACCCAGCCGGAATGGTGACCGCAGCCCGTTTGCCGGCCAGCTCGGGAGCGTCGGCAACCAGAATGGGAGTGACTCCTCCAGAGATGGCGACACTCGACTGACCGAGATCACTTCTGGTGATCTGCTGCCCCTGTTGGATGGTCCGGGTGACGACGAGAACGGAACTCTGGTGGTTTGACGACGAATAGATCGCTGCAAAGGCGGCGATGCTGACGAACACCACGGCCGCCGAAGCCGCGATCATGAGGGGTTTCCGGGTGGGCGGGGTGGTGGGCAAGCCTCGTTCGAACTTCGTACCGCCGGGATCGGCCGTTGCCATGGCGCTCCTGTCGAGCAGCGACGTCACGAAAGCTGGTCCCGCGGTCGATCTCCGACGCGGACGATCGCCTGATTGGTGACCAGACTCTCGACTTGCTCCACCCGAAGGTGGGTTGAAGTTGACGTGAACAGGGTCGGCAATGTCCCGCCCGCGACTGCACCTGCTGCTGACCACGAAACGGACCAGGTGATGGTGGCGCTTACCACGAACGATCCGTCATTGGGGTCGCCGTCAGGGGAGGGTTGCCCGGCGGAAGAGATGGAGTAGTCATACGAGCAGTCAGTCGTCTGGGCTCCCGCCGGAACGCCGGCAGCAAACGGTGTACCGGGTCCGGTGCACGTCACAGTGGTCCCGTCCCCCATCGACCAACGGATCGACACCGGGACGGCCACCGCCGTGGCGGTCACCGAACCGATCGACGCGCTCACTGAGAAGGCGTGCCAGCTGGAGGAACCGACCCACAGCCAGGTCGGAAGATTGACCACCGCAGCCGGCGAGGGATTGACGTGAACATCGGGCTTGGGGAGCACGATGGAGTTCTCGGCCTCGAGGGCCACTGCGTACGGATCGACGGCAGGCGCAGGGACCGTCGTCGCCTGGTCAGCGATCCAGACAGTTTGCGTCACCGAGTTCCCCGTAGCCAGATCGGTGCACGTGATCGAGTACCAACCTCCCGGGGTAGGACCCCCGGGGGGGACACCACCTTCGTCATTCAACACCAGCGGCGTGTCCGTGCACACCGGCTGAGCGGCACCCGAGCTCGGGCCACCCGAAACTCCCGGGGCCGACGACGCACCTTCACCGGAGCCCCCTCCAGTGGCACCAACCGTGACAGTACCGCCGGTGCTGTCACTCCCGGACGTCGCGCCGACGCGCCACGCCACCGGGCCAGGCGACGGACGAAGCGAACATGGTGAGTGCGGCCACTACCCTCACGACCGCTCGCACGGACCCACCCCTATCGCCTGGGTCGCCAGCTTCCATCCGCTGTCGGTCAGTTCCATGGTCGATACGAAGTACTCGAAGTCCACCTGGCCGGCCGGGCCCGCCACCGGCCGGCCGGTTTGGACGGAGACCACGACTTCGGCATCGTGGCCACATGCGGAGACCGTGGCCAGCTGGGAAGAGATCGAATCGACGGTAGGCGTCGAAAAGCGCATCGTCCCCCGGGAGATCTCGCCGGCCGCCCTCATCCCCTCCAACAGTGACCTGGTCCGTTCGATCTGGGGCGACACGGTAGTGGCACTGAGGTCAGGCTCATCCGGATCGGACGAACGTGCCGCTGACTCGAAGGCCATCTGGGCGGAGAACCATGCCGTCATCACCTGCTGGGAAGTCCCCGCCAGCCCAGAAACGTGGCCTGACGAGTGCCCACGGAAACGGGAAGGCGGGTGGGAGCCACGTTGACCGGCGCTGACAGACCGGCCCATCGAGTGACAGGCGCCAAGAAGCACTGCGCACGCAAGTGCCAAAACCACGGTTCCAAACCCGCCGGAGCTTCGAAGCCCCGACCGACCGATATCCAGGCATTTCATAGGCAGCGGACAATAAGAGGTGCTCATGGGACCCGCAATGAAAGTTGCAGTACCACTGCAACTTGTTCGGTCGGGCTGAACGCGTGCCGCTGCAGGGACGACGGATCGCCTGCACGAAGACTCTGACCGAACCCACACGAATCCAGCCTTGAGGTGTGACCTTGCCGGAAGCTTGTCGGTGACCTTGCACGAACGTTGTGGTCGCCGGCTGTGGAGTGGGACCGATCCGGCGACGGGTCGCTTCCCGTTGCGACAGAAGGGTTCTCGGTCGGTCTGGTCACTGCCGCCTGCGGGACGGTGACACCACCGGGGGTGCCGATCGAGTTTCGTGTTGCGTGCCGGCCGTCGGTCGGCAAGGTGACGAGAACCATGACGGGACGAGACCTCGATAGCGGAGCAGGCCCTTCCAACCGACAACCACGCGACGTGCGTTGACAGCCGCTAGCAGTGGTCAGCCCTGGGCGGGCCGTCGACTCGAATCAGGTGGATTCGGAGGAGACCGACGAGGCACTCGGCGAAACGATCGGCTCCGCCACCCCGGTCGGCGCCGGGGCCGATGAATCCGCGTCGTCGGGATCCGCCCCTTGCCGGGTGACCAGCTTGGCACTGAACTTGACGGCCTTGGTGGCCGTGGTGGCCCCGGTCTGGAGCGACCACGGCGATGGCCAACAGGATGATGGCCGGATGAGAAGGGCGCGGATCCCGAGCATGAGGATGGCTACCCGGCCCAAGGCGTAGGGCGGCGAGCACACCGTCGCGCCGATCGCCCCGCCCAGCGCAGTGGCGGTGAGCTTGTCCCTTCGGGAGCGATCGGACTTGATCCCGGCCAGCCTGGACGGGACGGCCACGTAGGTGACATCATCACGGCCGCCACCACGATGCTGAGGGCCAGGGCGTACCAGAACAGGCCCCAGCGCTGCACCACGAGGGCGGCGACACCGAGGGCGATCCCGATCACAAACCCGGAGGACACGATGGTCCTGAGGTGCCGGCGGGCCTGGGCGAAAGCCGGTCGGATCTCCGGTTTGCCCGGCTTGGAGATGGCGAAGGCGAAGACAGCATTGAGAAAGAAGCTGGCGGCGGTGATGGCGGCCACGGCCAGGATGGCCGGGATCAACAACGGGCCCCTGATGACGTGGAACTGCTTGCCCCGGAAGACGTGCAGCTTGATGTCGAGCATGGCGAACCAGATCCACATGGCCGGGAGGACCTGCACGAGGGTCAGCCGCCAGTTGGTGACCAGCAGCTTCACCCCCTGGAACAGCATGGCGAAAGCCCCGACCACCAGGGCCAGCGGCGCCAGCCAGCGGCTGCGTTGGCTCAGCCCCAGGATCGCTTTTTCCACCATGGACTCGTCACCGTCGCGGATGGCCTCGATCAAGCGCTTGACCAGGAGCACGACGGTGGCCCGCCGGGTGCGCCGATCGTCGGGAGCGGGTATTCGCTTCCCTTCCGGTGCGGGTCCTCCGTCGGCGTCTACCCCGCACCTCGCTCATCTGGCCAAGGCTACTTTCTCCCCTGGCTCTGGCCGTGGGCGGCAGACCCTGGGTCGGGCCCATGGCCGACCCTTGCCCGGCCCCGGGATGACCCTTGGGTAGGTGTCCGTACCAGGTCGAGAGCCGGGCCGGTACCGAGGCGTCCCGCCTGCGCCACACTGTTCGGTATGCCAGCCCAGTACATCTACACCATGCGCGACCTGCGGAGGTTCTACCCACCCGACCGTGAGGTGCTGAAGGGGATCAACCTCTCCTTCTACCCCGGGGCCAAGATCGGGGTGATCGGCGGCAACGGCTCGGGCAAGTCGTCGCTGCTCCGGATCATGGCCGGCGAGGACGACGGATTCACGCGGCGAGGCCCGCCTGACCTCCGGCTTCACCGTGGGCCACCTGGCCCAGGAGCCCCAGCTCGACCCGGAACAAGGACGTCCTCGGCAACGTGTCCGACGGCGTGGCCGAGACCAAGGCGCTGGTCGACCGGTTCAACGAGGTGTGCGCGGCCATGGGCGAGCCCGACGCCGACTTCGACAAGCTGCTCGGCCGAGCAGGCCGAGCTGCAGGACAAGATCGACGCCGCCGGGGCCTGGGACCTCGAGCGGACCTTCGAGATCGCCATGGACGCCCTCCGACTCCCCCCGGGTGACGCCGACGTCACCACGCTGTCGGGTGGGGAGCGCCGGCGGGTGGCCCTGTGCCGGCTGCTCCTGTCCAAGCCCGACCTCCTGCTCCTCGACGAGCCCACCAACCACCTCGACGCCGAGTCGGTGGCCTGGCTGGAGCGGACCCTCCAGGAGTACCCGGGCACGGTGGTGGCCGTCACCCACGACCGCTACTTCCTCGACAACGTGGCCGGCTGGATCCTCGAGCTGGACCGGGGTGCCGGCATCCCCTGGGAGGGCAACTACTCGTCGTGGCTGGAGCAGAAGCAGGCCCGGCCTGGCCGGCGAGCAGAAGGCGGACAAGTCCCGCCAGGAGGCCCTCCAGCGGGAGCTCGAGTGGATCCGGATGTCGCCCCGGGCCCGCCAGAGCAAGGGCAAGGCCCGGATCAACGCCTACAACGACCTGGTGGCCGAGGCCGAGGCGGCCGACCGTCGGGCCGACAAGCTGGAGATCACCATCCCGCCGGGCCCTCGCCTGGGCGACCGGGTGGTCGACGCCGAGGGCCTGGTCAAGGGGTACGGCGACCGACTGCTCATCGACGGGCTGTCGTTCCTGCTGCCGCCGGGCGGGATCGTGGGCGTCATCGGTCCCAACGGGGCCGGCAAGACCACCCTGTTCCGGATGATCGTGGGCGAGGAGGGACCCGACGCCGGCACCCTGGAGGTGGGGACCACCGTCCAGCTGGCCTACGTCGACCAGTCACGTGACGAGTTGTCACCTGACGCCACCGTGTTCGACGAGATCACCGGCGGCCAGGACCTGCTGGTGGTCGGCAACCGCGAACTGCACGGCCGGGCCTATGTCGCCAGCTTCGGCTTCACCGGCAGCGACCAGCAGAAGAAGGTGGGCGAGCTCTCCGGCGGCGAGCGCAACCGGGTCCAGCTGGCCAAGGTCCTGAAGGAGGGGGGCAACGTGCTCCTCCTCGACGAGCCCACCAACGACCTCGACGTCGACACGCTCCGGGCCCTGGAGGAGGCGCTGCTCGGGTTTCCCGGTTGCGTGGTGGTGATCAGCCACGACCGCTGGTTCCTCGACCGCATCGCCACCCACGTGCTGGCGTTCGAGGGAGACTCCGAGGTCCGGTGGTGGGAGGGGAACTTCAGCGACTACGAGGCCGACCGCAAGAAGCGCCTGGGGGTCGACGCCGACCAGCCCCACCGGCTCCGGTACAAGCCGCTGGTGCGCAATGATGACTGCACCATGCGCTCCCCCCGTCAGGTGAACCCACGGTGGAGGTGATCACGTGACTGCGGATAGGCCGACCGCTGGCCACCACAGCTTCGCCAGCGACAACTGGGCGGGGGTCCATCCCGACGTGCTGGCCGCCGTGGTCGCGGCCAACGTCGGGCACGCCCCCGCCTACGGCGCCGATCCGGTGACCGAGCGGGCCGCCGCACTGTTCAAGCAGCACTTCGGCGACGATGCCGAGGTGTTCTTCGTGTTCAACGGGACCGGGTGCCAACGTGGTCGGGCTCCAGTCACTCCTGCGGCCCTTCGAGGCGGTGATCTGCGCCGAAGGCGCCCACATCAACGTCGACGAGTGCGGTGCCCCCGAGCGGTTCCTCGGGCAGCAAGCTGGTGGCCGTACCCACCGCCGACGGAAAGCTGACGCCCGAGCTGGTGGCAGGGGCGGCGGAAGGGGTCGGCGACGAGCACCACGTCCAGCCGAGAGTGGTGTCGATCACCCAGTCGACCGAGGTGGGCACCTGCTACTCGATCGACGAGGTGAGAGCTCTCGGCGCCTGGGCCCACGATCAGGGGATGTTCCTTCACCTCGACGGAGCCCGACTGTCCAATGCCGCGGCGTCGATAGGGGTCGGGCTGGGAGCATTCGGATCGTCAGCCGGAGTCGACGTGCTGTCCTTCGGCGGGACCAAGAACGGCGCCATGGCCGCCGAAGCGGTGGTTGCCTTTGGCACGGTCGCCGACTCCCCGCTCCGCTACATCCGAAAGCAGTCGATGCAACTGGCCTCAAAGATGCGGTTCATCGCCGCCCAATTCACTGCTTTGCTCTCCGACGATCTGTGGCGTACCAATGCCGAGCATGCCAACGCCATGGCCCGGCGCCTGGCCGACGGGGTGACCACGGTATCCGGGGTCAGCCTCGCCTATCCGGTCGAGGCCAACGGGGTGTTCGCCGTCCTCCCCCGGACTGTGACCGAGGGGCTGCAGCGCCACCACTCGTTCTACGTGTGGGACGAGGCGACCGGGGTGGTCCGATGGATGACCTCATTCGACACCACCGAGGACGATGTCGACAGCTTGGTGGCGTCCGTCGCCGACGTGATGGGTGACCGCTAACCCGCCCGGGGTGGCCGACCCTTCCCCGGCGGTCCGGCAAATGCCTGGGCCACCGACATCCACTCCGCCGCGAGGTCGCCGTCGATCGTGAGGTCGGTGTCGAACGAGTTCCTCCGTTGGGTGACGACCAGGCAGAAATCGAGAGCCGGGCCACCGATGGAAGCAGGCGGCTCGCCGCCGTCGGCGGTACCCACCGCCCAGCTCCACTCCTCGCCGGACGGCCCGAGGAGCACGACGTCGATCCGCCCCGGGGGGACCTCGAGACCATGAACAAGATAGGAGAACGGCCGGGCCCGAACCCCCAGATGGGCCACGTGGTGCAGGCGATCAGTGGGCAGGCGCTCGCGGCCGAGCGCGTCGGCGACGTCCTGACCGTGGGCCCACGTCTCCATGAGCCGGGCCGAGATGAATGACAGCGCTCCCATGGGGGGACCGAACCAGGGCACCCGGGCGGAGGGGTCGGCGCCGGCGAAGGCCGTCATCATCCCCTGGTGGGCGTGCTCCCACCACGCCAGCAACTCGGCTCCGTCCATGGCGCGGCCCTTGAGCAGGTGCCTCGCCATCGGGTCGCCTTCGGCGGCCATCAACTCTTCGGCGACCTCGGCGAATTGCCCGGGCTCGAGCACGGCCATCCGCCCGGCATCGTCGAAGAACGCCAGGTGGCTGATCTGGTCCCGTACCTTCCAGCCCTCCGCCGGCGTTGCCACGTCCCACGCAGGGGAATCGGAGGCAAGCGGGGAGACCAGGGAGTGCAGATCGTCATATTCGTCATCGAGATCAGCGAGCAATTCGGGCAGAGTGAGCATCGGAGCGAGGCTAGGCCGTCTGCTCGTCATTGGACGGAACCCGGGCCTCGGCCTTCTGATTTCCAGGAATAACGTGCGGGTGGTGCGCCACATACCCTCGGTCGGCTATTCGAAAAAAGCAAACACCCTGACACGGCCCCGATCACCCGCTTCCTTCCAGCCAACTCCGATCAGTGGCCAGTACCTCCAACTCCGGATGGGACCACACAAACCGCTCAACCGAGTCGAGCAACTTCTCGACATGTCCCGGCGAACCGGCCACGGCGGCGAACCCGAGTTCCGATCGCTGCCGCTGTTCCTGGTAGCCGACCTCGGCGGACGCCACGCCGAAACGTGACCTGCAGGACTCCACGATGTGCTTGACGGCGGTTCGTTTGTCCTTCAGGGACGAGCTGCCACGAATCCGGATCTCCACGGTGAGGGCGCAGGCATGCATCATGGCTACAGAATGGCCCGGGGCCCGGCCCACTGCCTACCGGGGCGACTGCGCCCCGGCACGGGATGGAGGGGCGGCGCCGGGGCGCAGGAGGCTGGGGTTGGGGGTGGGGGTGGGGGAACTAAGCCGACAAGGGAGGCCCGGCCCGGACGTCGGAACCTCCGGCGCCGACAGGTGGGGAGTCCGGTGCCTCGCCCCACATCGAGCCGACGCCGGAATCCGAGGCAGCCACCGCTTCGGTCGTGCCGGTGGCGGCCGGCCGGTCGACATGGGTTGTGAGGTGATTGGCAGACGAGTGCGATGTCGCTCCGGCCACCGATCGCCCACAGAGGGACAGTCCGAGAGCGGCGGCGGCCGCGGTGGTCACCCTCACACCGCGACGTCTCCGACTGCTCAACCCGGGAAACGGATCCCGCTCGCACCATGTGATCAGGTCTGCCACGTCGATGTCGCTCATGTCGTACTCCCTCGCTGTCGGTTGGTTCTGACAACGACTATGAGCGCCAGGGCTGTGCTCGGGCTGTGCCCGGGCTGTGCCCGGGGCAGGCATTCCCTGATAGTTGTCGATGCGGACGCACCGGACTTTCAGGGACGGGATGCCTCGACCATCGAAACCACGTCGGACCACCCGAATCCGACCGACTCACCGATCACCTTCCCGCCCTGCGAATCGATCAGCACGAAGAACGGATAGCCGAGCACGCGGTAGTCGTCCCAGGCCTGGTCGCTCATCACCACCGGTACCTCGTCGACCCCGAGGGCCGCCCGTTTCACTTCGGCGGGATCCACCGACCCAGGACCTTTCGTCACCACCACGACCGACACGTCAGCCGGTACTTCCGGGGCGGTCGCATCCTGCAATCCCCGCCAGAACTCCTCGCACCCGTCGCACCGGACATGCAGGAAACACAGAAGCAAGGGCCCTTCGACCGCACCCATCACTACCTCGAGGTTCGCACCCGATGGGCTCATCCCCACGACATCGGCCGCCGGTTGTGGACGGGACGACTCGATCGGGCCCGACGGGATGGGCCTGAGCCCGGCCCGAAATGCCGGGTCCAATCGAGGATCGGTCCCTCCGACCGACGGATCGGGTCCGGAACGACCGGGGTTGACCGACCGGGTCACCGAATGCGATCCGACTCGGGGCGCATCTCCGGATGGGCCGATCAGGCTTCGATGATCTCGATCGCGTTGCCGTTGCCGCACCAACGGCAAGACACCTCTTCAACCGACTCATCGAGCACGTCGACGTCCTCGATGGTCAGATCGCCGCCCACCGAGTAGTGGTGAAAAGACCTGGTACGCCGGCTGGTCAACACGTTGAACCGGGTCAGGTTCCCACATGCCGCGCACCGGTACCGCCGCACCTCGCCAGTTGATTTCTCCCCGGTCGACGCCGCCGTTGGGGTGTCGTCGGTGGCCGGGCCTGGAGTCGATGGTGAGGTCGTCACCATCCCAACGGTAGCCGCCCTGACCGAGGTCGGTATCTCGATGCCCACGACCCCTGCTCACTTCGAGCCTGATGCTCCGGCAACCTCGTCGGCGGCCGCCTCCTGGGACACGTTGATGAGCGCATCGAGGACGGAGGCGGCCCGACCGTCGTCGATAACCTGGCCGGCCAACGACACGCCAGCCGGCAGGTCGGGTGCATGACCGATCACCACCAGCGACGCCGCCGCGTTGAGTACCGCGATGTCCCGGTGGGGCGAGGCACGGCCGGCGACCACCTGGCGGATGGCTTCGGCATTGAAGGCGGCGTCCCCACCCCGCAGGTCCTCGATGACTGCCGGTGCGAATCCCAGATCGGCCGGGTCGATCCGATACTTCGACATCTCGTAGCCGTCACCAGAGGAGACGAGTTCATGGACGGTGGACGGGCCGGTAGTGCTGAGCTCGTCCAGCCCGTCGTCGCCGTAGACGACCATGGCCCGGAGAGCGCCGTTGGCCGCCAGCACCCCGAGCATCTTGTCGGCCATGGCCGGGTTGCTCACCCCGACCACCTGATAGCGGGCCCGACCCGGGTTGGCCAGGGGTCCTAGGTAGTTGAAGACGGTGGGAATCCCGAGCTCCTTGCGCACGGGGCCGGCGAAGCGCATGGCCGGGTGGAATCGGGGGGCGAAACAGAAGCCCATACCCACCTCGTCGATGCATCGGACCACACCCGGGGGTCCGAGGTCGGCCACCACACCCAGCGCCTCGAGCACGTCGGCGGCGCCCACGGCCGAGGACGAGGCACGGCCCCCGTGCTTGCACACTTTGGCCCCGGTGGCGGCCACCACCAGCGCGGCGATGGTGGAGACGTTGATGCTGCGGAGCCGATCTCCCCCGGTGCCACAGGTGTCGATGACCTCGATTCCGGCGGGCAGGCCGAGGGGAAGGGCGTGGGACACCATGGTCCGCACGAAACCGGTCATCTCCTCCACCGACTCGCCCTTGGCCCGCAGGGCGACGAGCAGCCCGGCGATCTGGGCGGGGGTGGCCTCCCCCGCCCACACCTGTCCCAGCACCACCTCGGCCTGGTCGGCGGTGAGCGAGGTGCCAGCCAGGAGAGTCGGTCAGGACACCGGGCCACGATCCCAGCGACTCGAACGTCGGCAGGCCGGTCATATTCAATCCCACCACAGGTCGTGTCCGAGGACGCCCCGGGCGATGAGGCCCAGCTGCACCTGGGAGGTGCCCTCCACGATCGTGAGCTGCTTGGCGTCTCGGTACCAGAGCTCGGTCGGGTGGTCCTCCATGTAGCCGGCCGCTCCCAACAGCTGTACGGCCAGGCCCGAGGCCCGTACCGCCAGTTCGGTGGCGAAGTATTTGGCCATGGACAAGAAGGGCACGTACTCCTTGGTGAACTTTCCCTGGTCGGCGAGCCAGGCCGACCGGTAGGTGAGGAGTCGGGCCGCCTCGATGTCGACCGCCACCTTGGCGATCTCCCACTGGATTCCCTGGAAGTCGGCGATGGTGCCGCCGAAGGCCTTCCGCTCCTTCACGTACTCGGTGGCGTACATCAAGGCTCCCTCTGCCAGCCCGATGCCTCGGGCGGCCACCACCGGTCGCATGGCGTTGAGCCCCAGCATGGCCAGACGGAAGCCGCCCACCTCGCCGATGACGTTCTCGGCGGGCACGTGGACCTCGTCGAGCACCAGCTCGCCGGTGTGGACGCCCCGTACACCCATCTTGGCGTCGGTCCTCCCGACCGACACCCCGTCCCAGCCCCGCTCCACGATGAAGGCGGTGATCGAGTCGTGGGAGCGCGACGCCGGATCACCGGTTTTGGCGAAGACGGTGTACCAGTCGGCTTCGACCACCCCCGACATCCAGCACTTGGTGCCGGTCAGGACCCAGCCTCGCTCGGCTCCGGCCGAAGTGTCCGCCACGGCTTTGGTCCGCATGCCGGCCACGTCGCTGCCTGCCGTCGCCTCGGACAGGCCGAATCCGGCCCGTAGCTCGCCGGTGGCGATGCCCGGCAGGTACCGTTTTTTCTGGTCGTCGTTCCCGGCGATGAGCACCGGTCCGATCGGCAGGCGGGTCAGGAGCAGCATCAGGGCGGCGGCATTCGAGTACTTGGCCACCTCCTCGATGGCGACCGTGAGCCCGAGAATCCCTGCGCCCGAGCCACCCAGCTCGGTGGGAAGGCACAGACCCAGCAGATCGGCGTCGCGAAACGCCTCGAACAGGTCGGCCGGGTACTCGCCGGTGGAGTCGATCTCCCGGGCCCTCGGTTTGACCCTGTCCTGGGCCAGGCGGCGCACGCTCTGTTGTAGCTCAGCGAGTTCAGGAGTCAGGTCGAAGTCCACGGACGATGAGGCTACCCGAGCCGGTTCGGAGGCCATCGAGCCCGGGCCCAGCCAGTTTCTCCGGGCTCAACCGTGCGCCCTACGTGGGCGGAACACTGCGCAGAGTGGTTATTCACATGGACGTCACCATTCCGGAACGAAACCGCCTCGTGAAGATCATCGGTTGTTCAAGAAGGCGTGTCGTCGGGTTCATTGGAGCTACTTAAGTTGGCCCCCCAAATAGCCGCCTCTCGATTGGAGTGTCCTGTGCGCCGACACCGTCGATTCCGTATCAGCGTCACCCTCTCCGCCGCCACCCTGGCCGTCGGCGGCTCCCTGTTCGGCCTGGCCTCATCGGCCTTCGCGGCCGGCGGCTTCGTCGGGGGTGATCTGGTCATCTACGAGGTCCAGGGCACCTCCAGCGCGGCCTCCGCCGTCGACCTGGTCGACTACAGCGAGGCCGGCGTGCCGAGCGGGTTCTCGGTGGCCCTGCCCGTCGCCGACAGCGGCACCACCCATGCCCTGACCGAGAGCGGCTCCGCCCTCAACGACGGGGAGCTGACCCTGTCCGCCGACGGCCAGTCCATCGTGGCCTCCGGCTACGACGCAGTCCCGACCACCGCCAGTGTCACCTCGGCCTCCGGCATCCCCCGGACCGTGGCCGTGGTGTCCTCCTCGGGGGTGGTGGACTCGTCGACCTCGATCACCAACGGCACCGTGGAGGGGAACAACTTCCGGTCGGCCACCACGTCCACCGCCGGCGGTCTCATCTACACCGGCGGCGGCGGCGGGACCGGGGTGACCCCGGATGGAGCCTCGACCAACAGCTACCTCACCACCGACAACGTCCACCAGGTACAGATCTACGACGGCCAGCTCTACGAGTCGACCACCAAGAACATCTATGCCATCGGTACCGGTGTGCCGACCAGCGGCACCCAGACCACCACGGCGTTGCTGTCCGGGGCCAACCTGCCTTCACACTTCGGACCCGACCAGTTCGCCTTCGCCACCCTGGGGACCGGGGCGACCCAGCCCGACACCCTCTACGTGGCCGACGGGTCCAACGGCGCCACCTCGGGTGACCCGAACGCGGTGGAGAAGTACTCGCTCGAATCCGGGGTGTGGACGGCCTCCGGCTCGGTGACCGTGCCCCTGGCCGCCGGCATCGCCGTCGCCGTCTACGGAGGGGCTGCCCACCTGTTCGTGACCGGCGCAACCGCGTCCTCGGCCAGCAACAACACCGTGCTCTACGGGATCACCGACTCCTCGGGCTTCGGCGGGACCCTCTCCGGCACCGCCACTTCATTGGCCACGGCTCCGACGGGTACCGACTTCAAGGGTCTGGTGTTTTCTCCCCCCGGTCCGGGCGCGGTCACCCCGGAAACGCCCTACATCGTGCTACTACCCGGCCTGGCCGCGGTGGGACTGGTCGGGTATGTGGTGCTCCGCCGTCGCCGGTCCCGCCTCGCTTGATCGGCCCCGACCGGCTCACCGATTCCACTGGCAACAGATCAAGGAGCCCTGCTGTGAGCCGTCACCGGAGGAACATGATCCTGGCCGTCGTCCTGGCGTCACTGGCCATGCCCGTGATCCAGTTGGCTGGGGCCTCGGTGGCCGGCGCCGCCAGCTACACCCCCACGACCCCGGTCCTGGACCAGGTGTCCAACGGCCCCTGGACCCTTTCGCAGGGTGACCCCGGCGTGGGCCCGCAGTACCCCAACAGCCTGCCCACCTACAAACCGGAGAGCGGCCTGTCGGCCAGCAATCTGCCCAACCTGGCTGTTTATCCGGGCGCCAGCTCACCCAGTGGGACGCCCTACGCCAGCGGCGTGGTGGGCACGCCGGGGCCGGTTGACGCCTACTGCGGAAGTGGACCGGCACCCGAGACCGGGTCACTGGTCAATGAACCGGCCAACACGGCTGAGCCGATGTCGCCCTACTACTTCCCCTTCGTGACCCAGACCCCGGGCGACAGCACCCAGGGCCACCTGACCGGCTACTTCGACTACCGGCCCAAGGACACCGAAGAGGCCATAGCCGTGGCCACCTCGACGGACGGCGGCAACACCTGGACATTCAAGGGGAAAGCACTCGACGAGAACCCCGAGAACTACTGCCCCACCGGCGACTCCAACGACAACGGCCAAGGACATCCCTTCGTGATGACGGTCGATGGGAACAGCTACCTCTACACGGTGAACCGGCCGGCCGGTGACAATCTCGGCGTCGGCCTGCTGGTCCACGCGGTGAACCCGGCAGCCACCAATCCGGTCGCCTCCCTGCCGAGTGTCGAGTCGGTGGGGACCGACCCCGACACCTTTGCCTCCGGCTCCAATCCGGTCCCGGCCACCGGTGGGGCGAGTATCTCGGTAACCACACTCGGGAGCGGGGCCGAGACGGTCGGCGCCGGTCAGTTCGAGGACTTGAGCAGCCCGGGTTCCCTGATCACGTGTTCGGGCACGGGCACGAACTCATTGACCGGATGCACGACCACGGCCCCGGGTGGGCTCACCGTCGGCAACGACGACGCCCTCGTCCAGGTCCTGGGCGACGCGTCCGCCGTCAACATCCCCCAGGGCCCGAACACCCCGGCCGAGACGGGCGGAGTCACCCTCGTCCTGAATGCCCCCTTAAGCGCCATCGCCAACGCCAACGTCCCCGGCCGCTTCTACGTCGACGGAGCCACCATCTACTGCGTCAACATCAACGGAGCCTCGACGGCGTTGGAGAACTGCACCACCACCCAGTCCGGGGGCGTAGCCGTGAGCAGCGGCGATGCCGTGACCACCGATCCCATCCTGCCCACCTCGGTCGGCACCGGCGCCGCCTACCAGACCAACGGCCTCGTCGCCCCGGACGGGATCGTAGGCAGCATCCCCAGCTCCAGCGGGATCCACTACGCCGGCGCCCCTCCCGGGTCGACCGAGATCATCTACGGCGAGAAGATCCTCAACTACTACATCGAGGGCACCCTCACCTCCAGCGTCAACCTGTCGTCCAACCCGTCCGGGGACATCCCCCTGACCCCTTCGGGCTCGCCGGCCGCGCCCATCCCGGCCAGTGGTTCGTTCGATATCTATCTCGGCACCTCGAACTCCTCGCCCATCCAGACCGTGAACTGCACCGGCTACACCGCCCCCGATTTCACCGGGTGTACCGGCGGAACGGGAACGGCCGCGGCCGGCAATGACATCGGCGGCCCGGGAGCTGCCATCGCCCCGTACTCCGTGCTCGGTCCCATCGGTGAAGGGAAGAGCAAGGCGGCCACCCTGTTCAAGAACAACGAAGACCTGACCGAACTGCGCGTCGCCTCCACCACCGACGGGATCAACTTCACCGATCTCGGGGTCATCAGCGGTACCAGCGGGGGGGCCGCCAACTACAGCGACATCGACAACCCCTCGGCCCAGGGGTACCCGTCCTCCATCAACCTGGCCCAGGGAGCCACCGACGACCCCGAGCTCCGGTTCGTGGGAACCCGGGGAACCATCATCGACAATGGGGACGGGACCATCGGGATGTTCGACTCCGGTGCCTGGGAGTCCGACGGGGACAGTGACGCCTTCGATCAGATCTTCTACACCCAGTCCTCCGACGGCGTGCACTGGAGCGAACCGGTCGTCGTGGAGAGCACCGACTACACCTTCTCCGGTCGGGCTAACCAGGATGCCAACGCCGCCGGGGGTGACTACACCGCCCTGCCGACGAGCGCCTACTTTGCCGGACGGGCCTACTCGCCGACCGTGGTCCAGAACCCCGACGGGACGCTGACCATGGTCTTTTCGGGCTACAGCACGCCCAAGCCCATCCCCGTCGTTGGCAATGTCCTCGGGGATCAGCAGCGAGGTGCACCGCAGTGGACGGTGTCGGCCACGGATCCCGCCCTGTACCGGAACATCCTCACCGTGCAATTGACCCCCTCTCCCAACAGCGGCTCGACACCCGAAGCTCCGAACGTGCTGCTGTTGCCGTTCGTCGCCATAGTCCTGGGCGGGACGGCCGTGTTCTTCGCCCGACGCCGCCGGCACCGGGCGGCCGCCGGCTGAGTCCCGGCTCGGGACCGCTCTCCCGTCTCGATCATCGACCAGCCGGGAGTGGTTCCCGTCCCTGCCGTCGGGGCGTCCGTTCGACCTGAACCCGCCAATTGGTTTCCGAACTAACATACCGGTGGAATGTTATTTTGGAGAACCGAATGGACGACGGAGGTGGCGAACACCGCCGGGCCGGCCCATCCCGGCGTCGGGACGTGCCCGGCACCAATCCGCCAGTAGGCGAGGCGAGCCGAACCGACCGGTCGTCGGTAGGCTGCCCAGCCATGACCCCACCCGGCCTGCGACCGCCCCCTCCCATCGGGACGGCGGCGCTGGTCCCCGACACCTACCGGGGCAGCGTGGTCGTGGTCACCGGCGGCGGGACCGGCCTCGGCAAGGCAATCGCCACCGAGTTCGGTCGGCTGGGGGCGGCGGTGGGCATCCTCAGCCGTGACCAGGACCACCGGGCTGCCGGCACCGCGGCGGTGGAAGAGGCCGGTGGCACGGCGTGGGGCGCTCCTTGTGACATCCGTGACGCCGACTCGATCGCCTCGGCTTTCGACGGCGTGGAGGAGCACCTCGGCCCCATCGACGTGCTGGTGAACAACGCCGCCGGCAACTTCCCGGTGCCGGCCGAGGACATGAGCCCGAACGCCTGGCGCACTGTGGTTGACATCGTGCTGAACGGAACCTACCTGTGCTGCCGAGATCTGGCCCGCCGGCTCATCCCGGCCGAGCGGGACGGAGCCATCGTCAACGTAGGGGCGTCGTATGCGTGGACCGGTGGCCCGGGCTTCGCCCACTCGGCGGCGGCCAAGGCCGGGGTCAAGAACCTCACCGAGACGCTGGCTGTCGAGTGGGGTCCCTACGGCATCCGGGTGAACGGCCTGGTGCCGGGACTGATGCCCCACGAGGACGAGGTGGCGGCCATCGCCGCCGTGCCGGGAAAATACGAGGGCCAGGACTCACGGGTGCCAGCCGGCCGGGTGGGATTTCCGAGAGAGCTGGCCTGGGCCGCCACCTACCTGTGCTCTCCGTATGCCACCTACATCAGCGGCCATTCCTTGGTGGTGGACGGGGCCAACTGGCAACGCCGGCACACCGTCCAACCCCCCTTCACGCCCGTCCGCGAGCAGCTCGGACGCCCGCCGTTCGGCCACGGCACCGGCCGCCCGAAAGGAGCCACGCCATGAGCACACTCAGCCCCGAGGACCAACGACTGGTGACCCTGGAGGTGGACGGCCCCATTGCTGTCATATCCAACAACCGGCCCGAGAAGCACAACGCCATGAGCGACGAGATGGACCGACGGCTGTTCGAGGTGCTGGCCGAGGTGCACGAGATGCCCGACCTTCGGGTCATCGTGTGGCGTGGAAACGGCAAGTCGTTCTCGTCGGGGCGGGACACCGACCAACTCGGCCTCCGGACCGAGGACGTCACCGACCTCGAATTCATCGAACGGGGGCACCGACCGTCCCAGATGTTCTTCACCATGCCATGCCCGATCATCTGCGCTCTCAAGGGGTGGGTCATCGGCGGGGCGTTCGAGCGGTCGCTGCTGTGCGACATCCGGGTGGCCGCGGCGGGCACCAGGATGGTGCTGCCCGAAGTGGTCCACGGGGTGATCCCCGACACCGGGGGCATGGCCCGGTTGTTCCAGATGGTCGGACACGGTCTGGCCGCCGACCTGGCCCTCACCGGCCGGGTGCTGACCGCCGAAGAGGCTCTCACCCACGGGATCATCAGCCGGCTGGTCGCCGACGAGGACGAGCTCGAGACGGTGACCATGCAGATGGCGGAGACCATCGCCTCGGCACCGGCCTTCACCGTGAAGATGGCCCGTCGCACGCTCACCAGCCTCGGAACCCACGAGGTCCAGCGGTCGATCGCCGAAGAGGCCGTGGCCCAGTCGATGGTCTTCGCTTCCCGCGACTACGCCGAAATGAAGGCGGCCCGGGCCGAGGGCCGCACCCCGGTCTACAAGCGACAGTGATTCCGGAGCGGGCTCACGGACGGGTGGGGGCTCCGTCGACATCGATCTCGCTCGGTGCCGCCGTTCCACCGCCGAAGACATATCCGATGGAGATGCTCTGTCCCGGGCCCAGCGCAGGCGCGTAGTCGGGGCCCATGGCGGTGACCACGCCGTCACTGTCCGAGTCGAGGACGGCATTCCACATGCTCGAGACGGACAGAGGGCCTGGAAGCGAGAACCGGATGGTCCAGGGGTCGGTGACGCTACCCACGGGCTGCGACCCCGAATTGGTGACGGTCAACTCGCCGATGCCGCCGTTTCCCCACGAGTCGGTCACCCGCCAGTTGGTATTCACCGTGGCCAGCGAGGCCAGGTGGGATTGGAAACCGGCCCCGAAGCTGGTGGGGTCGCCCGCGTAGTCCTCGATGAGGGCCGGACCCGAGCTGCAGCTCCATCCCCCCCCGGCGTCCCATGTCCATCCCAGATAGCTGATGGCGTGGGCGTCCGCCCAGGCCATGTACGAATCGATGAAGCCGTCAGCGCAGTCGAACTCTCCCAGTTCCCCGGTGACGATCGGGTATTCGGATGCCACTGGGGCGATCACGCTGTTCCAGCAGCTTTCCGTACTACACGTCGACGAGTTGTAGAGGTGGAGGCTGGCCACCAGCTGACGGTCCGGATCGACCGGCGCGTAGTCCACGAATCCCGAGAGGTCGGCGCCCCAGTCCAGCGGCTCGACCATGATCGGTTGGGTCGCTCCGGTGGCCCGGACCGTGTCCACCAGTGACTGCATTCCCACCGCCTGATAGCCGGCCGGCGTCTGGCAGCCATCGCGCCAACAGGACCAGCTCACGCCATAGGGCTCGTTGAACAGGTCGAACACCACCCCGTGATCAGATTCGAAGGTTGTGGCCACCGATTGCCAGAATGCCGTGGCGTGCTGGTCGGGCATCATCTCTTGGCTGGTCGCCAGCTCGCTGTCGGGGGCGCCCCAGTGCAGGTCGACAATGGCGACCATCCCCGCCTGGTTGAGCTCATGCACATAGTTCTCGATCGCCGTACGGTAGGCGTCTCCGCCAAAGGCGGGGGCAACCCCATTGATACCCAACCAGCAGTCCTCGTTCAGCGGTATCCGGACCGCATTGACGTGCCAGGCGGCGATGGCCGCAATGGACCGGAAGTCAGAGGGCCCGTCGAAGATGCCCCAGCCCTGTACGCACGCATACTCGGTGCCGGAGCGGTCCACCCCCACCAGCTGGAGCGGGTGCCCGAACCCGTCAACCAGCTGATTGCCCTGGACCGCCACCGACACGCCGTCGGCGTCACTGGCGACCGCCACCGCGGACTGGGAAGTGACGGCGGCCAGACCGGCGACTGCGGAAGCGACCAGGACCACGGCGAGCGTGATCCGGATCCGGATCGCCCCGGTCTTGGAGATGTTCGGCAGTCTCACTGAGACGAACCTCCTCGATGTGCCACCCCGCCGAGCCCAGGGGCACGGCGCCCGTCGGTCAGATGGTTCGATCGGCCGCCGCGTGCGAGGCGGGCGTCACACGTGGCGAGGGGCTGGTCGGATGGTCAGTCCATTCTTCCCGGGCGCGGGCCGAGGTGTGGGGATGGTGCCCGTACTCCCTCGGGACCGGCCGGGGATGAACCCGTTCAGCCGCCGGACCGGCCCCGAGTGAGGCGGCCGAAGAGACGGTGGTGACGAAGTCCTTGAGAGGTACGTCGCTGGGCCTGGCCAGACCACGGACAGACGGGGAGGGCGGCCTGGGCCCGTGCCGTGCCTGCTTGCGTCCGACGAAGAGGGCGCTCCACGTCCCAGCGACCAACACCGCGATCCAGATCGACGCGAATGTGGCGTTGGTCAGGGACGAGTCCGATGGGGCTACCAGCAACCCATAGACGATTGAACCGGCCAGCACGCAGATGGCGGCCAGGGCGGGCACCACAGACCGTAGATGCCGACCGCCGATGGCGCGCTTCGACGTGACCACGAATCCGTTGCTGCGCCGGAACAGCACCCGCACGGAAGCGCCTATCTGAACACCGAAATTGGCGATGGCCAAGCTGTAGGCGGCAAACGTGTAGCTACCGGCGGAGGCGACGACGACAGTGAGGATGCACGAACTGAAGTAGGGGACGAAATGGGCGAGAAACTCCGCGGCAGAACCCTGATGGATCGGCGTGGCGTGGAAGAGAATCCGCAAGACCGGCAGGGACATGTACACGAGGACGGCCCAACCGGACAGAAAGTACGAAGCAGCCAACAGATACTGGGCCCGCACCCGCAGTGGAATTCGTGCCCGCAGGATGCGGGGCACGGCGGACAGGCAGCCCTGGGCCCAACGGGCCTGCTGACTGGCGTAGGAGGCCGCGTCCTCGGGCCCGAGTCCGTGGGCCAGCACGATGGGCACGTAGACGCTGGTCCATCCCCGCTCGTGCAGCCGGATGGACATCTCGAAGTCCTCGGTCAGTGAGCTGGTCGGAAAGCCACCGACATCCTCCAGCGCCCGGCGACGAAGAACCACGTTGGTCCCGCAGCAGAACATGGCCCCCCTGGCATTCTTTCCCGGGGCGATGACCCCGAAGAACAGATCCTGCTGGGTGGCCGCCGCCGCCGCCACGTGCCCGGCATCCCGGTTGATGTAGTACTGGGGTGTCTGTACGTACGCCACCCGGTAACCGTCCAGGTGCTTCAGCGTCTCGAGCAGGAACTCGGGAGCCGGTACGTGATCGCAATCGAACACAGCGATGTAAGGGGCGTCGGTGATCCTGAGGGCGTGATTCAGGTTGCCAGCCTTGGCCCCGGCGTGCTCTTTCCTGGCGATGTAGTGGATCCCATGATGGGCGGCCATGGCCGCCATCTCCGGCCGGTCACCGTCGTCGAGGAGCCACACGGTGATGTCCGCCCCTCCCATGCGGGTCGCGGCCAGCACGGTCGGCTCGACGATGTCGATCGGCTCGTTGAAGGTCGGAATCAACACGTCGACGCGCTGTTTCGGCATGGGCCGGGCCAGCGGCGTCGGGACGGCCCGCCGGGATCGCACCGTCCACCAGAAACCGGCGGCCTGGACCAGATTGAATAGCTCGACGATGACGAGCAATCCGTACACCCACGGCGTGCCGGCGTGGGCCGGGGACAGGAGCCAGGTGAAGTACCACAGACCCAAGATGATGTTCAAGATGATCAGCAGGCTCAGCAATCGAGGCCTGTTGGTCCGGATCGACGGCACCGATGTCTGGTGGTAACGGCGGCCGCCGACGTCGGTGGTGCCGGCCGGGCGCCGGTGGGAGGCGGCGGTCACGAGAACTCCCAGACGGTGACGTTCGGCGCCGAGAGGGTCATTTCGAGCCGCCGGTGGCGGCCCAGTTCTGTCACGATACGGGCGGTGGCGGCCTGGGCCTGGTCCACGCCGACGAAATTGAAGGACCCGACGACGAAGATGCTGCTGGTGGCGGGCAAGGACGGAAGCGAGCCGGTGACGGCTGTCGCCCTCATGTGGGGCTCGAAGTAGGCCACATCGACGTTGAAGTAGCTCGGGGCGTAGAGGATCTCGTCGCCGGGACGGGCCAGGGCGGATATCTCGTTGAATGCGGCGTTGTAGCCGTAGAGCCGCGGGTTGGCATCGTCGATCTGCTGGGTGATCAAGCCGGCCGTAAGCACCACGATGAGGATGCCGGCGATGACCCTGCGGGCGCTGGCTCGCGGCACCATCGTCCACAGGCCGCCCGCCAGCAACAGGTACAGGGCCGGGACGGCCTCGATGAAGTAGCGGACTTCGAACAGGCTCCGGCCGGCAGCGGCACTGGCACTGGCCAGAAAGACGAGGGCCATGGGCACGGCGATGATCGTGGCCAGCACCCGATTCGAGCGGTTCCTGGTCCGTCCGAGCACGACGAAGGCCATCAGTAGGCCGATCGGCCACAGGGCCACGAGAGCGTAGATGACCCCGTTGTTGTGATAGCCGAACAGAGCCCAGACCAGGTTGTTTAGTATCCCGTAGGGCGAGAATCCGTCGACGGTCGACTGGGCGGCATGCCCTCCGAACCCAAGGCCGTTGGCCTGGTTGTTGTGGAACTGGGTCAACAACAGTGGAAGGCCCGGAACGCAGACCACGGCAATGCTGGCAACCGCTATTCCCAGATGGGCGAGAGCCCGCCGCCCGTACCGATGGGCGACGAAGATCCACAGGATGATGACCGCCTCGGTTCCAACCGCCAGGACGGCGAACCACTGGGTCCAGATCATGGCGGCTCCGGCCGCGCTCCAGGCCAACCAGTAGCGGCGTCGGCCGGTCGCGAGAATGCGGGCCAAGGCCCAGATCGTCACCGTGGCCAGCAGGATGAACAGCGCGTACATGCGCGCCTCTTGCGAATACCACACGGCCAGGGCTCCCACTGTCCCGAACGCCGCGGCGAGAACACCCGCCCACTCGTGGTAAAGGGCCCTGCCGGCGAGGTAAAGCATCGGAATGGTCAGCGTCCCGAACAGGATCGACGGCAGCCGCAGATCGGTCTCGGTGGAGCCCAGCGAATGGGCGACCAGCCATAGAATCGTGTAGTCGAGCGGGGGATGGTTGTCGTGGAGCAACTGGTGGATCATTCCGGCGTAGGACAGTCGGACGTCGTAGCCGGTCGTGGCTTCATCGAGCCAGAACCCCCGCACGATGACCAGCCGGATGCCCAGGCCGAGAATCGTGAGCACTCCGACGACCGTGGCCGGCGACACTCGGCCCACTGCGGCCAAGGATCGGGTCGCCGCCTCCGGAACCGGTTGCGGCCGCGGACAGTCGGTGTCCGACCGTGGCGGCAGGACCTCGACCGAGGCCGGACTACTGGTACTGGTGGACGTCGAGATCGTCATGTACGGGTCGGCTCAGCTCGGGGAGGCCAGAATCATTCGGTTTGATCTCCGGGACGGGTAGGGGTTCGGGGAACTCCAGGTGCGCCGCAGGTGGAGCCGCAGGTGGAGCCGCAGGTGGACAAGCCGAGCTTCGTCGGTTCCGGCGATGGAGTGGACGGCGCCGGGCCTGACCGGCCACAAGCAGCGCCACCAGGCCACAGAGCCCGATCCCGATGAGGATCACGCCGACCGTCGAAACAGCCGGTACCGGGTTGATGCCGCTGTCCACCAGGTGCTTTGGAGTTCCAGGCGACGGGGGCGGGACGGAATACGCGGACAGATGGGCGGCGGCGGTCCTGCTCACAATCTCGATTCCGACGACCACCGCGGTCACGCCGAGCCCGGAACGGAGATTTGATTCCCCGGGTTTCGAACGTCCGGAGCCTTGCCCACCGGGCGCCGCCCCAAGCCCATATCGACCGCCGCCGGCCGCCTAGCCCCCAGATTACGCTTCGCGCTACGAGCCATCTCCGAGACCGCCTGTCAGCTACCGCCGAGAGCCAACGCTTGGTCCTCTGGAGGCTTCTATTGACTCTCAAGCCCCAAGCGTTTTGATTATGCACCGGCGTCCGGGATGACACAAATCGGTCATCTTTAGATCACCCAACGGTCACCCCGACCGATACCGGGTCCGGCCCGTGCCGCGGCCCCTGGGGGGGCGAGCCACCCTTGGTCCTCGCCTCGGCCGATGGTGGGCAGGCGACGACACTCGCCTCGGCCGATGGTGGGCAGGCGACGACACTCGCCTCGGCCGATGGTGGGCGATGTGGGTGGGGACCTCCCTCCGCCGATCGCCTTCCGGTTTTGCGTACTGTTGGTAGGCAATAGCGTGGAAGGGCGGATGGGGAAGACGACGCCAGACATGCCGTCTGGCCGTCGGGGTAGAACAAGAGCAGACTCTGTGATCTACGACCGGCTCCCCCATTCCCGCTGATAGGAGACCCCATGACCACCACCGATGGGTCGGCCCGACCGATCGAACGCTGCAGCACCCTGTCCCTCGGAGACCGTGTGGTCCACCGCCTCGGCTTTGGAGCCATGAGGATCACCGGCGACGGAGTGTGGGGAGAGCCAGCCGATCGGGACGAGTGCGTACGGGTGCTCCGGCGCGCCATCGAGCTCGGCGTCGACCTCATCGACACCGCCGACTCATACGGACCGGAAGTGAGCGAGAGCCTGATCTTCGAGGCCCTCTACCCCTATCCGGACAACCTGGTCATCGCGACCAAGGCCGGTCTCACCCGCCAGGGGCCGGGCCAGTGGTTGCCGGTCGGTCGGCCCGAGTACCTCCGCCAGCAGTGCGAGATGAGTCTCCGTCGCCTTGGCCTCGAGCGGATCGAGCTCTTCCAGCTCCACCGGGTCGACGCCAAGGTGGCCGCCGAAGAGCAGTTCGGCCTGCTGGCCGAGCTCCTAGCGGAGGGGAAGGTCGGCGCCGTCGGGCTTAGCAACGTGAGCGTCGACCAGCTGTCGGCGGCCCGAGCCGTGGTGCCCGTGGTCAGCGTCCAGAATCTCTACAACCTGTCCAACCAGTCCTCGGCCGACGTCCTCGACGTCTGCACGTCCGAGGGGCTGGGGTTCATCCCGTGGTTCCCGATCGCGGCCGGAGACCTGGCCAAGCCGGGCGGACCGGTGGACGCCATCGTGCAGGAGACCGGAGCGACGCCCTCGCAGGTGGCGCTGGCGTGGCTGCTCCACAAGTCTCCCGTCATGCTGCCCATCCCGGGGACGAAATCGGTGGGGCACCTCGAGGAAAACTGCCTGGCCGCAACCCTCGACCTGACCGGTGATCAGCTGGCCTCGCTCGACAACGCGGTATCCAACCCCGCCCCCTGAGCGGTGTCCACCGTTGAGGGGACACCGCTCAGCTCAGGATCGCTTTGCCGATCGGGGCTTTGGGACGGGCTCACGTTGAGACGTCGAGAGTGGATCCCTCCTCTCTCCAGATTGGGGCAGGCGCCCGGACAACTCGCCCAATCCGTCCCCCCGACAGGTACTCCGGGTGGTGCGGTCTGCCCATGCTCGCTGGACGGGAGGTTCGCAGCCGCTACCGACACCCGGCGCGCTTGGCAGCCTGGCTGCTGAAAGCACTCCCGTCCGGCACCTGCTGCTCCTCAGCCGCCCTCCACAGTTGACGGGGGAATATGTCCTGGACGTCTTCGGTAAATCCGGGGTCGACCTGCGCTTCGGCCGCACGCGCCGTGGTCACCGTTCGGCCTTGCAGGAAAAAGGCAACCGGAGTCCAGCCACCGGGACCCCCGGGTATGGGGCATTGCCCGCAAAAGACCAGCGAGTAAACAATCGTCTGGTTGCCCGTATGGGGACGCGTCCCCAACGACTCGGTGGCGCAACCCACACCGGCGGTGGAACTTATTCCCAGCCGGTCTCCGGCGAAGTGCTCGAGGAAGTAGCCACTCATGGCGCTGAGCTGAGCTGACGATGGCTCGACGGTTGTAACCCCATCGCCCGAGCTGCAGGCGCAGAGCATCACCCCCGCCACGACTGAAGACAGCACCCTGCCGACACGGCGGCGCCGCGCACTCCCCATTCCCCATGATCCCAGACCAACCCGACCCCCAGCCAGGCGGTTCGGATCGAGTGCTCCTGCACCACCGGAGTTCAGGACATCCGGACGCTCGGACCGGAGGGTGCCCACTGTGGGAGCTGCGGGAGCGGGAACCGACCGAGCAGAACGGTACCGGCCGCTACGCAGGGGGGCGGCCGGGGGCGCTGGTGGCACCTGGGTCGTCGAAATCGAAGCGCATCATGATGGCATCGGTTCCGGATGGCTGGTAGTAGCCGGGCAAGGTTCCCACCTGGATGAACCCGACCCGACGGTAGAGGCCGAGGGCCCGAGGATTGTCGGCGCGGACATAGAGGGAGATGCTGCCGCACCCGCTGCCCGCCGCCGCCGTCATCCGGTCGAGGAGCAAGGACCTCCCTATCCCCTCACCCTGATGGTCAGACTCCACCGCGATCGACTGGACATCGGCTGTGCCTCCGGGAGTGACGCTGATGCGGGCGTAGCCGACGATGGCTCCACCGGTCTCGGCCACGACGCAACTGGAGCCGGCCGGCCGCCCCAAAAGAACCAGTCCGAACAGCCGGATGGCGCTGACGACTTGCCCGACTCGGCCCAGCCGCATGAATTGCGCCAACCTGACAGCGGAACGAGGACGCCGGCCGAACGGTGACCGCGCCAGCCATCCCCGTGCCGTGGTCGTGGTCCAGGGGTCCTCGGAGAAGGCTCGCCGCTCGATACTGAGAACCTCCCCCAGGTCCCGCCCCCGCAACCGGCGGATCCGGAAGCTAGGCGAAGCTCCGCGTCCGCGTGAGGAGCCCGAACCGTCGGTCTGGAGCCCGTCCGAACCATCATCCCTCAGGTCCGTCGTGCCTGGGGTCGACGGTGGGCCCCCCGGACCGGTGGTGGGACCCGCTACCACCGCCAGCTGTTGATCGACCCCTTGGGTCGGGCCGGGCTCCGGTTCCAGCCGGCTGAGACACCCGGACAGGGCCTCGGCCACCCCGTCGATGTGATCGGTGATACCGGACGTGCGCCCGCCCTCCATGAAGTGATCCTCGATGTCTGTGGGGGCCTTGTGGTTCACGACCGGCTGCCACCCCGGAGCCATCCTCGGCTCCTCCCCCACCCAGAGGAAGGTGATCTTGCCTCCGTAGACCCTGGTCTCGTAAGCCAAAGCGGCCAAGTCAAAGACCCCTACGTAGTCCTGGTAGAGCGCCTCCCGTGGGGGAAACATCTTGTCGAGCCGGGGCTCGATGTCGAGAAGTTTCTCGAAGTCCTCCACCCGGCTCCCATGGGGCCGCAGACGCCGGTAGAGGTGGCGCAGGGAGTGACGAGTCCACAAGTAGAGGTCATGCGACCTGTCGTTCCCACCTCTTCCGATGGTCCCAAAACCATCGCAGCGCCGCCGCAGATCAGGTTGGACTGGACCGGTTCTGAGGGATTGATCAGTCCGAGAAACTCGACCTCTTGACCTTCTGCTTCCAACTGACGAGCCATCTCGTAGGCCAGCAGCCCTCCGTTGCAGTACCCACCCAGCCGGTAGGGCCCGACTGGCTGCACCGCTCGCACGGACTCCAGGTGGGCTCGGGCAATGGCCTCCAGCGTCGGAGCCCCTTCATCGCTGCTGAAGGTGCGCGGCTCGACGACGTAGAACGGTTGGTCCGTCCCACAGGCGCGGGCCAGGGCGAAGCAGTAGAAGGCGCCGCCGGTCCAATCACCGTGGAGGAAGAAGAACGGTCTCCTGGTGCCATCGGCCTGCACCGCAATGGCTGGGGCTTCGCCCTGCGCTCCTCCCTCGCTCCGTAGCACTTCCGCCAGCTGTTCAACCGTCGGATTGGCAAAGAGCGTCGAGAGTGCCACCTTCGCACCGAGTGTCTGTTCGATCTGGTGTACCAGCTGCCCGGCCAGCAACGAATGCCCTCCCAGATGGAAGAAATTGTCTCTGATGCCGATCGGCCTGGCCTCGAGCAGCTCCTCCCAGATCCGGACCAGCTGCTCCTCCGCCAACAGCCTCGGAGCCAGATAGGGCGCCTCGTCACCTCCCGTCCCTTCTTCGACCTCGGGAGCTTTCGGCGGTCAGGCTTGCCCGACGGCAGTCGCGGTATCTCCTCCAACAGCGAGATCGTTGTCGGCCGCATGTAGCGCGGCAGCTTCCCGGTCAGGTATCGACGGAGATTTGCCTCCTCGAGCGATCCGGAGTCCGCGGCACGACGTAGGCCGACAATCGCGGCGTCAGCGGCGTCGCCCCTGACGACCACCACCGCCTCGTCGACGGCCGGGTGCTGTCCCAACACCGCCTCCACCTCTCCCAACTCGACCCGAAAACCCCGGATCTGTACTTGGTCGTCTTGCCTTCCGATGTAGTCGATGCGGCCGTCTACCAGGTATCGCACCAGGTCACCGGTCCGGTACAGACGCCCTCCGGGCTCGGCCCGAACGGGTCGGGCACGAAACGCTCCTCTGTCAGCTCGGGCCGGTTCAGGTACCCTCGGGCCAGCAGTGGTCCCCCGATGTGCAACTCCCCGGCCACTCCCACCGGCACTGGCTGGCCGCCTCCGGTCCAGAATGTAACGTTCGGCGCCCGCCAAGGGGCCGGCCGATCGTGATCGGCGTCCTGTTCCTTCCCGGCCTCCCCGAGGGTGGCGGTGATCGTCGCCTCCGTCGGTCCATAGGCGTTGAGCAGGCGCACCCCTGGGAGACCCAGCGATCGCCACTGCTGGACCGACTGCGCTCCCAGCCGCTCGCCCCCCAGAATCATCAGCCGTAGCGTCAGGCCGTCCAGCTCCTGGTCGGTCCGAATCCACTCGCTGCACCGCCTGGTGGCAGTGGGCCGGCGACAGATTCACCACCGTCACCTGCTCGGCTGGTCAGCTCGTCCAGCAGCTGCCACGGAGTCCAGAGCTCGGTTCCCCCGCATGACCAGCCGACCCGCCGGCGGCCAGGCTGGGCAGGATCTGTTCCAACGACGCGTCGGCGCTGTACTGACCGAACTGGAGCACCCGGTCCTCCGGCCCCAATCCGTACTCCGCCATCATTGCCCGGCAGTGGGCCGAGATCACTCCCCGCTCCACCATCACGCCCTTCGGGCCGCCCGGTGGAGCCCGAGGTGTAGATGACGTAGGCCAGCTGGTCGTCCCTCGGCCGGTCGAGCTCCTCATGGCTGTGCCGGCCGATGAGTTCCCAGTCGCGGTCCAGCACCATTACCGAGGCGCCGAGCCCGGCTACGCTGTCGTGCAGACGGCACCCGGTCAGGACCAGCGGCATCTGTGAGTCCTCGACCACGTACTGGATGCGCTCGGTCGGCGCCTCCGGGTCGAGCGGCACGTACGCCCCGCCGGCCTTGAGGATCCCCAGCAGGGCGATGACATGGTCCGGCGACCGTTCCAGGCACACTCCGACCGGCACCTCTGGCTTCACTCCCAACTCGCGCAGGTTGCGCGCCAGGCCGGTCGGCCCGCTCCTCCATCTGGCGGTAGGTCAGCCGTTCACCTTCACACACCAGGGCGACGCCATCGGGTTGTGATCTGGCTTGCTCGGCGATCAGCTCGACGATGTCCGGACCGGCATCCAGCTCACGACCGGCGCTCCAGTCAACCAGCAGTCGTTCCCGCTCCTCCGGCCTCAAGAGCGCAAGGTCTCCGACGGGACTCGACGGCCTTGCCACCATTCCCTCGAGCACCATCCGAAAGTGGCCGACCATCCGCTTGATCGTTACCGGTTCGAAAAGATCACAGTCGTAGACGAATCGTCCGGTCATCCCCGAGAGCCGCCGGTCCAGATCCAGAGCGAGGTCGAACGGCGGCGTCGGGGGGGAACCCTCGGTGGGAGCCATCTCCCCCTCGACGGGCAGCGGGGCAGGGACAGGTTCGAAGGCCAGCCGCACCTGGACCAGCCGGTGGGCGTCCCCACTGACTTCCGGCACCAGCTCATGAAGGACGGCGTCAAGGGGAACGTCTTCGTGATCGCGGGTCGCATCCGCGGCCGCCTGCATCCGCTTCAGCAGCTCCAGCACGCTCGGCCCACCGGCCAGATCGACTCGCAGAACGACGTGATCGCGGCCGTCGCCCTCCGGGGACCCCCGGTCTTGCGCCGCCGCGTTCCGGGACGGGTCATCCCGACCAGCAGGTCTTCCTCCCCGGTGTAGCGGAACAGCAGCGCGGTGAGAGCGGCGGCGAGTGTCGCCGGCAGCGCCACCTCCGCCTGCCGGCTCAGCTCACCCAACCCGACCGTCAAGTCCTCGCTCAGGGTGAACGATTCGGCTGCACCCCGTCCACTGGGCCGCTCGGGACGCCGGTGATCGTAGGGCAGGGCCGAGGCCACCGGGGCACCGGCCAGGTACTCTTTCCAAAACGCGAGGTGCGCCGAGTCCACCGGTTCGTGCCTCTGCGCCCGGTGCTGGGCCGCATCGTCCAGGGATGGTACCGCCACGTCTTCTACCTCGGCGGGGCGACCTGGCCCCCCCGATGCGGGCAGTTCGGCGAGCTCGGGTGGCACCGCTCTCTCGAGACCTGGCTCGATCCGTGGTTGCGTGATCCTGTCCTGCTCACCGACCGGGTTCATGCCACCTCCACGAAACGAAGGACGATGTCAGCCGCCAGCAGCACCAGCCAGCGGCATGGAAGCGAGCCACAGCACCCGGATCACACCGGCCGACGGACGCCAGAGCCGGATGAGCTCGCGTGCCCCGAGCAGAGCCAGGACCATCCAGAAAACGATCAGGCCGGCCCGGGTCCAGGTGTAGCCCTTGGGCGCCGCCACCGTCGTGCTCAGATCCAGGGGGTGGGACGGGTCCCACGCCGGCCAGTTCAGCGTGTAGACGACGGCACTGTCGTTGGCGTAGACCACCCGCACGTACGGGTTCGAACCCATCGATGCCCGGAAGCGGGTCCCCCAGTCGGAAGGGTAACTGGCGGTCTGTTGCGTTTGCCGCTATCTGGGTCTGGTCGACGATCAGGTATGACCCTGGCCCGGCGTCGGCCAGCGAAGTCACGAGACCCTTCGACACTGGCCGGGTCACGCGGAGCCAGGGCCGGGACGTAGAGAACCTTGGTCAGGTCCCGATAGGCCCAGGGCATCTGGGGGGTGACGTCGTTCGCCGGGTCCGTGCTGAGCCACAACAATCGCACTCCGTGCGAGTCATGGGCATAGACCCAGTTGCTGGCGGCCAGCTCGCCCGGTGGCACCTGCTCGAATGCCTCGTTCCCATAACGGGCCAGTACGAAGGCGACGGGAAGAACCACGGCACATGCGGCCAAGGACCGCCACGGTGCGCCAGTTCGGACGGGGCGGGATGCCAGTCCGGAAAGAAGACCAGGCCGGCGAGCACGCACGCGGCCGGCAACATGAACAGGTAGGTCCGGAGCGTGATCTCCCCTCCGTAGCTCACCACTCCGATCAGGAGCGACGGGCACGACGAGCAGGACGAGCAGGACACGATCACTGGTGCCGCGCCCCCTCCGCTGCAGCCAGCCGAGTCCGGCCAGTCCGATGATGGCCACCGGCACGGCCACCCTGGCATGGAGAGCGAGCAGGTGGGTCGGCGTACTTCCCGCCAGCCGCCCGCTCACCCCAGTGCTCAGGTTCAGGCCCAGGTGGCCGACTCCGCTGAAGACGTTCGATATGTGGCCCGACCAGTAGCCGACGGTGGCAAAGCTGAAATAGCCGACGAGGATCACGCCGAGGAGGATCGGCAGGCCCGACAGGGTGCAGCGCCGGACGACAACGAGCCCGGCACAGGCCCCGATCATGAAGAAGGGCGTCAGTTGGTGACTGACCGTTGCGACCGTGAAGATGGCGACGAGCAGGACCAAGAGGAAGGCCTTCTGGCCGGAACCGGCTGGCCGGGGAGATAGCTCTCCGGGCGAAAGGGGTGACGACGACGAGCGCCGATATGGCAGGGCTTCCTGCCACTTCCGGAGGAGTCGTGGCTGACTACGGTCCAGGTCAACGAACCAGTTGACCAGGATGGCCACGAAGACCAGGTACAGCAGGAAGGCAAACGACTGCGGTGAGAAGTAGTCCTGCCCGACCCAGTTTCCCACGACGAAGAAGAAGGCGGCCAGCCACTGGGCCCGCCACGAAATGCGGAGGTTGCGCATCAGGAGGAAGAGCGGCACCAGGCAGAGCAGGTCGATCATCGTCGGCCATACCTTCAACAGGGTCGCCAGGCCCTCGGTCCCGGCTCCACCGGTCAAAAAGGCGATCAGCGCGAAGAACCCGGGCCAACTGAAGTAGGCGGCCAGACCGGGGGCGGTATGCCCGGTAGTGCTGACGTAGTGGACCAGGCCGGCGATCTGATAGGCGGTCGGCAAACCGAGCCTCGGGTTCGGCGATGACCGTAATACCGTCGAGGCAGATGACCAGGCTCACCAGCAGTGTGCCCAGGGCAAACGGGTAGGCCCGGGGCAGGGTCGACCCCGACTGTCAACGCCAGGGCGATGAGGATCATGCCGGCCAGGACACCGATGGGCAGTACCGAGAGGAGACCGAGCCCGTTCATCCGGGTCAGATCGATGCCGGGCAATGAGACCAGGACTAGAGCCAAGCCGATGGCCGCCGAGGCGAACAGGGCCCCTGGGGCGAACCAGGACGGAAGCTGACGGGAGACTTTCGGAGTCAGGTCCACTTCTCGACGCGACCCGAACATCGGTGACCAGCGCCGAGGGGAACAGTTCTTGTTGCCACGTGATCTGTGTCACCGTCCGCTGACCTCTTCCAGCGACACTCCGGTGCGGTGGCGGTCCCCGACCAGGATCCGCCACAGGCCGAGACTGGTGAGAACCGCGATCAGTCCCTGGCTGGCTGCCACTGCCACCCCGGCGCCGAGGGTCCCCATCGCAACGGTCAGGACCAGGGTGAGCCCCAGCATCAGGACGGCTCGGGTGGCCTGGACGAACGCCACCATGCGATGTCCGGCTCTGCGCTCTCAGCGCAGCCAGATAGAGTTCGGTCGGCGCCCTGAACACGGTGGCCAGGGCCAACAGCTCGAGGACCGTTGCCGAATTGGGCGGCGTAGGCCGGTCCGAACAGGCCCAACCAGAATGGGGCGAAGAGGGCCAGCAGCGCCGCGCAGGGAAGCAGGATGGAGGCCATCTTCCGCAACGCTCTCCTGGAGTTGACGGCCAGCGTCGAGGCGTCGAACGCACCCTCCACGGTGAGCGACATGCCCATGCTGATGCCGATCATGTCGACGATGCCGGCGATCACCCAGGCCACGTAGAAGTAGGCGGTCTGTTGGGCGTCGATGCGGGCGGCCACAACGACGGGAATGAGGCTGCCGGTGGCCAGCATGACAGAGCGCTCCGGAATAGTCGCCGGCGATGAAACGACCGATCTGGCGGTTGGTCGCAGGTCGCAGGTCCCGGGTCTGTTGGGTGTGGCGGGGAACGATGTGCCCGAAAATGAGCCAATTGATCAGCGGTACAGCCACGACGGCCGGCACCATCCACGACACGTAGATGCCGATGTGATGCGGAAAAGCAGTCACCAGCATCACCAGCAGGATGATCTTGGCCACTCCGAAGAGCGCCATTCTCCACCAGCACCCAAAAGGCGCTGCGCAGGCCGACCAACACGCTGTCCTGGAGGGTGAAGATGGCCCAGACCACTACCGCAGACCACGAATGCCGCTCGGGCGGCCGGAGTGTCCAGCTCGGAATAGGACGCTCCCCACCAACCGATGGTCACCAGGAAGAGGATCGATATGCAGACCGATGCTGCAGCACTCACTGCGTAAGCACCCGAGGATGAACGACCGCGTGCGGAGGCCGGCCGGGGGATGAATCGGGTCAGGACGCCGTTGAAGTTCTGAGCCGTGATTCCGGCGAGTAGGTTCATGGCCGCGTAGAGGGCCGACGCTCTGCCCACGGCCGCGGTCGGGTATTCACGAGCCATCAACAGCCAGTAGGCCAGGCCGAGGGCCCCGGTCACCCCGCTGTTGCCGATCAGCCAGTAGCCGTTGGCGGCCAGGGGGTCGGCCAGTTGCCGGCGCACCCCTTGGATCGAACGCTGGACCAGCCCGGGCGCCAGCCGACCACCAGTCGGGGGTGGATCGGGAAGCTGAGGGGACGGCGTCGTTGCCGTCGGTGAGCCGGTTCGGTGGCGACGCGGCCTGGCCCGCAGCGTCGATACCGGTGCTAGCTGCGACCGGGACGGCTCGGGCTCACCGCTGGAAGCCATGCTAGCGGTGGCGCGACAGGCGGCCCAGGGCGGCCCTCGAGCCACGGACGAACGACCAGCCTTTGGTCAAGGCCCGGTCCTTGAGGAAGATCCGGGAGAGGTTGTCTCCTCGGACGAGCTGTTGGAACGCGGCATGGTGGTCGACCTCTTAACGGTGAGACGGGGCAGTGCGAACAGATCCGACTCGCCGCTCATCAGGGCGTTGGCCACTGCACAGGAGTAGCGGTGGCCCAACTTCCTGGGCCGCCGTCCGCACTCTGGCGTTGGAGTAGCCAAACGGGTAGGCGAGTCCAGTCGGCCGGGATTCCGAGCCTGTCTTCGAGCACGGACTTTCCCGTAGCCAGCTCGTGGCGGAGGCGCGCCGGCGACAGCTGATCGAGCTGCGGATGGGTGTGGCTGTGAGCGGCGATCTCGATGCCGGCGCTCAGCGCCTCCTCGATCTGGGTCCAGCTCAGCATGGGACCAGGCGGCGGTCTGTCCGGAGAACCCTTGGCATCCCGCACCCAGCCCGTGGTCACGAAGAGAGTCGCCGTGAAGTCGTACCGGTCCAGTAGCGGCATGGCCTGGCTGTGGAAGTCGGCGTACCCGTCGTCGAAGGTCAGCACCACCGGGCGGTCGGGAAGGCTGCCGGCGCCATTGGCCAGGGTGTCGCACGAGCTCAATGGCGGTTACCGTCTGATAGCCCTCGTCATGCAGGTGGGACAGCTGGGTGGCGAAGGCGTCCGGGGAGACGGCGAGGTGGCTGCCCGTCTCCGCTGGCGTAGCGATCTCGTGATACATCAGGATCGGCACCCGCACTGAGGTGGCCGATGTCGATCGTTGTCATCCGGGGCTGTCGGCCGCGAACTTGGCGGGCTTGTTGACCGGAGTCGGCGCGCCCGTCTGGCCGCCGATGCCCGCCCCGTATCCGGCCACGGTGGAGCCCAGGCCGGCGGTGATGGCTCCCGCCCTGGCCAACCCGGAGACGTCTCCCCTGCCGAAGTCGGCCACACCCCGGGCCACCCCGCTGGGGAGCGTCTTCGTCGTGTACCGCCGCTCCGACGAGAGGCCGTCGCGGGAACCGACATTGGCGGTGACCAGCGCCTTGGACAGGCCCTCGGCGTAACACCGGGAGCGGAAGTAGGAGAACCGGCTCCGATCAGCCGGAACGAGATGCCAGATCATCGCCCGATTGTCGAAGAGCATCACCGAGCTCGGCAGGTGCTGGGTGATCCTGATGCAGAGCTCGGTCTCCTCGCAGCCGAGGGGGCGACGCTTGCCGGCCGATGCGTCCGATCCCGTTCTGGAACCCCCCCACCAGCTCCAGAGACTCGTCGACGGAAGGAGGCGTTGCCGCCGAGCACGTTGCGGACCTCCTGGCTCGATCGGCCATGCCCGCGTAGGTGCACCCGACGACCCAGTCGAACTCCTCGCGGGAACCACGACGGACGTGGGGCCTTCCACGTCGGGCAACGTGAGGCCGCCGACACCAACGACGGCAGGGTCGCAGGTACGAGTCGGCGAAGAACTTCAGCCAGTCCGTGATCGGCGACGGCATCGTCGTCGAGAAAGGCCACGATGTCGCCCTTGGCCACCGAGATGCCGGTGTTCTTCCCCCCTGACAGTCCCTGTTCCTCACGGTTCTCCACCACCGTGACGTCGGGAGAGCGAGCTGCCAAGGAGGCGTAGAGGTCTGGGTTGTGGTCGACGACGACGATGATCTCCTGGTTCGGAAAGCTCTGTTGCTCGCACCGACTCGACGGCGGCCAGGGTCTCCTTCCACCGTTGCTCGGTATAGGCGCAGATGACGACGGAGATCATCGACGGCTGTGCCGTGATCTGGGCGCTCGAGCATTCCATGTCAACCTGGGACCGTGGTGCCGGCAGGACTCTCGAGAGCTCCCGGTCGGCTGGTCCGCGGAGATCGGGTCGGGACCAGTGCGGCGACCGGGCTTCGGCGGCGATGGCCTTGAGGATCCGCCAACCGTCGTTCACCACGTGGAGATTGCTCTCCCCGTGTACCCGTCGGGCCTCGTGACTGGGGATCTCCTGCACCCGGAGGTCCGCCTTGGCGGCGCGGATGTTCATGACGGTCTCAACTTCGAAGCCGCCGCAGTCGAGATTGAGAGCGGGCAGGCAGTCCGACCAGAACGCGTTGTACCCGTAGCACAGGTCGGTGTACCGAGTGCCGAACGTCAGGTTCACGATCCCGCTCAGAACCGGTTCCCCAGACGGCGGGTGAAGGTGATGTCATCGCTGCCGCCGCTGTTGGCGAAGCGCGATCCCTTGGCGTAGTCCGCGCCCGCCGACCAGTGCACTCACGTAGCGGACGATCTCGCTGCCCGCGGTAGAGCCGTCGCCGTCCATCATCACGAGGATGTCGCTCGTGCATGCTTTGAATCCGGCGAACAGGGCGTCGCCCTTGCCGGCTCCCGGCTGGGTGACGACCTTGATGTCCGGTCGGCACTGCCGGGCCACGGCCACGCTGTCGTCGACGGAGTGCCCGTCGACCAGCACCACCTCGGATACCCAGTCCGGCAACGAATCGAGCACGAGGGGTAGGTTCCGTTCCTCGTTCTTGACCGGGATGACCACACTGACCGTCGGCGCGAATGGCGAGGGCGTCGGACAACGGTCGATACCTGGTCTGGACCAGGGCATCTATCTCCCCCCCGACCACCTCCAGTGAAGCAACACCATCACTCTCTGCGAGCGAAGCCGACACTGTTTCCGACATCTCCGCCGTCTCCTTGATCGATCCCCAACGACCGCCCGACCGCCACCGGGTGTGACTGTAGCCAGAAGCACTTGCCCCTGCCACCGGGGGGGTCAAAGCACCACAATGGGTGACTGGCATGCCACTGGAGGTTGGAATTGCGACCCTGCTGTCCGGCCAACCGAGACGGCCGACTGTATGGGGCTCAGCCGCGAGTACCGCCATAGTCCGGGCCTATCGGCAGTTGCACGGCATCCCTCGATGCTGAGTTCGCGTGGACGTCACATACCGCATCCGTCCTCATTCGGTCTCCCGATCTGACGCCTTGGCCTGGCCCAGCCTGTCCCGCACGGCGTTTCGCCACGCCAGCGCCCTCGCGACGAGAGGCCTTCGGACCGGGGGCCACTGCACCACCAGACAGGCTGCCGTGACGCCAGCCACAGCCAGCAGTTCTCCGATGGGCGACCAGACTCCCTCGGCCAGCATGACGGTGGCCGTCAGAGTGAGGAACACGACGTTGACGGTGCACGCCAGGACGATTCGCGCGAACCGGTCGAAACTGCCCAAGAGCCCATAGATCGCCGTGGTAGGGGCCACGGCCAGAAACAGCAGCACCAACACGACCCTGGTCGTAGAATGCATGCCTGCCAGGCTCATGCCCACGCCCACAGCACCCGCCACGATCGCTGTTGCGAGAACCCACCGGGCCAAAGCCCGGCGTGGGGTGGCACCGGTACCCATCCCCCGACAATAGTGGTGAACCTGCGCCTTCCTTAGGTCTGTACTGTCCCCGAAGCTTTCGACTTGGTCACAGGTTTTGCCGGACTCGAAGCGCTGGAAGGCGTACCGTACCCTCAGGCACGCAACCCCTTCCGCCTGCGAGCGGCCTCAATGCGCCCAGGGTCCAATCGGCCGGAGCGATCCGCAACTTGCGGCCGGGTTCGGCGGAAATCGTCGCCTACCCGCCATTTCCAGATGGCACAACCGCGGTCTCGTACGAACCAGACACACGCGATTCCCGTTCACGCCCACATCGAGCGGGTGCTTCGACTGGCTCACAAGCGGCCGACGGCCAATGCACTGATCGGACCAGTGGATTGGGCGCGGAACAAGGGCGCGACGCGAAAGACCCGAAGTCAATCGGTTGCGCTCGACTGCGCGGTGGGTGACGTCACCTCGAGGTAGGTCAGGTTCACCTCGGCTCCACAGCTGTCGGCCAACGCCACCAGTACGGGGACGTCGACCCGATGATCGATCGACATCTGGCGGACCTGCCAAGCTCGGTCGTGCACAACTGTCATCGTCCGGTCATCGGCCAGCAAGCCCTGCACGTCGACAACGGACAGGTCGCCGTCCAGACATCTATCCGCCGCCTTCAGCGCTGCCTCCTTGGCCGTCCACAGGCGCAGGAAGGCCATTCCTTGCTGATCGGGTACGAGGTCGAGCACGCCTTGTCGCTCTTGATCCGAAAGGGCGAAGATGAGAGGGGTCATGTCAGAACGGACAACTTCGACGTCGACTCCCACCGATCGGTTCGAGATGGCCACAGCCGCGATTCCGCGGCTGGAGCTGACGCTGAATTCGATTGCTGCGTTCGTCACGGACGGCCGTCCGTGATCGGCTGCATGGCAAGTCGGACAGGTCCGTTCAATTGCGATGTCGGTCGGGTCGGCACCGAGGTAATCGGCCAAGAGCCGGCGGGTCACCGAACGTCGAGCCATCAGGCGACGACGAGCGTCGGCGTCGCGAATAGGCCTGGCCTGCGCGTGATCAGTGTCCACCGTGGCAGCATCAAGATGGCGCGCGGCCCATCGATCGAGATCGACCATCGTGAGGTCAATGATCGGAGTGGGGTCCAACACGCCTGTCAAGCATAGGAGGGAGTCCGGTCCCGCGCCCTCGGCTCGCTCACCGACTGGTACGGGTCGAAGGGACGCAGTCGCCGCTCATCGATCCGCCGTACGGATGTGCAGCTGGCGCCCGCCACGATCTGCACTGGGACCGTGCCGGCAAACGAAGGGCAGGCAACCATCCCAGACGGCAGTAGCCAGGTGGACGTGGAAATGAAACGGGGGAGGGCACCCTCTGTAGGCGAACTACTACTGGCGGTGAACATCGAGACGAAAGTCCAACGCGGGAATCCCGACGGTTGGTGTTGTCAATCGAGAGACGGCGTGTTAAACGTTCTGTGGCGGTGAGTCAGGCGGGGGGCGTTCGTCGGCCAGTCAGCCAAGAAGTGCTTGGCGACGCTCCAAAGGCGGTTTATCGATGCTTCGCATTCGTTTTGCTCCAACAAAGCTGCTCCGGTTGGCCGCGACCAGCCTGCTGGCGGTCGCTTTCTTGATTCCAATTTCGTTGGGGGTGTTCCAGGCTCAAGCATCGGCGGCGCCGACTTCTCCCACCCCCCCCTTTACCGAGTGCCCGGCCGTCGGTTACAACACGAGTTGCTCGCTGCTCATCGATGTCACGAGCCTCGGCACAACCGTCCTTTCTGATCCGAAGGCCACCACGGCCGCGGACCCTACGCCGGGCACCTATGACGGTGCCGACGACACCCTCATCGGCGTCATAAATAGCACCACGTCCCCGATCAGCAGTCTGCCGCTATCCTCCTCGACGGAGGACATCATGGGCTTCGATGGAGACGGGATCTGCGAAAACCCCAACGACACCAGTGGACTTCCTGGTCTCCCGGCCTCGGACTGTGCCGACGTCAATACCATCGACACCACCGGATACGGTGGCCCCGACTCCTACTTCACCGGAATCAGCCCTGACGAGATGAGCGGGACGGTCAACTTCATCAAGCCGCTGGCACCGGGGGGGACAACCTACTTCTCGCTGGAAGAAGCGTTGACCGCCAGCGAGATCACCGTGGGCGGGACCGACCTGGCCGTATCGCTGAAGAATCTGACGACGCTCAAGGCCGGCCGGTCGATGACCTACTGCCTGACCGCAACGAACAATGGTCCGCTGACGGCGACGGATGTCCTGGTCACACTGAGCCTGCCAACCGGGCTGACGATCACCAACCCCGAAGGCGGCGCGGTCACCGGCAATACCATCACTTGGATGGTGCCGAAGCTGCTCGACGGGAAGCATGCAAATTTCAAAGCCATCGTTCATGACGTAGCGACGAGCGGTGCACTGACGGCGACAGCCACCGTAAGCGGGGCCCAAACTGATCCGGACCCCGCAAACAACACGGCACCCTGGGTGACCACTATCGTCCCGGACAACTACAACTCGCCCAACCTCAGTCTGGGTCACCACCATCGCCTGCGCGCCACCCGGTAACTCCATCTGATCGCGATCGCATCCCGAGCCTGACGAACGTTTGGGCTCGGGATGCGGTTGTTGGATCGACCAGGATGGTGGCGCGACCAACCCATCGGTGGTATCGGCACCCTCAAGATCCTGTGCCCACTGCGAACTACGCCTGAGCGGGCGTCCCGGACGCAGGGCCCGGGAGCTCCCGAAAGGACGTGGGCCGCCAGCGCCGCCCGTCTCAGTTGGGGGAGAGGAGGGCAATGTAGGTGATGCCCATGGCCTCGGACGTCACCCAGTTCTCGGTCGTGCCGCCGAGCGTGTAGGGGGCCCAGTCGGGCTGCTGCTCGTAGAGGACTCCCTGGTAGCCCGGCAGGGACGACTGGTAGATGTGCTGGTGGAAGAGCGAATCCATGGCCGAGACAAGCGTCTGGTTGCCGAGGACCTTACCCAGTTGCAGCATGTTCATCATCCGGCCGCCGGTCTTCTTCATCTTGGTGGACACAGAGCCGTTCGTGTAAACAGCCCCTTCGCCGAACCCCCCGTACACCGGGTCCCAGAGGTGGACTACCAATCCGTCGAGCACCTGGTTGGCTTGAGTGGTGAAACCGGCCCGGGCCAGGGCAATGGCGATGTCACCCTGGTCGGAGGTCACGATGCCGCCCGGCTCGTTCACCAGCCCGACGCTCGGAAGATAGTAGGCGTTCCAGTACGTGTTCAGCTCGGCAGTACCCAGGGCCACGTAGCTCGGAACGCCGCTCTGCACCAGGGCTGATGCCTCCTCGATCTGCCAGTCCGGTCGCGAACCGTTAGCCGGGTCGCTGGCGTACAGCTTCAGCATGGCGTTGGCTATCGCGGTGAATTCCGGATTACCGGACAACCTGGCGATCTGCACGACCGTGTCGTAGGCCCAACCCCTGGGATCTGCATTCGCCGTCGTGAACAGGGTCAGCACATGGGGCTCGACCATGTTGATCTCGGCGTCGAATTCGGTGCTGCCAGTATCCGCTTTGTAGAGAAGGAGACCGTCGAGGAAGCGCAGAGTGGTCATCCGATCCTCGTGCCGGGTGCAAGCACTCGGGTCCGGCCGGCCGGTGCCGTTCCAGTTGCCGACGGTGGTTCCGTTCACATCGTCCCAGTTGATGTACAGGCCGTTGTAACAGGTATCCCACCCGTGTTCCTCTTCGTTGACCAGCATGGCATAGGCATCGGCCAGGTCAGCGGCGCTGGGCCCGGATCCACTTGGAGCGGACTCACCGGGGTTGGATCCATAAGAGCCGGAACCACCCGAGCCGGACCCACCGGGTTGCGAGGTGGCCGAACTGGACGAACTGGACGAACTGGACGAACTGGACGAACTGGAAGCGGCCGATGACTTGGAGGAGCCCGATGCCATCGCCGGGCTTGTCGACACTCCGAGCAAAGCACCGACGAGGCCGGCGGTCATGAGCAAGGCCACCAGGATGACAGGTAGCGCATTCCTCCGGTTTCTCCCGTCGGGCAGAGATTCATGAACTTGTCGCTGGGTTGGCATCAAGTCACTTCCTTTGCCATCACAAGATCGATTGCCGGAATGTCATGAAACAGTCAGATTGACGGCGAATCAGCGCTTCCGGGCACTGCTCTCCCCGCCGGGACGCATGAAATCCGACCGAGGCCGACATCAAATCCTCCACGACTGCCCTAGGAGTCGCAGCGTGCCATGGCCGCCCGGCTCTCTCGACAGTACCCCCTTGTCGACGCCTGGTCATGTCCTCTTTCATGCGGCCTTCAGCAACTCGATTCCCGGCAACTCGGGCCTGCCCCAACCGGGGTGTTCGCAGGCAGCCCACTGGTCGACCTCACCGTAATAACGACCAAATCCGCCCCGTCCTTTAGAAGTTTTCTCCCGAGGCGGGCCTCATCGTCGACCACGCCGACCCACACCCCCATCCTGGACGGCGGCTTCAGCGGTGACAAGGCATGCTGATCGAGGCTGACGTCCACGCCTCCGCTACCGTTCACCGGCCAGATAGGCGGCCGTGACGTCGACGATCGCACCCCACCCGGTCCCGTGCCCGGTGCAGCGCCCACCGGTCCGTGGTCAGGATTTGATGATGGTCGACAGTGTCTCGGTGTTGTTCGAAGCGTTCGGGTCGCTGACGGCAGATGAAGTCGTAGCGGTCAGGGTGGCCGTGCCCAGGGACAATGCCGTCAACGTGACTTCGAACTTGACGTCCTGGCCGCTGGCCAGGGTGGCCGCGGTCAAGATGAGTTGCCCGTTGGAGTAGGTCACGCCGGTCGGGACGGTTGTGACCTTCATGTCGGAGGGGACGGTCAGGATGGCCTGGACACCGGTGGCCGTGCTCGGACCCAGGTTCTTGGCGGCCACCCCGTACGTGGCCGAGCCGTTGACGGCTACGGATGCGGGACCGGTGAGGATCATCTCCATATCCGCGGACGCGGTCGACCCAGCCACAGTGACCGACTGAGTGGTCGACACCGCCGGCGTCCCGCTTCCGTTGGCCGCTTGGATGGTGAACGTGTACGTCCCCGCCGTCGTGGGCGTCCCGCTCAGCACGCCGCCGGAAGCGATCGTGAGCCCCGGTGGAAGTGAACCGCTGGCCAAGGTGAAGATCGGTGGCGGATCCCCGGTCGCCGTGTAGGTGTAGCTGTAGGCCACGCCGGCGGTGACGGTGGACGGCGCCGATTCGTTCACGAACGCAGGAGCGATACCGGTTACCACGATGGTGAAGATCTGGGTGGCCGGCGGTGAGACGCCGTTGGTGGCGGTGAGCGTGACCGAATAGGTGCCCTCGGTTCCGTCGGCCGGTGGACCGCTGAAGACGCCGGTCCCGTTGCCGTTGTCTTCGAAGGAGATCCCGGTGGGAAGGGTGCCGGCCACACTCAGCGAGGGTAGAGGCTGGCCGCTGGCGGTCACCGGGAAGGACAGGGTCTGGCCCACCTGAATCGACGTCGAGGTTGTGGTCGTGGTGATCGATGGCGCGTTGGCGTTGGTGCCGACACCGATGGTGATGGTGGGCGTTATCTCGGGGTTTCCGCCACTGGTGTTTGCCGCCTGCACCTGGAAGTTGTAGGTGCCCGTCTTCGTGGGCGTGCCACTAAGGACTCCGGTAACGGTCTGCAAGGTCAGGCCCGGCGGCAGCGTACCGCTACTCAGCGTGAAGGTGGGCGCCGGCGACCCGGTGGCAGTGAAGGTGTAGCTGAACGGCGTTCCGACCGTGGCGCTCGAAGGCGGGCTGTCGTTCACGAACTGGGGTGGACTCGAGGCTCCGGTGACGGAGACGGTGATCGGTGCCGAGACCGCCGCCGCGCCGACGCCGTTGTTGGCGGCCACATTGAAGGTGAAGGTCCCGTCTTGGTCGGGACTGCCGGCTAGGAGGCCGGTCGGATCCAGAGTGACGCCTGGCGGGAGCTGACCACCCTCCACCACGCTGAACGACGGCGTCGGATACCCGGTAGCGGTAAACGCATAGGAGTAGGGCGTGTTACCGGCGGCGGCCGTCGGCGGTGATTGGTTGACCAGGCTCGGCGCTACCGGCGTCGGCGCCACCGTGGCATTGGTGGTCGCCGACAGGAGCGTTACGGTGGCGGTCGGTTCGACAATGACGGTGTTGCTGGCGGCGCCGCTGAGGGTGACGGTGAAGTTCGTGCTGGGGGAGCCCGATGGCTCCGCCGCGATCGGTGACCGGGAAGACCGCTTGGGTGGCGCCGGCCGGGATGGTCACCGTAGACGACGTCGACGTGTAGTTGGTTCCGGCCAGAGCGGTGCCATTCGACGTGGTGGCCGTTACCGTGGTGTCCGTACCGGCGGCCGACTCCAGGGTCACCGGAACATCGACGGTGGTCGACTGGGAGGGACTGACCCAGGCGGTCGTAGATTGGGTCGAGACGAATTGGTGCCGTATGGGACTGACCACGTACGCCTTGGCACCCGCATTTCCGATAATGGCATTGGTGGCTTTCGAGATTCCGATCGATACGGTGCCCGTGCCGGAACTGGTGGCCGAACCGTTGACGGTCACCGGCACCGTCGCCTTGGTCTGACCCGGCTGGAAGGTGACCGAGTCGGCAGGCACCGGCTCGAAGTCAGTACCGGAGACAAGGGTGCTGTTGCTGGCTGTCGCGGCCAGCACTTGCACCACCTGGGTCGACGCAGGCGACAGCGTCAGGTTGAAGGTTGCGGTGGTGGTGCCGCTGCTGGGCCGGGCGACGGCCGTATTGTCGACGTAGATGGCCGGCAGCGGTGGGGTACCACCACCCAGGATGGTCCCGATACTTTGTTTGTCGGCAATGTTGGCCCCAGACGAGATGTTGGAGAGGTTGAGCACGAAGTTGGTGTTGGTGCCGGCCGGGGGAGCTTTCAGCACCGGCACCGTCACCGTCTGGACCGGGTTGGCCGGCGAGAAGGTCAATGTGGTGGTCACCGGGGTGTAGGCCCCTGAGGCCGCGGTGGCGGTGCCGTCGGCGGTGGCGGCTTGCAAAGTGAAGGTCTGGCCGGGGTTGAGTTGATCGGCGGTCACGGTGAACACCATGGAGGCGGTCTTTCCCGAAGCCGGCGCAGCCACGCTCGTATTCGTGACCCCGACCGAGGCAGGCAGGACCAGGTTGGCCAAATACGCCTTGCCCTGACCCGCGGTCAAGGTGGCTCCGCTCGGTTTGGACAGGTTGACATAGAAGGTCTGGGTGGCCGAGGTGGAGAAGCCGTTGACGGTGACGGGGATAGTGGCCGATGTCTGACCGGCGGGAATGGTCAAGGTGCCGGAGGTGGTCACGTAATTTCCGGCCGCGGCCGTGGCCGAGCCGTCCTTGGTCGTGTAGCTGACGGTCACCGGCGTCGAGCTGGCCGCCGACAACGTGACCGGGAAGTTGGCCACCGTGGTCCCGGTGGTCGGTAGGTTGACGTCGGTGTCACCCATTGCGATACCGGGCGTGGGGGCCGCCGAGCCTGTGCCGTCGAAGTTGATGGTCTGGAGGCCCGATCCGTCGTCGCCCTGAATGAGCCACTGTGCCGTCTGATCGCCGGTGGCGGCCGGGGTGAAATCAACCGTTTCCACCTGCGACTGACCAGGCTCGAGGGTCGTTCCCTCGCCCAGGGACGTGACCGGGTTGTAGTTGGCGTTGCCCACCGGCGGTTTCGATTTGTCGATGGTGAGGGCGGTGCCGCCTACGTTCTCGACGGTGAAACTCTGGGTTGCGGTCACACCGATCGGGACCGTCCCGAATTCGATGTTCTCCTGGGACACCTGCATGAGAGGAGGTGTGCCGCCCTCTCCGTCGATGAAGGTGGTGCTGCCGCCTCCGGTGCTGTTGATGTCCAGCGCAGTGTCGTACTGTCCGACAGAGGTGGGAGCGAAGGTGATCGTGGCCGTGATGCTCTGTCCGCTGGCGATGGTCGCCCCCGCCGCCGGCAGTCCGGTCACGCTGTACGGGGCGTTGAGCGGACTGACCGAGTTGATGGTCACAGTTTGGGCGCCGTAGTTACTCAGGATGATGGTCCCGGTCGCATCCTGCCCGGTCTCCACGCCGCCGAAGCTGATCGAGGTCGGGGAGGTGACGAGGTCAGGCCCGGCGGCTTCGCCTGACCCCGATAACGAGTAGTTCTCCGGACCGTAGGAGGTGCCTAAGGACAGAGCTCCGCCCGCAGACCCTGGGGTCGTCGGATTGAAGGTCACCGGGACCGAGAACGTCTGGCCGGCGCTGAGGGTTGTTCCGACCGCCGGCGTCGGGGTCCCAACCGTGAAAGGACCAGAAGCGGACACCGAGTTGATGGTCACCTGGTTGTTGGCCGTGAACGTGTCGGTGGCCGTCGAACTCTGCCCGATGACCGTAGAGGGGAAGGCGGCGCCCGACGACGTCAGCGGTGACGGTACCGGCGAGCCGAAACCGATGACGTGACCATCGCGGGTGCCGGTATAGACGACTCCGTTGGCCACCGACGGTGGCGCGAACTTCGTGCCGTCACCGATCGGCGCGCTCCAGACCATCTGCATCGTGCCGTTCACGGGAACCGGGAGGTAGGCCCGCAATTGGGCTCCTGCGCCGGTGCTGGCGGCGTCGGCCGGGATCCACATGACCCATACCAGGGCCGTTCCCGACGTGGTGCCCGATGAGGTGATCGATGAGGCGCTCGAGCCGTAGCCGAACTGGTCCGAGCTCTGCCCCTGTTCGGACAGGGTCGGGTTCCCGTTGGCGTCGAGTCCGTATTTGAGGGCCTCGAGTTGCCCGGCTCCGTGGCTCCCGGCCGCGGTGGTCAGATAGATCCATCCACCGTCGCCCGGCCAGACCGATGGTTTGCCCCACACCCCGTAGTTCTGGGCCTCATAGACGACGTTGTCCGACCCCGCCGTTCCCTGCTGATAACCGCCCAGGTGTTGGGCGTTCAGCAGATAGAGCTGGCCCTGTTTACCTACTTGCACGAAGAGGTTCGGGTCGGTCGCCGTGCCGAAATACTGGGGCGGGAGCCCGATGACACCTCCGGAACCTATGTCGGAGTCGTCGTCGTCGAGGGCGGCGCCGTCATAGGGCGTGAAGAAGTCAGTGGCCTTCAGGGAGCCGTTTGATTGGACATCCAGTCGGACGACGCTCTGGGCCAGGGTGTTGGGCACCGACGAATCTGGCGTCGGCTGCGACGCCGTCACGCCGGTGCCGGTGGCAAACACGATCTGGCCGGGCCCGTCCGAGACGAGCCCGCTCCCCGATTGCCAGATTCCCCCCCGGGTCCATCGGGGTTGGTCTGAGGAACGCCGGCCTCGTCGGACCAACGTGCCGTGATCTGGCCGGCAGTGGACTGTCCGACCGCGCCCACGCCAAAGATCCAGCCCTCCTCGGGGGCGATCCAACAGTGGGCGCCGAAGGCGGCGTAGATCACACCGTTCATCAAGAGCAGACCGGGCCGTTGGATTTGGTCTCCGGCCGTGAACACGTGGGTCGGGTCGTTGTCAGCGACGCCGCCGATCAAGACGGGGAAACCCGGCTCCTCGGCTCCGGTCGTGACCGAGAGGGCGTGCATGTAGAACTGAGGGACACCGTTCACCACCGTCTGGCTGGTGAGATACATGATGTTGGTGGTGGGATCGACGACCGGCGTGGAGGTCACGCCGATGGTCGGCACGATGTCGGTGCAACTGCTGATGTGCTCGTCGGTGGCCTGGACCAGGGGCGCCCCCAGATAGTCGTTCCACAACGGCGCGCCCGTGCGGGGGTCGAGGCCGTAGACGTAGTTGCTCTCGGTGGCGACCAGCAGCGTGTTGTCCGACACCAGAGGCTGAGCAATCACCTCTCCATTGACCGACGAGTCGAACAGCTGGCCGAACGAACCACCCTCCACGACTTGAGGGGAGAGCGCCGATTCGTCCGGATACCAGCCCGTGCGCAGTAAATCGTTGTTATTGGTGGTGAGGTCAGCGCTCGCCGGCTTGAGGGACACGACGACCGCCACAACCGGCAGCACCATCAGGACCAGCAAGGCCACCACAATCGCTTTGGTGCCGCGGAACGCGCCCCACCGACCCAGTCGGTGCCCGTCCCCGAATGAGCTCATTGGTTCTCTCGCGTACCGTTGACTCCCACCTGTCCGCCCATCGGTGCTTTGCCCTCCGAAGTAATGGCTTCGAGTGTCCTTGCTGCCGCCGTCCTGCCGCAAAGCCTCAACACCAACCCCATTCTCACGCTACGAAAGCAGGGCCATACCAAGTGTCAGAGAGATGTTCGCCGCACCAACCCTGCGACGAAACCCTCAGGGCAGGAGTTCCGACATGTGTTCGCCATCATCATGGGGCAACTTGTCAACCCGTGCAAGAAGAAACTCCGTGGACGACGTCGACGCTCTGCAGTCCAGTTCACCAGAGACCGGCGGGCTGACGTTCTCTCATACTCCGGCATGGATGCCCCGCTTATAGCGATACTCTGAGGCGATTCACCGGCGGCGCACAATTCACCATTCCCATCGACATATACACCTTTAGGTGCCTCGTCTATTCATACGATAGGGGGCACTTATTACGTTGAACGTGCTGTCGCGATTGGCGGGTTCCTCACGGTTAGACATTTGCCCGGAACCGCCAATCCTCAAATCGATTGAAGCTCCGTTCCGCGGACCTTGACGAGCCGCGACCTCAGTCGGATCAAAACTCCTGTTCAGGGGGGACTTTCGCTCGGAATCCTCATCGATCTTGCCAATACCCGAGAGTTCGAGGATCGAGTCAATGAGCGTGGTCACTGGACCGGGGCGGCAATATTCGGTCGAGCCGAACTCGATATTTGGTTAACTGATGGAAGACATCGGGGAACACGAGTAGGTCATAGATGGCGTTTATCTGATAGTTGGCTGACCGTGCTCTGAGATAACGCGATCCACTTCCAATCGTGTTCCACACGGATTGAACGACCGACCATTGATGGACCGATCTCTGCTTCTCCATGCCCCTCAGTACTCTTATGGCCATGACTCGGCAAGACCAGAGGGGGTGTGCGGGCCGCTCACATAGGGTCATTGCGTCGACACGATGAGTGTCCGTCCGCTGAAGGTCAGCCGACTCCGGCACTCTCGCACACCGTGGGCTCAGTTGGTGTTGAGGAACACCGACACCTTCTCTTCGTCTTCCACCAGGACAAAGCGGGCCTGGATGATCTGGCGGATGGCCGGGAGGATGCCCGGGTAGTTGTCGTCGGCCACGATCAGCCAGGATCTCGGGTGGGCATCGATGGCCCGCTCGAAGTCGGGACCGTTCAGTAGCGCGCCGGCACCGTACTGTGTCTCGACGACCCTGTGGCCCTTGTCGAACACGTAGAGGAGGTTCGAGTAGCGCCGGTACGGCACCCAGTAGTCCGGAGCCCGGCCCATCGTCGAGCCGACCAGATTCGCGGGTGCGGCGGCGATGACCGCATCGCCAGGCCGGAGGCGGGCCTTGACGTAATCATCCGCCAACGGATAGTTGAGCTCCGACTGCGACATGTTGGCACTCGCCAATGTCTGGGCCAGAGGGCCGAAGTCGGGGAGTCCGGCGATCAGGCTCTCGCCCACGGCAACCGTCAAGGCCAGGGCAAACACGGCAACACAGACGGTGGCGTACCGCTGGATGCTCTTGACCATTCTGGTGCCACCGCTGACCGCCCACCGTAGCCCGTCCATCAGGTCGGCCAGCCCGCAGCCGGCCAGGACGAACACGAAGGGGAAGCACACGAAGCAGTAGCGCGAGTCCCTTTCCACCAGGAAGTCGGACACCACGATCATCGGGATGATCCAATACAACGCCAGGTACTTGCGCTCCACCTGCCTCCGGTACAGACCCACGATCGCGCCGAGCACGGCCAGAGAGCTGACGATGGTCATACTCGCCCCGTAGGCCGTGTCGGTGAAGAAAAGCCGAAACACGTAGTAGAAGGGTGACGGATCCCATGTCACCGTGGTCGAACCACTCAGATCGACGCCGAAGGCCGGTGGGTGTGTCAACTTCACCAGCAGGAGTTGCATCCCGATGATGACGATGGCGCCGCCTCCGAACACCCACCAACGCCAATTCCGCAACCACGTCGTCCCACCCAGCCAGAAGAGGACAATCGGGACGATCGGGAGTACGCCGAAAGACTCTTCGTGGGTCAGGTACATGGCCACCAGGGCGGCCATGACGAGGAGGATGTTCCTCGTCGAGGGCGTCTTGACGGCCCGCAGGAGCAGAATGGCCACGATCACCACGAGGCACTGGACCATCTGGTACATGCGGATGTCCCGGGCGTGGGCCGCCTCCATCGGCGACAGGGCTAACAGCGCCAACGTTGCGATCTGCAGACAGCGTCGGTTCCGGAGCACCATGGGAAGGAGGAAGAACCCGACCAGCAGAATGGTCGCCACGTACCACAGCACACTGATGCTCCGCAGCCAGGCGGTGTTGTCGTGAGTGACCCCTCCCACTACCGCCAACAGGAGTGAGTAGAGCTCTGATTTCCAGTAGAGGAAGCCTGAGGGCCACTTGGGTAGCAGGAGGTGGGCACGCATGCCCTGTGCGGCCGCGATACTCGACAACTCGTCCTGCCACAGGGGTTGGTAATCGATCCGAAAGATCTCGACTACGAAGCCGTAGACGGCGATCGCCATCACACCGAAGCGGTACATCGATCCCTGTGACCATCCGCTGACGGTGCTGTCCTGCCAGCGCCGTTTGGCCGTCGCCGTTTCGGTCTGCGGTGCCTCGGCCAGGAAGGGCTTGGTGCCGTTGGTGCCGTTGGTGCCGTTGGTGCCGTTGGTGCCGTTCGGTGCCGTTGGTGCCGTTCCTGGTGCCGTTGGTGCCGCTGGTGCCGTTCGTGCCGTTCGTGCCGTTCGTGCCGTTCGTGTTCGTGTGGCCGTTCGTGCCGTTGCTGGCGATGATCGGTCCGCCGGGCGTCCCCGGTCGAATGGACCGCGTCGCGGTGGTCACCATGGCCACCATCCCGGCCAGGGCGATGACGAGGACCGCCCACAAGATGTCGGGCGTACTGGGGAATGGTGGCCGCACGTACACGATGTGGCGCAGCTCGGTGAGCACTAATACCAATCCGCACGCAGGAAGGAGCCCCAGCACCGCGGCACGAAGACCGGCGGCTAGTCGCAGGCCGGCTGCCCGGGCCACCAGCACCGCGATGCCGACGGCGGTGAGGACGATGAGCATCAGCGAGAGGCGACGTGCGAGCTGCACCGCGGTCGGAATCGAGATGGTGGTCGGAACGGTGTTGAACGTGGCTACGTAGTTCTGTGGATTGGCCACGTACCCGACAGGCCTGTCGACGTGCCATGAGGGGCCGGTGGCGAAGGAGGTGGTCGTCGTTCCCGAGCGGACCACGCCATCGACATAGACGAAGGGTGCTCCCAACGAGTTGATCCAAACGGTAAGGGTGTGGGTCCCGGCCGACAACACCGGGCATAGGTCGGCGATCTGGAAGGGCACCACCGAGGGCAGGGCGATCGACGATGTCGCCACTTTGTCCGGATTCCCGAAATACTGCTTGGTGCCGGTGCCGGACAGGATGGGCGTGCCGTCCACGGAGATCACGTAGGAGCCAATTGCCGCGAATCTCACCCAACCTTCCTGGCAGCCCCCGGGAACGTGAATGACCGTCGACGTGGCGAACGACTCCACTGCCGTTGTTCCGACCATGCCCTGGCCAAAGGGAGGGGTCGAGTACGCGTCGGGCGGGACGGTGACCGTGGCCGTTCCCGAACGGGTCTGTGCGGCTTGGGCCCGCGGCCAGATCCCCAACGCGTGTCCGTGGATGGTGAATGCCCCTGACTCCGGCGCGTTCTGCCCGGTGAGTTGCACATTGGTGGTCGCCAGCCACGACGCCGGCTGAGTCCCGAACGTCTGCTGGTTGCCGTTGCCGTAGTTATAGGTGACCCGAGCCCGAAAGGCAGGCGTTCGGCCGGCCAGGTTGACCACCTCGAGCCCCAATAGGTTGTTGGAGGCAGCCAAGGAGGCGAGGATGTCATATTGGCCGACGAACTTCGGGAGGTCGGTGGCCGTCTCCAGCTGTCGGCCCGGCGAGGCAGGAGGCAGGGCAATTCTCAGGCCGTTGATGTATGGCGTCACCTGTTGGTCGGCTTCCACCCATAACGTGGCCGTCAGAGGACGGAGGCCGTCCGGGAGGTGGAGGAGGAAGAACGCGGTGGCTGCTCCCGAAGGCGCTCGCACCCACGGTTGCGACGCCGTGGGGGCAGGGAAGGGCTGGCGCGGCGATCTCAACTGCACCGACAGCCAGAAGCCAGAGAGCAGCCAGGCGCAGATCACCAGCACGATCACCGTGGAGAGGAGGCGTCGAGGTCGCTTCCGGCGCGTGCTCGTCGTCGGACCGTGCTCGGGGGCGACGTAGTCGTGGGCGGCCGGGACGAACTCAGTGGTGGCGAAGGTGGTCATGGCCGGCTGGGGAGGTACTGGCCCGAGGCGATGTCCCGAGCCAGTCCGTTCGCCACCTGGCTGTCGTCCTTGACCGCGGCAACGATGTCGCGGCGGAAAGCCACCTCGTGGCCACTGGCCTGCTCGGACAGGGCCATGTAGGTGAGGGCATAGGAGTCGAACTCCTTGTTTGGCGACTGGGTGAGTGCCTGGTGCATCAACCTCACCGCACTCTGGTAGTCCCCGGTGTCGTAGAAGTAGTGGCCCAGGGTGTAGGTGAGGGCGGGATAGTGGGATTCCGGCAGCGAGGTCGGGACGATCTCGGGTTTGCGCTGCAAGGTCGACAGGCGGCTGAGCAGGTCGGCGAACGACTCGGCGATCACCGGATTGTCGGAGGCGGACTCCATGGCCTGTTCGTCGAGAAGGATGCTGGCCACCAGCAGCGAATACTGCGCCGATGGCCGGTTCGCTCGGGCGTACGCCGCCAGCGGGCCGGTCTGGCCCTCGTCCGCCTCAGCCTGGCCGAGGGTTGAGACCAGCTGGGGGTCGTATTGCAACGACGGGTCCCAACGCAGGGCGGTATGCAGATGGGACAAGGCCGAGGCCGGGTTCCCGAGTGCCTCGTTCTGGATCCCCGCCACCTTCTCGTTCTGAGCGATCCATCCGGTTCCGAGACCGATGACGACGACGACGGCGGCCAGGCCCAGGCATAGCCCGGGCAGCAACCGGACGCGTCCACCTCGACGGGGGGCGCCGACGATGAACAGAGCTCCCGAGGCCGCCAAGAAGAAGACGCCGCCCCCGAGGTCGTTGAGGAAGTTGGTGGTCGCCGGGTTGAGACTGGCTCCCACGTAGTTGGCCGGCGGAGACAGCACCGACGTCGACGGGATCTGGTTGTAGAAGATCTGCAACTGATCGTTGTCCGATTGCAGCAACCACTGGACGTGTCCGTCACCAATCAACGTGGTGGCGGCAAAGACGGCCAAGAGGGCCAGAAGGGTCCAACCGCACCGCCCCGACATGACCGTCGGTCGCCAACCGGCCCGGGCGATCGAGGTCACGGCGAGGACCAGAATGATCGAGACAATGGCGCCGTACGAGATGGCGGATGGGAACCCCAGCCGGGCCAAGCCAGGTGACAGGTGGAACGCCCGAAGGCTCGGATCCAGGCTCAGGTCCAGCCAGGGAAGGCTGAGCGCCGCCAGGCCGGCGGCAACCGCCAAGACGAGCAGAACCGAGGCCAGCCGCCGCCGTGACGGTGAAGGCTTCGGATGCAGCTCAGGCTCGGGTGGTCTGTCGTCGACGCCAGAGTTGGCGGGACGCGCAGCGAGGGTATCGACCACCGATCTACCCGGTGGTGGTGACGCGTTCGCCGTTGGTCAGCAGCTGAGTGTTGGATTCGGCCACCCCTTGACCTGCGGAAAGGCCTGAGAGGATCTGGACTCGATTGGCGTCGACAGCGCCCACCGTCACCGGCTTGACGTACACGCGTCCGTGGGAGACCACGAACACTGCTGGGGCGAGGTCGAGGTTCTGGACGGCGATGGCCGGCACCGACACCGCGGCCCGTCGGATGGCGGTGATGCGCACGAAAACCTGGGTCCCGATGGGCAGTGGATTGGAGGCGAGATTGTCCGCCGCGATCACGACCGAACCCTGAAGGCCGCCGCCGGTGGCGACCGGATTGATGGCCACCACGGTTCCGGGCAGGTGGACTCCGACCAGGCCGGTGGGCACGATATCAGCCGGTTGTCCGACCTGAACCGCCTGCATGTCATTGAGTTGCAGGCCAGCGGTCACATTGATCCGAGACGTGTCCACGATCTGGAGCATGGTGGTGCCCGGTCGGACGGCCTGCCCGGGCTGCACACTGAGGCTGGTGACCCAACCGGTCAGCGGGGCGTCGATAGTGGTGGAATTGCCCTGAGCGATGGCCAACAGCTGTTGATCAACTGCCACCTCACCCTGCAGTGAGGCGATGGGGTAGAGGGAGCCGGATCCGGGCGAGAACTCCGCCGAAAGCAGTCCCAACTCTGCCGAATTCAGGAGGTCCTGGACGGTGGCCACGTTCTGCTCGAGCGTGGTTGGATCGAGGCTGAGCAGCGTCTGCCCCTTTTCCACACGCGACCCGTTGATCACATTTACTCCGGTGACTGTGACCGGCGCCGTGACCCCGGTGATGTTCAGACCCACCGAGAACGAGAGATTCTGGGCCGCCGTTGTGGTGCCCACACCGCCGGGTTGAGCATTGATCGTGGCCGGGCTGGCCGTTGTCACCACGACCGAAGGGGCCTGCTGCAGGACGTCGGCTGCCACCGCCACCACGACCACCACGACCACCAACGCCCCTACCAACCAGGCGGCAAGCCCGAGGGAACCATGGGCCCCGGGGAGCTTCGCCCGCATCTTGGTCCACCCGGAACGGACGACAATGCCCGTGCCGTGACCGGTCTCGCGGATCCCCTCTCGGACCACCTCCCACCCGGTTCGATCCAGGTTCGTCGGTTCCGGAGTGCTGGTGGGCCCGTCACCCGGTGTCGCCTCAGGCGTCTCCACCTCCGGATCAGCGACCTCGGTCTGCGAACCGTTACCGTCAACCGTGGCCAACGACTTGATTGGTGGACGCTGTCCGGCATTCCGACCGCGACCTGGCCACCGGATTCGGGAGGGGTTCTCGCCGGCCTCGGTCGCGACCGACCCGGTAGCAACGTCACCGTGAGCTATACCGGGTGTCGATCCCAAGCGGGCCCCACCGGGCTCCTCTCCACGGTTGGCACCCATCTCGTGTCGTTGGCTGACGAGAGGAACGAAAGCCGGCGTGGCGTCCGTTTGGTCGGTCGGGGTCCGGACAACCCCGGAACCTTCGGAAGTCGCACTGGCGGTGTCGTCCCATAACGGGTCGTTGGACCGGCTGAGTAGGTCGAACACCGACGAATGGGGGCGCTTGCCTTCCTTTGGGCGCCGATAGGCACCGGCGCCTGACTGATCGTTCTGCGAATCTGTCCCATCGGGCGTGCCCGGAGCGACAGCGGTGGCATCCTTTCCGGTGTCGAGGTGCTTAGTGATGGCAGTGATCGGATCCGGGGGCGTGACTCCCCCGTCGTCCTTGTCCACTTTTGTCATCGAACGCTCCTCGTCACTTCTTCACGATGTGAAAGTTGAAATCGGGACGGATCACGCCATAGACCACAGCCGAGCTCTCCAGCAGCGAAAAGGCCGGCAGCAGCAGCACCTGGATCAGGTGCCACACCACGCGCCTGGGCCAGGGGATGCCCCTCTGTTCGAGGTTCAGCTCGAGTCCCAACACGTACAGGGCTGCATACGCGGTCAGCGACGCCGCCCCGATCAGAAACACGACGAACGGGATTCGCACGTTGAAAACAACGATGGCGATACTGATGCCCCACCAGCCCAACCAACCCACCCCCCATACGGCCACAGATGATACCAGGGCTACCCGGTGCCAGAACCGCGCCGGTGCCCGCAGGCAGACCAGGCACAGGCCGATGAACCACCGTCGTCGCTGCTTGATGAAGTCACCGATGGATCTCGTGGACTGCTCGAGACAGTAGCCATCGACCCATCGGGAGCGCCGGCCTCGGGCCATCTCCGACAGCGACCACCACGCGTCCTCGGTGATAGAGCCAGAAGGACCGAGGTCGAAACCGACCTCTTTCTCTACGTCGGTGCGGACCAGGATGAACGAGCCGTGCATGCCGAACGCCGTCCGGCCGAATTGGTGCTGAAGCCGAAACCGCCCGAGATCGTCCCCCGTCCGGACCGAGTCGGCGAGGGTGAGGAACGGGTGCAGGGCCAGGTCGCGGTGGTACAACACGACGCCCTGGCCGATCCGGAGCTCTCCGGACGACTCCTCTTCAACAATGGCATTGCGGATGCCGCGCGCCACCGATGGCGTGACGTGGGTCTCCTCGTCGAGATGGAAGAGCCACGTTGCGTCAGAGACCGGTGATGCCGCCAGGGCGTAATCAAGGGCGCGCGCCTTGAACCTGGCGCCCTTCGGCGTCTGGTATTCCTCCGGCACGATTATCGACGTGACGTTGTCCAAGTCCGGGAGTGGTAGCACCCGGTCCGTCACCACCTCGACCGAGTAGGGGAACAGAGGTGCCTGAGCCATCGTTGCCCTCACGGCATGCACAGATTTGAGCATCGCCTCGATGTTGGTGCCGCGGGTCACCAGCCGGAAGCACACGGGGTTGGTGATGGCCTCGGGATCCTCCACCGTTGGGCTCCCGTTGCTGAAGGTGAGCGCTCCCAGCACGTTGAGTACCACCGGCAGGGCCAGCAGGATCCAGATGAAGCTGAGCCCGTCGACCACGTGGGCGCTGGTCCCGTGGGTCGGATCGGCCGTGATCCTGAGCCAGGACATCAACCAGAAGATAGGGATGCCGGCGGCCACGAAGGCCACGGCATACGTCAGTCGCACCCGCCGGGGTGACCACGTCTTCTTGTCGATGTGCCCGGCTGGACGGACCAGGTCGCGGTAGCTGTCGTCGATGACTATCCGGAGTGGCGACTCGAGGGGATCCGGCGCTTGGGTCGGTGCCGTGTCGGTCCACGAGGGCAACGGGCGCAGCGGCCGCACGCCCTGTACTTCTTCGACCTCCTGGTCGGACCGCGTCGAGGGGAGGGACGTCACGCCACCTGCGCCTCTGGAGTTCGCTGCATCGAACGGCACCAGTCCACCTGAGCGGCAAGTCCATCCCGCAATGGGACCATCGGTTCCCAGTTCAACAGCTCGTAGGCCCGGTCGACCGCCCCGCCGGTGCGCTGCACGTCACCGGCCTCCCTGCCGCTGCGCCGGATCACCACCGGGGCGCCGGCCAGTTCACCGATCATCTCGATGACGTCGGCCATGACCGCGTGGCTGCCGCCGGCAATGTTGACAACGGTACCCGGCGGAACATCCTCGACCCCGGCGGCGATGTTCGCCGCCACCACGTCCGCCACGTAGGTGAAGTCCCGGACCTGGAGGCCGTCCCCGAACAGCGTGAACGGTGTGCCCGACACCGCGGCATCGGCCAGGCGCCGCATAGCCATGTCCGGCCGCTGGCGAGGCCCGTAGACCGTGAAATACCGGAGGGACACCGTCGGGACCCCCCAGTTGGCGGCGTAGAGACCACAGAGATGCTCGGCCGCCAGCTTGGTCACCCCGTAGGGGCTGAACGGTCGCGGGAGATCGGTCTCCACGGTCGGGTAGGCCGGGGCGTTCCCGTAGACGGACGAACTTGAGGCATAGACGAACCGGGGCGTGCCCACCGTCCGGGCTGCTTCCAGCAGCTGTTGCGTGGCTTTGATGTTGTGCTCGCAGTAGTCGGAGAATCCCGTCGACCACGACTTGCGGACACCGGGCTGCCCGGCCTGATGCATGACGATGGAGGCGCCGTCCAGCAGAGGGGCCAGGGCCGCGGTCCGAAGATCTGCCTCCTCGAAGCTGAATCCCGGCAACTGCGACAACGCGCACAGGTTGCGGCGCTTTTCCATCGGATCGTAGTAGTCGGTTATGCAGTCGATGCCGAGGACCTGGTGTCCTGACGCGCACAACGCTTCGGTCAGGTGACTCCCGATGAACCCGGCAGCACCGGTCACGACGATCTTCATGACTGCTCCTCTCGTTCGTTGGCTCTCATGGGCACTCCTTTGTTGACCTTCCTCACGCCGGTACCCTCAACGGTGTGTCAATGAGATCGCTCAGGGCGGAGCGATCCGAGACGTCGGGGATTCCACCCGGCGCCGATGCTCTGATCCGCAACAAGGCGCGTTCGACCATGGCAGGATCGACCTCATCTCCACCCACGTGGGCATAGGCCCGTGCAGTTCTGGTGACGTACTGCTCGACGCCGTACTGGGCGCTCAGGGTCTGTGCCCCCTCGATGGCTGCGGTGCGGACTGGGCCGTCGTCCAGCAGATCGCGGATTCCGTGGGCCAGGCCGGCCGCGGTCGGGGGAACGAGCACGCAGGAGTGCCGGTCGAGGATCTGCGAGTGGCTGACGATGTCAGTGGCCACGATGGGTCGACCGGAACGGAGGTAGGCGAAGATCTTGAGAGGCGTGTTGCTTCCCCGCTCTCGGGGGGAAACCAGTACATCTGCCGCCTCCAGGCACGCGGGGACCATCGGAGACGGCACCTGGCCGACGAACTTCACCGATCCGGACAAGCCGAGTGCCGACGCCGACCCTTCCAGCGCCTCCACCTGGTCCCGGCGGCCGCCCACCAGGACCAACATCGCTCCGGGATGGCTCCTGCCAACGTCGACCATCGACTCCAACAGGAGAGGGATCCCCTGGTAGCCCTCCAGCGTCCCGGTGTACAGGACGAGCTTGGTTCCCTCCGGAGCCCATGCCCGACGGAATGCCGCCACCGCCATCGGGTCGGGCTCCGCCTCGAGGGAGACCGTGCACACCGTCTCGACCGGTGTCGGCGCAACCGCCCGTACCCGTTCGGCGATCAACGGGAAGTGGGCGATGACCACGCTCGAATTGCGGATCACCGCATTCTCCAGTGACGCTGCCAGTCGCGTCACTGGATTACGCGAGCTCAGCCCGTAGTTTCCGAGCACGTCGGCCCAGTCGTTCCCCATGTCGTAGACGTGGGGCGACCCGGCGATCCGGGCCAGCGCCGGGCCGAGCAAACCTGCCTCCTCGTGAGTGTGTACGACGTCGTAGCGGCCCCGGCCGCGGACGGCTTCTCGGAGGGACCGGACGGTGACCGCTCCGTTGAGCACGAACTTGGCGAAGGACGGCCCGACCGCCACCGAGGTCACACCAGGCATGGAGGCCCGCAGATAGGCCAGGCCGTCCACTTCGCGGTCCTCCCCCACCGGGTACGTCACGAGGTCGACCTGGTGACCCAAGGCGCAGAGCGCCACGCAGCGGTTGAACACGCTGATCGGGGTTCCCCGGGGCGAATACACGGGATGGGGCGAGACCATGAGGACGCGCATCACGCCGCTTCCATGGCCGTGCTGGCGGGCGCGGCCAGGGCGACCGGCCTCCGGCGCTGAGAACGGACGGTCAGATAGAACGGGATTCCGAACACACCGAGGGCCAGCATCTGGACCGTGATGCAGATGCCGACCGCGGCTCCCTGGGCGGCGGTGGCATGACCCCCGGCGGCCAGAAAAGCGGCAAACGCTCCCTCTCGTAGGCCATAGCCGCCGAGGGAGATGGGCACCATGGTGACGGCGGTGGCCGTGGTGATGACCAAGGCGCTGTAGGCCAGCGAGACATGGACGCCCACCGCCAGGATGAAGAGGGACTGGCTGGCGACCACCACCATCCAGAACACCAGGCCACGAAGGGTCGCCCGAAACAAGTCGCGGCGCTGGCCCCTGAATTCGTGCAAGGTGGACAAGAGCTTGGCCACCGCCACGCCGGGTCCTCGCTTCAACAACCCCCAGCGACTGAGACGGCCCAGGGCCGGACTCAACGACGATGCCACCAGGGCCAAGCCGCCGGCCACGACAGCCAAGGCATAGGGGCGGACCCGGCCGGCGTAGCCGACATCGACGGTTGCAACCAGGCAGACCGCGGTCAGGACGACCATCCCCGGAAAGTTGCACAGTCGGCGGAGCACCACCGATGCCGCCGCCGGCACCCTTTGTTCAGGAGCGTCCGACAGCGAGGCCGCCCGGATGACGTCCCCGCCGATGGAGCTGGGAAGGGCGGCATCGAAGACGTCACCTCCCAGCTCGAGGTGAAGGCATCGCCAGTAGCTGCACCTGACTCCGTTGGCATTGGCCAGCCCGTGCCACTGACTGACCGTGATCAAGATGGAGATGACCGCAACTCCATACCCGGCGGCGAGGAGGCGGGGATCAGCGTGGGACAGGGCATGAAAAACCGCCCCCAGGCCCACCTTGCGGGCGATCAGGGCGAACGCACCCGCCGTCACCACCACCCGCACCACCGTCATGGGTGCGATGCGGTGCCTCTTCTGCGGGGATTCGACCAGCGCCGGGGCCGGTGCCTGCTCGGCTTCTCCACTCTCGCTCGACTCGGCGTCGGAACCGGTGTCCACCGAGTCGGACCCTGACAGTCGGGACGTCGGGATCATTCAGCCCCCGTTTCCCCTCCGGCGAGCGTTCCCTCGGCACCATCGTCCAGATCGGGGATCGCCCGGAGCGAGGACCCGTCCCCAGTCACACTCCTCACCACGTACGGGCGGTGGGCGCCGTCCTTGAAGTACAGCCGGGTCAGCATCTCCCCGATCAGACCGAAGGACCGCGAACTGCACACCGGCGATCAAGAGTGGGGTGGCGTGGCTGCTCCCCCGCCTCGGCGAACCTCTGGCAATTGCACCCCGGACCACGCTCCGTACACCCCGGCAGCACCCACGGAGGCCAGCGACAACCGACCGAAGAATTGCATGGGCTTCTGGCGATAGCCGATGAGGAATTTGACGGTCACCAGGTCCAGCACCACCCGGGGCATGCGCGAGATGCCGTACTTGGAGCTGCCGTGCTCCCGGGCCCGGTGATTGACGGGTATCTCCACCACCTTTGCCCCTGCGATCAGAGCGAGGGCCGGAATGAAGCGGTGGAGTTCCCCGAACAGTTCGAGTCGATCGATGACGTCCTTGTCGTAGGCCTTCAGGGTGCACCCGTAGTCGTGGAGCTTGAGGCCGGTGACACGTGAGATCAGAGCGTTGGCGACCACGGAAGGCACCCTGCGCATGAACAGTTTGTCCTTGCGGTCGGCCCTCCACCCCGAAGCGACGTCGTAACCGTCATTCAGAGCGGCAAGCAACGTCGGGATGTCCGAAGGATCGTTCTGCTGGTCGCCGTCCATGACCACCACCACACGTCCCGACGCGTGTTCGAAGCCGGCGCTGATACCCGCCGTCTGTCCGAAGTTCCTCCGGAACTCGATCACGGTCACCCGCGGATCGGTCGGCGTGCCAGGCACGGGCCCTTTCGCCCGTGGAGTCGGTACTCCCGTCATTGACGAGAATCAGCTCCGAGTGCAGCGGCAGATCGGAAAGCACCCCGAGCACCTCCTTGACGGCCGGGTCGATGCTCTCCTCCTCGTTGTACAGGGGGATGATGACGCTGAGGTCTACGCTCCGAGTTGCCTGGGCGGCAACGGGCTCGGACTTAGTGAGTGCCATCGAGGCCTCCCTTTGGATCGACCACCCGGTTCGATGGGCAGCTCTGCACGGTGCGACGACTTTCGGTGGGAGGCATCACTGGGAGCTCGCTCCATTGGTTGCAGGTTGGGCGCCGGTGGGGACCTTGGCGAACCGCGAAGCCGGGAGCGTCGAGGCGCGGCCGACTCCCATGTACCGGAAACCTGCCTGGCGGACCAACTCCGGGTCGAAGTTGTTACGGCCGTCGAAGAAGATGTCGCCCCGCATGGCCGCTCGCAGGTCGGAAAGACTGACGCTGAGGAATTGAGGCCACTCGGTGGCCAGAACGATGGCATCTGCCTCAGCCGCCGCCCGGAGGGGGGTGGGCATAAGGCGGATATCCGGCACGTCGGGAACCACTTTGACCATCGGATCGTAGGCAGAGACGAAAGCGCCCTTGTCGAGGAGACGAGTGGCGACGTCCAAGGCGGGGGAATCTCGCAGATCGTCGGTGTCCGGTTTGAAGGCCAGCCCGAGGATGCAGATCTTCGTGCCACGCAACGTTTTGAGCTGGCGCAGTAGCTCATCCACGACATACTTCCGTTGCGACTGGTTGACCGAGATGGTGCCCTCCAGTAGCCGAGGCCGGTAGCCGTACTCACCGGCGGTGCTGATCAGAGCGGACAGGTCCTTGCCGAAACACGAGCCTCCCCAGCCCAAGCCGGCATCGAGGAACTGGCCGCCTATACGGGTATCGAGCCCCATGCCCGCCGTCACCTCGGTGATGTCGGCTCCCACGAAGTCACACAGCCGGGCCATCTCGTTGGCAAAGCTGATCTTGGTGGCCAAAAATGCGTTCGAGGCGTATTTGATCATCTCGGCCGTGGTGAGTTCGGTCTGCAGCAACGGGACCACGTCCCGTTGCCCCACATCGCCGGGGATCTCCTGGTTGAGAATGGGCCGGTACATGTCGGTGGCGATCTCGAGCGCCCGGGGATCGTTGCTCCCTAGCACCACCCGGTCCGGATGGAGGAAGTCCTGCACCGAGTTGCCCTCCCGCAGGAACTCGGGGTTGGACACCACGCCGAAGAGATGGCGGTTTTCGGGGCCGACGATGTCCTCGATCAACGAACCCAGCCAGAACCCGGTGCCGATGGGAACGGTGCTCTTGGTCACGATCACGTGGTAATGCCGGAGGTTCCGGGCGATGGACCGCGCCACACTCCGGATGGCGCTCATGTCGGCCTCACCATCGGGCCCCGGTGGAGTCCCGACACAGACGAACACCACATCGGAACTGTCCATGGCGTCCTCGAAATCGTTGGTGAACCGCAGGCTGCCGTCGCGGACACCGGCCTCGAGCAAAGGACCGAGCCCGGGCTCGTGAAACGGGGCGCACCCCGAACACAGGCGTTCGAGCTTGGCCGCGTCCGACTCCACACCCACCACCTCGTGACCGACGTGGGCCAAGCAGGCAGCCACCACCGATCCGACGTAACCACTGCCAATCACAGCGATTCGCTTGCCCATATCGTTGTCGCCTTTCATGTGTCGAGGAAAAACCCCGGTAGAGAGGCGAAGACGCTATTGAACATGGCGAACTGAGATCTGGCTCCGCACCCCAGTATCCGAAAGCCACTCAATGATTTCTTCCGGCCACCGCAAGTGTTGTTGAATAGACCTCCGCCGCTCTACCTCTTGCCATGGGGACTTCCAGCAGGTAGTCCGACACGATGTTGCGCAGATTGTGGAACAGGACGAGAAGACATGCAAGTGAGATCGGGCTCTGTTCCGTGAACTTGGCGTTAACTAGTGAGCCGACGAATCAGGGAGATTCATCGCATGCAGTTTTGGAACTCGGTCCATGTTTGGCAACGTTATTCAAAACTTTCCGATCGGCACTATTCGTCGGGTGGACATGATCATTGATGTTCCTATGTGTGACAGACGGATGAACTGATTTGTCAATGAGACAGAATTGTCTCGGCATTTAAGGTCGGCATCGTGGAGATATCTGCGGCCGGATAGATCGGATCGACATATATCTATTGACCTACTCGGTCCAGTACTATTTGGGGACTGGTGTCAGATCACCTTGTCGTCGATCCGAACCCACAATCCCCCCACCTGCCAAGGAACGGCAACATGGTCGGAGCCCGGTCATCGACAAGGCTTGTCTGGCCTGCCTCGGTTCCCATAGTCGACGCCGCGTCAAAGGAGATTCGTTCTGGTCATTCTTTCGGATTGACTTTCCGCCGGAAGTCGGTTCCTTATGATCCATCATGCTGAGACGACCCTGGCTCTAAGACCACAGCAACCCTGGCCGCTCCGAGGTGGCACCCCGACAATAGAAGTGGGACCGTCCCCCTCATCTCCGTGTTCGTGGTCCCCGGCTATGGGTGTTGCCCGGAGCTGAGGATTCGGTGAATAGTAAAGGCCCGTGTAGAGTCGCCCGCCAATCGCGACCGGAACCACAGTGCGTTGTGGCGCCACCGCGATGAGTGTTGAAGGTGGCGTCGGCGGAGAGCCGTACCGCCTCGCCACCCGCAACTCACCCGCGTCCGACCCCGGTCGTGTCGAACGACGACAGAACCTCGACCAGACGACGCAGTTCCTGCTCAGTCTCGGGTGACCTGACCAGTCCGTTCGCATTCGAGATCCGGCCTGCGTTCCTCCCGGAGCCCAGCGAGGGCGGTCAATGGGAGTCGGCCGTCTGGTCAGTAGGTGTCGACCGGTGTCCGGCGGCGGCCGGCGACTGCCACCAGCGCGTCGGCAAGGGCACACGCCGCCCCAAACACCACCTCGTTGCGCATGCCGCGCGGGGACTCGTTCTGTACCCATCCGTGCAGCCGCTGCACTGGCTCGGGAAAAGGAATGATCCCGAAGAAATGATCCAGCGGCTTGTCCAGATCGAGAAGTACCGCTCCGGCCATGGCTGCCACCGTGGCCGCCCTCGCCCGCCGGTCAACGGCCATCGTGGCCACTCCCATGGTCGCGAGACCGAGAACGCCATCTCGCTTGGCCGCCCGTAGAAACTGCCCGGCCGGGTCTTCACCCGTCTTGTCGCAGCTCCAGTGCGGGATCGAGTCCAACACGAGGTGGGATCCGACGCCGACCAGAAATGCAACTACCGGGCGTCGTTCGAAGATTCTTCCGATGACGACGCCGGAGAGGGCGTGGTTGGTCACGAACACGGGGGCATTCTCTCAGGTCCGATGGCCCCACCTCTGGATGGAGTCCATCCAATCCGGTGGACATTGGCAAGGAACGGGCTCAGACCGCTCCGAACACCAGGGGGGCGGAGCGAATCCCGGCGATGACCGGCGAGGCCGTCCGCACCACCGGCCCGGCCAGCCCCACCGAGCCGAACCGGGCCAGGAGCTCCTCGAGCAGGATCCGGCCCTCCAGCCGGGCCAACACGGCCCCGATGCAGAAATGTGGGCCGAAGCCGAAGGCGACATGGGGATTGGGGTCGCGGGCGGCATCGAACTGGTCGGAGGTGGGCCCGAACACCCCCTCGTCACGGTTGGCCGAGGCATAGAGCAGGAGCACCGGCTCCCCCTCACCCAGGGCCACGCCGCTCAGCTCGACCGATTTGGTGGTGGTCCGCATGAAGGCCACCACCGGGGTGGTCCACCGCAGCATCTCCTCGACGGCAAGGGGCAACGCTCGCGGGGCCCGGGCCAGGGACCGATAGCGCAGGGCCTCCCACTCCCCCGGGGCCCCGGCGAACCCGAGGAGCCCTCCCGACATCATGTTGCGAGTGGTCTCGTTGCCGGCCACCAGCAGCTGGACCAGGAACATGCCGAGCTCCGCGTCGGTCAGCCGGTCCCCGTCGACCTCGGCTGCCCCCAGTTCGGAGATGATGTCGTCCCGGGGGTTGGCCCGCCGGTCGGCGGCTGCCGCCAGCAGGTAGGTGACCATCTCCCCGCTGAGGGCCTGGCGCTCCTCCTCGGGCCAGTCGGTGGCACCGGGGATAACCGCCTCGGACCACTTGAAGAACCGGGGCCACTCCAGCTCGGGCACCCCCAGCAGATCGCTGATGACTTGCAGGGGAAGGGGGACGGCCAGGTCGGAGACGATGTCGACGGGCACACCGGGCTCGATGGCGTCCACCAAGGCCACGGTTCGGGCCCTGATCCCGTCTTCGAGGGCCCGCATGAAAGTCGGACGGAATCCGGGCTGGACGAGATCGCGATAGCGGGTGTGGTCAGGGGGATCGGTGTGCATCATGGTGGGAGGTGTGTCGTACTCAGCCCCGATCTCCATGGTCAGGATGCCCCGGCTCGAACAGAAGGTGCCGGGGTCCCGCGACACGGTGATCACGTCGGCGTGACGGCTGACAGCCCAGAAGCCGAGCTCGTGATTGCGGGCCACGGGAGCCTCGGCACGCAACCGGGCATACAGGGGGAAGGGGTCGGCGGCGTAGAACTCGGGGTCGGCCAACGGCGCGGTCAGGTCGCCCTCGTCGAGTTCAGAGGTGCTCACCATGGCGACCGTTCCTTCCCGTGTTCCCATCGGCCGGCGGCCGGTGGTCCGTTCCCCCGCAGGAACCCAAGCCCTACCTGAGCAGTCTGTCCGAGGGACGATGGACCATGCCACTCACTGGGCGAGAGGTGCGATCGGACCTGCCGATGCCGTTAGAGCTCCGGTTCCGATCGGACCCAGGGTCGAACTCCAACCTCGGTTTGGGGACTCCGTCAGTACGGCCCGATCCGCTGATCCGGGTTGGTGTCGATCAGATGGTGACCGTCGATGGAGACCTGGGAGGTCCACTCAGACCCGTCCCACCACCGGTAGTGGAACCGACCGCTGGGATCGGGATGCCAGGCCGGGGGTGACCGGTACTCCTCCGCCTTCTCATCGGTGCCGGCGGTCCCAGCCGACTGGAAGGGCCGGTCCGGCTCGGTCTCGGCCTCCGGCCCGAACGAATTGACCGGGCTGGGGTAGGCGGGGAACTGCTCGGCCACGGTCTGCGCCCTGGGTGGCGCGACCATCGATGGTGGAGCCATCCCCTGGGGGTTCTGCTGGGCCCTCCGCACCCCGACCGAGTGAGCGATCAGGTAGAGCACCAAGCCCAGGACGAGGGACAAGAACCAGAACAGGGCCCACAGAGCCGACGGCAGTCCCCACGGCGTCCTTCCCAGCAGCCGGCGATCATTTTCGGACAGGCGGTAGCCAATCCATGCCCACAGGAACGACAGCGCCACCAGAATGACCCACTGCGCCGTGCTGAGGTGAAACACGCCCCTGACTCTATTCCTCCCGATGGGCGGCGGCTGTCCGCCGAGGCCACCAGAGCCCCTCGGCCCCACCCGCCGGCTACGGGGCGAGGCAATGACTTTGGGTGCCGGTCAGGGCAGCCGGTGGGCCTCGAAGAACGACCACATCACCGAGTTGGCACTGATGGCGGTGGTCTGGGGCCCGAGGACCTTGGTCAGGGCCGAGGGCAGCTTCGGGCCTCCGGGCCACTCGTGCCCCTCCCCGACGATGGAGTAGAGCCGCACCTCGGACCCGCCCGTGCACGGCGAGTAGGTGGTCAGGTCCACACTGGTGTCCGGCGTCGAGGTCTGGGGTGCGGAAGGGCAGCCGTCGTGCGCACCCCACCTGGCCGCGGCCACCGGCACGCTGTAGGTCCAGTACTTCTGCCCGTTCCCCAGGTAGGGGTCGACGGGGTCGGCTGTGCCATGGAACGACACCACCGGCATCGCCCGGGTCGACGGGCATTGGCTGGGCAGCCGGAGGCCGCTCACTGGCGCTATGGCGGCGAAGACACTGGACGCGTCGCAGCCCAGTTGGCTCGCCATCCGCGCCCCACCGGAAAAGCCCGTGGCGTAGACACGCTTCTCGTTGATGCAGTACTGCTTTTCCAGTCGGTGCACCAGGTGGGTGATGAAGGACACATCGTCCGGGGCATCGGCCGGCACTGGGGCTCCACCGAACAGGGGCTCGTCGGGCACGTTCCACTCGAACCCGCCCCCAGACGGAATGTCGCCCTGCGGATAGGCGACGATAAAGGTGTCTTGATCGGAAGTGGCGTCCATTCCGGTAAGCGCCTCCTGTTCCAGAGCCGTCGACTGGCTGCCATGCATGTTCACCACGAGGGCGACTGGCGTTGATGGCTGGTAGCCACTGGGCACATGGACGATCACCGTCCGCTCCCGACCCCCGAACCTGGGGGTCGAGGTCACCGTTCCGGATGGCTGCTGGGAGCCACATCCCGGACTGGTCCGAATTGCCAGCGTGCTCGAGGTGCTGGTGTCCTTGGTCGCGCTGGTCGAGGTGGGTGCGGTCGAGGTGGGTGCGGTCGAGGTGGGTGCGGTCGAGGTGGGTGCGGTCGAGGTGGGTGCGGTCGAGGTGGGTGCGGTGCCCGAACTCGATCCACCGCAGGCCGTGAGCACCAAGGCTACGGCTGCCAGTGCTGCCAGTGCTGCCAGTGGCCACGCTCGGTCGACCGCACAACGTCGTGCCAACGGAGACGTCCCTTCTCCCGAGTACCGCACTGCCTCTCTACTGTAAATCCGGTGACGCTCGTGGACAGGAACCCACGCTGCCCGAGCCCGTCATGACCGCTCGATGGCGATAGTGGCGTGGAGATCGCGGTGGTCGCTGCCCGGCCCCGGCTCGGTCTCGATCTGGGTGACAGCCACCCCGGGCCCGGTCAGGACATGGTCGATCCTGGCGATGGGCGGCAATGGGGAAGCGCTCTGGGTCCAGGTCATGGCGAAGGCGTGCCCCCGCGCGGCAGCTCCGTCGGTCATGCCGGCATCGAGGATGGTCCGGAATCCCTTGTTGCCCCAGGTGGCATTGAAGTCACCGACCAGCAGCAGGCCCCGAGGGCCGCGTGCCCGCACGTACCGGTCGATGGCTGCCAGCTGTCCCTGCCACTGCCCGAACGCATTGGGCAGAGGCGCCGAGGTGTGGACCACCCACAGGGCCTGATTGCCCGACGGTAAGTGGACGACGACTTGGGCGACGAGGGGTGCAGATCCGAAGTAGACGACCCGGCCATCGGACAGCGGATACCTCGAGGCCACGAGAAAGGCCTTCTGGTCGACCGCGATAGACCTCGAACCGATACGGCAGTCCCGCTAGGCTGCCGGACCGCTCCAGCTGGCCGACCTGGCGCGGCGTGGCCTCCTCCATGGTCAACAGCTTCGGCCGGCTCTGTGCGATCTGTTTGGCATAGCCGTCCATCGAGTGGTTGAAGATCGAGACGTTGGCGTCCATCAGCCGGATGGTCGGGGCCCGCCCCGCCCACGACGGGACCGGCTCTGCCGCGGTCAGCTCCGGCAGCAGGAATACGACCTGGAGCACCACGACGACCAGGGCCGCCGCCGCCAACACGATTCGCCGCCCTATGGCCGCCACCACCGCCACGATCCACGCCGGCAGGTAGACGAACAAGGTGACCGTGTCGAGGATGGCGAAGGGGTAGAACCGGTCCCAGGCCAACAGTCGCATGACGGCCACCAGGGCCAGGGCTGCCACCACCACCCACGAGACGGCGGCGATCCAGCTGGGCAGGCGCCGCTTTTTGCGCCAGCCGGTTGCGTCGGCGGTGCGGGCGGCCGACGCCGACGGTGACCGTTGGACCTCGACCGTCATCGGCCAAGCGTACGGCTCATCGTGGGCGACGGGGATTCGCCGACGCCGGGCCCCAGGTGGCCCGGCCCCACCCCGCCGGCGGCCAGGACGGGCCCGACGATCCGGTGGGAACGTTCAGTCCAACAGCCCGCGGATGTCCTCGGCACTCATGGCTCCCGACTCGAAGCCACCGGCATCCATGACGCTGGCGAACAGGGCGGACTTCTTCGCCTTCAGCGCCATCACCTTCTCCTCGATGGTGCCCTTGGCCACCAGCCGGTAGACCATGACCTTGCGGGTCTGGCCGATGCGGTGGACACGGTCCACCGCCTGGGCCTCGGTGGCCGGGTTCCACCACGGGTCGAGCAGGATGCAGTAGTCGGCCTCGGTCAGGTTGAGGCCGAATCCGCCGGCCTTCAGGCTGATGAAGAACACTGGGGCGTCGCCGGTCCGGAACTCGTCGATGACGGTGTCCCGACGTGCGGGTCCGGCCGTCGAGGTAGCAGTGGTCGATCCCTGCCGCCCGCGTCCGCTGGCGGGCCAGGGTCAGGAACCGGGTGAACTGGCTGAACACCAGCACCCGGTGCCCGTCCTCGACGATGTCGTCGAGCATCTCCATCAGCGCGTCGAGCTTGGTCGACGGCACCCCCTCGTAGGCGGCGTCAATGAGGGAGACGTCGAGGCTGGCCTGGCGCAGCAGGGTGAGCGACCTGAAGATGGCGAACCGGTTCTTCGTCATGTCCCCGAGTAGTCCGAGCACCTTCTGGCGCTCCCGTTGGAGGTGGGTCTCGTAGACCCTCTTGTGTCTCGGACTCATCTCCAGCTCGAGCACCTGCTCCTGCTTGTCGGGCAGGTCGCGTTCCACCTGCTCCTTGGTCCGTCGCAGCATCAGCGGGCGGACCCTCCGACGCAGCTGGGCCAGCCGCTCGGCGTCGCCCTGGCGCTCGATGGGCATCCGGTAGTACTCGCCGAAGCGCTCGGGGTTGGGGAACAGGCCCGGCGCGGTGATCGACAGCAGCGACCACAGCTCCATCAGGTTGTTCTCGATGGGCGTTCCGGTCATCGCCACCTTGAACGGCCACCGGCAGCATCCTGGCCCGCTGGTAGGCCTGGGAGCTCCGGTTCTTGGCGAACTGGGCCTCGTCGAGGAAGAGGCCGGCCCACGCCACCGCCGCGTACTCCTCGTAGTCGAGGCGGAACAGGCTGTAGGAGGTGACCACGACGTCGGCCGACCCGGCCATTTCGGCCAGGGTCGTCGCCCGGCGGCGGCCCGTCTCGGTGACGGTGGCGGCGGCCAGGCCCGGCGTGAACCGACGGCACTCGGCCACCCAGTTCCCGACCACGCTGGTCGGTGCCACCACCAGGTAGGGGGCGTCGGTCAGGCCCCGCTCCCTCGTGTGGCACATGAGCGCCAGCGCCTGCAGCGTCTTGCCGAGGCCCATGTCGTCGGCGAGGATCCCGCCGAGCCGGTGCTCGTAGAGGTAGGCCAACCAGTTGAACCCGGTCTGCTGGTAGGGGCGGAGCTCGGCCTGCACGCCGTCGGGCATGGCGTGCTCGGTCCGGTCCGAGGCCCCGGTCAGGAGCGCGCACCGACGCCTCCCACGCCCCGGCCTGGGCGGTGACCACCCCCAGCCGGCTGGAGGTCCTCCCACAGGCTGGCCTGGAACCGGCTGAGCCGGATGCCGTCGCCTGTGGTCTCGAGCAGCGCCCGGGCCTCGGCGATGAGCTGGGCCAGCTCCTGGAGCTCGGCACGTTCGAGCGAGAAGTAGGTCCCCGACGGCAGGATCAGGTGCGACTCGCTCCTCGGCCAGGGCGACGAAGAGCTCGGCAAAAGGAACCTTCTCACCGCCGACGGTCACGCTGACGGTCAGGTCGAACCAGTCGTTGTCGCTCGATCCCGATCCCCCCAGGCTGACGACGGGGGCGGCAACCTCCTCGCGGTACTCGGGCACCGTGCCGACCTGGTGGACCTCCACGCCGGCGGTGGCGGCGATGGCGGGCAGCACGTCGGTGGAGAAGCGAGACGGCGTCGATCCCCTCCAGATGGGCACCCGGGGCCAGGCGCTCGCCCAGAGGCGTCCGCTCGAGCAGCCCGGGCACCCGGGACACCACCGCCGTGACCGCCTCCACCGCGGCGTCGCCTCGGCTTCCGGTCGTGGAACCCGGCCCCCGCCCGCCACAGGGGCTCTCGCCACTCGGTTCCCTCGATCCCCCTCGTCCACTCCAGTCTCGATCCGGTGGCCGTCGCCATGGTGGACCGTGAGGACGAGGACGGCGGGAGCCTCCTCGGGTAGCTCGACCGACGGATCGCTCGAGTGCACCGCCACCCTCCGGCGGAGGACCGGGAGCAGGACCCGCACGAATCGCTCCTCGTCGCGGTGCGGCACGCCGATGGAGCCCATCTGGAGGAGCTCACGCAGGCCGTCGTCGACCGATGCGGTGAGAGCGGCGAGATCGAGCCGCCGTCTGGCCGCCGCCGAGACGGCCGGGCTCTCGTCCCACCAGGCGATCCCGTGGACCGGCGTGCCGATGAGCAGGGCACCATCGAGAGGCACGGTCTCGTCATCGACGGTGACCCGGGGCAGCAACCGGAGTCCCGATCCGTCGCGCCTCACGTCGAGCGTGACCTCGGCCAGCGAGGCGTGGAGGGTCACCGGACGGGCCGAACGCCCGGACTGGAGCAGGGGCATCCGCATGTCGCCGGCTTCGCCGGAGGAGGTCCCACAGCCGCCGGCTGTCGATGGACTCGAGCCTGACCACCTCGTTCGAGCGGCTGTAGTACGAGTACGCCTGGCCACCGGTCAGGCGGCTCAGGGCCAGGAGCTCCTTCAACAACAGGAGCCGTTTGGCGGCCGGGCCGCCCTTGATCCGAGCGGCGGGGAGGTAGTCGAGGTTCCCCCAGGTGATGCCGGACCGGACCCAGTTGCCGTTCCGACCCGGCATGACCGGTCGAAGCCGGATCCCGGCCCGGCTGACCCGGGTCGACGATCCGTCCCGGCCTTCCATCGGCACCGCCACCACCTCGAACTGCAGCCCGAACCCTTCCGGCTCGACCTCGTCGACCTCGTCGACTTCGTGGCCCCCGAGCAGGGCGTGGAGGGGAAGCTCCCAGTCGGGGACGGTGTCCCGCCGCGTGGCGGCGTGGCGGGCCCGCTCGACGGCCCGCTGGGCAGCGGCCGTGGCCCGGGCCGACTGGAGGCTGCCGGAACCCACATGTCTGTTCGCGCTCCGTCCCCGTCGCCGGCGCGCCCCGTCGCCGGCTCGTCCTCGGCCAGGACGAGCGCCACAGAATGTTTGCAGTTGATGCCGACCGGACAGGTGCATTTGGCGAAGAACCCCGACAGCCCTCCCGACGACGACCGGAACAGCTCGACCGAGGCGTAGTAGGGCTCGGGAGAACCTCCCTGGACCTCCCCCACCACACGGGTCCGGCCGTGGCTCCAGGCACTGGTCCGGACCGCTCCCATCCGGGCGTACTGGAGACCCCGCTCGAATGTCGGCGATCCCACTTCTTTCCTCAGGACCGCCTCGTCGGTAGCCGTGATCACCGATCCGTGCCGTGGCGGCCGGCGTCGGGCTCGGATTCGGGTTCGTCGTCGCCTTCTTCGGTCGGGTGGGTATCGGCCGGGGCCGACGGATCCGGCGTCGTCGCCACCATCGAGGCGTACACGGCCAGCAGGGCGCTCTTCTGCGAGTCGTTGAGCCGCGGGATCGCGGCGGATGGACGCCTCGGTGGTGGAGGCCGGCTCCTCGCCGGTCACGATGTCGGCGGCGTGGGCCAGCAGATCCCCCACCGAGAGGTTGAGCGCCTGGGCCAGCGACTTGATCACGTTGATCGGAGGGCTGGTGGAGCCCGCGCTCGATCTGGCTGAGGTAGGGATTGGAGACCTTGGTCAGCTCGGCCAGCTGGCGCAGGCTCAGCTGGGCCAGCTGGCGCTGGCTGCGCAGGTAGCCGCCGAAGGCATCCCACGGCTCGCTCGGGACTGTCGTCGGTCACGGTCGGCCCCGACGGCGCCGGTATCCTGATCGACGTAACCATCACTGCACTGTATCCGACTGCCTCCCGCCGCCGACCGGAAAAGTGTTCACACGGCGTTGACACAATCGGAACAATCGCCCGGAGCGGACATCCGACCTGCTCGTGGTTGACTGGGATCGAGTCCACCGGGATGAATCTCTTCCGGGTCCGGGGTGAAGGTAGGCGAAGGGGAACGTGAGCAACATCGTCACCTCCACGGTGCGGGCGCCGCGAGGGATCGCCAGCCGTCTGATGGGGCGGGTCGATCCCCTCGGGGCTGGCCGGCGCCACCGTCGCCCTCGGGATCCGCACCGCCGGTGAGCACCCTCCCCCGCACCGTGGCCGGGGTCGGCGCTCGAGATGGGCAAGATCGCCGTCGGCAAGTCCGACCATCACCCCCGAGCCCAAGGACTGGCGGTTCAAGAACCCGGCCTGGAGCGAAGAACCCGGCCTTCCGCCGCCTCGGCCAGTCCTACCTGGCCTGCACCCGGGCCTGCCTGGAGCTGGTCGAGCGAGCCCCCGTCGACTGGCGGACCAAGGAGCGGGCCCGATTGGCCACCTCCCTGGTCGACTCGGCCCTGGCCCCGACCAACGTCCTCCTCCTCAACCCCGACGCCATGGAGCGGGCCTACGAAACCGGTGGCCGCAGCGTGGTGGCCGGGGCTGGCCAATTTCGCCCGGGACGTGCGTCAACCACCGGGGCATGCCCCGCACCGCCGACCCCGACGCCCACGTGGTCGGTCGGGACGTCGGGCATCACCCCCGGGGCGGTGGTCTTCCGCAACGAGGTCTGCGAGCTGCTCCAGTACTCGCCGTCCACCGAGCAGGTCCACGACCACCGCCGGTGGTGCTGGTCCCGCCCCAGATCAACAAGTACTACTTCATGGACATGGCCCCGGGCCGCAGCCTGGTCGAGTACGCCTCGTCCCAGGGCCTCCAGATGTACGTGGTCAGCTGGCGCAACCCCACCGTCGAGCACCGGGACTGGGACCTCGACACCTACGTGGCCGGTGTCGAGGAGGCGCTGCGGGCCGCCGCCGCAGATCGCCGGCACCGACCAGGTCAACACCATCTCGCTGTGCGCCGGCGGGATCACCACCGCCGCCCTCCTCGGCCGCCTGGCCGCCCTGTCGGACCACCTCATCCACTGCGCCACCTTCGCCGTCACCCTGCTCGACTTCTCGGTGCCCACCATGATCGGCATGTTCGGCAGCCCCACCATCGTCTCCAACGCCCGGGCCGCCGCCCGGCGCCGGGGGGTGCTCCCGGCCCACGAGGCCGAGGCCATCTTCTGCCTGCTCCGACCCGAACGACCTCATCTGGAACTACTGGGTCGGCTCCAACCTCCTCGGCGACCGTCCCCCGGCCTTCGACGTGCTGTCCTGGAACGCCGACCCCACCCGGCTTCCGGCCGGGCTCCACCTCGACTTCCTCGACATGTTCGCCAGCAACTCGCTGGCCAACGGGGAGAGTCAGCGTGCTCGGCACCCCGGTCGACCTGGGCCAGGTCAGTGCGACACCTTCGTGGTCGGGGCCCGCACCGACCACCTGACCGAGTGGAAGGCCTGCTACGCCACCACCCAGCTGCTGGGCGGGGCCAGCCAGTTCGCCCTGTCCACCTCGGGCCACATCCAGAGCCTGGTCAACCCTCCCGGCAACCCCAAGATGAGCGTCTCCCTCGGGCCCCGAGGCCGGACCCGATCCCGAGGCCTGGCTGGCCGGGGCCGAGACCCTGCCCGGCTCGTGGTGGGAGCCGTGGGGCCGCTGGGCTGCCGAGCGCTCCGGGTGACCTCCGGCCGGCCCCCGGCTGCCTGGGCAGCTGACGCCCACCCGGTCCAGTACCCGGCCCCGGGCCGGTACGTGGTGGCGCCGTAGCATTGGCGCCACACCCGGGCCGCCCCGGTCCGACCCGACCCCGGAGGCCGGCCCCATGATGGACACCCCGCTCAACTGCCTGGCTGCTCTTCGAGAACGCCCCGGTCCACGCCGCCCACGCCGAGCTGGTCAGCCGGGCCCCCGACGGCACCGATCGAGCGCCACACCTACGCCGAGTTCGGTGACCCGCACCCGCCAGCTCATGCACGCCCTCGACGCCCTCGGCCTCGACCGACGGTGACCACGGTGGGCACCCTGGCCTGGAACAGCGCCCGCCACCTCGAGGCCTACTTCGGGGTGCCCTGCACCGGGCGGGTACTCCACACCCTCAACCTGCGGCTGTCCGGCGAGGACCTGGCCTTCATCATCGGAGACGCCGGCGACCGGGCCGTGCTGGTCGACCCCGACCTGCTCCCTCTGCTGGAGCAGGCCCTCGAGCACCTGCCCCCGCTCGACCACGTCATCGTGCTCGGCGACACGGTGCCCGAGACCTCCATCCCCGGGGCCATCGCCTACGAGGACCTGCTGGCCGACGAACCCACCGACTACCCGCGGCTGGACATCGACGAGCGCCGGCCCATGGGCCTCTGCTACACCTCGGGCACCACCGGCCAGCCCAAGGGGGCGGTCTACACCCACCGCTCGACCTTCCTCCACGCCCTGGCCTGACCAGCCACGCCGGCATGTCCATCGGGCCGGGCGACGCCGTGCTGCCCCAGGTGCCCATGTTCCACGCCAACGCCTGGGGCATGCCCTACGCCGCCACCGCGGTCGGGGCCAAGCAGGTCTTCTTCGCCGGCGCCCTCGATCCGGCCGCCTTCCTCGACCTGCTGGCGGCCGAACGGGTCACCGTGGCGGCCGGCGTGCCGACGGTGTGGCTCGGGGTGGCCGACGAGCTGGCCCGGCGGGGTGGCGGGCTGCCCGACCTCCGCCACATCGTCTGCGGCGGGGCCCAGCCGCCCCGCTCCCTCATCGAGCGGTACGCCGACGAGTTCGGCCTGCGCATCATCCAGGCCTGGGGCATGACCGAGACGTCCCCGCTGGCCTCGATGGCCTGGCCCCAGGAGCGCATGCGGGACTGGTCGGAGGACGAGGTCACGACCGCGGCCCGCACCCAGGCCGGCCTGCCGCTGCCCGGGGTGGAGGTCAGCATCCGCGATGACGACGGCGCAGCAGGTGCCCGCCGACGGCGAGTCCATGGGCGACCTGTGCGTCCGCGGGCCCTGGGTGGTCGACGGCTACCTGCACGGGCTGGGCGAGGAGGCATTCACCGAGGACGGCTGGTTCAGGACCGGGGACGTGGCCGTGGCCTCGCCCGACGGCTACTTCGTGATCGCCGACCGGACCAAGGACCTCATCAAGTCGGGCGGCGAGTGGATCTCCTCGGTGGACATGGAGGCCGGGGTCATGCGGATGGACGGCGTGGCCGAGGCCGCGGTCATCGCCGTCCCCGACCCGAAGTGGCAGGAGCGTCCCCTGGTCTGCATGGTGGTCCGGCCGCGGCGTCGACAGTCGACCGTCGATCAGGTCCGGGACCACCTGCTCGACTCGGGCTTCGCCCGCTGGCAGCTGCCCGAGCGGGTGGAGGTCATCGACGAGGTGCCGAAGACCAGCGTGGGCAAGTTCGACAAGAAGGTGCTGCGGGTCCGATTCGCCGAGTGAACCGATCGTGGCCGGTGCTTGATCGTGGCCGGTGCTTGATAAAGTATGCGCTTGATCAATAATCCCAAGGGAGGACCATCATGGACGCACTCGAAATGACCGAGAAGGTACAGGACGGCTTCGTCAAGGCGGTCGAGACCACCCAGAACTGGACCCTCGGTGCCCTGCGCTCGACCTCCTCGGCCTTCGACACCTTCCGGCCCGACACGTCGCGCATCCCCTTCGTCGACAAGCTGCCCACCCCGACCGAGACGGTGGAGGCCACCTTCTCCTTCGCCGACCGGCTGCTGGCCGCCCAGCACGCCTTCATGTCCGGCCTGGTGGACATCTCCGACGCCCGAGACCCCGCCCACGGTGGTCGATCAAGAAGTACCTGAGTCCGGCGACCTGGTGACGGACCGGTCGGCCGGTACTGGTGCGCCCGGCTCCCGGTGACCTAATTTGAACGGGAAGAGCCGGACGCCGAATCCTGCCGTGCCCCTGCTTCGGCGGTCGCACCCACCCCGCGCAGAGGAGTCACCCGTGGCCCAGGCAGTCCTCACCATCAACAGCCGGAACTACGGGGCGTGGTCGTTGCGGGGCTGGCTCTTGTGTCGCTTCGCCGGTCTCGACTTCGTCGTCGAGGCGGTGGACAGCCAGGACCCCGGGGTCCGGGCCGAGCTGCTCTTGCTCTCCCCGTCGTTCCTCGTGCCGCGCCTGGCCCACGGGCGACCTGGTGGTGTGGGACACCCTGGCCATGGCCGAGTACCTCCACGAGCTGGCACCCGAGCGGGGACTGTTCCCCGAGGACCAGGCGGCCCGGGCCCGGTGCCGCTCGGTGTCGGGCGAGGTCCACTCCGGCTTCGCCAACCTGCGGTCGGCCCTCCCCATGAACATCAAGAGCCGGCACCCGGAATTCCCGGTGTGGCCGGGGCCCAGGCCGACATCGACCGCGATCGAGGCCATCTGGAACGAGTGCCTGGCCGCTCGGGCGGGCCGTTCCTGTTCGGCTCCGACCCCGACCGTGGCCGACGCCATGTTCGCCCCGGTGTGCACCCGCATCCGGACCTACGACGTCAAGCTGGGCGAGATCGCCGCGGCCTACCGCGAGGCCATCCTGTCCCTACCCGAGATGGTGGAGTGGACGGCCGAGGCCGAGCGGGAGCACGACGACGTCGAAGAGCTCGAGATGGAGTTCTGACGGATCCCGACCGGAGCGCGACCGGCCTCGAGCCGTCAGCCGACGTCGTTGGCGGCGATGAAGTTGCGCACGATGGGATACACCTGGGTCTCCCACTTGCTCCCGCTGAACACCCCGTAGTGGCCCACGCCCGGGCTGGAGATGGTGGCGCTTCCGGGCCGGACGGATGCTCGAGCACAGGTCCTGGGCCGCCATGGTCTGGCCCACTCCGCATACGTCGTCCCGCTCCCCCTCGATGGTGAGCAGACCGGTGCGTCGGATGGCCCCGGGCTCGACCGGCTGGCCCCGCCAGGTCAGGGCCCCCTGGGCCAGGAGCTCCCGCTGGAAGACCCGGTCGATGGTCTCGAGGTAGAACTCGGCCGGCATGTCCAGCACGGCGAAGTACTCGTCGTAGAAGTCCTCGATGGCCCGGGCCTCCTCGTAGTCGCCCCGCACCAGGTCGTTGTAGAGCTCGATGTGTTGCTTCACGTGGCGGTCGAGGTTCATGAACACGAACCCCGACAGCTGGAGGAACCCGGGGTAGACCCGGCGCAGGGCGCCCCGGATAGCGGAGGGGCACCGTGGTGATCACGTTGTCCTCGAACCAGCTGAAGCGGCTTGGAGTGGGCCAGGTCGTTGACCTTGGTCGGGTTGACCCGGGTGTCGACCGGGCCGGCCATGAGGGTGAGGCTCCGGGGCTGGGCCGGGTTGTCGGCGGCGGCCATGACCGAGGCGGCGGCCAGCGAGGCCGGGCACGGCTGGCACACCGACATCAGGTGGGAGCCGGGGCCCATGAACTCGAGGAACGCGATCACCTGGCCGATGTAGTCGTCGAGTCCGAACGGGCCGTGCTCGACGCCGACGTCCCGGGCGTTGAGCCAGTCGGTCACATAGACGTCGTGGTCGGCGCTGAGCGAGCGCACCGTGGAGCGGAGCAGGGTGGAGAAGTGGCCGGCCAGGGCCGTGACCAACAGCACCTTGGGCTGCGGCTCGTCGACGTCCTTGGCGAAGTGGAGGAGCGAGGAGAACGGGGTGGAGAGGACCACCTCCTCCCGCACCGGCACCAGCTCGTTGCCCACCAGCACCTGGTCGACGCCGAAGGCCGGGCGCTCGTGGATGAGCCGGGCCCGGCGCCACCATCTCGTAGCCGGCCGACAGCCGCCGGGCCAACCGGTTGCCGCGTCCAGCGGTCGGGCAGCTCGCCCAGCGACCACGAGGCCAGGCCGGCCAAGGCCCGGGCCGGGGCGGTGAGGTCCCGTTGCGCCTGGTAGGCCTGGTAGAGCATGCGGTTCACCTGCGGTCGAGTACGGCACGGCGGGAAGTCGTCGCGCCATGGCGGCGATCAGACGACCCGAATGAAGCCGGAAGTGCAGGCCAACCGTACTCCCAGCGGTCTGTTTTACGCATACCCGGGTGGGACCACCGTCTCTCCGGCCTCGGTGGAGACGCCGATGGGAGTGTCCGTCGGCCGATCACTTCTCATCTTCGCATACCCGGAGTAGGTAAAAATGAGAACCGACATCGGAGGGGAGCGCCGCAGCGCGCCCCTTCACGCCCGCGCAGGGCCGGGGCCTCCTGCTCCACACGCGCACCCCGACGAGCCGCCGGGTGGGGCACGGCGACGCCGAGCGCTGCCGCCGCCGCTCACTCATCGCCGCGATCGGCTGCCTCGGCGGGTACTTCCCGAAGGACATGAAGTGTTGGCGATCCCGCTGGTGAAGCTGTCGATGTAGGCCAGCTTCCGGATCATGTAGCTGTGGCTCTCCTTGGGATCGAGATAGAGGTTGTAGAGCCGGCCGTGCGAGTACTTCTGGGTCACGCCGGTGAAGCCGCCGAGGTTGAAGCAGTCCCGGTCGTCGTCGGAGGTCGAGGCGACCATGAACTTCCACTCCCCCACCCGCAGGGCCGAGAAGACATTGGTCAGCCAGTAGTAGAGGTACTTCCGGTTGGAGACCCCGTGCGGGTCGAGCAGGAACGAGGTCTGGTCCACCCCGTCGATGTAGCGGTCCTCGGGCACCGAGCCGGAGGTGCCGGCCAGGGTCAGGCACGGTGTTGAACAGGTCCATCTGCGAGAACAGTCCGTCGGTCGGCCAGGTCGGCGGCGATCATGCCCGGCCAGGTGACGATGCCCGGGACCCGCTGACCGCCCTCCCAGGTGGAGCCCTTGGCGCTGCGGAAGGGCGAATAGGCGGCGTCGGGCCAGGTCTCCATCTCGGGACCGTTGTCCGAGGACACGAAGATCAGCGTGTCGTCCATCTGGCCCGGTGGCCTCGAGCTCGGCCACCAGTCGTGCCGACGATGTCGTCGAGCTCGATGATGGTGTCCTTGTAGGGGTGCTTGGCCGGAGACGAGCCCAGGAACCGCTCGTGGGGGTAGTTGTCGAAGTGGGCGCCCCGGGTGCAGTGGTAGAGGAACCAGGGTTTGCGGTCGGCCCGTCGGGCTCGGCCATCCGGCGGATGAAGTCGAACGAGTAGGCTGGCCCACTTGTCGTCCAGGAGTGAGAGGACCGGGACCGTGACCTCCTCCACGTTCTCGATCTCGCCCTCCTCGGACGGCGTGGACGAAGCACTTGTTGAAGGGCAGGTTCTCCACCCAGCGCGGTGCGCTCCTCGCTGTAGACGATCTCGGGGAAGAAGTTGGGGTCGCGCCACTCGGTGTACATGTCCGACACCGACAGGAATCCGTAGAAGTCGTCGAACCCGACGTTCTGGGGTTGGGACTCGACGTTCTCCCCGATGTGCCACTTGCCCACGGCCTGGGTGACATAGCCCGAATCCGACAGCAGCTGGGCCAGGGTCACCTCGCCGTCCAGGCCGCCGGGCTGCCCGTACATGGGCGGTCGCAGCAGGCCGTGGCGCATGGGCAGGCGTCCGGTCATGATCGAGGCCCGCGACGGCGTGCACGACGGCTCCGAGTAGCACGAGGTGAGCAGCATGCCCCGACGGGCCAGCCGGTCGATGTTGGGGGTCGGCGCCCCGACGGCCACCCCGCCGCCGTAGCAGCCGAAGTCGCCCCAGCCCACGTCGTCGAACAGGATGAACAGGATGTTCGGGCGCCTGCTCTCGGGGCCCCGGTACCGCTCGAGCACGGAACCGGCTCGCTGCTCCTGGTCGGCCAGGACGAAGCGCGGCTCGAGGCTGTCGCGCTCTCGGACCGTCTCGGCCACTACCGGGTCATGTGTCATCGGGTGCCTCGTCCCTTCTCGATTCCGGGCCGATGCTAGCCATCCAGCTGCCGGGCCCACGGGGCCGTTCCCCTGAGGACGAGAGCTCGCCCCGAAGCGGTGATCCAGCTGAGCCAGGGATTGCGGCCCGGCCGAGAATCGCCCTGGTACGCACCGGCCAAATGGGCCGAGATCCGTGGGCGAAGCGCATTGGAACCGAAACATGAGTAGCATCGGTATCCCTATGGAGGCTAGGGACCCCATAGAAATAGTCCGGAGGGAGCAATCCTGCGACATATCGTTGGATCGAGAATGGGAAGAGGGCGGCGTATCGGGGCGGTGGCGGCACTTGCCACCGGTTCGCTAGCGATGGGGGTGGCCATACCCTCGGTGGCCGGCGCCGACCTCGGGAGGCTCGGTGAGCCTCGTCGCCTACTCGACCCCGAAGCCGGCCTACGCCGCCCTGATCCAGGCGTTCAACGCCACCAGTGCCGGCAAGGGGGTGACCTTCGCCCAGTCCTATGGTGCGTCGGGCTCACAGGCCACCTCGGTGGTGGACGGGCTCCCGGCCGATGTGGTCAACTTCTCCCTGAGCCCGGACATGCAGAAGCTGGTGAAGGCCGGCATCGTCTCTTCTTCAAGGGAGCAGCGGTGCAACCAAGGGCATGGTGACCAACTCGATAGTTTCGTTCGTCGTGCGCAAGGGCAACCCCAAGCACATCACCACCTGGGCCAGCCTGGTCAAGAGCGGCGTGAGCGTGATCACGCCCAACCCGTTCAGTTCGGGCAGTGCCAAGTGGAACATCATGGCCGCCTACGGGGCCGAACTGAGCCAGGGCAAGTCCAAAGCCCAGGCCGAGGCCTACCTGGCCCAGTTGCTCAAGCACACCAAGTCCCAGCCCAGTAGTGCCAGCAACGCCCTGCAAGCATTCTTGTCCGGCGAGGGGGACGTGCTCCTCGACTATGAGGACGACGCTCTCTACGCCCGGCACAAGGGCGAGCCCATCTCGATCGTCACCCCTCCCCAGACCATCCTGATTCAGAACCCGATCGCCGTGACTTCGAAAGCCTCGGACCCGACCGCGGCCAAGGCGTTCGTGTCCTACCTGTTGTCACCAGCCGGTCAGAAGGTGTGGGGCCAGCAGGGCTACCGACCGGTGCTTCCAAAGGTGGCGGCCGAGTTCAAGTTCCCCGCCCCGAACAAGCTGTTCACCATCCACAGCCTGGGCGGATGGACCAAGGTCAACTCGACCTTCTTCACTCCCGGGACGGGAACAGTGGCGAAGATCGAGCAGAATCTCGGCGTCTCCACGGCGAGTGGTTGACGTCAGCATCACCTCGGTAGCGTCGGCGCCACCGGCGCATTCGCCAAAACGGGTCGGGCGATCGATCGTTTGGGTGGGTGGCCCGGCCTTGATCGTCACCTACCTGAGTCTGCTGGTCATCCTCCCGTTGGCTGCCCTTTTGTCCAACGCCTTCTCCAACGGGTTCGATTCGTTCTGGCAGGCGATCACCCAGCCCGAAGCGGTGGCCGCTCTCAAGCTCACCCTGTGGTGCTCGCTGGCCGTTGCCGCCTTCAACGCCGTAGCCGGTCTGGTGATCGCCTGGGTGCTGGTCCGTGACGAGTTCCGGGGCAAGTCGGCCGTGAATGCGGTGATCGACCTGCCGTTCGCCCTCCCGACGGTGGTGGCCGGTCTGACGCTCCTCACCCTGTACGGGCCGAACAGCCCGCTCCACCTCGATGTGGCCAACACCCCGGTGGGGATCCTGTTCGCCCTGGCCTTCGTCACCCTTCCCTTTTCGGTGCGGTCGGTCCAGCCCGTGCTGGCCGAGCTCGACCGAGAGAGCGAGGAGGCGGCAACGTCCCTCGGCGCCTCCTCAACCGCCGTGCTGCGCCGAATCATCCTTCCCAGCCTGGCGCCCTCGATGCTGGCCGGGGCCGGACTGGCCTTCGCCCGGGCCGTAGGCGAGTTCGGATCGGTGGTGCTGATCTCGGGCAACATCCCCTTCAAAACAGAAGTGGCCTCGTCGTGGATATTCAGTCTGTCCCAGAGCGACGATCTGTCGGGGGCGGCCGCCATCTCGGTGGTCCTGGTGGCGATAGCGCTGGTGGTCCTGGTGGCCATCGGCCTCCTCCGCCGACGGTTCGCAGTCGGCGAGGCGATATGAGCCCTACCCGACGGCGGATGCCGCTCCGCATCGTGGCCTTGGGCTACCTGGGGCTGTTGGTGGTGGTCCCGGTCGGCTTCATCTTCTACCGGGCCTTTCAGCACGGGATCGGCCCCGCCTGGGACGCCGTCACCACCCCAGACGCGCTCCATGCCATGTGGCTCACGTTTGTGGTGGCGGCCATCGCCGTACCTCTCGATACCGTGTTCGGCGTCGGGGTGGCACTGATCTTGTCGCGGCACCGGTTCCGGGGCGCCTGGGTGCTGGACGCCCTGGTCGACGTGCCCCTGGCCGTGTCCCCGGTCATCGTCGGCCTGGCTCTGATCCTGGTGTACGGCAAGACCGGTTGGTTCGGCAATTGGCTGGCCGCCCACGGGATCCAGGTGATCTTCTCGGTGCCCGGCATCATCCTGGCCTCGGCCACCGTCGCCCTTCCCTACGTGGTCCGCGAAGTGTTACCCGTGCTGCAGGAGATCGGCACCGACCAGGAACAGGCGGCCATCACCCTCGGCGCCAAGCCGTTTACCGTCTTCCGTCGGATCACCCTCCCGTCCATCAGACGCAGCCTCTCGTACGGCGTCACCCTCACGACCGCCCGCGTCCTCGGCGAGTTCGGGGCCGTGGTCGTCGTGAGCGGCGCCATCGTCGGCCGCACTCAGACGCTGACCCTGTTCATCGAAGACGGGGTCGAGAATCTCGACACCGTCGGCGCCTACGCCGGCGCCGTCATCCTGGCCATCATCGCCCTGGTGGTACTGGCCATCCTGGGCGCCGACCGCAAAGAAGGAAGGAGGCAACCATGGCGATCACCGTCCGATCCGTCTCAAAGCGATTCGGAGATGCAGTTGCTCTTGACGACGTCACCCTCCATGTCCCCGACAGGTCCCTGACCGCCCTGCTGGGACCGAGCGGCGGGGGAAAATCGACCCTGCTCCGGGTGGTGGCCGGGCTCGAGCGACCCGACACCGGCACCGTGGAGATCGATGACTGCGACGTGACCGCGGTACCGGCTCGCGACAGGGGCATCGGATTCTGCTTCCAGCACTACGCACCGTTCCGACATCTCACCGTGCGTCGGAACGTGGCCTTTGGGCTGGAGGTGCGACGACGGCCCAAGGCCGAGGTGCGAGCCAAGGTCGACGAGCTCTTGCACCTGGTCCGGATCGAGCACCTGGCCGACCGGTACCCCTCCCAGCTGTCCGGCGGCCAGCGCCAGCGCATGGCGCTGGCCCGGGCCCTGGCCATCGAGCCCACCCTGCTCCTTCTCGACGAACCATTCGGCGCCCTCGACGCCCAGGTCCGCCAGGAGCTTCGCGTGTGGCTACGCGACCTCCACCAGAACATCCCGGTCACCACGGTCCTGGTGACCCACGACCAGGAAGAGGCCATGGAGGTTGCCGATCACCTGGCCATCATCAACGGGGGGCGGCTGGAGCAGAGCGGCTCCCCGTCGGAGATATACGACAATCCGACCAACGAGTTCGTCATGAAGTTCCTCGGACCCGCCACCGAGCTCGCCGGCTCGTGGGTCCGGCCCCACGACTTGTCGCTCCACCGCCAGCCCCGCGGCGGCGACCACCCGGGAGTGGTGGAGCGCATCACCCACCTGGGGTTCGAGGTCCGGGTGGACATCACGATGGAGAATTGGGGCTCGACATGGGTCCAACTCAGCCGGGGGGCAGCGGGCGAACTCGACCTGGGGGCCGGGGACCTGGTCTGGGTGTCCCGGGTCGACGCCACTTCGTCCCACCACAACGGGACGGTCGCCGTTCCCCGACCCAGGCCGGTCCACGGCTCCGAGGACACGGTGCGGCTGGGCTAGCGGCCGGTTGCTCACGGTTCCGCCCTGCGGGAGGGAGGGACAAGACCGACAATGTTCACCCGGTCTTTCCTGTCGGTGGTACCAGGACGCCAGAGGAGAAATAACTCAGTTTCGACCCCGCGGTGCTTCCGAGAAATCCCTGTTCGCAGTGCATAGAAGCCCAGAGCCTTTGCAGTATGGCCATCGATGCAATATTCTTTAAAATTGGTACGGGGCATTGACACGTGGGAGAGCGGTGCAATGCGGGATTTTCGAACGAGATTGGTCTGCCCGGAGTGCGGTGAATCGGACAATTCCGAACTGCGACGCACTCCCGCCTTTCTGCCCGTCCAAATGTTGCAGGACAGCGTGATCCGGCAGTGCCGCGACTGCCACCACTACTGGTGGGCAGATTGGTCGCCCCATCCGATCTTGGGGATTCTCTAACGCCGGTGGCGTAGTCGGTTGGGTTGGATGGCTCGACGCCATCTCACTACGTCCGCTCTCCCCGCATGGTCCGGCGACGGTTCCGCCAGTCGCGGCTGAAAAAGTTCCGGGCCATGGCACCGGCAGTGGGGACGGAGGGAGTCGAACCCTCACTGGAGGCGGTTTAAGCGCCCTGCCTCTGCCGATTGGGCTACGTCCCCGAGGTGCTGCGTCCCGACGATGGCGACAACTGGCCCACCGCTCGACCTCGTGTTGCCACGCCATGGTAACCAGTCGTCTGGGCACCGTCTCAGGATCTCCTGACCGGCGACTATGTGGGAACTGCGTTCCCCCATCTCCCGACGGTCACCATCGCCGACCGCTAGCCGGTGATCCGAGGGACCACAGCCGCCACGGCTTCGACCTCCTGGTCACGCGGTCGTTCCGCCGTATGGATGGGACCGTCGTCGCCCGCCCAGGGGCCGAGCACCGTGGTCGGACGCCGGCCGTGGTCCCAAAGTGGCCACTCCCCGGGCGAACCGGATCGGGCAAACGAGGTCCACGCCTGGCGCACGACCTCGGAGAGAGCGAAGGCTTCCTCACCGCCGCCGCAGAATCCCTGTACGGCAGGATTGTGGACGGTGCCGAACACGAACGGGATCTCGAGGGCGTGACACGAGCCCAGGTACCCCCCGAACGCGGGCGACTCCCAGGTGAACAGATAGCAGTACGTCCCCACCCCCGGCGCCGCGGCTCCGGCGTGGGCATCGGCGAGCCGGAGGGTGGGTAACCGGAAGACGAACTCGGTGGCGATCGCCACCCACAGGTCCCGCGGGCTCACCGCTTCGCCCCGCCCGGTCCGGGCATCCCGCACCGCCGCGATCAGCCGCTCGGACTCGTGGGGGTCGGTGGTCACCCGGCGGATCCACCTGCGCAGGCCGTCGTCATCCAGCTGGGCCAAGGCCGGGTTGCCCACGGTGAAGAAGGAGGATTCGTCCCTGGTGGTCCCAGTCAAGAGCGGCACATCCGACACCGACCCGGTGGCCACCGCCACCTCGGGCGCCACCGGGAGGAGCCCACCATCTACGACCGGCATCAGCAGAAGGCCCGAATCGTCGTTGTTGGCGCTGACCTGCCCGAGCTCGCCGGCCGCCCGGACCAGGTCCGCGGCCGGCACCCGTTCCAACGACTGCCGGGTCAACGGCACGCCGAGGTGGCCGGCGACGGCTTCGGCTCGGTGCGCCGCCTGCTCGGCAGAGTAGGAGTAGGGCGGTCCACTCTCCACGATGGCCTTGTGGAACAGACCCCGGGCGACCGGTACAGCCAACAGCGCCGAAACGCTCATGCCACCCGCCGACTCCCCGAACACGGTCACATTGCCCGGGTCGCCCCCGAAGGTGGCGATGTGGTCATGCACCCACTGGAGGGCGGTGATCTGGTCGGCCAGGCCCCAGTTGCCGAAGCCCGACCACTGCTGACCTCGCAGCCAGGACTGGCCCTCGTCGGCGAGAACCGGGTGGGCCATGAACCCGAGCAGACCGAGTCGGTAGTTGATGGTGACGACCACGACATCACCCTCGCGGGCCAGCATGCCGCCGCGGTAGAGGCTGCCGGCGCCCGAGCCACTGACGAACGAGCCGCCGTGTATCCACACCATGACCGGCCGTCGTGTGTTATCGATCCCGGGGGTCCAGACGTTGAGGCTCAAGCAGTCCTCTGACTGCTCCTCGGGCGCCCCCCCGAGCGACATCTCGACCAGGCCAGGAGCCTGGGGGGCAATCGGCATGAAGCGGTCGCACTCCCGGACGCCCGTCCACGGCTCGGGCGGAACCGGGGGGCGCCAGCGCCCGGCACCGGCGGGAGACCCGGCGTAAGGGATACCGGAGAACGACCAGAGGTCGTGGCGCCGGACGCCGCGGAGGCGGCCACCTTGGACTTCGACCACTCCGTCCATGATTGCGACCTCCAGTTCCGCACGAGCTGTGCCGATGCATCAAGCAACCTACTGACTGTGATGGACCAGTTGTCCATGCATCGACACCACAGGACAAGTCTGGAGGGCAGTACCGATTCGGCCGGCGGCGCCGGACCGGGAGCTCACGCCAACGGCCGCCGTTCGGCCGCTTTCGCAAAAACTCCATGTTGAACAGCGATTTTCACCTTTTTTCTCCGGGGGCAGAGGGACTATCGTGACCCGAGTGTCGGAACTGAGAACCGTGAAGGCGGTCCGCCGTCGGGGACGTCCGCGCTCCAGGAGCATCTCCGTGATGGGCGGGGTGGTCTTGGTCTCGAGCTCCCTCGGTTTGGCCCTCGGTCCCGGGATGGCCGGAGTGGCCGACGCCGGACAACCGCCGTCCTCCACCTCGTCCACCTCAACTTCCTCTGCCTCTTCCACCGGCTCGGGGGCCATTTCACCCGCCCAGTCCCAGATCGACGCCGGCGAGGCGCAGGTGGCCACCATCGAGACGCAGATCTCCCAGCAGCAGGCGGCCCTCGACCAGGCCGACGAGCAGTACAACCAGGCGGGGATCGATCTCGACAACACCCAGTCGGCACTCCAGTCCACGACCGCCTCGATCAGTGCCGCCAAGTCCAAACTGGCCTCGGAGCGGGCCCGGCTCCGGGCCGACGTAATCCTTTCCTACGTGGAGGGCACCTCGGCCGACGCGGTTCCGGCCCTCTTTGGCGCACCATCCAGTGAGGGCCAGACCCGGGACCTCTACGAACAGATCGGCACCGGCAACGTTGCCGACGACGTGCAGCGGGTGGAGGCCACCACTCACCAGCTCACCACCACCCAGTCCAAGCTGATCGCCGAGCAGCGGTCGGAGGATGTCCAGCTGGCGGCCGAAGGTCAGGCCCGTCAGGCCGCCTCGACCGCCTCCAACCAGTCGGAGACCACGCTGGCCCAGGTCCAAGGAACCCTGGGTCAGGAGATCGCCCAGCAAGCCGCGGCCCAGGCTGCCGCTGATGCCCAGACCGCGGCCACCGCCACCACGGCGGCCGCGGCCCAGGCGGCCGCGACCCAGGCTTCGCAAGCCTCACAGGTGGCGAGCACCGTGGGCGGGGGGAGCGCCGCCGCCGGCGCCGCCGCCACGGCCGCCAACCAGGCAGCTGACTCGTCGGCCACCGCCTCCGGCCTCAGCGGCCCGACGGTGGCCAGCGCCAACACCCCCCAGGCCGCCGGACTGGCGGCCGTCCACGGGGCCATGCAGTACCTCGGTGTGCCATACGTGTGGGGCGGGGCCAGCGCCTCGGGCTTCGACTGCTCGGGTCTCACCATGGTGGCGTGGGCCCAGGCCGGCGTGCACCTCGACCATTCGGCCGCAGATCAGTACGCCGACATCCAGCACGTCAGCCTGTCCGCACTCGAGCCCGGGGACCTGCTCTTCTACGATCTCGACGGCACCGGCATCGACCACGTGGTCATGTACGTGGGACCCGTGCTTGACGGCCAGCCCACCGCCTACGGCGTAGACACCATCATCCAGGCGGCCCATACCGGCACCGTGGTCAGCTTCGATCCACTGTGGTACTCGGGCTTGGTCGGCGCTGGTCGACCCTGATCCCGACACCCCGACACCCCTCGAACGACGACCCGGCCTAGCGTCCCAGGCACAGTCCCATGGCCATCGACCTCACCATCATCGTCCCCGCGTTCAACGAAGCCCATCGTTTGGGCGAGGGTTTCAAACGATTCGACGCCGCCGTCGACGTCGGCGCCATCGATCTCGAGCACACCGAGGTCTTGGTGGTGGACGATGGCAGCACCGACTCGACCGCTGACGCGGCACGATCGCTTCTGGCCCCCATCCCCCATCACCGCATCGTGGGCCACCAGCGCAACCAGGGCAAGGGAGCCGCGGTGCGGACCGGGGTGGCGCTGGCACGCGGGACGCACAGCGCCTACATGGATGCCGATTTCGCCATCGACCCCACTGCGGTGCCCCGGCTGGTGGAAGGACTGCGTACCAACGACGTCGTCATCGGGTCCCGGGCACTGCCCGACTCCATGGTGGAGACCTCCTACGCACTGCGATCGCTCATGGGAAACCTGTTCAACCGCATGGTGACCGCGGGGACCGGGCTCGGATTGGAAGACACCCAGTGCGGGTTCAAGGCCTTTCGCACGCCGGTGGCCCGGGTCCTGTTCCACCTCGTTCGCATCGACCGGTTCGCGTTCGACGTGGAGATCCTGTCCACGGCGCGGCGCTTGGGTCTCCGGGTGGCCGAGGTCCCCGTGCAGTGGAGACACGTGTCGGGGAGCACCATCCATCCGCTTCACGACTCGATGTCGATGTTGGGCGACATCTACCGGTTCCGACTGGGGATGGTGCCCTCGCCGGCGATCTCCTCGGTGGTGGTGGGCGATGGCGGTCGGTCCTCGCCGGACTCGATTTCCTCACTGGTCCCACCGGCCTCGCTGGCCGCCGAAGTGGGTTCGGTGGTGGCCGACACACTCGGGGGCACGCCGGTGCCGTTGGTCACCGGACCCACGACGTTGACCGTCCTGTTGCCCCTGGTCGGCCCAGCGGAAGTGGCCGAGGTGGTCTCTGCCCTGCAGGCGGAATTCGCTCCCCTGGGGGTCAGGCGTCAGACATCCACTTTGGAGACGCTCACCGCCCTCGGACCCCTGTCGGGCCGGCTCGAGCCCTCCTCGTGACCGCACAGGCCCGACCGGGCTCGGCATCCGCCCGGAATCGGATCCGGTTCGGCACGGTGTGGCCGGGCGGCCACCGGTTGTCGATATTACCGACCACCGGTATGCGAACTGGAAAACAAACAGCGGCATGGACCTCCCAAACCTCCGGGCATGTCCGGGAACCTCCTACCGCCTGACACGACCCCACACCTCGGTCGGCGGCCTCCTGGCCCGATGTGCGACCATCGGTTGCGCTTCGACGCCAACGGTGCCGCCAGGGTGACCGGGGAATGGACTCAACTACGATGGACAAGGTGAGCGCTGAGCCGTCGGATACCACCAGGACAGCGAACCGTTCCGATCTCCCTTTCGAGCACCAAGGGGCCGACGGTACCGACCGAGTCGGTGGGAGTGAAGAAACCCATATGGACCAGCGGGAGCAGAGGGACCAGCGGGAGCAGAGTCCAGAAACCAGCCGCCCGCCGGCCGAGCCGGACCCCGGGACGATGGTCGAGGGCGGAGTGGCCGACCCGGTGACAGCCGTTTCCTACCTTCCGGTGGCAACGACCAAGACCGATCACCCCCTCCCCCTGCCACACGACCCCCGGCGTTCCGACGTAGACCAATGGGGGCGTTCCGAACACATGCGTTCGATCGTCCGGCGGCTCTACGACCCGATCTACCGCCACTGGTTCCGGGTGGAGTGGGAGGGGCTCGAGAAGATCCCCCTTCATGGCGGTGCCCTCCTCATCGCCAATCACGCCGGGGCCATCCCCTCGGATGCGCCGGCCATCATGCACGGCATCGAAGAGGAGCTCGGACGACCCGTCTACGGACTGGCCGACTACTTCTTCCGCACCATCCCGGTGGTGGGCACCATGTGGTCGAGAACGGGAGGGGTGCCAGCTCATCCTGACAATGCCTACCGGATCCTCCACGATGAGCAGCAGCTGGCGCTGGTGTTCCCAGAAGGGACCAAGGCAACCTCCAAGACGTACACGGACAGGTACCGCTTGCGCCGTTTCGGTCGCGGTGGGTTCGTCGAGATCGCCATGAGGGCTGGCGTTCCGATCGTCCCGATCGCCGTGGTCGGTGCCGAGGAGTCGATGCCCATCCTGTTCAGGGTTCCGGCGGTGTCCAAGCTGCTCGGTCTCCCCTACTTTCCGGTCACCGCCAACGCTCTGCTGCTTGGCCCCATCGGCTATGTCACCTATTTCCCGGTGAAGATGAAATTCCGGGTGTTGGATCCCATCACCTTCGACATCGAGCCCGGCCTGGATCGTTACTCGAGGAGCCGGGTGATGGACGAGGCGGAGGGAATCAGGGCCACCTTGCAGGACGCGCTGCACGACATGCTTCGTGAGCGCCGAAGCATCTGGTTCGGCTGACGGTGGGCCGCCGCGTCCTGATCACCGGGCTCGACACCTTCTGGGGGGGTCGAATGGCCCAGGCACTCGAGCTGGAGCCTGACGTCGAGATGATCCTCGGGCTGGGCGCCAACGAGCCCAGGGTGCCCCTGGAACGGACCGAGTTCGTGCGGTCGGACCAGAAGTACTCGATCCTCAACCGGATCGTCCGGGCCACCCAGGTGGACACCATTGTCCATACGTTCCTCGAGACCAACTCGGTCAATGTGCCCAGCCGGGTCCTGCACGAGATCAACGTGATCGGCACGCTGAACCTGTTGGCGGCGGCAGGAACCGCCGGGTCGTCGGTGCGCCAGGTCGTGGTCAAGTCGTCCACCCACATCTACGGCTCCGCCGAATCCGATCCGGCGTGGTTCCGCGAGGAGGACCAGCGAACGGGTCCGGTCCGAACCCGCCTGGAACGGTCCCTCATCGAAGTCGAGGCGCTGGTCCGGGACTTCACCGAAGACAACCCCCACCTGGTGGTATCGGTGCTGCGCTTCGCCAACGTGCTCGGCACCGACATCGTCACGCCGGTCAGCTACAACCTGAGGAAAAGGCGACTGCCCTGCATCGCCGGTTTCGATCCTCTCGTCCAGTTCGTCGAAGAGGACGACGTGGTGCGGTCTCTCGAGTACGTGACCGGCCGGCGGATTCCCGGAGTGTTCAATGTGGCCGGGGCGGGCAAGCTTCCCTGGAGCGAGGTGGCCTCCATCTGCAACGCATATCTCCTGCCACTGCCCCCGTTCAAGCCCCGCGGCTTCGCCCTCCCCCTCCGCCGTCTCGGCGCCCTCCAGTTCCCTCCGGAGATGGAGGGGCTGATGCGGTTCGGCCGAGGGGTGGACACCACCCGCTTGGTCGATGCCGGCTTCGAGTACCGCTACACCAGTGCCGGCGCCGTCGAGAGCTTCGCCCGGGCCAACAATCTGCGGCGCTCCACCGGTTCCGACGGAGAGGCCTACCGGTACGAGCAGGACGTGGAGCAGTTCTTCCGACATTCCCCCGCGGTGGTGCGGGGCGTCGACAGCTGAACGCGCCTCCGGCAACGCCGGTGCTTGGGGGGGCTTTGATAGCCTCCCACCATGCTTGATCAGGCCCTGCCTGTGGCGTCCGAAGGACCTGCCGGCACGGACCACGACCGAGGGTCGACGGGGCCGACGGGCCCGCCCCCCGCCGACCGGCCCGGTCGGCTCACGTTCGTGTGGGCGCTCGTAGCATTCGGTCTCATTATCGGGGCCTGGTCCATTGCCACCCCGCTCTTCGCGGCACCCGACGAGCCGGGCCACGTGATCCAGGCGGCAGCCGCCGTCCGGGGCGAGCTCGACGTAGCCGCGCAACCCGGGGCTTACGGGGCCATCTCCAAGGTCAAGGTGCCGCAATGGGTGGCCGAGGCGGGCACGGCCCCTATCTGCTTCGCCTTCAAGAGCTCAGTTCCTGCCGGCTGCGAACCCCATCTCGGCGACCAGCGCAATACCGTGCTCGGCGAGACCGAGTTCTCCAACTATCCGCCTCTCTACTATCTGGTGGTGGGGCTGCCGTCGCTGGTCTGGTCGGGAAGCGGTGCTGTGTACGCCATGCGCCTGGTCAGCCTGATCGTGTGCTCCAGCTTGATCGCCCTCGGGCTGTTCCTCCTCGGCCGGTACCACCCCAGGCGCCTCCCACTGGTCGGGTCGGCGCTGGCCCTCACGCCGATGGTCCTGTTCCTCTCGGCGGTGGTGAACTCGAGCAGCATGGAGATCACGGCCGGTTTTGCCGCCTGGTGCGGTGGTCTGTGCATTCTGGAGCAGGATGACGTCCCGCCGGCCCTGGGGCGGTGGACGGCGCTGGCCTTCGTCGTCTTGATCCTGAGCAGGCCCATCAGTCCGGCGAATGCGGCCATCATCGCGGTGGTCCTGGTCGCTCTGGGCGGGTTGAACAAGGCGCGGTCCGTGCTGCGTGATCGAGGATTCCGGTTGGTATGGATACCGGCCCTGCTGGCCGTCCTGATCGCCGGTGTCCTTTTGGTGGTGGGCGGACCGCCCCGGCTCCTCCATGCCGCCGTCGACACCCATCTCGATCTGGTCAGGAGCGCGTGGGTGACCCTCCAGTTGGTGCCGGCCGACCTCCACCAGATGGTCGGACGGTTCGGTTGGCTCGACACCCCCGTGCCCAATGCCGTCTACATCGTGTGGTGGTCGATGGTGGGGGCGTTGTGCGCCGTCGCCATGGTCGTTTCCTCGAAGTGTCGCCGCGCCCTCCCGCTGCTGGTGCTGCTGACCGTGGCCGTGCCGCTCGTCTTTCAGGCACCCAGGATCGACACCGTGGGTGTCTACTGGCAGGGTCGGTACTCATTGCCCCTGGCCATGGGGCTGCCACTGGTGGCATCCACGCTCCAGGTCCGTAGGGGCACCCACGGATCGCCTTCCCGGCTGGGGCGCCCGATCGCCGTGACCGGGATACTGGTGGTGGGAACCGCGGTCATCGGGTCCCAGGTGGCCGCATTCCTCGCTGCCCTCCACCGCTACCAGACCGGTGTCGGGGCCGGGCCCGGGTCGCCGGTGCGGTGGCAGCCGCCCGGGGGGACCGCCCTCGTCTTCGCCCTGCTGGTAGCCGGTCTGGCGCTGGCGCTCGGGCTCTTCGTGTGGATGGCCCTGGCCCCGCGTCGACCGAAGGCAACGGAACCGCCGGCGCCACTGGGAACAGGCCAGTCCGAGACGACAGACCGACTCGCCGCACCACAAGACCTGTCAGGGGCCCTCGAGCCGACCAGTTGAGAGGCCGGGCCGTCAGCTCCTCTTGAGCCAGGCCGTCCGCAACTCGGGCCCGCGGACGGACCACTCCTCGCTGGTCATGGCGTAGCGAACGTGGTCCTCCCACTCACCGTTGATCTCGAGAAAGCCGAGGGCCACCCCTTCGTTGCGGAGGTTGAGTTTCTCGACCACCCGGCGACTGGCCAGGTTGCGGGGGATGATGGCTACCTCGATGCGGTGGAGACGGAGAGTCTCGAAGGCGAAATGGAGGACGACCACGACCGCCTCGGGGACGAATCCCGATCCGGCCAGGTCCTGGTCGATCCAGTACCCGATGGAGCCGTTCTGGAACGGTCCCCGCTGGATGGACGAGAGGGTGATCTCGCCGCCGAACCGGCCCTCGACGAAGATGCCGAATCCGAACCCACTGCCCAACTGGCGCTCGCGCTCGCGCATGCCGCAGCGGGCGGCAAAACTGACCGCATCCTCGGGCGGCAGGGGCGCACCCTTGGACCGAGGCTCCCAGGGGACCAACCAGTCTCGACAGCCGCGTGCGAACCGCCAGCCAGGCCTCGTAGTCGCTCTCTACCAGGGTGGCCAGCCGGATCCGCCAGCCCGGGAGCTCGAGGGATCGCACCAGTGGGGCCCGAAGGCTGGGAGTCATCAATCGTCAGCTCTCCCACCGCGCCTCGCACTTGCACTGCCTTCTCCCACCGCCCGGTTGGGCCGTTCCCGTTCCATCGGGCCATACCCGATCACCAATCATCCCGCATTCGAATGCGGTACACCACTTCTGGGTCGGGGACCCCCGAATCCGGCCGCAATCGGCCTGGGCCGGAGGCGGCCGGGTCCCCTGGGACCAGGGGTGCCCCACCTATACTCGGGCCGGTTTCCGCGATCCGGTTGGCAACGCCAGACAAGGAAGAAGGCGGCTCGTTTGACCAGCCAGTTCGATCGGGCAGAGCGGGGCCGCTTCAGCGTGCGGTCGCCCCACCTCGTTCCCCTGGTGTGCATCGCCGCCGCCGTCGCCGCCGCCAATCTCCTCCCGCTGGTCCACGTGGTGTCATCCGACCCCCTCGTCCTCGATGCCGGCCTGACCTCGGACATCCACCAGTGGCTCCCGGGCCTCCCCTTCGTCGATCCCAACGCCGGATTCAACACCCAGGCCCTGGGCCATCTGGCCGTCATGGACTGGCTCCACGGGCACATTCCCTGGTGGAACCCGTTCGAGGGTCTGGGGATGCCGTTGGCCGGAGAGATGCAGAGCGGAGTCTTCTTCCCCCTGACCTTGCTGCTGGCCCTGCACCAAGGCGTGCTCTTCGTGCAGCTGGCCTTGGAGGCGATCGCCGGTTGGTCGGCGTACTTCCTGACCCGACGGCTCGGGGTCGGTCGTACCTTCTCGACCGCGGCCGGCGTGGCCTTCGGGCTGTGCGGGGCGCTCGCCTGGTTCAACAGCGCCATCGACCGACCGGTCGCATTCCTCCCCCTGTGCATCCTCGCCGTGGAGCGGGCCATCACCGCCGGGACGGACGGCGCCAAAGGTGGGTGGCGCCTGTTGGCGGTGGCCGTCGCCCTCTCCATCGTGGCCGGGTTCCCCGAGACCGCGGGCATCGATGCCGTGTTCGTGGTGTTGTGGGCCGCACTCCGCCTGGCGGCGCCCGAGGTTCGTGGCCACTGGCGGCCGGCCGTCGGCAAGCTGGCGGGAGGGACCCTGGTCGGCGTGGGGTTGACCGCACCCCTGCTGGTCGCTTTCGGCGACTACGTATCCGATGGCTATCTCGGAGGGCACGGCAATGGCCTGTCCTCGATCTCGGTCCCGACGGCGGGATTGGCCCAGACGACCCTCCCCTACGTGTTGGGCCCGATCTTCGCCTTCCATTCGACCGGGCGCGGAGCCGACGCCATCTCCACCATCTGGAGCAACACCGGTGGCTATCTCGCCGTGACGGTCATCGCCGCCGGTCTGGTCGGCGTGGTGGGCCGGCGATTGCGAGCCCTCCGGGTGGGCCTGGCCGCATGGATCGCGCTGTGCATGCTCCGCACGTTCGGGTTTCCGCCCGTGGTCCATCTCCTGGCCGGTGTCCCCGGTATCCGGCTGACGTCGTTCTACCGCTATGCCAACCCGACATGGGAGTTGGCGGCGATACTGCTGGCCGCGCTCGGTCTCGACGACATCGCCCGCGGTGCCTGTCGCCGACTGGTCCTCCTCATCAGCGTCCTGGTGACCGCGGCCCTGGCGGCCTGGGCTGCGGTCACCGCCTGGCCACTGCTGACCGCGGCTCGATCCACCGGTCCGATCGCCACCACCGCCACAGCCCGCCACCCCTACGCCACCGGGAGCCTGGCCGGGGCCCTCGTCCTGCTGGCTCTGCTGGCCACCGGCGGGATGGCCGCCGGCCGCCGGAATCAGCCGGTGCCCGAGACGAACGGCACCACCGACCCCGCCCCCACCAGCCGGTTCAGCAAGCAGGAGCGTGTGGCCAGAAGGAAACGGCGGGGTCGGGCGCTCATGGCCGCGGTGGTGTGCGTCGAATCGATCTTGCTGCTGGGTTTCACCTACCTGGCCGCCCCGACCGGGTCCACGCTCAACGCCGGCGCGGTGCGGTGGCTCCAGCTGCACCTCGGCACATCGCGTTACTACACCCTGGGGCCCATCCAACCGAACTACGGCTCCTACTACGGGATCGCCGAAGCCAATGTCAATGATCTGCCGGTGCCCACGTCGTGGAGCGACTATGTCTCCGCCCACCTCGATCCCAACGCCCCCAAAGTCCTGTTCACCGGGGTCTCCCGGCGCAGCAATTCGGGGCTGACGCCGGCCCAGGAGCTCACCCGCCATCTCTCGGATTACGAATCGATCGGCGTCCGCTTCGTGGTGGAGAGCGCCAACGGACTCGATGTCCAGGGCAAACCGTTCCCGGCCGTCGGCTCCCCGTCGTGGCCGTGGGGTCCCCGCCGCGTCTACCACGACGCCTTCGCCGAGGTCTGGGAACTACCGAATGCCGCGCCGCTCTTCTCGCTGCACCCGGCAGCCGGGCCTGGGCCCACCACCTGCACGGTGATCTGGACGTCCGACGACCAGGCCACAACATCCTGCCCCCGGACATCGACCCTGGTGCGGCGAGAGCAGTACCTGCCGGGCTGGACGGCAACCATCGATCCCAGGTCGGGTCCGAACCGAAGGCGGATGGTGGTGCCGGTCAGGGAGGACGGCTCCGGCCCCCAGGGTCTATTCCAAGCGGTGGATCTGCCCGCCGGCCAAGGCACCGTCCGCTTCGCCTACCTTCCCGCCCACGAGGACCTGGCCGCGATTGCGGCCGCGGTGGCCGCCCTGGTCCTGGTCGGCTCACTGGTCGGCTCGCTGGTCGGAGCGGTTCGGCGGCGGCACCGTGGCTCTTTGGAGACGTGACCCTCTCGTATACTCCCCGCCCATCGTGACCAGAACGTGGGCACATCCTCTCCACGCCCGGAAAGTCCCCCAGGTGACCAGACAGTTCGGTTCGACCGTGAGGAGGCGGCTGGGAGCCCGATCCGCCGACGTCGTTCCCGTCGCCGGTATCGCCGGGGCGGTGATCATCGCCAACCTGCCGGCCCTGCTCCACGTGGTGACGTCGAACCCGCTCTTCATCAATGCCTACCTGGCCAAGCTCCACTTTGGGTGGCTCCCGGGCGTTCCCTACATCGATCCCAACGCCGGGTACACCACCCAGGCCCTCGGTCACCTGGCCGCACTCGACTGGCTCCACGGACACATCCCGTGGTGGAACCCCTACGAGGGGATCGGGGCGCCCCTGGCCGGAGAGATGCAAAGCGGGGCGTTCTTCCCCTTGACCCTGGTACTGGCACTGCACCAGGGCATGCTCGTTCTCCAGATCATGATCGAGGCCATCACCGGCTGGTCGACCTACGCCCTGGTGCGCAAGCTGGGGGTGGGTCGCACGTTCTCCACCGGGGCCGGGATCGCCTTTGGACTGTGCGGGACCTATGCCTGGCTGGCCCACGCTGCCGATCCGGCCGGTGATGGCCCTCCCCCTGTGCCTGTTAGGAGTGGAGCAGGCGCTCGACGCCGCCGGAAAGCACCAGGGGGGCGGGTGGCAGCTCCTGGCCGTGGCCCTGGCCCTGTCGGTTCTGGCCGGCTTCCCCGAGACCGCCCTTATCGACGGCGTGTTCGTCGGCGGGTGGGCCGTCCTGCGGATCGCCGGGGCGGGTCGGGCCGACTGGTGGCGATCCACGATCAAAGTGGTCGGCGGCGCCCTGGGGGGCATCGCCCTCTCGGCCCCACTGCTCTTCGCCTTTTCCGATTACCTCAGCCAGGCCAACACCGGAGCGGTTGGCGGCGGCTTCGCCTTTGTCTCCCTGCCCGCGGAGGGGCTCTCCCAACTGGTGCTCCCCTACTCGCTCGGTCCCATCTTCGGCTTCCACGCCGCCACCGGCACCGACAACTTGACCGTCCTGTGGGGAAGCGTCGGGGGGTTCCTGACCGCCACGGTCATCGCCGCCGGTCTGGTCGGTCTGATCGGTCAGCGATTGCGTTCGCTCCGCATCGGTCTCGGAGCGTGGATCGTGGTCAGCCTGGCCCGAAGCTACGGATTCTCGCCGGTCGTCCACGTCCTCGCCGCCGTACCCGGGATCAAGGACACCGCCTTCTACCGGTACTCACCCCCCACGTGGGAGTTGGCGGTGGTCGTGCTGGCCGGGCTGGGGCTCGACGACATCGCCCGGGCCCGTACCCCCCGCCTGACGTTGGTGGCGGCGGCCGCGGTCACCGCTGTGCTCGGCGCGTGGTCGGCGGCGGCCGCCTGGTCCGTCCTCTCGGGCGCAGTGGCGTCCACCCCGACCCGCCACGGTGCCGGTCACATCTACCCGGTGGTCGCTCTCATCGCCGCCCTGATCCTGCTGGCCCTGCTGGCCGGGGGCGGATGGTGGGCCGGGCGTCGATCGCGCTCAACCACCGACAACGGCGGTCGGCGGCTGGAACGGGACCGCCGGGCCCGCCGGCGGGGCCGCATCCTGATGGCCGGGGTGGTGAGCCTGGAGTCGGTGGTCATGGTGGGCTTCACCTATCTTTCGGCCCCGTCACCCTCGCCGCTCCAGCTCGGTCCGGTGACCTGGCTCCAGGCCCATCTGGGCTCCTACCGGTTCGTCACCCTCGGACCCATCCAGCCCAACTACGGCTCATACTTCGGGATCGCCCAGGCCAATGTCGACGACCTCCCGGCCCCGAAGGCCTGGACCACCTACATCTCGTCCTCCCTCGACCCCAATAGTCCGGCCCACGACTTCAGCGGGGGGAATGCCACCAATCCGTTCGGCCTGACCCCGGCCCAGGCATTGACCAAGTTCCTCCCCGACTACGAAGCGGTGGGTGTGCGCTACGTGGTCGAGGCCGCCGATGGCCTCGACTTGAAGGGCCAGCCGTTCCCGGCCCCCGGTACTGCGCCGTGGCCGGACGGCCCCCGACTGGTCTTCCATGACGGCTTCGCCCAGATCTGGCAACTCCCCTTGACCGCCCCCGCCTTCCTCCTCCAATCGGAGTCCGGTGGCGGAAGCAGCCCCGGCGGTGCGTGCACCGTTCGGGGCGACGGATGGGACCAGGCCACGGTCACGTGCGCCCACCCCTCGGTGCTGATCCGCCGGGTCGAGTACTTTCCGGGGTGGCAGGCCACCGCCAACGGCGTCACCGTCGACATCCGCCGGGACGACTTGTTCCAACAGGTGCGGGTGCCCGAGGGGAGGACCACGCTCCAGTTCGCCTATCTACCGCCCCACGAGGACCTGGCCGGAGCTGTCGCCCTGGTGGCCGCACTGGTCCTGGCCGGCTCCCTGGCATTGAGTGAGTATCGTCGCCGCACCCCGGCTCGGATCGGAACCCGGTGGCGTACCCGGAAACCATGAGGGGAGATGACCTCCGGCAGATCGATGGGGTTACGTGGTGAAGACCACGGTGGAGTGGTCCCGGAAGATCACCTGGCTGCCCGGCGGGACCGGCGTGGTCGTGGTGTCCACGGTGATCCTCCATCGCTGTTTGGCCTGGGGGGCCGTACAGATGTACTGAGAGGTCATCATGAATTTCCACGACGGGTTGGCCACGCACGGTTGAAATCCGTCCCGGGACGCGGCCACCAACAACCCGACGACATCAGGCCAGTCGGCCGCGAGCACCCCGGGGGCCGCCAGGTCGATGGCCACTGCTCTTCCCTGGCGAGCCTTGGCATGTTCGACGGAGGCGGCCATGCTCGGTAGGGCCGGGTCTCCCCGATACGAGTTGTAGAAGCTGGGTTGGGAAGCCAGTAAGTAGACCCCCACCAAGGCGACCAGCGTCGAGACGCAGATCATCGCCACGCCGATTGTCCACGACGGACTCCAGCCGGTAAGGGCTTCCCTCAGCTTACATCCGAGCTCCATGACCAGGACGGCCACGATGAGAGGTGGCACCGCGTAATAGAAGTACCCCGTGTAGGCGAGGCTCAGAACATCGACGCCCTTGTATGCGTACCCGGCCACCTCCAACGTCATGATGACGACGGTGACCAGCAGGCCGAGGAAAAACAGGCCTCGGTTCCGGTCCCGCTCCATCACCGCCACGATGACGGCGCCAATACCCAGGAGAAGCATGGCCACCAGGCCCTGGTGTCCTCCCGTCCAGTACCGCTCGATATAGGTGACGATCTGGCCAAAGGTGTGCACGTTCTTGTGCGAGTTGGTATGGGCGTAGGTCCAGTAGAGCTTCCATTGTCCCGGCCAATGCAATACAAGGTCGAGGACGACTGGCAGCGCGAACAGGGCCAGCACCGCACTGCTCAGGACCAGGGACCCCCGGTGCGACCTCAGCTGATCCCTCCGACGGCCCAACCGGCTGCTGCTCAGATACCACGCCCCGGCGACCATCACGACGTAGATCCCCATGATTCCGATGAAGGCGACATGCCCGTGGATTAACAGGCACACGGCGAAGGTAAAGATCGGCAGGTCACCGAGGGCACCGACGGCCACCGAGACGCCCACCACGATAGCCAGCAGGAACGGGGCCACATAGAGGTACGGCATCCATGCCGACGACCAGTACGCCGTACTCCCCATTGTCAAGAGCACCGCCGACAGGGCCACGATGGCGACGGCCCACGAACCGGTGTGGCGGGCCAGAACCAGGGCGACCAGGGCAACGATCACACTGTTGAGGACGAAGACGCCGACCAATTGCCCGTTGTACTGGTAGGGGACGATGTGAAGGAACGAAAAGAACAGGTCTTGCCCGAACGACTGGACGTACAAGAACGCGGGCCCGGGATGGTTGAACCCTTCCCTTGAATAGTTCCCGACCAGGAGTTGGAAGTTGTGGGCCTGATCGACCAGGATCGAGTTCGCCGCGTAGTCCGTGTCCTCGTGGAGGGGGAGCGAGAACACCCAGAGATTGCGAAGGCAGAGGATGGCGGTGCAGGTCAGGGCCACAGCCGTCCAGGCCAAGGCGGAATGGGCCGGCAAGGCGAAGGGGTCGGTATCGCAGTCGAGTTCGATCGGGAGATCGTTTTTCCTCATCGTTGATTCCAACGAGGAGATCATTCCGATCGCATCCTGATGGGGTTCACAGACCCTCGGCCCGGTTGATCTGCCTCAGGCGTGAGCGGATGGCCGAGCCGACGGTAAGAGCGTTGTACATCTGGTGGATGGTCTCGGTTGCCTCATGTCCGATCCTCCGCCGCTCGTCCGGTCGGGCCGCCAGCCTCTGCATCCAGCGAGCGGCCTGGACCACGTCCGGCTCGGCCCACGTCTTCCCCACCTCATAGACGAGATCCATCCCCGGGTTCAGGTAGAGGTCGCCGATCCCGATCGTTCGGGCTCGGTATCCCACCATGCACGAATTGGTGGTGGTGAGGAAGTCCTCGGGTCCGGAGAAGGCGGTGGCGACCACCGGCTTCCCGAAGAACATGGCCTCGGCGATGCCCAATCCGAATCCCTCGGCCCTGTGCAACGACACGTAGACGTCACACAGGGAGACGAATGACCCCACTTCGGCGGCTGACATGTCGGCCTCGATCAGGATGCCACCGATGCTGGCCAGTTCACTCTTCGACAATTGGGCCGCCTCTGGAAGGCGGTGGAGGTTGAGCACTTTCATCACCAGGTGGACCTCGCTCCCCCTGGCACTGGGACCAAAGGCTCGCCGGTACGCCTCGATCACTCCCAGAGGATTCTTCCTGGCCATGGTGGAGTTGATGTCGAAGTGGAAGAGGAAAACGCATCCGCCGGGGGGAACTCCGAAGTCGGCCCGGGTCAGGCGGTCGTCGACGGCCGGCTCGACGACGCAGGGCATGGCCACGACGTTCTCGACGCCGTGCTGCAAGAACATGTCCCGGACGAATCGGCTGGGAGCCCACACCTCGTCCACACGTCGGAGCGTCGGTATGAACTGCCTGGGGAGTGAGCCCAACTCCCAGAACCATGAGCCGACCACATAGCGGCGGCGCCCCTCCTCGCGCAGATAGTCGTCGGTGAGAACCTCCATTTCGTTTACGTTGAAGTAGCAGACCTCGATGGCATGGGGTCGGCCTCGGGGAAGCGCCTGCAGCGAGGGCGGGAATCGGTTGGGTTCGGTGGGAGCCCAGTACGGCACATCCTCAATTGAGATCTCCACGCCGACCCGGCGGGCGGCCTCCACCGAACGTCGGGCCGCCTCGGCCAGACCGGTCGTGGCCGACCAACAGCCGATCGCACTCATGGCCGCGGCACGATGGGGCCTCGCCACACCCAACTGGACCGATCCCACCGTCGCCGTCGTGATTCAGGGCCGCCTAGCGACGATGGCGTAATCGGGGGGACAGGCGAACCGAGCATTGAAGGCGTCAACCACTGGCTTTACGTCGCCGAACCACGGATCACCCTCCTCGGGTCCGGGGACCGAAGCATCGTCTCGTTGGAGCCGTCGGACCTCCAGGTCCACGATGCCCCGGCTGATCAAGATGAACTGCAGCAGTGGCGGGGGAATGGGGTGCAGGTGCGAAGGGTCCAGGTAGAAGTAGAGCGAACTGACCAGCACATTCTCTGGATTCGGCGTCTCGAGTATGAGCCGGCCACCGGGCTTGAGGGCCACCATCGCCAGATCGACCAACTCGATGAGATCCTCGAGCTGGAGATGCTCGACGACGTGCAGGGCGGTGATGGCGCCGAGCGACGAGTGAGGGACGGAGGCGAGATGCTCCCTCGCCCCCACCAGTTCGGCCGTCAGTCCGCGCTGACGGCACTTGTCGACGCAGAGCGGATTGAGGTCGATGCCGTAGGCGTCGAGTTTCGATTCCCGGAGCACTTCAAGCATTTCGCCGCGCCCACATCCGATGTCCAACACGGTGCCAAGATGCCTCCCCTCTTCCAGATCGGGAAGGTAAGCGGCCACCCGGGAACGAACCACGACCTCGGGTCCCCTGAACGCTTCGGCCAAGGCGAGGAAGAATGCGTCGAGGTGGGCTTCGGCTGCCGGCAGGGGGGCGGGGTTGGGGCCGTTCCGTTTCGTACCGGGTTTGCTGTCGAAGGCCAGTTCCAATGCCGCCATCTTGGGCATCACGCTCGCCATACCCATGGAGTAGGTGGAGCGGAACTCGCTCAGTTCGAGTGCCAACTCTGCCAGATCGCGCCGAAGGAGGCCGTTGGCTTCGACGTAACGGGCGAACGTCTGGTCTCGGGATACCTGGAGAGCCTCCTCCTGTCTCGTCATCGCCTCCGCCAGGGTGTCGGCGATTGCATCCGCCTTGGCGTCGACACGTTCCAGCGCCTCCTGATAGTTCTCGACAAGGGTCTGGTGGCGAAGAGCGATGTCCGCAGTCTCATCGCACCGCGTGCGCAGTTCTGCCAGTTCATCAGCTGTCGAGTGGTTGAAATCGACTTGTAGGCGAAGCAGGGGCCACAGGACCCGTACGATCACTCGGAGAAGGAGCCGCTTCTTCGGGAGCGGGAGACCCAGTTCAGGGTCGGGGCGGGGCTGGCCTTCGCCCGAGGGTACGTCATCCATTGGATGATCCTATTCTGCAATGCGGTCGGAATTGGGCGACGCCTCGTCTCGGACGGGCTGCAGCGCGGTGGCCTCCAGACCGTGGCCGGAGGGCTGCTCGAATGGCGATCAGCGGCCGCAGCAGGGCGGTGGAGACTCATCTGGCCGAGGTGGAGGGCACTACCCTGGCCGGATGGAATCGGCTGGATGGAGGGTGATAGCTGTCGCCCCTGGTCGGTCGGCCGCCGGGCCCGGTCGGCTCGGCCCCGTGACCGGCGGGTTTGGCCATTTGCCTCACCGACTGCGCACCGGCTAGACGGTACCGTCCCCGATTGGTGACCTCGACCAACCCAGACTCGGTCGGATCCTCTGCTGATCCCGTCGTCGCATTCGCTGACGTCGGGCCTCCGCACCCACCGGGCACGAGAAGTCGCCTACCGGTCGTGGTCGGTCTGGGCATATACGCGGTGCTGGCGGTGGCGGTCTACTGGCCCATAGGACCGATTGGCAGCCACCGGATCGTCACCTGCGGCTGCGGCGACATCGCTCTGCAGGCGTGGTTCCTGGCCTGGCCGGCTCACGCTCTCTCCCACACCCTCAATCCGCTGTACTCCGACTTCATCAACGTTCCCGATGGAGTCAATTTGATGTCGAACACGTCCATGCCGTTCCTCGGCGTACTGGCCACGCCGTTCACCTTGGCACTCGGAGCGGTGGCCACCTTCAACCTGTTCATGCAATTGAGTTTCTTCGCCTCGGCGGCATCGATGTTCCTCGTGCTGCGCCGGTGGACCACGTGGTGGCCGGCGACGTTCGTCGGCGGCCTCCTCTACGGCTTCTCTCCCTACATGTTCGGCGAGGGGAACGGCCACCTCCATGTGCTCTTCGTCGCCCTCCCCCCACTCATTCTCGCCGTGCTCGACGACCTCCTCATCCGACAACGCTGGAGCGCACGGAGAGCCGGTCTGGTGCTCGGCCTGCTCGGGGCCATGCAGCTCTTGATCTCCTCCGAAGTCCTGGCTGACACCGCCTTGATGGCTGTCATCGGCGTGGTCATCCTGGCCCTGCGCCATCCCCGCCCAGCCCGGGCCCGGGCGGCTCGGGTCGCAGCCGGAGGCGCCTGGGCGCTGATCCCCTTCGGACTCCTGTGCGGGTACCCGATCTGGTTGAGCCTGGCCGGACCACAGCACGTGACGGGACCGTGGGGGGACACCAGCGTGTACAAGGCCGATCTGCTGGGGCCCATCGTTCCGACAACGAGCCAGCTGCTCGGAGGCTCGCACTGGAAGGCCCTGGGCAACTCGTTCAGCGGGAGCGACATCGCTGAAAACGGAATCTACCTGGGAATCCCCCTCGTCGTGCTCTGCGTCGTCATGGCCGTCGCCGGGCGCCGCAATGGAGTTGTGCGGTTCTCGGTGGTCATGGCCATCATCGCCTTCGTCCTCAGCCTCGGCGGGTCGCTGGTGATCGACGGGCACCGTTCCGGCACCCCGCTCCCGTTCGACGTGCTCCACCACCTTCCCCTGTTGAGACAGGAGGTCGCCGCCCGGTACTCGCTCTACGTACAGCTCTTCGTCAGCGTGACGGTGGCCGTCGGCATCAACGAACTACGGAATGGCGTCCTGGACGTCCAGGCCGGTGTCGGGATCGACCATCGGCGTCATGCCGTGCGTCGCACCCGCCCCACAGGGCTGATCAACGTCACCCTGGTGGCGATGATGGCCGTCGCCCTGGTGCCGCTCATCCCCCACATTCCCTACCCGACACCGTCTCCGGGCATTCCCCGCTACTTCACCTCCACCTCACCGGAGGACGTCCGGGCCATAGCTCCCGGCAGCGTCGTCCTCATGTATCCGTATCCGTTCCCACCTCAGAGCAACGCCATGCTGTGGCAAGCCGAATCGGGCATGAGGTTCCGGATCATCGGCGACTACGCCATCACGCCACTCGACAACGGGAGCGGGAACGGCACGCTGGCTCCCCCGACCTTGTCGCCCTCACTGATGGAGACCCTGTTCCTCGTCGCCTATCAGGGAGGTCCAGCGGTGACCAACCTCCCGCCGCCCGATGCGGCCACCCTCACCCAACTCCGAGCGTTCGTCGTCCGTTACCGGGTCGGGACGGTGTTGGTCGATCCCTCGGGGGCGCGTCCGGACATCGTCACCCGTTACCTCACTGCCGCCCTGGGTCGATCTCCGGTGATCCGTGGAGGGGTGGAGGTCTGGCGGATCGCCCCGGGCCACTAGACCACCGCTGGCCCATCAGGCCCTTACTTCGACCGCCGGGGAGGGCGACGAGCCCGGTGATGACCTGTCGGCTGTCTCGTGGTCCGAGCTGGGCCGCGGCTCCCGGTCGCCGGCTCCGTCCTCGGACGAGACCTTCTCGATCAGACCGGTAACCAGCGACAGCCACTCCTCGTCCTCCTCCGGGGATCGGAACGGGCACCACGGCTCCAGTCGGCCGAGGTTCGGATTGTAGAAGGGGTCGCCCTGGATCAGATGGTCCATCCACCGGGGCAGGAAGGCCTGGTAGTCACGGGCGTAACCCGACAGTCCCCGGCTCACCGATTCGAAGTGGGTCAGCTGGGCGTGGGGAGTGTAGAGCAGCCGGTATCCGGCTTGTCCCAACCGGATGCAGAAATCCACGTCGTTGAAGGCCACCGCGAAGACCTCGTCGAATCCGCCCATCTCCTCGAAGACAGACCGGCGGACCAGCATGCAGGCGGCGGTGACGGCGCTGTAGCCGCGCACCACACCGTCCCACGAGAAGTAGCCCCGGAGCCCTTTGGGCATGCCGATGAAGATGTGGCTGGCGACGCCGCCCATGCCCAGCACCACACCGGCGTGCTGCAGACTCCCGTCCGGGTAGACCAGACGGGCGCCGACGGCACCGACCTCGGGGCGTTGTCCCAGTTCGACCAAGGCGTGCAACCACCCCGACGACGTCGCCACGATGTCGTTGTTCAAGAACAGGACCATGTCGGTCTGACAGGTGGAGGCGGCGAAGTTGTTGATGGCTGCCCAGTTGAACTCGCCCGGATAGTCGAGGATCCGGGTGCCCGGTCGCTGTTCCAGTCGCTGACGGAGAGCTCGGGTTTCCGGCTCGGTGCTCCCGTTGTCTATCAGCACCACCTCGGCGATCTCGTATCCGGGATCCCGGTCCAACGACTCGAGACAGGCAACGGTCAGCGCGGCCTGATCGCGAAACGGGATGATCACGCTGACGGTTGGCGAGTCCGTGATCTTCCTTCGCACGTGATAGGCGCCCCGGAACGGGCCGACCTCGACTACGCCCTCGATCCCCCGACGGGCCAGGGCGTCCTCCAGGGCCCGCCGGCTGGCCAGGTGGGCCCAGGGCTTGGCCTCGGTGTTGCCGGCGGCGGAGCCGGCGACCACCCGCCAGTGGTACAGCACTTTGGGGATATGGACGATTCGCCTAGCCACCTCGGTGGCCCGCAGCATCACGTCGTAGTCCTGGCTCCCGTCGAACTCGGGACGGAACCCTCCGATCCGTCGGAGCAGTTCGGTCCTGATCACGGTCACATGCCCCAGATACGGGTAGGCCAGCAGGAGGTCGGGGTCCCAGTCCGGCTTGAAGTGAGGCTGGATGGGTCGGTCCAGCTCATCGAGCTTGTCCTCGTCGGAGTAGACGACATCGACGTCGTCGTGCCCGATCGCCACCGCCGCGATTTCGGCCAGAGCATCGGCGGACAGGACATCATCGTGATCGAGAAGCACGACGAACTCGCCGGTGGCAGCCTCCAATGCCTTGTTCGTCGCCCGGGAGATCCCGCCGTTCTTGTCCATGGTCATCGGCTTGATCCGGCTGTCCCCCGAAGCCAGCTGGGCCAAGGCCTCGGTCAGGGCCGGGTCACCCGAGCCGTCATCACACAGGCAGAGCTCCCAGTTCTGGTACGACTGGGCCAGCACCGACAGGACGCACTCGTGGAACAGCCAGATCGGTGGGCGATAGACGGGCACGACGATACTGAGGAGCGGCCCGGTGCTCGGAAGCTCCACCCGGGGTAGTTCGTGGGCATGCTCGATCTGGTACTGGTGGCGCCGGTGGATCCAATGCCAGTAGTCGGGCGGATAAGAAGATGCGTCCCTCCCCCACGATTCCTCGACCGGCTTTGCAATCCCCTGATCACTCAAGGTGGCGGCGAGACGGCCGGCCACCCATCCCAAGGCCCCCACCAGCGACGGGTCGGCAGCGGCCGCGTCGGACTCGGCCGGGTCAACGGGCGGCGTCACCGTTCGGCCTGACCGGAACGCCGGTTCGTCCACCGTCGACGGCCAACGATCGCCACCCGCCCGACTGGGGCCGACGCGTTCCGGACCTGCAGAGGAGTTCTGGGCACGACCCGCCGAACACTACCAGGCGGCCATTTCAAACCCGGGTCATCCACCAGTGTCACCAGCTGCTTCTCCCGATGCAGGTATAGTCCGCGTGACAACCGACGGCCGTCTGAAACCGGTCGGACGTCGGCGGCCATCGACTGACCACCGGTCGAGGTCCGACCGGATCGACAACGATCCGCAGACAGGGAACAGCACCTCGGGGCAGGAACGGGCTACCCCAGGGGCCCGACTGGGCAGAGTGCACTGGCCGATCTGAGGAGAAACACGACGTGGGACAGCCTGCGATTGATCCGGAAGAATTGCTCGAGCGTCTGAAGGAAGACCACAAGATCCTCCAGTGGGAGCCGTTGCCGGCCGAGGGGGTCAGGTCCTCCAATAGCGACCAGACCCGCAACCGCAACTCCCTCGACTACCTCCACGCCCACTGGGCGCTTCCCGACACCTTCGATCCCGCCGACGTCGGAGGTGGGCTGCGGGGCAGGATTCTGTCGCTCCTCGGCCGGCTGACCTTCCAGGTGCTCGGCCGGTACCTGCGCGAGGAACGGGAGCTGCTGGCCCACATGGTCAGAGTGAACCAAGCGCTCGAGCAGCGGTGCGACGACCTGACGCTCCGATGCCAGCAGCTGAATCAGGACATGATCGACCGACAGGCGGCCGAGGCCGCCAATCAGGCCAAGCTGGCCCTGTGGCTCCACCTCGACCTCCCCCATGGCCGGCGCGCCGACGAGGACGAGGGGAAGCAGAACGGCAGGGCCCCCGGTCGATGACCACCCTGTCGGGCCGCCGGCCTTTCCACCGGCCCACCGTGGCCGTGCTCACCGCTCGGTGGGAGTCGGGTACCGAACCAGGATGGATCACCCGACAAGTGGCCGGAGCGCTGGCCTGCCACAGCGATGTCCATGTCATCGTGCCGGGTGGGGTCGGATCCGGCTCGGCCACCGACGGCGTGTTCACCATGCACCGTATGGCAATCTCGATCGACAGGGAAGACGAGCTCCGCCGCGATCTCGTCGTCGAGGGCATCTCCGAGACGGTCGGGGCCGACCAGCTCACCATCACCCCCGAGGTCGCCGCCCTTCTCGACCAGGGACTGGTCGAGCCGTGGTCGGAGGCAACTGGCATCCTTTCCGAGATCAGACCCGACCTGGTGGTGATCGCCGGCCACCAGAACATCGGGGCCCTGGTCGCCACCGACCGCTACGACGGGAACACACCGGTGACCCTGCTGGCCCTCGGGGTCGATCCCCGCTCGGTGGCCTTTCCCCACTTCGACCCCCTCTTCGACCGCGCCCGCACGGTGCTGGCCGTTACCGAGTCCGAGCGCTCGTCGATCGTCCGCCGCCACGGACACCCGGACCGGGTGGTGCGCATAGGTGCGCCACTGGCCGCCAACCCCAGCGCCCTCACCGAGCCCAACACCTGGGTGGGAAAGACCGAGTACGTCCTGGTCCTCACGAGTGTGGACGAAGACGACACCGAGGAGGAGAACGAGCTCAGCCGCATGTTACGTGTGCGGTTCCCGGACAATCCGGTCGGCATCGCCCACAATGACGCCTTCTGCGCCTGGCACAAGGGACGGGTGAACAAGGGGTGGCCCATCGAACGCTCGAGCGACCGCGACCGGCTGATGGCCTGGGCCCGGGTCACCGTCGACCTGCGTCCTGGACAGTTCTTCGCCCGGCGGTGTGTCACGTCCCTGCTGTTCGGGACGCCCATCGTCGTTCCTGACGACAGTCGGGCTCGCGAGCATGCCGAGCGCGGCCGGGGCGGCCTGTGGTTCTCCAATCCGACCGACCTCTCGTGGTGCGTCGAGGCCCTCCTCGATCCCCAGACCCGCTCGGTCTTCAGTGCCCAGGGCCGCTCCTACGCCGAGGACGAGTACGGCTCGAGTGACAGATTCATCCACCGGGTGCTGGACGCCTGCGGGCTGGAGGAAGTGGCCGGTCCAGCCCGAACTATGGCCTGAGCCGAGGGCTCAGATGGTGCCGTCGGCCACGGCCTTCTCGATCCAGGGGACGACGTCCTGCGAGGATCTTCTCGAGGCTGGTCGTGGCCTCGAAGCCGAGGATCCGCTTGGCCTTGTCGGTGGCCGGCACCCGCCGGTTCACGTCGTGTTCGAACGGGGGGTCGGACACCCAGTTGAACGGCGACCTCCGGTCCCTTGATCGCCACCCAGATGGCCTGGGCCAGCTCGAGCACCGTGGTCGACTCGGCGGTCGAAAGGTTGAAGTCCTCGTTCAGGGCGTCGGGGTGCTCCATGGCCGTGACGATCCCCTCGGCCAGGTCGGCGCCGTAGGTGTAGTGACGGATCTGGGTGCCGTCGCCCAGGATGTGCAGGGGATCCTGGCCCTTCAGCACCTTCTGCACCAGGTCGGGCACGACGTGGCTCATGGCCAGGCTGACGTTGCCGCTCAGGATCTCGACGTCGCCGAGCGCCCGCCGCTCGCCGATGCCCACGCAGTTGAAGGGCCGGACGATCGTGTACGGCAGCCCGTACTGGTCGAAGGCGGCCTTGGCGAAGTACTCGACCGCCAGCTTCTGGAATCCGTAGGACGAGACCGGAGGCGGGACCTCGTGCTCCTGGCCCTCGTAGGAGGGCCAGGCGTCGGCCGACTCGAACACCATCGACGAGCTGAGGTAGGTCACCTTCTGCAGCCGGCCGCCGTCGTGGGCCTCGATGGCGGCGTCGCAGGACGAGGCGGTGATCCGCTCGTTGGTGGCCAGCAGGTCGTAGGCGTAGGTGTGGAAGTAGGAGATGCCGCCGATCAGGGCGGCCCCGGCGATGAAGTGGTCGCACTCGGCCAGCTCAGCGGTCATGAGGTCGACGTCCCGGGCGTCGGCCTCGATGAACCGGTAGTTGGGATGGTCGTCGTAGGAGCGCTTGACCGGTCCGTACTTGGAGTAGTTGTCGATGCCGACCACGGAGTGGCCCCGGTCGAGGAGCTCCTTGACCACATAGCCGCCGATGAACCCGGCCGAACCGGTGACCAGAACCTTGCTCATCGACGATCCTTCCTGTCAGCGGACGGCCCGGATCTCGTCGACGGAGAGACGGGGCCCGAAGGCGAATCGCCACCACCGCAGGTAGTGGGGCAGCCAACTTACGATCTTGAAGTTTGACACGCCCTGGTTGCGCTCCAGCCAGATGGTGGGCAGCTCGGCCACCGGCAGCCGGGCCCGCCGGGCCTTGGCCACCAGCTCGATACCGATCTCGAATCCCGCTCCCGAGGTGATCCCGACGGCGCGGACGAAGTCGACGTCGTAGGCCTTGAACGAGTTGGTGGCGTCGCGGGTGCCCACCCGGGCCAGGGCCCACAGGGACAGCCCGGCCATCCGGGACATCAAGCTCTTCAAGAAGGGGCCGCCGACCTGCTGGCCACCCCGCGAGTACCTCGAGGCGGCGGCGACCACCACCCCTCGCTCCACCAGCCGCACCAGCTGGTCGATCTGCTGGGGATCGTCGCACCCGTCGGCCATGGTCACGACCACCACGTCGGCTGTGGCCCGGTCGATGCCGTAGCGGATGGCCTGGGCCGGCCCGGGCTCGACGTCGTTGACGAGCAGACGGACCTGGGGGTTCCGGACGGACATACTTCTCCACGTAGGGGACGGTGGAGTCATCTGGCGCGTCGACGACGATCACGATCTCGGACGGGAGCTGCACGGCCTCGATCAGCCGCCCCAGCACGTCCTCGATATCCGATCCTTCGTTGTAAGCCGGGATCACGATCGAGACCCTCGGCTTCACACGACCACCCCGCCACCTCGTAGGTTCCAGATGTCCACAACCGGCTGGGTGATCGCCACATCGGCATAGGCCCGATGGGGCGCCCCGATGACGACCAGGTCCGCCTGCTCGAGTACCTGCTCGAGCGGAGAGAGGCTGTCGTCGATGGTCACGAAGGGATCGGTGGTCAGCACCGCTCGGCTCGGACCTTGAGCACCCGCTTCAGCTTGTAGGACAGGCTCGAACGGTTGTCATCGGACTCGCCCTTGAACGCCATGCCGAGGATGCCCACGGTCATGGCATCGAGGTCGTAGCGGGCTGCGATCCTCGACACCAGGTAAAGCGGCAGGCCCTCGTTGATCTGCATGCTGGCCTGACCCAGCGCAAAGTTGTTGTTGTTGAAGGCCGCCAGCTGCATGGTGTCCTTCAACAGGCAGGGCCCGGCGGCGAACCCGGGGCCGGGAAGGTCGGCCGCCCGGGGATAGTCCTCGATCACCGCGCTGCCGGATCCGCTCGTAGTCGAGGCCGAAGTCGTTGGCCATCATGTACAGCTGGTTGGCGGCGGCGAACTTGATGTACCGATACGAGTTGGTGAACAGCTTGGCCAGCTCGGCCTCCTCCGGCTCGACCCGCACGATGGACCCGGTCAGGTGGCCGAAGAGCGCCGCGGCCCTGGCGTAAGCACCATCGGTGCGGGCCGCCACGATCTGGGGCAGCGAGTGCAGCTCCTCCATGGCCCGACCCTCGGCGATCCGCTCAGGGCAGAAGGCCACGTCGACGGCGATGCCCAGTCGCTCGATGAGTCGCTCGACCATGCGGGTGACCCCGGGGAACACCGTGCTGCGAAGAACCAGGAGCTGTCCGTCCACGAGCTCGTCAGCGATCGCCTCGATGGCGCTCACCACCGCCTGCGGGTCGGGGTTCAGATGCTCGTCGACCGGGGTCCCGACGACGACGACGAGGTGCTCGCAGGTCCCGACCGTCGACGGCTCGGTCGAGGCAGTGAGCATTCCGTTGGCCAGCGTGCGAGCCAGTACCTCCGGCGCCGACGGCTCCAGATGTGGCATCTTGCCCGACCGCACCCGGTCGACGGCGGCAAGATTGGTGTCGTACAGGGTCGCTTTCAGGCCCGCGTCAGCGAAAGCGAGACCCAACGGTAGGCCCACGTGACCGCAGCCCCCGAGCACAGTCACGTCCGTGACCCCCTGCGCTTCCACCAACACCAAGCTACTGACCAGTTGGCTATGACACAACCGCAACGCCGGATTCGGACCCCCGGTGAGCGGGGATTACTCGCTGTTGAGCAGCCCGGTCACCATCCCGTCGAGGATGTCCGCTTCTGACACCAGGCACTGTTCCAGCCCGAACCACGACATGACCACGGACAGGATCAGCGCGCCGCCGACGATCACATCCTCTCGCCCGGGGACCATACCGGCACGGTCCAGCCGGGCCGCCGTCACCTCCGCCGCCAGAGTGCGGTACCAGCCGTTGACTTCGTCGGCGGTCAATACCGAGTGGTGCACCTGGTCGCGGTCGTACTTGTCGAGCCCCATGTTGAGTGCCGACAGGGTAGAGACCGTACCTGCCAATCCCACCAGCACCCGGGCGTCAAGCATGTCCGGGTGACCGGCCAACGTCGATTCGAGCAATCCGTTCACCATCGATTCGGCCCGGCGCAACTCCCCGGCGGTGGGGGGATCCGAGACCAGGAACCGCTCGGTGATCCGTACACAACCGACCTGCAGGGACACCGCGGTCAGTTCGGGATCGTCGGGTCCGCTTCCCGTGACCAGTTCGGTCGAGCCGCCACCGATATCGAGAATGAGGAAGGGACCCTCGGACGGGTCGAGCTCGCCGACGGCGCCGGCCATGGACAGCCTGCCCTCCTCTTCCCCCGACAGCAGTTCGGCCGCGAACCCGATGACGTCACCTGCCGCCGCCAAGAACTCGTCCCCGTTGGCGGCGTCGCGAGCTGCTGACGTGGCCACCAAACGGCCGCGAACCACGCCATGGTGGTCCATGTCGGCTCGGTAGTCGCCGAGCACCGACAGGCAGCGATCGATGGCCGCCGGGGAGAGCCGTCCCTCGGCGTCGACCCCCTCACCGAGCCTGGTGATGCGCATCTGGCGCGTCAATGGACGGCCCATGGCGTCGGCCACCAACAATCGGGTGGAGTTGGTGCCACAGTCGATGGCGGCCACCGGACCGACATTGAGCATGCGTCTTTGCTACCACGGCGCGGCAGGTGGGGTGGTGGGTCAGGTGGGGTGGAGACCGATCCGGCGCGCCGTCCACTCACCCACTGGATCGTCGGCACCGGTGAGCCACCACGCCAGGTGGGCGTGCAAGCACTTGACTCCTTGCCTGGTACCCCCCACCCCCCCTGAGGGCCGTGGTCCGACATGGTCGGAGGGGATCAGCCGGTCTCGTTCCTCGGCATAGCGGGCGTGGGCCGAACTGACCTGATCGGGAGGAACGGCCAACTCGGCCTCCCGGACCCCGCCGGTCGATTCGAGGGTGCTGACCGCATCCTTGAGGTAGGGATCGACCAGCCAGTACCTGGTGGGCATAGGTGTGCCGTCGGCCAGGAAGGGGGCATTGACGATCACGGCGGGCCGGCCGTCGTCCGATCGCACCGCCACGTCGAAGGCGCCGTCCGGTCGACGACCCAGCAGCTCGGTCACGGCCGTCAGGTCGTCAGCGTCCGGGCCGTCATCGGCCGGTTCGGTCGGACGGCCGGATCCGGGCCCTACCCCGCCGGTCACTGCCAGAATTCGAGCGTCTTGGCCACGCGGTCCCAGTACGACGAGGGTCTCTGGGAGGTACCCGTCCGGCCCGACGAGTCCGAGGTACTTCTGTCCGTCAACCCGCCGGCCGGCTGGACGGCCACCTGCGGCAGTCCCGGGTCGGGCGACATGTCCGGGGCGTGGGACGGGGACACGAGGGACTGATCGCCGGGATCGCCGGACTCGGTCCCTCCGGACAGATGTCGGTTGCCCGCCGGCCGGCGAGCACCTCATAGAGGTCTTGTCCCGGAGACACCAACTGGTACTCCTGGCGGGCTATCCGGTTGATCTCCGTCTTCGAGGCGAGGGCTCGCTCCTGTTCGGCCAAGAGTTGGTTCTGGTGCCGGAGCTGGTGAAGCTCGGCCGCATCAGCCGCCTGTTGACGATGCTGGGAGATCAGTGTCGCGGCTGGAAATGCCGCGGCCAGGACCACCAGTGCGAACACCGCCGACACCGCCACCGGAATCCGGTTCCTCCGGGTCAGCGGCGAGGCCGGTTGCCGCTCCCGTTTCTTCTTGGCCTTCGCCACCCTCTTGCTCCCGGGTCTCACCCGCCGTGCAGGCTCGTCGATCCCACCGGGCGCCGTCCCCGAGGCCCCGACTGAGGCCGACGGTCGTTTGACGGAGGACCACAGGGAGGCGACCAGCGGCCTTCGGAGAACGCGATCTCTTCGCTGGGGCCGGTTCCCGTGGCCGGCTTCGACGCCTTGGGGGTCTTGCTCCGGGCCGGAACCCTGATCGATCTGATGGTGCTCATCGGCTTGACCGATCCCGGCCATCTCGGCTTCCTGGACGCCCTGGCCTTCCCGGTTCCCGTCGGCGCCTCTGCCACGGCTTTGGCCTCGGCCGGGGTCGATGCCTTGCGACGTCTCGACACTTTCGGGGGCTTGGGCGATTTCGAGGCCCGGGCGCCTCCCAGGGCCCTTCTCCACCTCCGGCCCCCGTCGGTCGAGCCGGTGCCAGGGGTCGGCGGCGTCTGGACCCTTCGACGCCCTCGGAGTCCGGGGCCCTGGTGCCCCTGGCCCGTGATCGGATGTCGGGTCGGAGCCGCGACGGCCGCCGCCTCCCGGGCCGGTCGGAAGGGCTTCGAGGTGCCCTTCGGCTTCTTCGAATGGGCATGGGCGCCGCCCGCTCACCTGGTGCCGCCTCGTGTCGACAGGGCCTCGCCCCCGCGGAAGGCGGCGGTCTCGCCGAGCATCTCCTCGATGCGGAGCAGCTGGTTGTACTTGGCCACCCGATCCGAGCGGGCCGGAGCCCCGGTCTTGATCTGCCCGCAGTTGGTGGCCACCGCCAGATCGGCGATGGTGGTGTCCTCGGTCTCGCCCGAGCGGTGGGACATCACGCAGGCGTAGGCCGAGCGGGTGGCCAGCGACATGGTCCCGAGCGTCTCGGTCAGGGTGCCGATCTGGTTGACCTTGATCAGGATGGCGTTGGCCGTGCCGGCCTCGATGCCCCGGCGCAGCCGCTCCTCGTTGGTCACGAAGAGGTCGTCGCCGACCAGTTGGACCCGATCCCCGAGGCCGCGGTGAGCGCGGCCCAGCCCTCCCAGTCGTCCTCGGCCATGGCGTCCTCGATGGAGACGATCGGGTAGCGATCGACCAGGTCCACCCAGTACTCGACCATCTCCGACGAGTCGAGGGTGCGTCCCTCGCCGGCCAGACATAGTGGCCCGTCACGGTAGAACTCGCTGCTGGCCGGGTCGGCGGCGATGGCGATGTCCTTGCCCGGCGTCCGCCCGGCCGCCTCGATGGCCTCCACCAGGATCTGGACCGCCTCCTCGTTGGACGGCGAGGTTGGGGGCGAAGCCGCCCTCGTCGCCCACCGCGGTGGAACCCCCGATCCTTCAGCACCCGGGCCAGGGCGTGGTAGGTCTCGGCCCCCCATCGGAGCGCCTCGGAGAAGGACGCCGCCCCCACCGGCATGATCATGAACTCCTGCAGGTCGATCGAGTTGTCGGCGTGGACGCCCCCGTTGACGACGTTCATCATCGGGACCGGCAGCACATGGGCGTCCGGCGCCCCCGACGTAGCGGAACAGGGGCAGGCCCAGCTCGTCGGCGGCCGCCTTGGCCGTGGCCAGCGACACGCCGAGGATGGCGTTGGCGCCCAGGCGGGCCTTGTTGGGGGTACCGTCGGCGTCGATCAGGGCCAGGTCACACCCCGCTGGTCGAGGGCGTCGCATCCGTCGAGGATGTCGGCGATCTCGCCGTTCACGTTGGCGACCGCCCGGAGTACGCCCTTGCCCCGGTAGCGGTCACCGCCGTCACGTAGCTCCACCGCCTCGAACGTTCCCGTCGAGGCACCCGAGGGGACGATGGCCCGCCCGACCGATCCGGACTCGAGGACCACCTCGACTTCCACGGTGGGATTGCCGCGGGAGTCGAGGACCTCCCGGCCGATGACTTGGTCGATGACGCTCACTGTACGTAGTCACTCCTGTTGCCGGTCGC